>JAHFUR010000016.1:60584-91381 GCA_023264995.1 Acidimicrobiia bacterium | reverse complement strand
TGCGTAACCATGTCAAGAAGACCATCGGTAAGCCGTGTGCGGGAAAACCGCATGCACGGATTGAAAGGGGGATGGGGAAACGTGCTCGCTTTGCGGGCGGCGCGCCCCTGACTACCAATGATCTCCGGCGCCCACGTCATCGTCTACAGCCGGGACGCGGAGGCCGACCGACGGTTCCTGGGCGAGGTGCTCGGGCTCGGCCATGTCGACGCCGGCGACGGGTGGCTCCTCTTCAAGGCGCCGCCGACGGAGATCGCCGTCCACCCCACCGACGGCCCGGGGTCCCACGAGCTGTACTTCATGTGCGACGACATCCAGGCCACCGTCGCCGAACTGCAGGCGAAGGGTGTCGAGCTGGCGTCGCCGGTCGCCGACCGGGGATGGGGGCTCCTGACCACGATCCGGCTCCCGGGGGGCGGCGAGCTGGGCCTGTACGAGCCCCGCCATCCCACCGCCCACGGCGGCTGACCCGGCGGTGGGCATCGAGCGGGCCCGGGTAGTCGAGGTACGGGCGCGGGCCGGTGCCGGCTCGGGCTATCTGGTCGGCGACCGGCTGGTGTTGACCGCGGCCGGCGTCGCCGGCCGGTCCGGGCCGGCCGAGGTCCGGCCGGCGGGCACGGGGCGGTGGGTGGCGGCATCGGTGGTGTGGTCGGGCGCCTCCGGTGGGGCGGTGCTGGACGTCGACGACCCGTCGTCGCTCATGGCGTCGCCTGACCGGATGCCCTGGGGCCGCGTCAGCGGCCGCCGGCCCGTCGCCGTGATGGCCATGGGGTTCGGCCCGTCCGCGGCGCCGGCGGACTGGCCCCGGGACGCCGACCGGTTCGTCGGCCACGTGGCGCTCGGTCCGGCCGGCGACCTCACCGTGACCGCCAGCCCGGTAAGCGCACCGGCGACCGCCGGGATGTCCGGCGCCGCCCTCTTTGCCGGCGCCGAGGTGGTCGGCATCCTTCTCGGCGGCGACCGGCCCCGGGCCGTGCCCTCGGAGGCGATGGCCGCCGACCCTGGTTTCGCGGCCTTGTTCGGTGATCGCGGCCTGCTGGCGCTGGTGCCCGTCACTGCGCCGGCGTCGGGGTTCCCGATCCTGTAGCCCCGCCGGACGGCTGGCGATCAGGCGCTTCGAATGCGGTCGAGCAGGTCAGGTCGGACCAGTTCGTCGGGGATGATCTCTGGCCCGGCGAATGCGCCGATGAGCAGGGTGAAGACTTCGGGGTCCTTGGCTGCCACCTTCTCGGCCAGGAAGGCGCGCCGGGCGGCCCGGTTGGTCGCGTCCTCGACCCGGGTGGCGGCAACCGCCTCGGCGATCAAGCGCAGGCGCTCCATGCGCGTCAGCCGCTCCTGGCCGTAGGGCGCGAACGCCGCCGGCGTGCGGGCGCCATCAAGCACGAGATCGCGCACCGTGCGGGCGTCGCGTAGTGCGATCGACAGTCCCTGGCCGATGATGGGGTTGTTGTGGCCCGCGGCGTCGCCGATCAACACGACCCCTTCGGCGTACGGCGTCGCGGTCCAGGTTTCGTCGCCGGGATAGGTGGCGCACGGGCCGGCGGGCTTCGCCGCCGTCACCTGCTCGCTCCACGGCTGGCACGGGAGCGCGCAGGACGCGAGGAACTGCTCGGTGCCGTGCGGCCCCGAGAACCGGTGCTGCCCGGACGCTCCGACGACCAGGTACAACCGCGCCCGACCCCCGCCCTGGTGGAACATCAGGAACATGATGTCGCCCTCGGTGGCGGTCACGTCGTGGTCGTCAGGCACGTCATCGAGCCCGTCCACCAGGAGGCCGGCGACGTGGCTGATCGGCTCCTGACGTGCAAGGACGATCCCCGCCTGCTTGCGCACGGTCGACGCCCGGCCGTTGGCCCCGACGACCAGCGAGGCGGTCACCTCATGGGCTTGGGCGCCGGCCACGTAGGACACCGCCGGCGAGCCACCGCCCGCCAGCTTTACCTCACGGACGCCGCGCACGACGTTGGCGCCCTGGGCCGCCGCCGCCTCGATCAACGCCTGGCATGCCGCCGGGTGACGGAGGTTGAGCGCCCCGGGGATGCCATCGACCATTCTTGACATCGGCAGCTCGCCCGCTTGGCCGAGACCCTCCGAGTACTGCTTCCACAAGGGGGCGACATGCGCGCCGGCGTCGAGCATGATCTCCTCGACGCCGAGCTGGCGCGCTTCCTTGACGCCCCAGGGGAGCAAGCTCTCGCCTCGAACCCGGTCCTCGTACTCGAGCGTCGCCTCGAGCACCGTCACACCAAGACCCTCGCGTGCCAGCGCGAAAGCGAGGGAAGCGCCCCCGATCCCCCCGCCAACGACGACGACATCGGCGACGTCAGCCACCGCCACCCCCAGTCACGTCCACCAGTCGGGTCATGGTAGCCAGCCCCGCCGCGGGCGGGTCGTCGCTTCCTTCGTCACTCGAGGGGGTACACCCCGTTCGACGAGGGGGAGCTCGGGATCCCGGCGTTCTTCAACCCGGCGACAGCGACCGCCCTCGTGAACGCCGGCTTCACCGACGGGTACCGGCGTACCTTCACATCGGGACAGGTACGCGTGAAGCTGGAGGTCTTCCAGTTCACGACCGAGCTTGGGCCGGTGCGCTACGAAGCCCAGCGGCTGGCCAGCCTTTGCGCCATTGAGCACCAGAGGCTTCGGGTTCCCGCGGGAGGCGTGAGTGGCGCAGTCATCGAGGGAGTCGAGCGCCCGGTCCACCGCCTGACCTTCGTCCGGGGCAATCGTGACTACATCCTGAACATGGAAGGCTTCGGAGTCACGGGCGAAGCAGAAGTGCTTGGCCGCCTGCTTGGCGGTGCGAGGTAGCGGACAGCCGAAGGACGGGTGTCGGTACCCGTGCGCCGGCCTGGGGACCTACAGAACGACAACGTCGACGAGATCGTGGAGGTCCAAGAAGTCGTCGCCGTTCCGGGTGTACAGCGGAAGGCCGGCGGCGAGGGCGGTTGCCGCGATGAGCAGGTCGACGGCCCGGGCACCGCGTGCTTTGCGTCCGGTAGCCACGACGGCGGAGAAGACCCGACCGTACGCACGGGCGGCATCGGTGTCGAACGGGAGGGGATCGAACGCGGCCTCGGCCCGCTGCAGTCTGTCCTGCCGGCGCCCTCGCTCCTCCGGATCGGTCGTGGCGTGCGGACCGGCGGCAAGCTCGGCCATGGTGAGGGCGCTGATCGCCACCTCACGAGGGAGCTGGGATGGGTCCAGCCTCTCGATGTCGATGACGACCGACGTGTCGAGCAGGCCGCGCTGGTGCCGTCGTTCCTCAGGCACGGGGTGACGCATCCTGGTCCACTACCTGGTCCAGGTCGGCGCGGAACCGCCTCGCCTCAACTGCTGGTGCCGCCCGGAAGAGGGCGACGGCCGCCTCGGCGGCTACGAAGCGATGGCGGCGCAATGGAGTCAGCTCGCCCACGGGAACGCCGTTGCGCGTGACGACGAAGGTCTCGCCTTCATCGAGCCTGCGCATGATTTCACCGCTCTCGTTGCGCAGCTCTCGCTGGCTGATCTCCCGGCTCATCCCACCACCGTAGCAAGGGTGCTACAGATCCGGTGGTCCGCCGAGCAGTTTGCCCCTCGCGGGTGGGCCGCCCGGGGCTCGAACCCGGCCCAGAAGCTTAAAAGGCTCCCGCTCTACCCGATGAGCTAACGGCCCAGGACCAGCGTAGCCAGTGGGGTTGTCCCCCGAGTTGCCGGCGCCCGCGGGCGGCGTAGCCGCGGCACGGGCGTAGGCTGGTCCCGATGGAGACCGACCAGGCCCGGCAGCGTTTGGCGGAGGAGCGGGAGCGCCTGGCCGACGTGCGCTCGACCTTCGACGACGAGCGCCTGGGCGAGCAGTCCGAGTCCGAATCGGTCGGGGAGATCAGCTCGTACGACCAGCACCAGGCCGACATGGGCACGGAGACCTTCGAGCGCGAGAAGGACCTGTCGATCCTGGAGCAGGTCGAAGCCGAGCTGGGCGACGTCGAGCACGCCCTGCGCCGGCTCGACGAGGGCACCTACGGCACCTGCGAGGTCTGCGGCCGGGTCATCCCCGACGAGCGGCTCGAGGTCATGCCGGCCACCCGGCTGTGCCTGGAGCACCAGGCCGAGGCCGAGCGCACGGTGCGGCGCTCCGGTGAGCGGGCGGGGGTCGGGATGATGTCCGCCGATGGTGAGAGCGGTCCGGGGCGGGCGTCGGGCGAGTAGCAGCACGGCCACCATGCGCAAGTCCGTCGTCCTCGGGGCTGGAGCCGCGGCCGTGCTGGCGGTTGGCGGGGTGGGCGCCGGCGTTGCCCTTTCCGACGCCGACCGGCGGGTGCGCCTCGAGCGCCAGGCCCGGGTCTGGCGGCTCTCGACCCGGCGGAGCATCGCCTGGGGGGTGACCAAGGTGCGGGGCAGCCGCGCCTCCGAGGAGCGCCGGGCCCACCTGGAGGAGCAGTTCGCCATCCGCACGGCCGAGGACGTGGCCCGGGTGCTCGGCGGTATGAAGGGGGCGATCATGAAGGCCGGCCAGATGGTCTCCTTCATCGCCGACGGCCTCCCGCCCGAGGCCCAGGCCGCCCTGGCCACGCTCCAGGCCGACGTGCCCCCGATGGCCCCCAGCCTGGCCGAGGGCGTCATCCGGGCCGAGCTGGGCGCCGACCCCACCCAGCTCTTCCTCGACTGGGACCCCATCCCGGTGGCGGCGGCGTCGATCGGCCAGGTCCACCGGGCGGTCATGCCCGACGGCCGCCTCGTCGCCGTGAAGGTGCAGTACCCGGGCGTGGACAAAGCCATCCGGTCCGACCTCGACAACGCCGAGTTCCTCTACGGCCTGTTCGCCTCCTTCGCCCTGAAGAACATGGATGTCAAGCCCATGGTCGACGAGCTGCGGGCCCGGATGGGCGACGAGCTCGACTACCGCTTGGAGGCGGCCTGCCAGAAGGAGTTCGCCGACCGCTACCGGGGCCATCCGTTCATCCACGTGCCCGACGTGGTCCCTGAGCGCAGCAGCCAGCGGGTCATCACCAGCGACTGGGTCGACGGGATGAACTGGAAGGAGTTCCTGGAGGTCGCCACGCCCGCGCAGAAGCACGTGGCGGCCGAGGTGCTGTTCCGCTTCGCCGAGGGGTCGATCTGGCACCACCGGGTCTTCAACGGCGACCCCCACCCCGGCAACTACCGGTTCCATCCCGAGTCGGGCAAGGTGACCTTCCTCGACTTCGGCCTGGTCAAGCGGTGGGCCCCGGGCGAGCTCGAGGGGCTGAGCCCCATCCTCGACGCCATCCTGGCCCAGGACCCCGAGGGCACGCTCAAGGCCGTCGTCCGCTCGGGGTTCCTCCCCGCCGACGCCGGCGTACCGGCCGACCGGCTGTACGAGTTCTGCACGCTGCCCTATCTCCCCTTCCAGGTCGAGGAGTTCACCTATTCAAGTGAGTTCGTCGGCCAGACGCTCCAGCGCATGCTCGACCTCCAGGGTGAGTTCAGCGACGTCATCCGCAAGCTCAACATGCCGCCGTCCTACGTCATCCTCGACCGGGTGGTGTGGGGGATGAGCGCGCTCTTCGGGCGCATGGGCGTGACCCACCGCTGGGGCGACCTGCTCGGCGAGTACCTCCACCACGCGCCTCCGTCCACCGAGCTCGGCCGGGCCGAGGTCGAATGGCGACGTCACCGCCTCGCCGCCGCGGCGCGCTGAGCGACCGGCGCCGGGCCGCCGAGGAGGCCGGCCGGCGGGCGGCCCGGGCTTTCGCCGGCTACGTGCGCAAGCACGCGTTCGTCCCCCAGTACGCGCCCGAGACCCGGCTGTCACTAGTGACCGACGACGGGGTGACCCTTTCCGCCTCCCGCCTGGCCGGCCCGGCCGACGCCCTGGGCACCGTCGTCCTGGTCCACGGGTTCAGCCAGTCGTCGCGGATGCCACGCATCCACGCCTTCGCCCACCGGCTGGCCGGGCGCATGCACGTGATCGTCCCCGACCTCCGCGGCCACGGCGCGTCGGGCGGCCTGTCCTCGCTCGGCACCTACGAGCCCCTCGACGTGAAGGCCGCGGTCGAGGCGGCCGCGCCGGGCCTGCCGGTCGTGACCGTCGGCATCAGCCTGGGCGGGGCGGCCGCACTTCTCCACGGGGGCACCTACGGGGGCGTGGCCGGGGTCGTGGCCATCAGCGCCCCGGCGTGGTGGGGGGCATGGGACACGCCGGCCACCAAGCGCATCCAGCGCTATGCCATGAGCCCCGCCGGCCGGCGGTTCCTGGCCGTGTTCATGCGCACCCGCATGGCCGAGGTGTGCGAGGGCGTCCCCCACGCCGAGGAGCAGGCGGGCGCCATCGCCCCGGCGTTCACGCTGGTCGTCGCCGACCCGGCTGACCACTACTTCTCCGAGGAGCACCCCCGGACGATCTACGGCTGGGCCAACGAGCCCAAGGACCTCTGGCTGCTGCCGGGCACGGGCCACGGGAGCGACCTGCTGACCCCCGCCCTGGCCGACCGCCTCTTGGAGGAGCTCGACCGCCGGCTCCGGTAGCGTCCCCTCCAAGGTGGCACTCCCCTCGGAGAAGCTCGGGACCCGGTACGAACCACGGACGGCGATGATCGACGCCGATCGGGCGCGGGCGTACGCGGCTGCCACCAACGACGCCAACCCGGCCTATCTCGCCGGGGAGCTGGCCCCGCCCGTCTTCGCCGTCGTACCGACCTGGGACGCCATGATGGTGGCCCTCCACGACGTGGTGCCGGCGGCCGACCAGGTGGCCATGCTCCACGCCGAGCAGGACATGCACTTCTTCGGCCCGCTGGTGCCGGGCCGCCCGCTCGTCACCTTTGCCGAGGCCTACAGCCTGCGCCCGACCCGCATGGGCACACGGTTCACCATGCGGGTGGTGAGCGCCGACGAGGCCGGGAACCTGCTGGTGGAGCAGTTCGCCACCATGCTGATCCGGGGGGTTGAGCCCGGCGAGGACGGTGGCGAGGCGCCCCCTTCGCACGCCTTCCCGCCCGAGGCCAAGGCGGCTCGGCTCGCCGAGCTGGCGTCGGCGGTCGACCTCGACCAGGCGCTGCGCTACGCGGTCGCGTCGGGCGATGCCAACCCGATCCACACCGACGACGCGGCGGCCAAGGCCGTCGGGCTCCCTGGTGTGATCCTGCACGGCATGTGCACCATGGCGCTCTGCGGGCGGTCGGTGGTCGACGGGCTGGCCGACGGCGACCCCTCCCGCCTGCGCCGGCTGGCGGTGCGCTTCTACCGGCCCGTGTTCCCCGGGAACGACCTGGTCACGACGGTCTTTGACGCCGGCACGGTGGGCCACCGGCGCGTCCTGGCCTTCGAGGCGTCGAGCGCCGGCAAGGTCGTGGTCCGCGACGGACGGGCCGAGCTGGGGCAGCGGTAGATGGCCGTCCTGCGGCTGTTCGCCGCGGCCCGGGAGGCGGCCGGCGTCACCACCGCCGAGATCCCGGCGTCGACGGTGGCCGAGGTGCTCGACGAGGCCCGCCGGCGCTACGGCGACCGGTTCTCCGCCGTGCTGGCCTCGTCGAAGGTGTGGGTCAACGGCCAGCCCGCCGACGCGGGCACCCTGGTCGTGGCGGCCGACGTGGTGGCCGTCCTGCCCCCGGTGTCGGGGGGGGCGACGGCGCGGCCGGCGGCGCCCGTCGTCCGGGGGAACCTGGCGCTCGTCCCCGACCTGGCGCCCGAGCCGGAGGCCCGACCGGAGCCCGACCGGGCGCCCCTGGCCGTGGTCCACAAGAGCGTGCGTCCCCACGGCCGGCTGGGGTTGGCGTGGGCCGGGGCCACCCTGGGCCTCACCGTCGCCGGCCCCGCGTGGCTGGGCGGGTGGCTGGCCATGGCGGCGTTCGTCGGCGGCGCCCAGGCCTGCCGGGTGTGGCGCAGGCGAGGGGAGCGACCGGTGGCTCTCGCCGCCGCGGGCATCGCCGCCGGCCTGCCCATCGCCGCCTCCTTCGACGTCGGCGCCATGCTCGGTGTCGTCGCCGCCGGCGTGGTGGCCACCCTCGTCAGCCGGCTGGCCCGGCCGACGAGGGCCCCGTCGCGCGACGTGGCCCTGACCCTGGCCCTGGGCGTCCCCATCGGCCTGGCCGCCGCCGCGCCCGTGCTCGTGCGCCACACGGGCATCGCCGCCGCCGTCCTCCTGCTGGCCATCGTGTGCGTCTACGACGCCGGCGCCTACCTGGTGGGCACCGGCGCGTCCTCGGCGTGGGAGGGGCCGGCGGCGGGCGTCGCCGGCTTGATACCGCTCACGATCCTGGCTGAGGTGGTGCTGATCCCGCCGTTCGCCGGCGCCCAGCCGCTCTTCCTGGGCATCCTGGGCGCGGTGCTGGCGCCCGCCGGCCCGGTGGCGGCGTCGGCGCTGCTGGGCGACCGCAACGGCCACGCCCCGGCCTTGCGCCGGCTCGACTCGCTCCTGCTCCTCGGGCCGCTCTGGGCCTGGTGCACGATGATCTTCCTGCGCTAGGCCGTCGACGGGCCGTCACTCCGTTACGCCCGCACGTAGTCGGCCAGCCACGCCGTCACGTCCTCGAAGGGTGGCGACGTACCGCGCTCCTCGGACGTGGTCGTGAGCTTGGACTGGGGGCATGGGCCGGGGACACCGCCGGTGAAGGTGCGCTGGGCGACGACCGCGCCTGTGGCCACCGACACCAGCCGGACCTGGCGGGATATCCGGAGCCGGCGCAGGATGCCGCCGAGCGAGTAGGAGCAGCTCTCGAGGGTGGCCGTCGTCTCGCCGTCGACGCAGGCCACCAGCTCGCTGAAGCGGATGGCGGAGGGCTCCCAGTTCCCGCGCCTGATCCCGTTCAGCGAGCTGTCGACCTTGCCGTCGCCGTTGAGCACGAAAGTCCCGTGGAAGTTCGGGCCGGCGTTGTAGCGGCCCGTGCCGCCGACGGCCCGGCCGGCACACGCCGCACCCACGGCGGCGATGATCTGGTCGCGGGTCTCGAACTTGATCCCCCTGGTGCTGGCCGCCCGGGACAGGCCGCCCTCGTCGACGAGGAAGGCGCTGGCCAGCGCGGCGTTCTCCAGGTTGGTGGCGCTGGTCAGGACGGCGGCGTCCATGGTGAGGTTCCGCATCGTCACCCCGCCCAGGGAGGCCCCGGTCAGGTCGGTCTTGGTCAGATTGGCATCGGTGATCACGGCCCCGGTCAGGTTGACGTTCGTCAGCTTGGCCTCGGACAGGTTCACCGCCGCCAAACCGGCACCGTCGAGGGCGACATCGCTGCCCTGGGCCTTGCTGAGATCGGCCTGGGCCAGTTGGGCGCGAGTGAGGGTGGCCTTGTTGAGCGTGGCGCCACCCAGGTTGGCCCGCTCGAAACTGGCCCCTTCGGCATTGGCACTCGTGAGGTTGGCCGTCACCAGGCTGGCGCCGACGAGCTTGGCGCCGGTGAGGTTGGCGCTGGTCAGGTTGGCCTTGCCCAGGTCGGCACCGCTGAGGTCGGCGCCGGACAGGTTGGCCCCGTTGAGGCCAGCCGACGCCATCTTGGCCCCATTGAGGTTGGCCCCCGCCAGGTTGGCGCTCGTCAGGATGACGGAGTCGAGCCGGGCCTCGTGGAGGTCGGCGCCGCTCAGGTCCACGCCGCCCATGGAGGCCCCGCTCAGGCGGGTCTTGGCCAGTGCCGCCTTCGCCAGGTTGACGCCGGCGAGCCGGGCGCCGGTCAGGTCGAGCCCGGAGAAGTCAGGTGCCGTCACCTTGACGTTGTCCAGGATGGCGGCGTTGAGGACCGTGCCTCCCAACTTGGCCCCGGTAAGGGTCGCCCCACTGAGGTTGGCGCTGGTCAAGTCGGACTTGCCCAGCTCGGCGCTGCTGAGGTCGGCGCGGGCCAGGTCGACCGCGGTCAGGTCGGTCCCGCCCACGTTGGCGCCCTTCAACTGGGCCTCGGTGAGGACCGCTTTGTGGAGGTGGCTGCCGGACAGGTCGGCGTCGGAGAGGTCGGCCCGGGCCAGGTTGGCCTCGGCCAGGGTGGCGCCGGCCAGGCTGGCCTTGGGAAGGGCGGCGCCTGCCAGGTCCGCCCCACTGAGGTCGGCCCCGGCCAGGCGAGCCTCGCTCAGGGTGGCCCCCATGAGCTCGGCATCCACGAGCTTGGCGTCGCTCAGATCGGCCCGGTCCAGGTGGGCGGCACCCAGCTTGGCGCCCGACAGGTCGGCCCTGGTCAAGCGGGCGCCGGTGAGGTCGGCGCCGGTCAGGTTGGCCTGGCGCAGGTTCACCCCCCGCAGGTCCTTCCCCATGAGCTGACAGCCGGCCAGGACGACCTTGCTCCCCCGCCGATCGCAGGGCTCGATGGAGGCTGTGGCCACGAGCAGCCCGGCGACGGTGGCCGTCCCGGTGGCGGCGGCGATCAGGGCCCGGCCCCGGCCCGGGCCCCGGCCCCGGACCATGACCACGACGACCGCGGCGGCCACGGGCACCAGCAGGGCCCAGCCGACGACCATCCGGCCCGACGTCTCCGTCACCAGAGCCGACCGGACCACCAGCAGGCCGGCGCCGGCCACCAGCCCCAGGGCCACCCATCCGATGAGGGCCTTGCGCCCCCGCGTCACCGTCGCCCGCCTGACGTGCGCCCGCGCCCGTCTACCCGCCGACTGTCCATGCCGTCCGCCGTTCCTTCCGCCGTTCTTCCAGCCCGACTCTACGCCGAACGGGGCACCGGTGGAAGGCCCAAACGCCAGTTCGTACGAGATCGTGAAAACGAGAGTGGACGATCCGCGCCGGCATGCGTGCGCGGACCGCCCACTCTCGAACGCTCAGCCCTTCTTCGTCTCCCAGAAGATGGTGTCGATCTCGGCGATCAGGTCGAGCAGCTTCTGGCCGGTGGCCGGGTCGACCGAGCCCTTGGTGGCGCCGGCGGCCTTGGTGGCATCCCAGAACAGCTGGTGGAGCTGGGGGTACTTCTCCAGGTGGGGCGGCTTGAAGTAGTCGGTCCACAGCACCCAGAGGTGGTGCTTGACCATGTCGGCCCGCTCCTCCTTGATGCCGAGCGCCCGGATCTTGAACGCGTCGTCGCTCGACGCCTGGTACTTCTCCTGGGTGGCCTTCACCGACTCGGCCTCGATGCGGGCCTGCGCGGGGTCGTAGACACCGCACGGGAGGTCACAGTGGGCCGAGACCTGCCCCGGAGGGCTGAGGCGGTCGAGAACGGACAACACGCGAGAAAGGACGGGCATGCCTAGGCTCCTTCGTCCGGGATGAGACGGTCGGCTCGACACTACCTAGTCGTGGCGGGGGTCGTGACCACGGCCCTGGCCCTCCGGCGCCGGCGGCCGGTCCGCCGGGTGGCGGTGACGGGCGACAGCATGCTGCCCGCCCTCGTCGCCGGCGACCGGCTGGTGGTGGTCGGCGGCGGACGGGCCCGGGTCGGCGACGTGGTGGCCGTCACCGACCCGCGGGTGCCGTCGCGCCTCCTCGTCAAGCGGGTGGCAGCCGTCGGCCCGGAGGGGGTCACCGTGCTGGGCGACAACCCCACAGCCAGCACCGACAGCCGGGAGCTGGGGCCGCTGGCGCCGGCAGCCGTCCGCGGTCGAGCCGTCTACCGCTACTTCCCCGACAGCCGCCGGGGCCGGTTGTAGGGCCGGCGGCTTGTAGGCTGGCGGGGATGTGGACTGATGATGTCGACCGAGTCCGGGCGGACGACTACTTGGGCGACCTGCCAGCCCGCTCCATCGAAGATGTGCGGGCCATGCGCGACGAGTGCCGGGCCATCGAGGACAGGGTGTCGTACCTGCGGCGGATCATCCAGGGCCGCCTCGACATCGTGGCCGCCGACCTGCGCCGGCGGGCCGAAGGCGGGTCACCGATCGACCTCGGGACCTTGATCGAGCAGCTCCCCGACATCCTGAGCGACAAGGTCCATGCCGGCGGCCCCGGCCGGCTACCGAGCGGGCTCATCCTCCCCGACGACACCGACCTGACCACCGAGATCGACCGCGTGGCCGGCCCTGACACCCTCAGTGACCTGCCTGACCTGTCCGACGATGCGGTCGCCGAGCTGGCCCGGAGCATCGGGGAGCTCGAGCGGCAGGCATCGGAGAGCCGGCGGGGCCTGTTCGGCCGCATCGACGCCCTCAACGGCGAGCTGGCCCGCCGGTACGGCACCGGTGAGGCCGATGTCGCCGCCCTCCTCGACCGCTGACGCCGGGGCGCGGCCGGTCCTGCACGCGTGCGGCACGGAATGCGCTGGGGCTGGGTAGGGTTTCGTCCGTCGTGCGCCGACTTGCTGTCCTCTCGTTCCACACCTCGCCGCTGACCCAGCCCGGCACCGGCGACGGTGGCGGGATGAACGTCTACGTGCGCGAGCTGTCCTCCGCCCTCGCCGGCGCCGGCGTGGACTGCGACGTCTATACCCGCTCCTGGCGGCGGGGCCTGGCCCCCGTGCTGGAGGTCGAGCCAGGGTTCCGGGTGCACCACGTGCCCGCCGGCCCCGAGGCGTCGGTGGCCAAGGAGGACCTTCCCCAGCACGTCGAGCAGTTCACCGCCGGCGTGCTCGACCGGATCGCCACCGTCGGCGCCCCCGACGTCATCCACGCCAACTACTGGCTGTCGGGCGTCGCCGGCCACGCCCTGAAGCACCGGCTCGAGCTGCCGCTGGTCTCGACCTTCCACACCCTGGCCCGGGTCAAGGCGGAGGAGGCGGCCGAGGAGCACGACCTGCGGGCCAAGGCCGAGGCCGAGGTCATCGGCTGCTCCGACGCCATCCTGGCCAATTCCGCCGACGAGGCCACCCAGCTCGAGCGGCTGTACGGAGCCGTGCCTGACCGCATCGAAGTCGTCCCCCCGGGCGTCGACCACCACCTGTTCTCGCCTGGCGACCAGCGGGCGGCGCGGGCCGAGCTCGGCCTGGGCGCCGGGCCGGTGCTGCTCTTCGCCGGCCGCATCCAGCCGCTGAAGGGGGCGGATGTGGCCGTGCGCACGCTCGCCGCCCTGGGCCAGGAGCGGCCGTCGGACCGGGCCGGGCCGGCGGGGCGAGCGGCGAGGTTGCTGCTGGTCGGCGGGCCGAGCGGCGTCGACGGCGACGCTGAGCTGGCTCGCCTGCACTACCTGGTCGCCGACCTGGGCCTGCGGGAGCGGGTGACGTTCGTCCCCCCGCAGCCGCACGGGCGGCTGGCCCTGTACTACCGGGCCGCCGACGTGTGCCTCGTGCCCAGCCGGTCGGAGTCCTTCGGGCTGGTGGCGCTGGAGGCGGCGGCGTGCGGGACCCCCGTGGTGGCCGCCGCGGTGGGCGGGCTGGCCACCCTGGTGGCCGACGGGGTGAGCGGGTTCCTCGTCGAGGGCCGTGACCCCGAGGCCTACGCGGCACGCGTCGCCCAGCTCCTGCGCGACCCGGCGCTGGCCGCGGAGATGAGCCTGGAGGCCACCACCCGGGCCGCCGGGTACCGGTGGTCGATCGCCGCCGCCCGCCTGCGCCGGCTCTACGCCGACCTCACCGCCCGCCGCCTGGTCGAGTGCCGCTGAGCAGTCAGGGGTGTGGCGGGCGTGGGCCGGCCGCCGCTACGCTGAGCCGTCGATGGCGGGGGGAGACGCCAGGTCTGGTTCGGCGCGCCAATGATGTATTTCATGCCTTCTCTTGCGTTCCTGTTCCCGAGCGGGTACATTCCTGCCGGGCCCGAGGGGCGGACTGGTCACCCCTTCGGGGAAGTGGGGGCGGCTAGGAGGTTCCTCGGGCCCGTTCGCGTCCGCCCCGGTCGGGCCCTGGTGCAACGCTTGCATCAGGCACCGGTTGGGCCCTACATTTCGCCCACCCAGCAGCCCCGGCGAGGCTGCCTTCGCTGGAGTTCATGGCAACCCTGAAGATCCCAGCCCGCCTACTCGTCGTTGTGATGGTGATGGCCCTGGCCACGCCGGCCTTCGCCGACCCCTCGGCCGAGGACAAGCGGGCCGCGACCGCGGCCAAGAAGGCCCAGGCCGCCGCCCAGCTCGACACGCTCAAGGCCAACGACGACGACCTGGAAGCCGCGGTGAAGGCCCTCGACGCCGGCGTGGCCGCCCAAGCCGCCACCACTGACGCGGCCCAGCAGGCACTGAAGGCGGCGGAGAAGACGCTCGGGACGGCCCAGTCCCGCCTGGCCAGCACCGAGACCCGCATGTCGGACCTGCGGGTCAAGGCATCCGAGGCGGCGGTACGGGCGTACGTCCATCCCGGCGGCGACACCCTGCTGGAGATCGTGCGGGCCAAGGACCTGGGTGAGGCCAGCCGCCGCCAGGCCCTGTTGGCCCACGTGGTGGCCAGCGACCGGGACATTGTCGACCAGCTGCGCTCCGCCCGCCAGGACCAGCAGTTCGAGCGGGAGAACCTGGCCGCGGCGGCCAATGTGGCCGCCGACCGCAAGAAGGCGGCCGCGGACAAGCTGGCCACCCTGGAGAAGGCCCGGAACGACCAGGCGCGGCTCAAGTCGGCGCTCGACGCCCGTATCAGCGAGGTGACCGCCGAGGTGGCGGCCCTCGGGCGGGAGGAAGCCACCCTGTCCGCCCTGATCCGTGCTCGCCAGTTGCCGCCCGACGCGTCCGACACGGCGGACAACGCCCCGGTGTCGAAGGTCTCCGGGGCCGGCCTGATCTGGCCGGCGCAGGGGACGCTGACGTCGGGGTTCGGGTACCGGTGGGGCGCCCTGCACGCCGGCATCGACATCGCCAACAACACCGGCACCCCGGTCCGGGCGGCCAAGGCGGGCACGGTGATCCTGGCCGGGTGGAACGGCGGGTACGGCAACTGCATCGTGATCGACCATGGGGGCGGGTTCTCCACCCTCTACGGCCACAACAGCCGGCTGCGGGTCAGTGAAGGCCAACGGGTGAGCCAGGGCGAGCTCATCGCCGACATGGGGTCCACAGGGAACTCCACCGGCCCGCACTCGCATTTCGAGACGCGGGTCAACGGCAGCCCGCAGGACCCGATGAAGTACCTGCCCTAACGTGGGCCTGTGACCGCTCCCCGGCTCGTCGTGGTCGGTGGCGGCAAGATGGGAGCGGCGCTCGTCGCCGGGCTGCTGTCGGCGGGCTGGGCCACCGCTGGCGAGCTCCTGGTCGTCGAACCGGTGGCGGGGCGCCGTGACGAACTGGCCGCGGCCCACCCTGGCCTCGGCCTGGCCGGCGACCTCCTGGTGGGGGCTGACGGTGCGGTGGTGGCGGTCAAACCGGGCGACGTTGAGGCCGCGTGCCGGGCGCTGGCCGAAGCAGGTGTCGACCGGGTCCTGTCGATCGCCGCCGGCGTGCCCATCGCCCGGCTGGAGGCCTGGCTGGGAGCGGGGGCCTCGGTCGTCCGGGCCATGCCCAACACGCCGGCGCTCGTGGGCGCGGGCGCCGCGGCCATCGCGCCGGGCTCGGCCGCGTCGGAGGCCGACCTGGCGTGGGCCGAGGAGATCCTCGGCGCCGTGGGCCAGGTGCAGCGGGTGGCCGAACCCCTCCTGGACGCGGTGACCGGCCTCTCCGGCTCCGGGCCGGCGTACGTCTTCCTCGTGGCCGAGGCCCTCATCGAGGCCGGCGTGGCCGCCGGCCTTCCCCGGACCGCCAGTGAGGCGCTGACCATCCAGACCATCCTGGGCTCGGCCCGGTTGCTGGCCGAGCCCGGCGCCCGCCCAGAGGTGCTGCGGGCGGCGGTGACGTCGCCCGGTGGCACCACGGCGGCCGGCCTGGCCGCCCTCGAGGCCCGAGCGGTCCGCTCCGCCTTCATCGAGGCCGTGGCCGCCGCCACCCGCCGTTCCAAGGAGCTGGGGGGCGCCTGACCCGGCGCCCTCTTTCCCCGGGCGCCGGCGGCGAATACATTGCCGGTAGGCGAAGAGGGGTGATCGATCTGGTAGCCAAGTCACATGCGGCCGGGCAGTCTCACGAACGGGCGCGGTTCCTCACGGTCGCGGAGGTTGCCGGCCAGCTCCGGGTGTCGACCATGACCGTCTACCGGCTGATCAAGGCCGGCCAGCTGGCATCGGTCCGGGTGGGCAAGTCCTACCGGGTGCGCGAGGACGACGTCGACCGGTACCTGGCCAGCACGTATACGCAGGCCGGGTGACGTTCGACAACGTCTGGTTCCTGTCCGACTACGGGCTGGACGACGAGTTCGTCGGCGTGGTCAAGGCCGTCGTGCGGGCCATCGCCCCCCACGTCCATGTGGGCGACGTCACCCACCAGATCCCGCCGCATGACATCCGGGCCGGCTCCCTGGCCCTGGCCCGGAGCATGCAGTACCTGACCCTCGTCCCGTCGGTGGTGCTGGCCGTGATCGACCCCGGCGTCGGGTCGGACCGGCGGGCGGTGGCGGTGGAGGCCGGTGGCATCGACGGAGCGGCGCCGGCGGCGGTCCTCGTCGGGCCGGACAACGGGCTGATGGCCTCGGCCGTGGCCATGGTGGGCGGCGCCCGCCGGGCGGTGGCCCTGACCAACGACGAGTACCACCTGCCGGCCCCGGGCGCCACGTTCGCCGGGCGCGACATCTTTGCCCCGGCCGCCGCCCACCTCTGCGCCGGCGTCGACCTGGCCGAGCTGGGCCCGCTCGTCGACCCCATCACGCTCCTGCCCGGCATCCTGCCCCTGTCCCGGCAGGAGGAAGGCTCGGTGACCGGCGAGGTCCTGTGGGTCGACCGGTTCGGGAACATCCAGCTCAACGTCGACCCCGACGACCTGCTCCTCATGGACGACCCGCTGGTGCTGGTCTCGGGCGACAAGACCCGCACCGCGGTCCGGGCCCGGTGCTACTCGGACCTGCGCTCCGGCCAGATCGGCCTGGTCACCGACTCCTACGGGCTGGTGTCGATCGCCCTCGACCGGCGCTCGGCGGCCGAGGAGCTGCGCATCGGCTCGGGCGACTCCGTGACCATCAAGCCCGCCGAGTAACCTCCGGGGATGAGGCCCAGCATCGCCATCCTGCTGGGCGCCCTGCTCCTGCTCATCCTGGGCGCCTCGATCGTCCAGTTCCTCGTCATCGGCAAGTAGGGCCCTGCCGGCGGGCCTAGAACAGCGACGTGCAGAGGCGGGTGATCTCGCGTTCCAACGAGGACAGCCCGTCCACCTTGCCGATGCAGAGCGAGATGCCGGCCTCGCTCGCCGCCCGCTCGAGGGCGGCGTCGATGTACGCCGTGTAGAGGATCATCACCTGGTCGGGGCGGCGCTGGCGGATGCCCCGAGCCGTGTCGAGGCCGTCCATGCCGGGCATCTTGTAGTCGATGACCACGATGTCGGGGTCGGCCTTCTCGACTGCGTCGAGCGCTGCCGGCCCGCTGGCGACCTCGCCGACGACCTCGAAGCCGTCGAGGGACAGCATGGACGTGAGCATGCGCCGCACGTGGTCCGTGTCGTCGACCACCATCACGCGGATCGTGCGGGCCACGACCTCTGATGGTACCTGTTCGACCCTGCTCACCCGGTGGCCCGATTGCATCCGCCCTCCTCGGGCCAACTGATCGGCCGGCGGGCCGGAAAGCTTGAGTGCCCGGCCGGGTCAGCTGACCGTGAGGGGCTGGCGGATCCCGGAGCCGGTCTGGCCGGGCTTGCAGGCGATCTCGTAGGTGCCGGCGGCGAGGGTGACGGAGAAGGTGGCCTTGGTGCCGGGGCCGATGTTCTCCTTCTCGGCCACCACTTTGTCGCCGGCCGCGTACACGTAGACCTCGGTGGCCTGGTTCCCGGTGTTCTGGACCTGGAACCGGTGCTTGCCGGCGGCCAGCGCCGTCTGGGCGACGCGGCACTCGGTGGTCCCGGAGGTGATGGCGATGGCCTCGCCGCCGGCGTCGTCGGACGAGCAGGCGGTCGCGGCGAGGGTGAGGCCCAGCCCGATGCCCAGGCTGAGGAGGGCGGATTTCATGAGGTGACGGTCTCCGAGGTCGAGGACGGACGGTGGACAGCAGGCGCCGGCGGTGCCGGCGCCGGGCCACCGCCCCGAGGTGCCGGCCGGAGGAACAGGACCATGGTGGGGACGAGGTAGGCCAACCAGGCCCCGAGCTCCAGCCGGGTAGGCGACGCGCTGATGCTGAACAGGCCCTTGAAGAGCGTCCCCCACCAGCTCGACGGCGGGAGCACACCCGTGGCGTCGAGCACCACCCGGTCGAGCCCGCCGGCGGTGAGCCAGCCGGCCTCCTGGAGGTCGTGGAAGCCGTAGGCCAGCACGCCTGCGGCCACCACCACCAGGCCGGCGCCGGTCCAGCGGAAGAAGGTGGCCAGGTTCAGCTTGACCGAGCGCTTGTAGAGCAGGTAGCCGAGGACGATGGCCGTCACCAGGCCGAGGAAGGCGCCGGCCACGGGAGCGGCGGTGTCGCCGGTGGCCTGGACCGCGGTCCAGATGAACAGGGCCGTCTCCAGACCTTCCCGGGCAACGGCGACGAAGGCGGTGAGCGCCAGCGCCCCCGTACCCATGGCCAGGGCGGTGTCGAGCTTCTGCTGGAGGTCGCCTTTGAGGTGGCGCGACGCCCGCCGCATCCAGAAGACCATCCAGGTGACGAAGCACACGGCCAGCACCGACATCAGGCCACCGAAGAGCTCCTGGGCCCGGAACGACATCGAGCGCGAGGTGAAGGTGAGGACGGCGCCGGCCAGCAGGCTGGCGCCGACGGCCCCCGAGACGCCGAGCCAGATCGGGCGCAGCCGGTCCTGCCGGCCACTGCGGACCAGGTAGGCGACGAGGATGCTGACGACCAGCGCCGCTTCGAGGCCTTCGCGAAGCCCGATCAGGTAGTTGGCCAGCATCAAGTGCTCCTTAGAGCGTACGTGAGGGTGACCTAATAGTGGCCGCCCGTCCGGCCCGGCGCAAGGCAGCTGTCCCGGGGGGGACGGGTTGTCCACAGGGGCTTTGTGAACAAACGCACGAAGTCGTACACTTCGAAGAATGCAGGACCCGACCCGGGACGAAGGCTCGCCGGCGGCCGGCCGAGACGCGACGGCGTGGCCGGCCGCCGTCAACGGCGTGAGCCCCGTCGTGCCCGGCCTCAACGGCGCCGGCCTGAAGATCGACGCCGGCCTGACGATCGACGCCGTGCTGCCCGCCACGGGCATCGGGTCGCCGGGCCGCAACCCCCGGCGTATCCCCGAGGCCACCGTCGCCCGGCTGCCGGTCTACCTGCGCAGCCTCCTCGAAGTGGCCGACGCCCACATCATCACCGTCTCCTCGGAACGCCTGGCCGAGATGGCCGGGGTGAACGCGGCCAAGGTGCGCAAGGACCTGTCCTACCTCGGCTCCTACGGCACCCGGGGTGTGGGGTACGACGTCCAGTTCCTCCTGGTCCAGATCAACCGGGTCCTGGGCCTGACCCAGGACTGGCCCGTCGTGATCGTCGGTATCGGGAACCTGGGCCACGCCCTGGCCAACTACAAGGGTTTCTCGGCGCGCGGCTTCCGCATCGCCGCCCTGGTCGACGCCGACCGGGCCAAGGTCGGGGAGATGGTGGCCGAGCTGCCCGTCCGCCACCTCGACGAGCTCCCGGCCATCGCCGCCGAGCAGACCATTGCCATCGGCATCGTGGCCACGCCGGCCAGCTCCGCCCAGGAGGTGGCCGACCTGCTGGTCGCCGCCGGCGTCACGTCGATCCTGAACTTCGCCCCCGCGGTGATCTCGGTGCCCCGGGGCGTCTCGCTGCGCAAGGTCGACCTGTCGATCGAGCTGCAGATCCTCTCCTTCTACCAGCAGCTTCGAGTCGTGGCCCCCCGCGCCGCGGAGGCCTAGCCGTGCAGTACCCGGTGAACCTCGTGCTCGACGGCCGGTCCTGCCTGGTCGTCGGTGGCGGGCGGATCGCCCTCCGCAAGGTGGAAGGCCTGGTGGCCTGCGGGGCCAGGGTCCGGGTGGTCGCGCTGCATATCGTCCCGGAGCTGCGCATGCTGGAGGGAGTGACGTTCGACGAGCGGCCGTGGCAGCCCGACGACCTGGCCGGCATGTGGCTGGTCATCGCCGCCACCGACGACCCCGCAGTGAACGGCGCCGTCTACGACGCCGGCCAGCGGGCCGGTGTCTGGGTCAACGGGGCCGACGACCCGGCCCACTGCTCGTTCACCCTGCCGTCTGTCGTCCGCCGGGGCGACCTGCAGGTGGCCGTGTCCACCGGCGGCCGCAGCCCGGCCCTGGCCAGCTGGCTGCGCCGGCGGCTGGAGGGCGAGATCGGGCCCGAGTACGCGGCATTGCTCGACCTCCTGGCCAGCGAGCGCGACGGCCTCAAGGCGGCCGGGCGGTCCACCGAGGGCCTCGACTGGAACTCGGCGCTGGACTCCGACATGCTCGACCTCATCCGCACCGGTGACCTGGCCCACGCCCGAAAGCGTCTCCAGACGTGTCTGTCGTCGTCGTCGGGCTGAGCCACCGCACCGCCCCGCTCGAGCTGCTCGAGCGCATGGCGATGCGAGACGAGCGCCTGCCCAAGGCTCTGGGCGACCTGGTGGCCCGCGACTTCCTCAGCGAGGCCGTGGTGCTGTCCACCTGCCACCGGGTGGAGGTGTACGCCGTCGCCGAGCGCTTCCACGGGGCCATGGCCGACGTGCGCCACTTCCTCTCCGAGCTGTCCTTCGTGCCCCCTGAGGACTTTTCCGACCATCTCTATGTCCACTACGACGAAGCGGCGGCCGCCCACCTGTTCTCGGTGACCGCCGGCCTCGACTCGGTGGTCGTGGGCGAGACGCAGATCCTCGGCCAGGTCCGCGACGCCTGGGAGCGGGCCCGCCAGGAGGAAGCGGCCGGCTCCCGGTTGTCGCTCCTGTTCCGTCAGGCCCTCGAAGTCGGCAAGCGGGCGCGCACCGAGACCGCCATCGCCCGGGGGATCACCTCGCTGTCCCAGGCGGCGGTGGCCATGGCCACCGAGCGCCTGTCCGGCCTGGCCGACCGCAAGGTGGTCGTCCTGGGCGCCGGCGAGATGGGCGCCGGCCTGGTCGACGAGGTGGCCGACGCCCAGGTCCCCGGTAGCCAGGTCACCGTGGCCAACCGCACCTGGGCCCGGGCCGAGCAGCTGGCCGAGCGGGCCGGCGGGCGGGCCGTCACCCTGGCCGGTCTCGCCGCCGCCCTGGCCGACGCCGACCTGCTCCTCACCAGCACCGGCGCCACGCGCGTCGTCCTGACCGCCGGCGAGCTGGCGGGTGCCCTGGCCACCCGGCCCGAGCGGCCGCTGTTGATCGTCGACCTGGGCATGCCGCGCGACATCGACCCCGCCGTTGCCGACCTGCCTGGCGTCAGCCTGCTGGGCCTGGCCGACGTGGAGCAGTTCGTGGCCGCCAACCTCGACGAGCGGCGCAAGGAGGTCGGGCCGGTGCGGGCCATCGTGGCCGAGGAGGTCGAGCGCTGGGTGGAGGCCACCACCGCCCGCCAGGCCACCCCCACCGTCACTGCGCTGCACCAGCACGCCGAAGACCTGCGCGTCGCCGAGCTGGCCCGCTACCGCAACCGCCTGGCCGGGCTCGAGCCCCGCGAGCGCGACGCCGTCGAGGCCCTCACCCGGAGCCTGCTGGCCAAGCTGCTCCACGACCCGACCGTCCGCATCAAGGACGCGGCCGGGTCGGCCAAGGGCGATCGCCTGGCCGGCGCCCTCACCGAGCTGTTCGACTTGTGACCCCCGAACTGGTGACACGAACGGGTGCTCCCGCCCCCAGATGTGTCACCGGTTCGGCCGGGTGGTGAAGCGGCTGCGGGCTGCAACCCGAGGGAGCCGGCTGGCCCGGTTGCAGACCGACCTGGTTGCCAGGCTGCTCGGCCTCGATGTGGAGGCCGTTGTGGTCGACACCCAGGGCGACCAGCGCACCGACGTCCCGATCTGGGAGCTGGGCGGGCGGGGCGTGTTCGTGAAGGAGGTGCAGGCCGCGGTGCTCGACGGCCGGGCCGACTTTGCCGTGCACTCGGCCAAGGACCTGCCGTCGTCGACCCTGTCGGGGTTGGCGCTGGCCAGCGTGCCCGAGCGGGCCGACGCCCGGGACGCCCTGGTCGGCGCCCGGCTGGACGCCCTGCCGGTGGGCGCACTGATCGGCACTGGCTCCGTGCGCCGCCGGGCCCAGCTGGCCTGGCTGCGCCCTGACCTCACCTTCGCCGGCCTGCGGGGGAACATGGACACCCGGCTGGCGAAGGCCGGCGATTTCGCGGCCATCGTCGTGGCTGCCGCCGCCCTCGACCGTTTGGGCCGGGCCGCCGATGTGGCCGAGATCCTGCCGGAGGGCGTGATGGTGCCCCAGGTCGGCCAGGGCGCCCTGGCCATCGAGTGCCGGGCGGACGATCATGGCACCATGGCTGCGCTGGCCGCGCTCGAGCACGGGCCGTCGCGGCGGGCGGTCGACGCCGAGCGGGCGTGGCTGGCCGAGGTCGGTGGCGGGTGCGACCTCCCGGTGGGCGCCCACGCCACCGTCGCCCCCGACGGCCGGCTGACCCTGACCGCCGTCATCGCCACCGCCGACGGCCGGGTCGTGCTCCGCCATACCGCGGAGGGCGACGAACCCGTGGAGCTCGGCCGGCGTCTGGCCCGCCACCTCCTCGACGACGCCGGCGGCGCGTCGCTGCTCCCGTGACCGTCTACCTGGTGGGCGCCGGGCCCGGCGACCCCGGCCTGCTCACGGTCAGGGCCGCCGAGCTGCTCGGCCGGGCCGACGTGGTGGTCCACGACCGGCTCTCGGAGGTTTCGCTCCTCGACCTGGCGCCGGCGGGCGCCGACCGAGTCGACGTGGGCAAGTCGCCCGGGGCGCCGGTGGCCCAGGAGGACATCAACGCCCTGCTGGTCGAGCGGGGCCGGCAGGGCCAGACGGTCGTCCGCCTCAAGGGGGGCGACCCGTTCGTGTTCGGTCGCGGCGGGGAGGAAGCCCAAGCCCTGGCCGAGGCCGGCGTGCCCT
Organism: Acidimicrobiia bacterium; assembly: GCA_023264995.1. Lineage (GTDB taxonomy): Bacteria > Actinomycetota > Acidimicrobiia > Acidimicrobiales > AC-14 > CADCTB01. The sequence continues at coordinate 68,658 of JAHFUR010000016.1, read as the reverse complement.
TCGAGGTCGTCCCCGGCATCAGCGCCGCCGTCGCCGTGCCGGCGTACGCCGGCATCCCGGTGACCCATAGGGCACTGTCCACGTCGTTCACCGTCGTGACCGGGCACAGCCGCCATGCGGTCGACGACGACGTCGACTGGGACTCGTTGGCCAAGGCGGCCGACACCATCGTCGTCCTCATGGGCGTGGCCCACCGGGCCGAGATCGCGGCCCGGCTGCAGGCCGGCGGGCTGCCGGCGGCCACGCCCGTGGCGGCCGTACGGTGGGGCACCCGCCCGGCGCAGCGCACGGTCCGCACCACGCTGGGGGAGCTGGGAGCGGCGGTCCTGGAACCACCGGTCACCATCGTCATCGGCAAGGTGGCCGGGCTCGACCTGCGATGGTTCGAAAGCCGCCCGCTCTTCGGCCGGCGGGTGGTCGTCACCCGGGCCCGGTCGCAGGCGTCGACCCTGGTGGCGCAGCTGGCCGCGCTCGGGGCCGAGACGGTCGAGCTGCCCACCATCGAGATCGCCGACCCGTCCGACGGGGGCGCCGGGCTCCGTGCGGCCGCCGGCCGGCTGGGCACCTACGACTGGGTGGTGTTCACGTCGGCCAACGGGGTCGACCGGCTCCTCGCCAACGTGCGCGACGCCCGGGCGTTCGGGTCAGCCCGGGTGGCTGCCGTCGGGCCGGGCACCGCCGGCGCCCTCGCCGCCCGCGGCGTCGTGGCCGACCTGGTGCCGGCGACGTCGGTGGCCGAGGCGCTGGTCGAGTCCTTCCCGCCCTGCTCGGGCGCCGGAAGGGCCCTGCTCCCGCAAGCGGCCTCGGCCCGCACCGTGCTGGCCGAGGGGCTACGGGCGCGGGGGTGGCTGGTCGACGTGGCCGAGGCCTACCGCACGGTGCCGGCCCGCCCGTCGGCCGAGGCACTGGCCGCCGCCGCCAGGGCCGACGCGATCGCGTTCACGTCGTCGTCCACCGTCACGGCCTGGTTGGCGGTGGCCGGCGCCGGCGCCCTGCCGCCCGTCGTGGCGTGCATCGGCCCGGTGACGGCGGCCACCGCGGCCGACCATGGCGTGGCGGTCACCACGGTGGCTGCCGAGCACACCGTGGAAGGCCTGGTCGCCGCCCTGGTGGCGGCGCTCAGGAGCTGAACGGGTCGTCCGGGCCGTCGGCGCCGGCGGCCTCCATGTTCCCGCCGGGCGCGAGCGAGACCTCAAGGGGGATGCTCCCGACCGGCTCGTCGTTGAGGGTCACCACCCATTCGTAGCGGCCGGCCCGGTGGAACTGGAGGTTCTCGAACGGCAGGGCGATGGGCACGTACGACGGCGCCCCGGGGGTGGTGCCGGGGGCGTGCCCGACGTTGATGAGGCCCCGGGCCTCGGCGCCCACCGGCTCGCCGTCGCGCATGAGGGAGACCCGCAGGTGGTGGTCGGTGAGGGCTTCGGCGTAGGACACCTCGATGACGAGCACCACGGTGAGGCCGGCGTGGTTGGCCGGGAAAGCGTGGGTGTACACGCGGTCCCACTGGCCACCGAAGACGTACAGCTTGTTTTCGGCCACCCGGGCGGCGTCGGCGAGCATGGCGCTCTGGAGCTTCATATGGGTGCACACCGTACGCTGGGACCGTGAGCTTCCCTACCCGGCGCATGCGACGGCTCCGGCGCACGCCTGCCCTGCGCCGGCTGGTGGCCGAGACGCGGCTGTCGGTCGACGACCTGGTGGCCCCGCTGTTCCTCCGGGAAGGGATCGACGGGCCCCGGCCGGTCCCGTCCATGCCGGGTGTGGTCCAGCACACCCGCGAGTCGCTCCGCAAGGAGGTGCGTGCGCTGGCCGACCTCGGTGTACCGGGGGTCATCCTGTTCGGGGTGCCGGCGGCCAAGGACGACGTGGGTTCCGGGGCGTGGAGCGCAGCCGGCATCGCCCAGGTGGGTTTGGCCGACATCCGCCACGAGGTGGGCGACGACCTGGTGGTCATGGCCGACCTGTGCCTTGATGAGTACACCTCGTCGGGCCACTGCGGCGTGCTGGCCGCCGACGGGAGCGTCGACAACGACGCCACCCTCGACCTGTACGCCCGGGTCGCTGTCGCCCAGGCTGACGCCGGCGCCGACGTGGTCGCCCCCTCGGGGATGATGGACGGCCAGGTCGCCGCCATCCGGGCCGCGCTCGACTCGGCCGGGCACTCCACCGTGGCCATCCTGGCCTATGCGGCCAAGTTCGCCTCGCCCCTCTACGGGCCGTTCCGCGACGCGGTCGACGTGACGATCGCCGGCGGCGGCGACCGCCGGGGTTACCAGGAGGACTACCGCAACCCCCGCGAGGCGCTGGTGGAGGTGGCCCTCGACGTGGCCGAGGGGGCCGACATGGTGATGGTCAAGCCGGCGGTGACCTACCTCGACGTGATCGCTGCCGTGCGGGCCTCCGTCGACGTGCCCGTGGCCGCCTACCACGTGTCGGGCGAGTACTCGATGCTCAAGGCCGCGGCCGAGCGGGGCTGGATCGACGGGGCCGCCGTCGCCCTCGAGCAGCTCACGGCGGTCAAGCGGGCCGGCGCCGACATCATCGTGACCTACCTGGCCCGGGAGCTGGCCGAGACCCTGTGACGTCCGGCATTGATGACCGCTAACGAGGAGCTGTTCGCCCGGGCCTGCCAAGTGATCCCGGGTGGGGTCGACTCGCCGGTGCGGTCGTTCCGCTCGGTGGGTGGCACTCCGTACTTCGTCGCCCGGGCCGAAGGCCCCTACGTCTGGGACGTCGCCGGCCGGCGCTACACCGACTACGTGCAGTCGTGGGGGGCATCGATCCTCGGCCACGCCCACCCGAAGGTGGTGGAGGCGGTGCAGCGGGCCGCGGCCGACGGCACGTCCTACGGGGCGCCTACCGAGCGCGAGGTGCTGCTGGCCGAGGCCATCCGCGAGCGGATGCCGTCGTGCCAGCGGGTGCGGCTCGTCTCCAGCGGCACCGAGGCCACCATGACCGCGGTGCGCGTGGCCCGAGGCTTCACCGGGCGGGACAAGATCGTGGTGTTCGACGGCTGCTACCACGGCCACGCCGACACCCTCCTGGCCGCCGGCGGCAGCGGGCTGGCCACCCACGGGGTGCCGGGCTCCGCCGGCGTGCCCGCGTCGGCGGTAGCCGACACGGTGGTCGCGCCGTACAACCTGGTGCCGGCCGTGGGCGGCGACGTGGCCGCCGTGCTCGTCGAGCCGGTGGCGGCCAACATGGGCCTCGTCCCGCCCGCGCCGGGCTTCCTGGAGGGCTTGCGGGCCGCCTGCGACGCCGCTGGCGCCCTGCTCATCTTCGACGAGGTGATCACCGGCTTCCGCCTCGGGCGGGGCGGGGCCCAGGAACGGTTCTGTGTCGTCCCCGACCTCACCTGCATGGGCAAGGTCATCGGCGGGGGCCTGCCCTTGGCTGCCTTCGGCGGCCGGGCCGACGTGATGTCCGTGCTGGCGCCGGAGGGGCCGGTGTACCAGGCCGGCACGCTCTCGGGGAACCCCCTGGCCACCGCCGCCGGCCTGGCCGTCCTGGAACTGCTCGACGCCGGCGCCTATGCCCAGCTGTCGGGCCGGGCCGGGGAGCTGGCGGCCGGGCTGGCGCAGGTGATCGCCGACGCCGGGTTCCCGGTGTCGGTGCCCGTGGTCGGGCCGCTGGTGGGCCTGTTCTTTTCTGCCGACGCGCCGACGGACTTCGCCTCGTCGAAGGCGGCCGACGCCGGCGCCTACCGGCGCTTCTTCCATCAGCTCCTCGACCGGGGCGTGGCCTTTGCCCCCAGCCCGTTCGAAGCGTTGTTCCCGAGCCTGGCCCACTCCCACCGGGAGATCGAGCGCACCGTCGACCTGGCCGCGGCGGCGGCGATGGCCAGCCGCGAGCCGGCGTAAGAGCGCCCTCACGGCGCGCCCGGCGGCGGGCGCGTGCGGTGGCGCTCCCGGTTGTGGAACCCGCAGGCCACCCGGCCGTTCTCCATAGTGGTCAGCCCGCCGGCGGACCAGGGGACGATGTGGTCGATCTCACAGCCCGGCGCCGGCGTTTCGCACAACGGGTGGAAGCAACCTCGGTCGCGGACTTCGATGCCTCGCCGGGTGGCGCCGGCGAAGATGCGTCGTCGGGCCCCGACATCAGTGACCCGGGCGGGGCCGTCGAAGACCACCCGTTCGGCCCACGCCCGGTCCAGCCAGGGCACCAGTGCCCCGGGGGCCACGACGGTGCCGTCGGCCAACTCGCAGATGCGCCCGGCGAAGGTCTCGTACCCCACAAGCACGGTGAACAGTGGTTCGGGGAGCCGGGAACCAGCGGGCATTGCTGCGGCCCGCCGGGCCATCTCCACCAGCGCGTCGGCCCGGCGCTGCACCTGCGTGCGGGACAGGTCACCGGGGCGGACGCCCTCTCCGACCCGGGCCTTGGCCTCGGCCCAATCGGTCTCGAAGAGCTCGTCTTCGATCTTGGTGAGCACCGTCGCGACGATCGACCCTTCCACTGGGCCGAGCAGCCCGTCGAGCGCCCAGCAGCCCCCGAAGGTCTGCGACAGGCGGACGCAGCGGGCCGCATGCTGGGCCTCGGCCGAGCGCTCGGTGCCGTCGGGGTCGGCCAACTGGCACCAGTACGCCAGCGCTCGCACGAACCGGTGGTGGCGCAACTCGGTGGCCAGTCCGACCAGCATGGGCTCGTCGCGCTCGAAGCAGGCCTCGGTGGCCGGGTTGCGGGCGCCGGCCAGGACGCCCACTTGGGCCTCGCCGATGTCGCCGGCCAGCCAGGCCGTCTCGGCGACCGGCATGTGGCGCAGGCCCCGGCCCAGCTGGGACCGCCGGCGAGCCGCCGCCAGCGGCACATGACAGTGCGAGGAGACCCACGCCGATGCCGTGCGGGCGCCGTCGGCCTCCCAGGCCCGGCCGGCGTCGAAGGCGGCCACGGCCCGGGTGGTGACCGCGGCGAGACGTTCGAGCTGGCGGTGCAGGGCCTGGAGCGTCTCGCCATCGGCGAGCCGCAAGGGGTCGGCCTGCACCAGCTCGTCGACGACGCCGGCCAGCGCCGCAGTGACCTCGACAACTGCCACGAAACTGCTCCCTCGACCGGAGGGCATGACATGGGGAGCGGGGGGCTCCGAGGAGAACTACGGGCAACTGTACCGAACAAATGTTCGACTGTCAACCGGCGTCGGCCGACTACCCCGCGCCGAGGGCCGCGGCCAGGGCGTCGACCACCTTCATGCCCGGCCCGCCGGCGGTTGGGGTCTCGCCGGCGGCGACCCACGCCGCGCCGGTGAGGGCGGTGGCGCAGGCCGCCGCCGACGTAGCGACGGCGCCGAGGTCGTAGCCGCCCTCGAGCAGCAGGATCGTGCGGCCGGGGGCGACGTAGCCGGCGCAACGCCGGGTGAGGTCGGCGTAGTCGCCAGCGGAGAGGGCGAGGCTGCCGAGGAGGTCCTCGCGGTGGGAGTCGAACCCGCACGAGACGAGCACCCACGTCGGGCCGAAGCCGCCGACCAGCGAGCCGACGGCGTCGAGGGCGCCCTGGTAGACGTCGCCGGTGGCGCCGGGCGGCACCGGGACGTTGACGGTCAGGCCGGCGCCGGCGCCCGTGCCCCGCTCCTCCATCCGGCCCGTGCCCGGGTAGAGCGGCCACTGGTGGACCGAGACGTAGAGCACTCGGCCGTCGGCGTAGAACGTGTCCTGTGTGCCGTTGCCGTGGTGGGCGTCCCAGTCGACGATGAGCACCCGCTCGCCCCGCTCGGCGAGGACGGCGGCGCACACGGCGACGTTGTTGAACAGGCAAAACCCCATGGCGTGGCGGTTGGTGGCGTGGTGGCCGGGCGGGCGGACGGCACAGAACGCGGCGCCGGCCTCGCCCCGGTCCAGGCGCTCGATGGCGTCGAGGCCGGCGCCGGCGGCCCGCAACGCCGCCTCCCACGAGCCGGCGCCGGCGCGGGTGTCCCCGTCGAGGTTCCCCCCACCGCGCTCGCAGAACCGCCGGACCGCCTCCACGTACCCGGGGTCGTGGACCAGCGCCAGCTCGCCAACGGTCGCGGCGCGGGGCGCCACCCAGGTCACGAGCGAGCCGAGGCCGGCTCCGCCGATGCCCTCGACGGCGGCGGTCACCCGGCCCGGCCGCTCGGGGTGCCCGGGGCCGGACTCGTGGTCGAGGCAGGCGGGGTGCGACTCGACGAGCAGCTGCACCGCCAGCCCCTAGCCCCAGCCCAGCTCGTCGAGGCGGTCGTCGCTGATGCCGAAGTGGTGGGCGACCTCGTGGATGACCGTCGTACGGACCAGGTCGACCACCTGCGCCTCGGTGCGGCAATGGGCGCAGATGGGGATGCGGTACAGGGTGATGCGGTCGGGCATGACCATGCCGGCGTAGCCGTTGTCGCGCTCGGTGAGCGGCACGCCCTGGTACAGCCCGAGCAACCCACCCACATCGGGCACGTCCTCGACCGTCACCCAGACGTTGTCCATCTGCCGGCCGAAGGTCTCCGGGATGGCGTCGAGGGCGTCGGCGACCAGTTCCTCGAACCGCTCTGCCGGCACGTGGATCATGGCGGCTCTCCGCCGACGTCAGTCATTGGCGGCTCTCCGCCGACGTCGGTCATTGGCGGCTCTCCGCCGACGTCGGTCATTGGCGGCTCTCCGCCGACGTCGGTCATTGGCGGCTCTCCGCCGACGTCGATCACGGCGCTACCGCTCGGGGACGACCCGAGCCAGGGCGGCGACGGCCCGGTAGGCGGCCTCGGCCGGGCCCAGTTCGTCGGGCCGGAGCAGGTTGGCCATGATGCGCAGGACCCACTCCATGAGGGACCGGGAGTGCATCCCCGTGCCGACCATGGCCCGCATCAGCTTGGGCCGGCCGATGATCTTGACGAACGACCGGGCCACCTTGAAGTAAAGGCCGTAGGTGGCCTGGATGTCGGCTTCGTAGCTCCGCAGGGCCATGGCGTCGCCCGAGGCCAGCGCGGTGTCCAGGGCGTGGGCGGCCATGCGCCCCGTCTCGTAGGCGTAGGCGATGCCCTCGCCGTTGAACGGGTTGATGGCGCCGATGGCGTCGCCCGTGCCGATCCATGTGGGCCCGGTCCACGGCCCGACGGCCAGGCCCATGGGCAGGCGGCCGCCGGTGGGAGGGCCGCACGAGGTCTCGGGGGAGATCCCCCACGAGGCGCACTGGGACGACCCGACGAAAGCCTCCATCAGCTTGGTGGTGTTCACCTCCTTCCACTGGCTGAACGTGGAGAGCAGGCCGATGCCGACGTTGACCCGCCCGTCGCCTACCGGGAAGATCCAGCCGTAGCCGGGCAGGACGTTGCCGTCCTTGTCGCGCACGTCGAGGTGCGACTCGATCCAGGGCTCGTCGTGGCGGTCGGAGGTGAAGTAGCCCCGGATGGCCATGCCCTGGGGCCAGGCCCGGTTCCGCGCCGTCCCGAGCGCCCGCCCGAAGCGGGAGTTGGCCCCGTCGGCCACGACCACGTAGGTGGCCCGGGCCTCGGTGGTCTCACCCGTGGCCTTGTCCTTGACCGTGGCGCCCCGCACCACGCCGTCGACCAGTACCGGAGCCACCGCTTCGGCCCCCTGCCAGAGGGTGGCGCCGGCCTTCTCGGCCCGGAGGGCCACCGCCTCGTCCAGGTCGTGACGGGTGACGACGTAGCCGTGGCGGGGCATACCCGGCACGTCGGGCCACTCCAGCTCCAGCTCCATACCGAAGGCCACCGAGCGGAGACCGGTGAAACGGTGGTGGCGGGCCAGCTGGTCGGCCAGGCCCATGTCGTCCAGCTGGCGGACGGCCCGGGGGGTCAGCCCGTCGCCGCAGGTCTTGACCCGGGGGTAGGTCTTCTTCTCGACGACGAGGACGTCGTGGCCGGCCTCGGCCAGCCAGTAGGCGCAGGCCGCGCCCGAGGGCCCACCGCCGACGACGAGGACGTCATGCCTGTCGCCGCCTCCAGCGACCATGCCCCTGGCGCCGCCTTCCGCGACGGTGCCCCTGGCGCCGCCTTCCGCGACGGTGCCCCTGGCGCCGCCTTCAGCGACGGTGCCCCTGGCGCCGCCTTCAGCGACGGTGCCCCTGGCGCCGCCTTCAGCGACGGTGCCCCTGGCGCCGCCTTCAGCGACGGTGCCCC
>JAHFUR010000016.1:0-60574 GCA_023264995.1 Acidimicrobiia bacterium | reverse complement strand
GCGACGGTGCCCCTGGCGCCGCCTTCAGCGACGGTGCCCCTGGCGCCGCCTTCAGCGACGGTGCCCCTGGCGCCGCCTTCAGCGACGGTGCCCCTGGCGCCGCCTTCAGCGACGGTGCCCCTGGCGCCGCCTTCAGCGACGGTGCCCCTGGCGCCGCCTCCAGCGACCATGCCCCTGGCGCCGCCTTCCGCGACGGTGCCCCTGGCGCCGCCTTCCGCGACGGTGCCCCTGGCGCCGCCTTCCGCGACGGTCTGCCCGGCCGTCTAGAGCCTGTCCCGCTCGTACTGGACCACGGCGAGGATCTCCTCCGGGGTGAGCTGGCCCTTGAACGAGGGCATGCCGCCCGACGCCGGCGGGCGGGCGCCGCCCGGCCGGTTGGGGTCACCGTAGGACTTGCCCTTCGAGGCGGCTGAACCCTCGGTGACCCAGGCCACGTGGTCGGCCTCGTTGGGGAAGGTGAGCTTGGCCTCGCCGCCGGCCAGCTTGGGGCCGACGCCGCCGCCGCCGGTGGCGCCGTGGCAGGCCCCGCAGCCGGCGGCCACATAGATCTGGGCGCCGGTGCGCGGACCGGCGGCGGCCTTCGGTGCCGCGAACGCGCCCATGTACACGACGGCCCAGAACGGCAGGGCGAGCAGGACCGGCATCATCCACACGGGGATCCCGCTGCGGGGCCCGGTCGAGACGGGGACCTCCGGCACGGGTTCGGTGATGACCGCAGTCGCCGTGGCTGCCGCGGCGGCTTGGGGCGCGGCCGAGGCGACATCGGCCGGGGCGGCCGATGCGGCGGCCACCGGCGCCGCGGCGCTTCCGCCGGCAGGGGCCGCGCCACCAGGCAGGCCGAGAGCGGCTCGGCGTTGCCGCGAGCGCTCGAGCAGGTACTCGGGAACCTCCGTCACGCCACGAATGTACGCGCCACGAGGCGGAGGAAGCCAAGCAGCCGCCGCGGGAGCCTTCGCGGGCCTCGGCGACCGCCGGCGCCGGAGGGCCGCACGCCGGACCGGACAGGGCGGATCCGGCCCGCACCGAGGCCCGAGCCGGCCCGGATTGGCCGCACCCGCCGAAGGCTGCTGAACTGTACGAGCGCGCCGAGGGCCGACTCGTTTCCACCCCGACCCCTGCGTAGAATGTGATCGCGTTCACGAGGCCGATGAGAGGGAGGTAGCGCCGGTGGCTGCGTTCGTCAGTTCGTTGCTCGTCCTGTTCGTTGGCGTCGGGATCTGCCTCTTCGTCGGCTCCCGCCGGCCGATCGGCACCCCCGTCACCTGGGGCGAAGCCATGTTGGGGGGCACGTTCGCCTTCGCCCTCATGCTCGTGGCCTACGGCGTCGCCCCCCACCAGTGGCTGGCGTACGCCGACAACGAGCTGCTCTGGCGCCCCGACAAGCTGCTGGTCGGCATCTCTTCGGCCGGCGTGGTCTGGGGCGTCAAGGCCAAGACCCTCGGGGGCACGGGCCGGATCCTCATCAACTACCAGGCCATCCGCGACATCATCGCCAGCGTGCTCTACATCGTGTTCCTCGGCGGGCAGATGTACCTCTGGTCGGTCTGGCAGAAGCGTGGGCGGAAGAAGCCGGGCGATGTCGAGGAGGCCCGTTCCCGTTTCGGCCGAGCCATCCTCAGGAAGGCGTGACGCGAATGAGCGGAGCGATTGAGCCGAGGCCCGAGCGGCCCTCTGAGCGGGAGGCATAGCTGTGGCCAAGAACGATGCCAACCCGCCCATGCCGTCCTTCCCCGGGGGTTACGCCCTCCAGGAGGTCGAGACCGACTACCTGGCCAAGGCGGTCAAGCCCAAGCAGTTCCTCCACATCGACCAGTCCGAGTGCATCATGTGCGAGGGCTGCGTCGACATCTGCCCCTGGAAGTGCATCCACATGCTCTCCACGGACAGCATCTCCGAGGCACTGAACACCAGCGAGCCGGGCGACGACCCCGACGACCACGTGGTGTTCATCGTCGACGAGGACGTCTGCACCCGCTGCGGGCTCTGCGTCGACCGCTGCCCGACCGGCGTCATCATCATGGGCAAGGCCGGCCTGGCGTCCAAGGACGGCGACGTGCACCAGCGCGACGAGAAGCACGGCTATGCCTACGGGATGCGGTTCTAGCCGTGGATTTGCGTCAGGGCCCCGGGCTGTCTAGAGAACTGTCCCGAGAAGCAGTGTCGAGAGAAGCGGTGTCACAAGAAGGGCAGGCATGGCAAGGCGAATGACCGGGAACGGGAACGGCAACGGTAACGGCCACCGAGCCACGCCCGCCGAGCGCCTGGCCGAGGTGGGCGAGAAGGTCCGCGGCTCGCAGGCGTGGGCCTCGATCTTCCGCCCCGGCTCGATCTTCCGCAAGGGCTACACCGACAGCCCCAGGAACCGGTCCTACGTGGTGATGAACAGCCTCATCTACCACCTGCACCCGGTGAAGGTGAAGCGCCACGCGGTCAAGGTCAGCTACACCCTCTGCCTGGGCGGGCTGTCCTTCTTCCTCTTCCTCCTGCTGACCGTGACCGGCATCTTCCTGATGTTCTTCTACCGGCCGACCACGGCCCAGGCGTGGAACGACATCCAGACGCTGGAAACCTCGATCACCTTCGGCCTGCTGGTCCGCAACATGCACCGATGGGCCGCGCACCTCATGGTGCTTTCCGTGTTCTTACATATGTCGCGGGTCTTCTACCACGGCGCCTACAAGCCGCCCCGCGAGTTCAACTGGGTCATCGGCGTGATCCTCCTCACCCTCACCCTGCTGCTCTCCTTCACCGGGTACCTGCTCCCGTGGGACCAGCTGGCCCTCTGGGCGGTCACGGTGGGCACGAACATGATGGGCTACACGCCCGTCTTCGGATCGCAAGTCCGCTTCGTCCTTCTCGGTGGCGTCGAGATCGGCGGCGAGACCCTGCTGCGGTGGTACGTGCTGCACGTCTTGATGTTGCCGTTCGTCATCGTCATCTTCATGGCCATCCACTTCTGGCGCGTCCGCAAGGACGGCGGCATCTCCGGGCCGCTGTGATGCATCTCGCAGGGAGGTCACTGTGACGGAAGTCCCCGAGCACCTGCTCAAGCGGTCGGCAGAGCGGCGGGCCGCATTGGGCGCGCCCCCCGCCGGCGGCGGGGCCGCGCCAGCCGCCGGCGGCGAGGCCACGGCCGACGACGGCAGCAAGATCCCCGCCGGCCTGCTGGCCCGCACGGGCGGGGGAGGCGGGGCGGCGGCCACGCCGGCCACCACCGGCGCGGCGGCCACTGCGGCCGCGGCCACCGCGGTCGCCACGGCCCCGGCCCCCGTGGCCAAGGGCCCCGAGGGTCACACCCAGCGGCTCCTCACTGTCGTCAAGGCCGGTTCCATCCAGGACGTCAAGGCCACCCCCACCGACAAGGTGCACACCTGGCCCCACCTGCTCATCGGCGAGTTCATCGCCTGCCTGGCGTGCAGCGCCTTCCTGCTGGTGTTCTCGGCCATGGTCAACGCGCCGTTCCTGGCCGCGGCCAACTTCAACTTCACCCCCAACCCCTCCAAGGCCCCCTGGTACTTCCTGGGCCTCCAGGAGCTCCTCACCATGTTCCACCCCATGGTGGCCGGGGTGACCATCCCCGGTATCGGCATCTTCGCCCTCATGCTGGCTCCGTACATCGACAAGAACCCGAGCAGCAAGCCGGAAGACCGCAAGTTCGCCATCTCCCTTTTCACCCTCTTCTTCATGTTCTGGGCCGTCCTCGTGATCATCGGCACGCTGTTCCGTGGCCCTGGGTTCAACTTCACGTTCCCGTGGCGTGACGGCGTGTTCTTCGACCTCTAGAGCCGGACTTCTTAGGAGCACTGTTGGACAGCAGCACCATCTTCCTTCTGGCGATCGTGGCCCTCCTGGGCCTGATGTTCGTCTTCGTGTTCGCGACGGCCCGCCGGCGCGACGCGGAGCGCGCCGCCGAGGCCGCGCCGAGCATCGAGGAACGGGCCGAGGCGGCCACGGCCAACCTGCCCGTGCCCGTCGGTCACGCGTCCGCGTCCGGCCGCGAGCTCGAGCGCACCGTCGCCCTCGACCGGCGGGGCTCCCAGGTCGCCACCCCCGATGTTCCGCCGGCGCCCCTCCCCGCCCCCCTCGACGAAGAGGCCCTGGGCGTGACCCGGCGCCAGGTGCTGAACCGGGGCATCGTCACCACCTTCGCCCTGACCCTCTCGGGCTTCGGCGCCGCCTGCGTCGCCATGCTCTGGCCGTCGTTGTCGGGTGGGTTCGGCTCGAAGATCCGAGTGGGCAAGATCGACGACATCCTGGCCGACATCGCCACCAAGAAGGAGCCCTTCTACCTGGCCGCCGGCCGTCTCTACATCAACCCCTACCCCAAGGAGGGGGTCGAGAAGGCCAAGAAGATCCTGGCCTACACGGCCGTGGTCGAGGGGTACAACGACGGCGTGGTGGCCCTGTACCAGAAGTGCGTCCATCTCGGGTGCCGGGTCCCGTGGTGCAAGACCTCCCAATGGTTCGAATGCCCGTGCCACGGGTCGCAGTACAACCGGGTGGGCGAGAAGAAGGGTGGCCCGGCCCCGCGAGGCCTCGATCGCTTCGCCGCCTCGGTCGACGGTGGGATCCTCGTCGTCGACACCAAGGCCGTCATCCCCGGCCCGCCGATCGGCACCAACACCACGGGCCAGGAAGCCGAAGGCCCCCACTGCATCGGTGCCGCGTCCGAGCATTGATGTGACCCAACTTCTCGCAGTGTCCTCACAGCAGCGGATCGGCCTCGCCGTCGTCCTGGCCATGCTCGTCGGCTGGGTCATCTTCCTGCTCAGCGCGTCCAAGCGCACCTACGAGCCCGGTACGGAGCTGGTCACCGCTCCCAACCGCAAGCTCTATTACGACGACGAGGGCATGGAGGGCAAGCGGCTCACCAAGTACCTCTGGTGGGCGTTTGCCACCCTGGCCATCCCCGCGGTCGCCCTGCCCGTGTACTGGGTGCGGGAGCCGTTCCGCCAGACGGGCGCCGGCCTCGACCGGGGCAAGGCCTACTTCGCCGAGGAGGCCATCAAGCGGGGGGAGTGGTACTTCCAGGCCTCGCCCGGGGAGCCGCCGACGCCGCGTGAGCCGCACTACGGGTGCGAGAACTGCCACGGCAAGAAGGGCGTCGGCGGGGTCGCCGCCTTCACCCTGACCGACCCGGCCAACCCTGACGCCCTGCCCCAGCAGGTCCAGTGGACGGCGCCGCCGCTCAACACCGTCATGCTGCGGTACCGGCCCGACGAGGTGCTCTTCATCCTCACCTATGGCCGGGCCGGCACGCCCATGCCCCCCTGGGGCATCAAGGGTGGTGGCGCCCTGAACGACCAGCAACTGTCGGACCTCATCGCGTACCTGGACAGCATCAAGCTCGACCCCAAGCAGGTGCAGGACGCCAACCTGGCGCAGTACGGCACCGACGGGAAGACCCTCTTCGAGGCGTTCTGCGCCCGGTGCCACACCCAGGGTGCGTCCTATGGCAAGCCGGGAGTACAGGGCGGCGGCGCCTTGGGCCCTGACCTCACCGGCGGCGCCACGCTCCGGCAGTTCCCCACCATCGCGCAGCAGATCAGCTGGGTCACCGACACGGTCGAGGTCGGCAAGCAGTACGGCCAGCGCGGCATCAGCTCCGGCCGCATGCCATTCTTCGGCGACATGCTCACCGACGACCAGATCAAGGCCATCGTCAACTACGAGCGGACACTCTGATGCTGCACACTCTGCTCCTCGGCCTCACCTGGAACCCGCAGGTCCGAGGTGGGCTCTACGTCCTGACCGCCGTGGTCATCCTGTGCGGCTCGGGCTTCCTGATCCTGGGCACCAACCTGGGCGGCCGGTTGGGCTTCCAGACCGCCGCCGCCGGCCTCACCGGCTTCCTGGTCATCATCGGCTCGGTCTGGTGGGTCTACGGCATCGGCCCGAAGGGGAAGGCCCCGACCTGGGTGCCGAAGTTCCAGGTCCAGGGTGACCCCGGCCAGGTCGGTGGCACGATCCTCGACGGGTACCCGCTCGACTGGAAGAAGCTCGACCTCGCCGACCCGGCCGTGGCCGACGCCCTGCCGATCTCGGACAACGCCCTGACCGGCGGGAGCAAGGGCGGTGGCACGTTCAAGAGCTCCGCCGACTTCCTCCCGGTGGCGGCCGTCGAGAAGGGCGGGAACACCTACGGGCCGTTCGGTGTCTTCAACTTCCGGCCGCTCAACCTCTTCCACCGGGTCCACTACCTGGTGATCCAGGTCCAGGCCGTGGCCCACCAGGAAGCCATACCGGGGGCCGCACCACCGAAGCCCAAGGTCGATCCCGGCGCCACGCCGGTGTCGGTCGTGATGGTGCGCGACCTGGGCAGCCTGCGCTTGAACCCCGCGGTGTTCACCATCGCCTGCGGGCTGCTGTTCGGGCTGCTCGTCTACCAGCTGCACACCCGCGACAAGGAGCTCATGGCCCTCCAGGCCGCGGCCAAGCAGTAGGCTCGGGCCGGAACCCATGGCCCAGTACCTGCCCCTCCTGGTGATGCTGATCCTGGCGACGCTGTTCGCCGGGATGTCCATCATTGCGTCGAAGCTGCTCGGCCCCAAGCACCCCACGCTGGCCAAGTCGGCGCCCTATGAGTGCGGCATCGTGCCCGACCGGGAGCCGCCGGAGCGCTTCCCGGTGCGCTTCTACCTGGTGGCCATGATCTTCATCGTCTTCGACATCGAGATCATCTTCCTCTACCCCTGGGCCGTGGTCTTCCGCCGGCTCGGTGCCTTCGGCCTCTGGGAGATGGTGATCTTCGCCGTCGCCGTGTTCGTGTCGTTCATCTACCTGATCGGCAACGGCGCCCTGAACTGGGGGCCGGCCAAGGTGTTGAGCCCGCTCGTCGACGCTCGGCGGACCACCGACTCCACCGTGCGGCGGGTCGGCTCCGAAGGGCGAGCACCCACCGTCGAGCAGGGAGCGGCCTGATGGGCCTCGAAGACCTCAACCACAACTTCCTCACCGGCCGCATCGAGGACCTGGTGAAGTGGGCCCGGCGCAACAGCGTCTGGCCGGCCACCTTCGGGCTGGCCTGCTGCGCCATCGAGATGATGTCCACCGGCGCGGCCCACTTCGACCTGGCCCGCTTCGGCATGGAGGTGTTCCGGGCGTCGCCCCGGCAGGCCGACCTCATGATCGTCGCCGGCCGGGTTTCCCAGAAGATGGCCCCGGTGCTCCGCCAGGTCTACGACCAGATGATGGAGCCCAAGTGGGTCATCTCCATGGGCGTCTGCGCATCAAGCGGCGGCATGTTCAACAACTACGCCATCGTCCAGGGCGTCGACCAGATCGTCCCGGTCGACGTCTACAGCCCCGGCTGCCCGCCGGGCCCCGAGACGCTCATGCACTCGATCCTCACCCTCCACGAGCTCATCCGCACCGGTGAGATCACCAAGCGCCGGGGCGCCGCCGGCGCCGGCGCCGGCGTGCACGTCACCGAACGTCGCGTCGCCGTCGCCACCCCCCACTGAGTCGCCGCCCGCTCCTCGCCGGCGGTCTAGTGTCGGGGTGTGGACGAGCCCGACGGCCAGCCTGCTGAGGACGAGGCGGAACTGGTCCACGGCGCGCCGTCGGCGCTGTCGCGTGGCCAGCTGGTGGTGTTCCCCGAGCGGGCCGACTACCTCGACCTCGTCGGCTTGCTCTACGACGACGGCTACCGGGTCTGTGTCGACCTGACTGGGGCCGACTACCAGCCGTACATGGAGCGTGAGCTGCCGGCGGGCGTCACACGGGAGCGCTTCGAGGTCGTCGTGAACCTGCTGGCCACCGACACCCGCCGGCGCATCCGGGTCCGGGTGCAGGTGCCCGAGGCCGATCCGGCCCTGCCGTCGATCTTCCAGCTCCACCCCGGCACCGAGGCCATGGAGCGGGAGACCTACGACATGTTCGGGGTGGTCTTCACCGGCCATCCCGACCTGTCCCGCATCCTCATGCCGGACGACTGGGAGGGCCACCCGCTGCGCAAGGACTTCGGGTTCGGCCGCATCCCGGTCCAGTTCAAGGGGGCACCACCCGCACGATGACCGAGCACGCCGAATGACCGTCGCCGAAACCTCCGAGGGCGACCAGGAGCTGCTCCCGAAGTCGCGCACCGCCGGCGTCGAGTACCTCCGCGAGGTCGGCGCCGTGCTGCGGATCCCCCACCTGCCCGAGGGTATCGAGGAGGTGCCCACCGACCACGACACCATGATCATCAACATGGGGCCCCAGCACCCCAGCACCCACGGCGTGCTCCGGGTGATGATGGAGCTCCAGGGTGAGACCGTGCTCCGCTGCAAGCCGGTGATGGGCTACCTCCACACCGGCATGGAGAAGACCGGTGAGGAGCTGACGTACCTCCAGGGGCCCACGAACACCACCCGGATGGACTACATCTCCCCGCTCTTCAACGAGCTGGTGTTCAGCCTGGCCACGGAGAAGCTGCTCGACATCGAGCTGCCGCCCCGGGCCACCTGGATCCGCATGCTCATGTGCGAGCTGAACCGGATGTCGTCCCAGGTGGTCTGGCTGGCCACCAACGGCATGGACCTCGGCGCCGTGTCCATGATGATCTACGGGTTCCGGGAGCGGGAGATGATCCTGGCCTTCTTCGAGAAGGTCACCGGCCTGCGGATGAACCACAATTACATCCGCCCGGGTGGGGTCGCCGTCGACCTTCCCGAGGGCTGGCGCGACGACGTGCTCAAGATCCTCGAGGTCTTCCCGCAGCGCCTCGACGAGTACGACACCCTGCTCACCGGCCAGCCCATCTGGCAGGAGCGGACCCAGGGCGTCGGCGTCATCACCACCGAGGAGTGCTTGGCCCTGGGCGTGACCGGGCCCATCCTGCGGTCGACCGGCATGCCCTGGGACCTGCGCCGTGACCAGCCGTACCTCTACTACGACCAGGTCGATTTCGACGTGATCGTGGGCAGCTACGGCGACACCTTCGACCGGTACGCCATCCGGCTGAACGAGATCCGCGAGTCGATCAAGATCATTCACCAGATCCTCGACAAGATGCCACAGGGCGATTACCGGGTGCAGGACAAGAAGGTCACCCCGCCACCGCGAGCCCGCATCGACGAGTCGATGGAGGCGCTCATCCACCACTTCAAGATCTTCACCGAGGGCTTCCGGGTGCCCGAGGGCGAGGTCTACGTGGCCGTCGAGTCCCCCCGTGGCGAGCTCGGTTGCTACATGGTGTCCGACGGGAGCTCGAAGCCGTACCGCATGCACATCCGCGGCCCGTCGTTCGTGAACCTCCAGGCCCTGCCCCACATGATCCGGGGCGCCCTCATTGCCGACGCGGTGGCCGTCATCTCCACCATCGACCCCATCATGGGCGAAGTCGACCGCTGATCGCCGGTCCCGCTCCACGCGCGGGCTCGATGAGTTGTTGCTAGATGTCCGGCGCAATTAGTGCGCAGACAATGTACCAATTCGTCTAGGCAATAGTAGTGAAATTGATTCCATATCTGGTAATCCGTACTCGACCTATGCTTCAATGCGGCTGTCATTCGAAATGCGGGTGACGGGGGCTGCGCCCGGGAGTGCACCGGGCCAATAGGAGGATTGCCAAACGTGATATTGAAGCAAACTTTGTCGCGCGCTCTGACGACTGCCGGGGTGGCGGCTGCGCTGTCGGCGTTCGTCGTCACCGACGCCTCAGGCGCCACGCTGCCGACGGTGACGACGGCGACCGGCAGTGCCTACGGGGTCAAGGCTGCGGGCGCCGCCACCGCCCTCACTCTCGGGATCGTGCCGGTGAACCTGGCCGAGACACCGTCGGTGAGTACCACCAACTCGGCGCTGGCGTCGACCAAGACGCTTGTGTCGGCCTACGTGCCGACGTTGTGCTCCCTGTTCACGCCTACCTGCGTGGTCAATGCGCACGCGGCGAAGGTCAGCACCAAGAACGTGGCCGGCGCGACTGGGTCGTCGGTTTCCAGCGCCGACGTGGCTGACATCAGCCTGCTCTTCGACCTCCTGAACCTCAAAGGGGTGCACGCTGACTGCCGGGCCGACAAGGCCGGGTTGACCATGTCCGGCTCCGCGGCGGTCGCGCCGTCCCTGTCGCTCCTGGCGACGTTGCCAGTGCCCCTGGCTTTGCCGAGCACCTCTACGCCCGACCCCAACACCGTCGTCGTCCTTGGGACCGACACGGTCTCCGTCGGCACGCTGACGCTGAACGAGCAGGTCAACACCGGCACCGCCACCAAGAACGCCGGCGAAGTGAATGCCGTCCACCTCAAGATCCCGGCCGGCAGCCCGCTGAGCCTCACCGGCCTCGACGTCATCGTCGGCCACGCCGCGTGTAGCGCGGCCTAGAGAGGCCCGACCCTCGTTGCCCGCTCAGCTACCGCACGGGTAGCTGCGCGGGCAACGACGCCGGGCGGGACCGCCGCCGGCGCCACCGGGCCGAGCGAGGGGCCTTCGAGTAGGCGGCGAGGACGTCGTTGAGGGCGTCGCTCATGAGGTTGATCCCGAGGACGGCGAGAGCGATGGCCAGGCCCGGGAAGACCGACATCCACCAGGCCACCCGCAGGAAACGCTGGGCGTTGCTGACGAGGTAGCCCCAGCTCATCACCGTGGGGTCACCCAGACCGAGGAAGCTGAGGCTGGCCTCGAGGAGGATGATCCGCGATCCCGTCAGGGCGATGACGACCAGCGCGGTCGGGAGCACATTGGGGAGGACGTGGCGGAGCACGATCCGCCGATCGGAGGCGCCGATCGACCGGGCCGCCTCCACGTAGTCGCGGTCGCGTACGGACAGGACTTCGGCCCGGGCCACGCGCGCCAGCGTCGGCCACGACGTGAAGGCCAGCACGTAGATCAGGTTGTCGAGGCCGGCGCCGAACAGGGCCACGATGAGCAGGACCAGGAAGAACCGGGGCACGGCCTGGAAGAGCTCGGTGATGCGCATCAGCAAGTCGTCGACCCAGCCGCCCCGGTAGCCGGCGACCACACCCACCGCCAGCCCGATGACCGAGGCGAGCAGGGTCACGCCGAGGACCACGACCATCGAGGTCTTGGCCCCGTGCATGACCGACGTGAGCATGTCTCGGCCCAGGTTGTCGGTGCCCATCCAGTGCGCCCTCGAGGGGGCGAGGAGAGGGTCGCCGGCGGTGCGGAACGGGTCCGAGGCGGTGACCCGGCCGGCCAGGGCGCCGGCGACGACCACGAGCGTGGTCAGGGCCAGCCCGACCATCCCCGCCGGGTGGCGGACGAAGCGGTGGAGGGCGGCCCGCCAGCGGTGGGGCGCGGCGACGGGGCCGGCGCCCGCCGCCGCGTCAGCGGTAGCGGATGCGAGGGTCGACACGGGCGTAGATCAGGTCGGTCACCAGGTTGGCCAGGACCAGGCTGAAGGCCACCAACAGGACCATCCCAAGCAGGACGGGGTGGTCGCGGGTCTGGGCGGCCGACAGCACCAGGCGGCCCAGCCCGGGCCACCCGAACACGGTCTCCACGAGGACCGCGCCCGAGAAGAGGAAGCCGATACGGGTGCCGACCACGGTGACCACGGGGAGCAGCGCGTTGCGCAGGGCGTGGTGGACCAGGGCGCCCGTGGCGGACAGGCCCTTGGCCTGGGCCACGGTGACGTAGCCCCGGTCCATCTCGGCCAGGATGCCGGTGCGGGCCATGCGGGTGATGAGGGCAACCTCCGATGCGGCCAGCACGAGGGCAGGCAGGGCCAGGTGGCGGCCGACGTCGAGGAGGTGGTGCAACCCGGTCCAGTTGGCCCGGGCGTCGGTCATGCCCTGGACCGGGAACCAGCCGGTGCGGAAAGCGATGGTGAGCATGGCCAGCTGGGCCATCCAGAACACGGGCAGGGCGTAGCCGACGAGGGCGGCGGTGCTCACCGCCAGGTCGAAAGGCCCGAAGGGCCGGCGGGCGGCGAGCGCACCCAGGACGATCCCGCCGACCGTCGACAGGGCCAGCGCGCTGCCCATAAGCAGCAGCGTGGCCGGCACCCGCTCGGCGATGAGCGTCGACACCCGCTCGCCCTGGGCGAACGAGGTCCCGAGGTCCCCGGTGAGGACGTTGGCCGAGTAGGTGACGAACTGTTGGGGGAGGGGCCGGTCGAGGCCGAACTTGGCCCGCATGAAGGCGTAGTACTCCTGGTTGCCGCTCTCGCCGGCCACGGCCACCACCGGGTCGCCGGGGGCGGCATGGACGATGGCGAAGGTGACGATGAGGATGCTGGCCACCGCCGGCAGCACCTGGAGCAGCCGGCGGACGAGGTACCGCCTATTCATGATGGACGGCCGTCACGTCACCTCTTGCAGCTGGCCGCCTCGGCGAAGAGCCCGGTGTTCTCGTGGTTGAAGCCGGTGCAGTTGGCCGTGAAGGCCCGGACGCCGGCGCTCTCGGTCATCCACATGTAGGGGAGGTCGCGGACGGCGATCTCCTGCAGCTTGCGGTAGATCGGGGTGCGCTTGGCCGGGTCGGGCTCGCGGGCGGCCTGGTCGAGCAGCGTGTCGACCTCGGGGTTGCTGTAGCCGGCGCCGTTGCTGAAGGCCGTGGTGCTGATCTGCTTGGTGTCGTACTGGCGGCGGACGCCGATCTCCGGGTCGTCACCGTTGCAGTAGCTGGCCACGCCGGTGTCGAACTCCCGGCGGGTGAACACCGCGGCCGAGAAGGTGGGGTTGTCCTCCGTCTTCACGGTGACGGCGATGCCGACGTCCTTGAGCTGGGTCCGCAGCACCTCGCCGTAGGTGGTCTGGGCGCCGACGAAGCCGTGGTAGTCGATGGCGAACTCGGTGCCGTCGGGCACGCCCTGCACGCCGCGGGCGATGCGGGTGGCCTTGCCCTCGTCCTTCCACCCGGCCTGGTCGAGCAGGGTCTTGGCCTTGGCCACGTCGAAGGTGGGGAGAGCCAGCCCGCTGGCGTGGGCGAAGCTGATCCCACTGTGGATCGGCGCGTCGGCCACCTTGCCCTGGTTGAACTCGATCTGCTGGAAGGCCTGCTGGCGGTTGGTGGCGGCCCACACCGCCTGGCGGGTGCGGAGGTCGGCGAAGAACGCCGGCCGGCCGGCGGGGGGCTTCATGTTGAAGATGACCGTGGTGATGCAGTTGCCGCCGCCCGAGCCGCGGGGAGCGGCGGCGGTGGCCAGGGCCGGGTTGGCCTTGACCCGGGCCAGGTCAGGCCCGGGGACGGAGCCGAGCCAGTCGACCTCCTTGTTCTCCAGGGCCAGGACCTGGGTGCCGGTGTCGGGGATGACCCGCTCGACCAGGCCGTCGAGGTAGGGCAGGCCGGGCTTGAAGTAGTTGGCGTTGCGCGACATCTTGATCTCGGTGATGGAGTAGCTGTCGAGCTTGAACGGGCCGGTGCCGATCGGGGCCTTGTTGGCCGGGCAGCTGGCCACGGTGGCCAGGTCGGTGCAGCTTTCGAACTGGTGCTTGGAGATGATCGGCGCCTCGGTCACGTTGAGCTGCTGAAGCAGCGGTGCGTACGGCTGCGGGAAGGTGAACACGACGGTGCGGGGGTCGGGCGTGGTGATGGTCACGCCAGCGGAACCCACCGAGGCGGCGGTGCGGGAGTGCAGCTTGAGGAGGGCCTTCTCGAAGGTAAACTTGACGTCGTCGGACGTGAAGTCCTGACCGTCGTGCCATTTCACGCCCGGGTGCAGCTTGAAGGTGTAGGTGGTGCCGCCGCCCTCGATGACCCAGCTGTCGGCCAGCTCGGGGGCGAGCTTGCCGTCGGCTCCCCAGCCGACCAGGCCGTTGAACATCATCTCCGACGCGGTGTGCACCCCACCGTTGGAGGTGACGGCCGGGTTGAGGCTGCCCGGGTCAGAGCTGATGGCCACGACGAGGGTGCCGCCCCGGACCGGCGCGGCCGTCGTGGGCGTGGTGGCCTGGACGCTTGGCGCCGGCGTCTTGGCCTTGTCGTCGCCCCCGCACGCGGCCGTGAGCAAAGTGAGGGCCAGCGCGGCCACCGTCAAGCGCTTGTTCATACAATCCCCCAGAAGATGTCGTGTACTGACATGGGATGCTACTACTAGGGTGCAATAGTGAAGCCGGCCCGGTCCGAGCGGCCGCGCTAGGGTTCCGCCGATGGACTGGCCTCGGGTCGCACACCGGCGCTGATGGCCCGGCTGACTGCTGAAAATATCCAGCGCGCGCGCCAGCTCATCGCCCTGTACCCGCAGTCGCGATCGGCGCTGATCCCGATCCTGCACATCGCCCAGGAGCAGGACGGGTGGCTCACGCCCGACGGCATGGCCCACATCGCCGAGCTGCTCGACTTGGACCCGGCCGAGGTCTACGGCACGGCCAGCTTCTACGACATGTTCTTCACCCACCCGGTCGGGCGCCACCTGGTGTCGGTGTGCACCAACCTGGCTTGCCTGCTCAACGGCGCCGACGAGCTCCTCGAGCACGCCCAGGCCCGGCTCGGTGTGGCCCCGGGCGGCACCACCGCCGACGGGGAGTTCACCCTCGAAGAGGTGGAGTGCATCGCGTTCTGCGGCGCCGCCCCCTGCCTGGCCGTGAACTGGCGGTTCTTCGGCAACATCGGCACGGACGATTTCGACCGGCTGGTCGAGGATCTGGCCGCCGGTCGCCTGGCGGACGACGTACCTCCCCACGGCACCCTGAACCGGGTGCGCCGGCGGGTGGGCCTCATGGCCGCCGGCCCGGCGCCCGCCCTCGCCGACGGGACGGCGTCGGAGCCGCCGTCGTGATCACCGACGCCGCCCCCATTGTCACCGCCCGCATCGGGTCGCCACTGTCCTGGACGCTGAAGTCGGCCCTCGACCGCGGCGCGTACGAGGGCCTGCGCAAGGCGCTCACCATGGATCCGGCGGAGATCACCCAGGAGGTCCTGACCGCCAACCTGCTCGGGCGGGGTGGCGCTGGGTTCGAGGCGGGCCGCAAGTGGGGGATGCTGGCCAAGGGCGACACCAAGTACCTCGTCATCAACGGTGACGAGAGCGAGCCCTGCACCTTCAAGGACCACATGCTCATGGAGGAGGATCCGCACCAGATCCTCGAGGGCGTCCTCATCTGTGCCTACGCCATCGGCGCCTCGCAGGCCTTCATCTTCGTGCGCGGCGAGTTCGCCCTGGGCCTCGAACGCATGACCTCGGCCCTCAACGAGGCCTACGCCTTCGGGGCCATCGGCCGCAACATCCTGGGGTCGGGCTTCTCCCTCGACATTGTCGTGCACCCGGGCGCCGGCGCCTATATCTGCGGCGAGGAAACCGCCCTGCTCGAGAGCCTGGAGGGCAAGCGGGGCTACCCGCGTGACAAGCCGCCGTGGTTCCCGGCCGTCAAGGGCCTCTACAGCGCGCCGACGATCGTCAACAACGTCGAGACCATGTCGAACCTGCCTTGGATCGTCACCAACGGCGGCGCCGCGTTCGCGGCCCTGGGCCTTGGCCGCTCTACCGGTACCCGGCTGTTCTCGGTGTCCGGCCACGTCAAGCGCCCGGCGAACTACGAGATCGAGATGGCCAAGCCCACCTTCCGGGACCTTCTGTTCGACCCGTCGCTGGGCGGTGGCATCCGCAACGACAATGCGCTCAAGGCCTTCGTGCCCGGCGGGGTGTCGGCGCCCTGGTTCGGCCCCGACCAGCTCGACATGGCGCTCGACCAGGACGCGGTGGGCAAGGCGGGGTCGATGCTCGGCTCCGGCTCCGTCGTAGCCATGGACGACACCACCTGCATGGTGCGGGCCGCGTGGCGCATCACCCGCTTCTTCCACCGGGAGTCGTGCGGCCAGTGCACGCCCTGCCGTGAGGGCGGCGGCTGGCTCGACAAGATCATGCGCCGCATCGAGCTGGGCCAGGGCCGCGAGTCCGACCTCGAGCTGCTGCTCGACGTCTGCGACAACATCGCGCCCGGCCTGGGCTGGCCGCCGCAGAAGACCACCATCTGCGTGCTCGGCCCCTCCATCCCCTCCTCCATTACCTCCGCCATCAGGATGTTCCGCGACGAGTTCCTCGTCCACATCAAGGAAGGGGCCTGTCCGTTTGGCCGGTGACCCGGTACAGGCTGAGCCCCTGAAGATCACCGTCGACGGCAAGGTCATCGAGGGCCAGCCCGGCGAGATGATCATCAGCGCGGCCGAGCGGGGCGGGGTCTACATCCCCCGGTTCTGCTGGCATCCGCGGATGCGCCCGGTGGGCATGTGCCGCATGTGCCTCGTCGAGGTCAAGGGGCCGCGGGGGTTCGCCCTCATGCCGGCCTGTTATGTGCCGGTGGCCGATGGCCAGGAGGTCGTCACCGACTCGCCCAAGGTCAAGAAGGCCCAGGACGGCGTCCTCGAGTTCCTCCTCATCAACCATCCGCTCGACTGCCCGGTCTGCGACCGCGGCGGCGAGTGCCCCCTCCAGGACCAGACCTTCGCCTTCGGCCCCGGGGAGACGCGGTTCGTCGAGGAGAAGCGCCACTGGGCCAAGCCCATCCCGATCAACCCGCTGGTGGCCCTCGACCGCGAGCGCTGCATCCAGTGCTCGCGCTGTACGCGCTTTGCTGACGAGGTCGCCGGCGACGCCATGATCGACTTCATCGGCCGGGGCGACTCCACCGAGGTCAACATCTTCGAGGACCGGCCGTTCACCTCGAACTTCAGCGGCAACGTGGTCCAGATCTGCCCCGTGGGCGCGCTCACGGCCACCCCCTACCGGTTCAAGGCCCGCCCGTGGGATCTCGACCTCGTCGAGTCGACGTGCACGGCGTGCGCCGTCGGCTGCCGCATCTCCGTGCAGTCCTCCTCGAACCGGGTGATCCGCCACCTGGGGGTCGACAGTGACCCGGTCAACCACGGCTGGCTCTGTGACAAGGGCCGGTTCGGCTACGAGCAGACCGACAACCCCGACCGCCTCCGGGCCCCGATGGTGCGCAAGGGTGGCGAGCTCGTCGAGGTGGGCTGGAACGAAGCCCTGACCGCAGCCGCCGCCGGCCTCCGCCGCATCCACGATGCCTCCGGCCCCGACGCCATCGCCGTGCTGGGCGGCGCCCGCCTCCCGAACGAGGACGCCTACGCCTGGGCCAAGCTGGCCAAGGGCGTGATCGGCACCGACAACGTCGACTGCCAAATGGGCGACGGCCTGCCGGCCGAGCTGGTGCTGGGCCTGCCCCGGGCCACGATCGACGAGGCCTGTGCGGCGTCGGCGGTCGTGCTGCTCGCCCCCGACCTCAAGGAGGACCTCCCGGTCTTCTACCTGCGCCTGCGCGAGGCCGCGGTCGACGGGAACCTCAAGCTCATCGAGATGGCGCCGTTGGGTACCGGCCTCAGCCGCCACGCCGAGGTCCGCCTTCAGTACCGGCCCGGGGAGGCGGCAGCAGTCGCCCGGGCCCTGGCCGCCTCCCGCGTGCCCGAGGAGGGCGCCGGCGGTGTGTCGGCGGCCGACATCGGCGCCGCGGCCGAGCTGCTGGGCGCGGCGGAGTCGGTCGTCATCGTCGTTGGCCGGGCCTCCCTGGCCGAATCGGCCGACAGCATCGCCGACGCCGCCGGCGTGCTGGCCACCGCCCTCCCCGACGCCCGGTTCCTCTCGGCCTTGCGGCGGGGCAACGTGCACGGCGCCCTCGACATGGGGCTGGCGCCGGGCGTGCTGCCCGGTCGGGTCTCCCTCGACGAGGGTCGCGCCTGGTTTGCCGAGGCATGGGGCCACGTGCCCGAAGCGCGGGGGCTCGACGCCGCCGGCGTGCTGGCCGCGGCCGCCGACCACAAGGTCCAGGGCCTGGTGCTGGTGGGCGCCGACCCGATCTCGGACTTCCCCGACCGCGCCCTGGCCACCACCGCCCTGGCCGGCGTGGGCTTCACCGTCGTGGTCGACCTTTTCGGCGACGGTGCGTCTGCTGCGCACGCCGACGTGGTCTTCCCGGTCGCCGGCGATGGCGAGCGGTCCGGCACCACCACCAACATGGAGGGGCGGGTCACCCGCCTCGGCCAGAAGGTGACGCCCCCGGGGACGGCGCGCGACGACTGGATGATCGCCGCCGACCTGGCCCGCCGCCTGGGCGGCGACCTCGGCTTCGAGACCCTCGACGACATCACCCTCGAGATCGAGCGGCTGGCCACCTCCCACGCCGGCGTCACGCCGGCGTTCCTGGCCGCTCCCGGCCGCCGCGACGGTGTGGTCGTGCCCCTCGGTGGCGCCGGCGTCGCGGGTCGCCCGCCGGCCCTGCGGTACCGGCCGTCAACCCCGGCCCGCCAGGCCCCTCCGGTCGACGCCTACTCGCTGCGCCTGGTCGCGGCCCGCACCCTCTACGACGCGGGCGCGCTCGTCTCACGGTCGCCGTCGCTGGCCGCCCTAGCGGCGCGGCCCTGCCTGCGGGCCAACCCCGCCGACCTGGGCCGCATGGGCGTCACGACGGGCGACCGGGTCCGGGTGTCGTCCTCCCGCACGTCGTTGGTGCTCGACGTGGCCGCCGACCCCCGGGTGCTGCGCGGCTCGGCCGTGCTGGCCTTCAATGCAGCAGGCGAGGGCGCCGCCGATCTCATCGACGCCTCGCAGACCGTCACCGATGTCCGCGTGGAGACGGTCAACTAGCGTGGGCGACCCTCTCTACGCCGACGGGATCAACGCCGCCGTCCTTTTGATCGTGGCCGCCAAGGTCCTGGTCGTCTTCGCCTTCCTGATGGTGTCCGTGCTGTTCATGGTCTGGTTCGAGCGCAAGGTCATCTCGGACATGCAGAGCCGGATCGGCCCCGACCGGGCCGGGCCGTGGGGCCTGCTGCAGACCCTGGCTGACGGGATCAAGCTGTTCTTCAAGGAGGACCTGCTCCCCGACCAGGCCGACCGCCGGATCTTCCACCTGGCGCCCTACCTGTCGATCGTGCCCGCGTTCGCCGCCTTCGCCGTGGTCCCCTTCGGCGGCACCATCTCCATCGCCGGCCACCACACCCAACTGCAGCTCGCCGACCCGCCCGTCGGGGTCCTGTTCCTGTTGGCCATGTCGTCGATCGCCGTCTACGGCGTGATGCTGGCCGGTTGGGCGTCCGGCTCGAAGTACCCGCTGCTCGGCTCGGTCAGGGCCTCGGCCCAGATGGTGTCCTACGAGGCGGCCATGAGCCTGGCCGTCGCCGCCGCCGTGCTTGCCGCCGGGTCGTTGTCGACCCGCGACATCGTCATCGCCCAGGAGGGCTACCGCTGGAACCTCTGGGTCCTCGGCGTCGTGCCCTTCGTGATCTACCTGATCGCGGCCACGGCCGAGACCAACCGGCCGCCGTTCGACCTGGTCGAGGCGGAGCAGGAACTGGTCGGCGGGTTCCACACCGAGTACTCCTCGATCTCCTTCGCCCTGTTCTTCCTGGCCGAGTTCATGAACACCGTCACCGTCTCGGCGGTGGCTGTCACCCTCTTCCTGGGCGGGCCCAACGGCCCTCACATCGGCTTCCTGCCCGACCTCTGGCCGGTCGTGTGGTTCCTCGGCAAGCTGCTCTGCTTCCTGTTCGTCTACGTGTGGTTCCGGGCCACGTTGCCCCGTTTCCGCTATGACCAGCTCATGGATCTCGGGTGGAAAAAGCTCATCCCCCTCGCCCTCTACTGGCTGCTACTGATCGCCGCCCTGCGCATCGGCCGCGACCAGGGGTGGAACGCCGGCATCGTGCTGGCCGTGGGTGTCGCCGTCGGCGCCGTGGCCTGGGCCGCCCTCGGGGCCGCCCTCCGCCAGGGCGAGACCGTGAAGGCCGCCGCATAATGGGCTACCTCGACGGGTTCCGCATCACCCTCCAGCAGATGTGGGGGGACCGGGTCACCAACGTCTACCCCGACGTGAAGCGCCCCAAGCCCGACCGCTTCCACGGCCGCCACGTGCTCAACCGGTACGAGGACGGTATGGAGAAGTGCATCGGGTGCGAGCTGTGCGCCGGCGTGTGCCCGGCCCGCTGCATCTACGTGCGCGGCGCCGACAACCCGCCCGACGAGCCGGTCTCGCCGGGTGAGCGTTACGGCTTCGTCTACGAGATCAACTACCTGCGCTGCATCCACTGCGACCTCTGCGTGGAGGCGTGCCCCACCGAGGCCATCACCGAGTCCAAGCTGTTCGAGTTCTCCTTCACCGACCGCCAGGACGCCATCTACACCAAGGCCGAGCTGGTCGTCGGCGACGATGGGCACCCCCAGAAGCTCCCCTGGGAGGACTGGCGGGCCGGCGACGAGACCAACACGTCGGCATGGGTCCGGGCCACCGCCCCCAGCGGTTCGGCCGCCTTCGAGGGCAAGGTCGGCTGGTCGGGCGAGCTGGGCTTCGGCGTCCGGGCGCCCGAGAAGGGCCAGACCGCGGCCAGCGACCAGGCGCCGGCGGCGGCCAGCGCCCCCGAGGCCAAGAAGAAGGCCCGCTGATGGACTGGGTCGTCTTCGTCGCCGCCGGGATCGCCGTGCTGGCCGGCGCCCTGGGCGTGGTGCTGGCCACCCACCCGGTGCACTCGGCGCTCATGCTGGTCATGACGCTGTTCGGCGTAGCCGTGCTGTTCGTGGCCCAGCAGGCCCACTTCCTGGCCGCGGTGCAGATCATCGTCTACGCCGGCGCCATCGTCGTGCTGTTCCTGTTCGTCATCATGCTGCTCGGCGTCGACCGCTCGGAGAACGTCCGGGCCGAGCCCCTGCCCTTCCAACGACCCATCGCCTATGTCGCCGGCGCCGGCGTGGTCGCCGCCGTCTTCCTCCTGGCCCGCACGACGTGGGTCTCGGGCGCGCAGTCGGCTGCCGGTCCCGCAGACGGGCCTGGCAGCAACATCGAGAAGCTGGCCGACTCGCTGTTCACCCGGTACCTGCTGGCGTTCGAAATGACGTCGGTCCTCCTCGTCATCGCTGTCGTCGGCGCCGTCGTCCTGGCCCGCCACTCGCCCACCGGCGGCGTGCGCGACTCGGAGGCGTCGTGAGCGTCCCGGGGGCCTGGTACTTGGGGCTGGCGGCCATGCTGTTCGGCATCGGTGCCATCGGGCTGCTCATCCGGCGCAACGTGCTGATCATGTTCATGTGCGTCGAGCTGATGCTCAACGCGGTGAACCTCACGTTCGTCACCTTCGCCCGCATGCTCAACGACATCGGCGGCCAGGTCGTCGTGTTCTTCGTCCTGGTGGTCGCCGCGGCCGAGGTCGTGGTCGGGCTGGCCATCATCGTGTCCATCTTCCGGCGCCGGGCCGACGCCACCGCCGACGACATCTCCCTGCTGAAGGGCTGAGCCGAATGAGCGCTCGATGATGCACGCCGTCTGGCTCATACCCGCCCTGCCCCTGACCGGGTTCCTCATCCTGCTGGCCACCGGCCGGCGCATGGGCGACCCGAAGGCCGGTTACGTGGCCACGGCCATGATGGTCGGCGCCTTCGTCGTGGCCGTCGGCGTGTTCTTCGACCTCATGGGCCTGCACGGCGAGGAGCGCCGTTTCCAGCAGGACCTGTTCTCCTGGATCTCCGTCGGCGGTCTCGACGTGCACGTCGGGTTCCTCGTCGACCCCCTGTCGGTGACGATGGCCCTGTTCGTCACCGGCGTCGGCGCCCTGATCCACCTCTACTCGGTGGGCTACATGCACGGCGACGAGCGCTACCCCACGTTCTTCGTCTACCTGAACCTGTTCGCCTTCTCCATGCTGATGCTGGTCCTGTCCGACTCGTTCCTGCTGACCTTCCTGGGCTGGGAGGGCGTGGGCGCCTGCTCGTACTTCCTCATCTCGTTCTGGTTCGAACGGCCGTCGGCCGCCACCGCCGGCAAGAAGGCGTTCGTCACCAACCGGGTGGGCGACTTCGGGTTCATGCTGGCCATGTTCCTGATCTTCGCCACGTTCGGCTCGCTCAACTACGTCCCGGTGCTCGAGGGCGCCCACGAGCTGACCCACGTCACGGCCACAGCCATCGCCCTCCTGCTGTTCGTCGGCGCGGTGGGGAAGTCGGCCCAGCTCCCGCTCTACGTGTGGCTACCCGACGCCATGGAGGGCCCGACACCCGTGTCGGCCTTGATCCACGCGGCCACCATGGTCACCGCCGGCGTGTTCCTGATGGTGCGGGTCAACCCCATCCTGAACCTGGCCCCGGGCGCGCTCACCCTGATCGCCACCATCGGTGCCCTGACCGCGTTCTTCGCGGCCACCATCGCCTGCGCCCAGAACGACATTAAGAAGGTGCTGGCGTACTCCACGGTGTCCCAGCTCGGCTACATGTTCCTGGCCGTCGGGTCGGGTGCCTACGTCGCCGCCATCTTCCACATGGTCACCCACGCCTTCTTCAAGGCCCTGCTGTTCCTCGGCGCCGGCTCGGTCATCCACGGCATGCACGACGAGCAGGACATGAAGTACATGGGCGCCCTCCGCAAGTGGATGCCGATCACCAGCGGCACCTTCATTGTCGGTTGGCTGGCCATTGCCGGCGTGCCGCCCTTCTCCGGCTTCTGGTCGAAGGACGACATCCTGCTGGCCGCCTTCGAGAAGAACAAGGCCCTGTGGTTCATCGGCCTGCTGACCGCGCTCATGACCGCCTACTACATGAGCCGCCAGGTCTTCCTGGTGTTCTACGGCGGCGAGCGCTGGAAGAAGCCGGAGGCCGCCGAGGCCCACGGCGAAGATGTCGCCCACGACGCGCACGGCGCGCATGGCGACTTCAAGCCCCACGAGTCGCCCCCCACCATGGCCTTCCCGCTGGTGGTCCTGGCCGGGCTGGCCGCCGTGGGCGGCATCCTCAAGTCGCCGCTGGAGCGGTGGTTGGAACCGGTGCTGGCCCACCCCCACGAGTTCGCGTCCAGCAGCAGCACCAAGCTCGGCCTGATCGTCGTCACCACGGTCGGCGCGCTGTCGGGGATCGGGCTGGCCTATTCCATCTGGTTGCGCAACCGGGTGCGGGCCGAGACGGTCGAGCCCGAGGTCCTCCGGCATGCCTGGTACGTCGATGCGCTCTACCAGAAGATCGTCGAGGCGCCTGGCCGTGCCCTGGCCAACTTCAGCGCCTTCGTCGTCGACGCCAAGGTGATCGACGGCACGGTCAACGGCGTCGGCGCCCTGGTCCGGGCCGGCGGCACCCGCCTGCGCACGGTCCAGTCCGGCTTCGTCCGCAACTACGCGCTGGCCGTCGCCGTCGGCGCCGTGGCCATCCTGGCGTACGCCGTCGCAAGGTCGGCGTAGGTGTCCGGCTCCCTCCCGATCCTCACCCTGCTCGTGCTGGTACCGGTGCTTGGCGCCGGCGTGGTGGCCCTCATGCCGCGCGACAACGAACGGCTCCTCAAGCTGGTGGGGGTCACCTTCGCCGGCGTGAGCCTGGCCCTGGCCGTCGCCCTGATGTTCGACTACCGAGCCACCGGCACCGGTTTCCAGTTCGTCTCCGACCACGTATGGATCCGCTCGTTCGGCATCTCGTGGAAGCTCGGGGTCGACGGCATCTCGCTGTTCCTCATCGGGCTCACCGGGGTCCTCTTCCCGTTGGTGATCGTCGGCCCCGCGGTCCACAAGGACGTCAAGGGCTACGTGGCCTGGATGCTGCTGCTCGAGGCCGGGTGCATGGGCGTGTTCATGTCGCTCGACCTGTTCCTGTTCTTCCTCTTCTGGGAACTGGTCCTCATCCCGATGTACTTCCTCATCGGCGGCTGGGGTTACGACCGGCGCATCTACGCCACGCTCAAGTTCTTCCTCTACACGATGGTCGGCTCCGCGCTGATGCTTGTCGGCATCCTGACCGTGGTGTTCCTGCACCAGCGGGCCACCGGGCACCTCACCTTCGACGTGGTCACCCTGGCCAACGAGCAGTCGCTGGCATCCAGCACGGCGCGTTGGCTGTTCCTGGCGTTCGCCGCGTCGTTCGCCATCAAGGTGCCGATCTTCCCGGTCCACACCTGGCTGCCCGACGCCCACACCGAGGCGCCCACCGGCGGTTCGGTGATCCTGGCTGGGATCATGCTGAAGCTCGGCACCTACGGGTTCCTGCGGTTCGGGCTCTACCTGTTCCCCCAGGCCGCCGTCGACATGGCCCCGCTGTTCCTGACCCTGGGCACGATCGGCATCATCTACGGCGCGGTCGTCGCCATCATGCAGAAGGACCTCAAGCGCCTGGTGGCCTACTCCTCGGTGGCCCACCTCGGTTTCATCGTGGTGGGCACCTTCGGCCTGTCCCAGCAAGGCCTCGAGGGCGGGGTCCTGCAGATGGTGAACCACGGGCTGTCCACCGGCGCCCTCTTCTTCCTGGTCGGCATGATCTACGAGCGCCGGCACACCCGGCTCATCGCCGAGCTGGGCGGCATCCAGCGGGTGGCGCCGGTGTTCGCCGGCGTCTTCATGCTGGTCATGCTGTCGTCGATCGGCCTGCCCGGCCTCAACGGGTTCGTGGGCGAGTTCCTGGTGCTGATCGGCACGTTCGTCACCCACCGGTGGTGGGCGGTCGTGGCCACCGCCGGCGTCATTCTCGCCGCTCTCTACCTCTTGTGGGCCTACCAGCGGGTGTTCCACGGCCCGGTCTCGGGCGAGAACGCCACGTTCTCGGAGATGACGATGCGCGAGCGAGCCATCATGGCTCCTCTCGTGGCCCTGATCGTGCTCCTCGGTGTGTACCCGAAGCCCGTCCTCGACCGCATCGCCCCGTCGGTGCGAGAACTGATCGCCCACGTCCAGGAGCACTCCGACTACCGCCAGCCGGCGGTCGCGGCCGGGGCGGCGGAACGATGATCGCCCAGTTGGAGCCGATCAGCCTGCCCCACGTCGAGTGGAGCCTCCTGTCGCCCGAGCTCATCCTGATCGCCGGCGCCCTGGTCCTCCTCGTCGCCGGCACGTTCCGGCGCGACCGGGCCATGGCCACCGGGGCGTGCGTCTTCACCGTTGCTGTCGCCGTCGCCGCCCTGGTGGCGTCGTGGGGTATCTGGCAGGACGTCGGCGGCGGTGCCGGCGGGGCCCGACTCGCGGTGGCCGATGCCGTTGTCATCGACGGCTTCGCCGTCTTCTTCACCGTGGTCATCTGCATCGCCGTCGGGTTGGGCGCGTTGCTGGCCCATGGGTACCTCCGGCAGGAGAGGCTCGAGGCCCCGTCGTTCTACGTCCTGATGATGCTGTCGGGCTCCGGCGGCATCGTGATGGCCAAGGCCAACGACCTCATCCTCATTTTCCTGGGCCTCGAGATCCTCTCCATCGCCCTGTACGTGCTGGCCGGCTACCACCAGCGCCGGGAGCAGTCGCGCGAGGCGGCCATCAAGTACTTCGTGCTGGGCTCGTTCTCCTCCGCGTTCTTCCTCTACGGCGTGGCCCTCACCTACGGCTCGACGGGATCGACCAACCTCGGCTTCATCGCCGAGTTCCTGTCCACCCAGACCGTGACCGGCGGAGTGCTGTTGGGCGGGTTCGCGTTCCTCCTAGTCGGGCTGGGGTTCAAGGTGGCTGCGGTGCCGTTCCACATGTGGACGCCCGACGTCTACCAGGGCTCGCCGACGCCGGTCACCGGGTTCATGGCCGCCGCGGCCAAGGCCGCCGGCTTCGCCGCCCTCCTGCGCATCTTCTACTCGGCCTTCGGTACGGCCCAGCTGGACTGGCGGCCCATCGTCTGGGTGCTCGCCGTCCTCAGCATGGTCGTGGGCGCCAGCCTGGCCGTCGTCCAGGGCGACGTGAAGCGCATGTTGGCCTACTCCTCCATCAGCCACGCCGGTTACATCCTCATCGGGCTCCAGGCGGCCAACGAGCGCGGCATCGCCGGGTCGCTCTTCTACCTGCTGTCGTACTCCTTCGTGGTCGTCGGCAGCTTCGCCACGGTGGCCATCGTCTCCCGGAAAGGCGACAACCGTACCGGCCTCGACGCCTATCGCGGTCTGTCCCGCGACCGGCCCGGCCTGGCCCTGGCCTTCACGGTCTTCCTCCTGGCTCAGGCCGGCGCCCCCTTCACCGCGGGCTTCCTGGCCAAGTTCTACGTGATCTCCGCCGCGGTGGAGGCCCATTCCTACGCCATCGCCGTCATCGCCATGCTGGCGTCGGTCATCGCCGCCTACTTCTACCTGCGCCTGATCGTCGTGATGTACATGGCCCCCGAGCAGACCATGGCGGGCATCGGTCCCGAGACACCGCTGGGCGAGGGGGAGGCCGGGGGGCTGGCGACGGCCACCGCCACCGTTACACGGGTCGAGATCCCTGTCGCCGCCGCCATCGCCATCGGGATCTGCCTGGCCTACACCGTCGGCGCCGGCCTCCTGCCCCAACCGGTCATCGACTTCGCCCGCCACGCCACCCTTCTCCGGCTCTGAGCGAAGAAGTGGGGTTGAGAGTGTCGCGGCCAGTACCATCGCCGCACCGTCGAGCAGAGGCGACCAACGTGTCGGTAGGGGATGTGCGACAAGATGACGATCACCGGGTCGACGCCGGGGCGCGCATGCAGGTCGACGCCGACGGGGCGCGCTACTCGGTCCGCTGCTCGTGCGGCTGGAGCAGTGAGCCGTCACTGACCGCCGTCCTGGCCGAAGCCGCCGGGGAGCAGCACGTCACGCTGGCCTTGACCCGGCGCCCGCCACGGCCGAACGGTCCTTCGACACCTGACGACGGCCTTCGTTAGGATCACGTCATGTCCCAGTTCCTCCGCCAGTACCTGACGGTCGCCATCTTCGGTGGCGCCGCCGTCCTGATGGTCGGGGCCATGCTCGGGCTGGGCAAACTGCTGCGGCCCACCCGGCCGCAGGCCGGGAAGTACATCAACTACGAGTGTGGTGTCGACCCGGTCGGCGTGGGCTGGTCGCAGAGCCAGATCCGGTACTACGTCTTCGCCCTCCTGTTCGTCATGTTCGACGTGGAAGCGGTCTTCATCTTCCCGTGGGCCGTCCGTCTCGAGGCTCTGGCCGTCTTCGGCTTGGCCGAGATGGGCGTATTCGTCTTCATCCTCGCCCTCGGCCTGCTGTACGCCTGGCGCAAGGGTGTCCTTCGTTGGGTTTGATGGGAGCGCAGCACTAGATGGGTCTGGTCGAGAAGGGCACGTTCGCCAAGCCCTCCATGAAGCCGCTCACCTGGCTTCTCAACTACAGCCGGAAGTACTCCCTCTGGGTCTACCAGTGGGGCCTGGCCTGTTGCGCCATCGAGATGGGGGCGGCCTTCGGCTCCCCCCGGTACGACGTCATGCGCCTTGGCGTGATTCCGTTCCCGGCCGGGCCTCGCCAGGCCGACCTGGTCGTGATCTCCGGCACGGTGACCGACAAGATGGCCCCGGCCATCCGCCGGCTCTGGGAGCAGATGCCCGACCCCAAGTACGTCATCTCCATGGGCTCGTGCGCCAACTGCGGCGGCCCCTACTGGGACTCGTACTCGGTGACCAAGGGCGTCGACCAGATCATCCCGGTCGACGTGTACGTCCCCGGCTGCCCGCCCCGGCCCGAGGCTCTGCTCGAGGGCATCGTCCTCCTGCAGGAGCGCATCCAGAACGAGGACATGGCCGAGCGCTGGCGGGGGGAACCAATTGTCGTCCGCTGACTCGACCACGGCCACCGACGACCGCCAGAAGGCGCTCCTCGAGGATCTGACCACCCGGCTCGGGGCCGCCGTCGTGGGGTCCCACATCCGCAGCGGCGACCTCTGGGTGCGGGTGCGTCCCGACGCCTGGCTGCGGGCCGCCGAGGCCTGCAAGGCCATGGGCTTCGACTACTTCTGCTACCTGTCGGGCATCGACTGGATGCCCCACACCTGGCCCAACCCCAAGGTCATCGAGGGGCCGGCGCCCGACCCCGACGACGAGGCCGCCCTGCCGGCCGAGGAGGTCGTCGAGGAGCCGGTGATCGAAGGGATCCAGAGCGGGTACGCCGGCGGCGACACCCGTTTCCAGGTGCTGGCCCGGCTGTACTCCACCATCCGCCACATCGGGGTCACGCTCAAGGCCGACCTCGACGACCTGAACCCTCGCATCGAGTCGTGGATCACGGCCTACCCGGGCGCCGACTGGTGCGAGCGGGAGACGTGGGAGATGTACGGGTTCGACTTCACCGGTCACCCCAACCTCACCCACCTCTACCTCCCGGGCGAGTTCGAAGGCTTCCCGATGCGCAAGGACTTCCCGCTGCTGGCCCGCGAGGTCAAGCCGTGGCCCGGCCTGGTCGACGTGGAGCAGTTCCCCGCCACCTACAAGGGCGACGGGGAGGGCTGATGGCCGTCACCGACCAGCAGCGCATCTCCTACATCGCCTCCCAGGCGGCCGACGCCCGGCTCAACGTCGAGCTGCAGACCGAGGAGATGACCCTCAACCTCGGCCCCCAGCACCCGGCCACCCACGGCACGCTGCGCATCGTCGCCCGCCTCGACGGCGAGCAGGTCGTCAAGGCCGACGTGGTGTGCGGCTACATGCACCGCGGCTACGAGAAGCTCACCGAGGTCCGCACCTTCCCCCAGGTCACCACCCTCATCAACCGGATCGACTGGCTGTCCTCGTTCGCCAACGAGGTGCCGTTCATCCTGGCCGCCGAGGACCTCATGGAGATCGAGGCCCCGCCCCGGGCCCAGTGGATCCGCACCCTGTTCTTCGAGCTCAGCCGCATCGCCAACATCACCCTGTTCATCGGCGAGATGGGCGTGCAGCTCGGGGCCATCACCCCGGTGTTCTTCGCCTTCCGCGACCGGGAGTACGTCCTCAACCTGATCGAATCGGCCACCGGCGGCCGCTTCCACCCCAACTTCGACCGTATCGGCGGTATCAAGGACGACCTGCCCAAGGGCTGGATCGCCGAGACCAAGGACGCCATGCGGCGCATCCGTGGGTATTGCGACGAGCTCGAGCAGCTCCTGATGGGCAACGAGATCTTCGAGGCCCGCACCCGGGGCGTCGGTGTCATCCCGGCCGATGTCGGCCTGTCCTACGGGTTGTCGGGTGCCAACATCCGGGCCAGCGGGGTCGACTGGGACCTGCGCCGCGATGCCCCGTCGCCGCTGGCGTGGAAGGAGCTGGACTGGAAGGTCTGGACCCATCCCGACGGCGACTCCTTCGCCCGGTACTGGGTCCGTCTCCAGGAGACCCGCGAGGCCACCCTGATGGTCGACCAGCTCCTCGACGGCCTGCCGTCGGGGCCGATCCAGGCCAAGGTGCCCCGGATCATCAAGGTGCCCGCCGGCGAAGCCTGGGCCCACACCGAGAACCCGCTCGGTGAGATGGGGTACTACGTGGTGAGCCAGGGCGGCCTCGGCCCGTTCCGCTGCAAGATCCGCTCGGCGTCGTTCCACAACGTGTCCATCACGCCGTGGCTGCTCAAGGGCGTCTACGTTCCCGACATCATCACCATCCTCTCCAGCCTCTACTTCATCCTCGGGGACATCGACCGCTAGCCGTGCACAGCCTCTGCAGTTTTGGCGTTCACCATGGGAGGCTCACTAGTCTCCAGCGCGTGCAGACCCGGGGGGCGGTGCGCTCATGATGTTCGCGCTCGAGATCCCGTACTGGGAGCTGACGATCATCAAGACGGTGATCGTCCTGTCGATCATCCCCGCCGGCGCCGTGGTCCTCGGCTACGTCTTCCTGCTCAAGATGATGGCCCACATGCAGAGCCGGATGGGCCCCATGGAGCCCGGCGGGTTCCACGGCTGGTTCCAGCTCATCGGCGACGGGATCAAGTTCATCCAGAAGGAGGACATCATCCCGGGTGAGGCCGACCGGCGGGTGTTCGCCCTGGCCCCGCTCGTCGTCCTGATCTCCACCTTCCTCCTCTACGTGGTGGTGCCCACCGGGCCTCGGCTGGTGGTCCAGAACCTCGACGTCGGCATCTTCTACGCCCTGGCCGTCTCGTCGCTCGGGGTCATCGGCGTCCTCATGGCCGGCTGGGCGTCGGCCAACAAGTTCGCCCTGCTGGGGTCGCTGCGGGCCGCCGGCCAGCTCATCGCCTACGAGCTTCCGCTCGTGCTCGCCGTGGTCGGCGTGGTCATCCAGGCCAACACCATGAGCCTCCAAGGCATCGTCCACGCCCAGGCCGACGGTTCCATCTTCGGCTTCTCGGGGCTGGGCAACCCGTTCTTCTTCACCCAGATCGTCGGCTTCGGCATCTTCCTGGCCGCGGCCCAGGCCGAGCTGACCCAGACCCCGTTCGACATGCCCGTGGCCGAGTCGGAGCTGGTCGCCGGCTACATGACCGAGTACTCGGGCTTCCGGTTCCTCTTCTTCTTCATGGCCGAGTTCGGTACCGCCCTGGCCCTTTCCGCCATCGCCGCCACCCTGTACTTCGGCGGCTGGTACCAGCCGCTGTTCAAGACCGGGATCATGGCCGACCTGCTGGGCCCGGTGGTCCTCGGTATCAAGGTGATGCTGATCGCCTTCCTGATCTTCTGGATCCGGTTCACCTTCCCCCGGTTCCGCGAGGACCAGCTCCAGTCCTTCGCCTGGAAGATCCTCATCCCCCTCTCGCTGGTCAACATCATGGTCACCGCGATCTTCAAGGTGGTGCTGTAGCGCATGCCCGAGCTTCCCGGACTGGCCAAGGGCCTCGCCGTCACGTTCAAGACCATGATCAACACCTGGACCCAGGGTGCGGTCACGGTGCAGTACCCCCACGAGAAGGAAGACCTGGCGCCTCGCACCCGGGGCGTGATCGCCCTGAAGGAAGAGAACTGCACGGTCTGCATGCTCTGCGCCCGGGAATGCCCGGACTGGTGCATCTACATCGAGGGCCACAAGGAGAAGCGCCCGCCCCGCCGTGAGGGGGGCAAGCCCCGTACGGTCAACGCCCTCGACCGTTTCGACATCGATTACGCCCTCTGCATGTACTGCGGCATCTGCGTCGAGGTCTGCCCGTTCGACGCGCTCTTCTGGACGCCCGAGTACGAATATTCCGAGTCCAGCATCGCCGACCTCCTCCACGACAAGGAGCGCCTCGGCGAGTGGATGGTCACCGTCCCTGATCCCCCTGCCCTCGAGGCCGGGGCGGTCAAGAAGAAGTAGCAGGAGCTAGCGTCCCGACGATGGTGGCCCGACCTTGATAGCGGCAACGATGGTGGCGCAGAACGTGGTCTTCGGCATCCTGGCCGTGGCCATGGTGGCCGCGGCGTTCCGGCTGGTCACGACGCAGAACGTGGTCCGCGCCGCCCTGTTCCTGGCCATCGTCCTGGCCGGCGCCGCCGGCCTGTACATCCTGCTCGCCGCCGAGTTCGTGGCGTGGGTCCAGGTGCTGGTCTATATCGGCGCCGTGGTGGTGCTGCTCCTCTTCGGCGTCATGCTCACCCGGGCGCCGATCGGCCGCGACGCCGACCTCGACAACGACCAGCGCATCCTCGGGGCGCTCGTGGCCCTCTTCCTTTTCGGCGCTCTCGGCGCCGTACTGCTCGATGCCTTCGGCAGCGACAAGTTCGGCGACTTTGCCATCCGCCGTACCGCCGAGGTGAGCGACTCCATCTTCGGGGCCTACGTCGTGCCCTTCGAAGTGTCCTCGGTCCTCCTCCTCGCCGCCCTGGTGGGCGCCGTCGCCCTGGCCCGGAGGGACTAGTCGTGTACCTGAACCAGTTCCTGCTCCTGGCCGCCGTCATCTTCTGCCTCGGCGTCTACGGCGTCCTGTCCCGGAAGAACGCCGTCCTCGTCCTGATGTCGATCGAGCTCATGCTCAACGCGGTCAACATCAACCTGATCGCCTTCGGCGCCTTCCGCGACAACGTGATCGGGCAGGTGTTCTCCCTGTTCGTGATCGCCATCGCCGCCGCCGAGGTGGGCGTGGGGCTGGCCATCGTCCTGCTGATCTTCCGTAACCGGGCCGACATCGACCTGGACGAGCTTGCCCAGATGAAGGGCTAGGACTCACAACCCATGTTGGACAAGGCCTGGCTCATCCCGCTCATCCCGGCGCTGTCGTTTGTCGTCATCTTGTTCTTCGGGAAACGGCTGCCCAAGAAGGGTGCCGAAGTCGGGATCACCGCCCTCAGCCTGTCCTTCGTGATCGCCCTCCTCGGGGCCCTCGAGTGGACCGGCAAGGAAGTGCCCCGGGAGGCCGTCACCGCCCACCACGAGTGGTTCGAACTGGGCGGCGTGCACTTCGGCGCCGGCATGCACATCGACGGCCTGGCCGTGATGATGCTGGTGGTCGTCACCTTCATCTCGTTGATGGTGCACATCTACTCCACCGGCTACATGCACGGCGACCGGCGCTACACCTACTTCTTCGCCGCCCTGTCCCTCTTTACCGCCGCCATGCTCCTGCTGGTCGTGGCCGACAACACCCTGCAGCTGATGATCGGCTGGGAGCTCGTCGGCTTGTGCTCGTTCATGCTGATCGGCCACTGGTGGGAGGAGGGGGTCAACTCCGGCGCCGCCATCAAGGCCTTCATCACCACCCGCACCGGCGACGTCGGCCTGATGACCGGCATCATCACCCTCTTCTTCGCCGCCGGCCGCAACTTCGACATCGAGCACCTCAACCACGCCGCCCTCACCGGCGAGATCGGCCACGGCACGCTGCTGGTCGGCGCCTGCCTCCTGTTCCTGGGGGTCATGGGCAAGAGCGCCCAGTTCCCGCTGCACGTGTGGCTGCCCGACGCCATGGCCGGCCCCACGCCGGTTTCGGCCCTGATCCACGCGGCCACGATGGTCGTGGCCGGCGTGTACCTGGTGGCCCGGCTCTACGGGGTGTTCTTCACCGGTTTCTCCATCGAGGTCGGCGGGACCAACCTGGTGGCCATCATCGGGGCCATGACGGTGATCATCGCCGCCCTGCTCGCGTTCGTGCAGGACGATGTGAAAAAGGTGCTGGCCTACTCCACCGTCAGCCAGCTCGGGTACATGATCATGGCCCTCGGGGTCGGCGCCTGGACGGCGGCGGTCTTCCACCTCTTCACCCACGCCTTCTTCAAGGCCCTGCTGTTCCTCGGCTCCGGCTCGTTGATCCACGCCGTGCACTCCAACAACATGAGCGAGATGGGCGGCATGCGGAAGTTCATGCCGACCACGTACAAGACGTTCATGATCGGGTCGGTTGCCCTGGCCGGCATCTTCCCCCTCGCCGGCTTCTGGTCGAAGGACGAGATCCTCCTCGGCGCCCACGAGAACGGCTTCCCGCTCATGCTGATCGTGGGCCTGTTGGGGGCGTTCATGACCGCGGCCTACATGACCCGGGCCTGCTACCTGATCTTCGCCGGCGAGTACCGCGGCCACGGCCACCCCCACGAGTCCCCGCCGTCGATGGCGTGGCCGCTGCGCATCCTGGCCGTCCCAGCGGTGCTGGCCGGTCTCCTGAACGCCCCGGGCATCGAGCTGTTCCACAAGTGGGTCGAGTTCGAGATCCCTGGCGTACCGGCGTTCCTGCCCGAGCACGCCTTCAACCCTGCACTGGCCGTCGGCTCGCTGGCCATCGCCCTGCTGGGCATCGCCCTCGCCTCGGCCTACTACTTCCGCGGCGCCCTCAACGGCCTGTCACAGCGGGTCCCGATCCTGCAGACCGGCCACCGCGTCCTGGTCAACAAGTACTACCTCGACGACCTGTTCCTGGCCATCATCCGGGGTATCCAGTACCCCATCGCCAAGGCCGCGTACTGGGTCAACCAGAACGTGCTCGACGGCGTGATCAACGGCGTGGGGAAGGGTGCCCAGGCCGGGGCCAAGGTGGTCTACGAGGTGATCGACCAGCGGATCATCGACGGGGCGGTCAACGGCGCCGGCCTGTCGGCGGAAGAGGGTGGCAGCATCCTGCGCCATCTCCAGACAGGACGGGTGCAGCAGTACGCGGCCCTGTTGTTCGGCGCGGCCGCGGTCTTGGCGATGGGCCTGGTGGTCCTCACGTGAGGGAGTCTCGAAACAGATGCTGACCGCTGCGGTCTTCTTGCCCATTGTCGGCGCCGCGCTGCTGGCGCTCATACCGCGTGAGCGGGAGGAGATGCTCAAGGCCGTCGCCCTGGTGGTGACGCTGGCCACCGCGGTCATCGGGCTGTCCCTGCTCTTCGGGTTCGACTACGGCGACGCCGGCCGCCTCCAGTACACGGTGAACCACGGCTGGATCGAGGTGATCAACAGCCGCTACCACATCGGCATCGACGGCATCTCCCTGCCGCTGCTGATCCTGTCGATGGTGATCACTGTCCTGTGTGTCATCTACTCGTGGGACCACTTCCCCGAGCCGCACAACCCCAAGGCCTTCCTGATCCTGATGCTCGTCCTGGAGACGGGCATGAACGGCACCTTCGCCGCCCAGGACCTGATCCTGTTCTTCGTGTTCTTCGAGCTGGTCCTGCTGCCGATGTACTTCATGATCGGCGTCTGGGGCGGGCCGAACCGCCAGTACGCGGCCATCAAGTTCTTCCTCTATACGTTGTTCGGCTCGGCGCTGATGATCCTGAGCTTCCTGGCCCTGTACTTCAAGGGCGGGCAGACCTTCGACATCCCCCTGCTCATCGCCCAGGGCGGGGCCATCGCCCACGGCACCCAGCTACTGATCTTCGGCGGCCTGTTCATGGGCTTCGCCATCAAGGTGCCCATGTTCCCGTTCCACACCTGGCTGCCCGACGCCCACACCGAGGCGCCGACGGTCGGCTCGGTGATCCTGGCGGCCGTCCTCCTGAAGTTGGGCACCTACGGGTTCATCCGCATCGCCATCCCGATCCTTCCTGAGGCGGCCCGGTCGTGGGCGCCCTGGATCGGCCTGCTGGCGGTCATCGGCATCATCTACGGCGCCCTGGGCTGCCTGGCTCAGCGCGACATGAAGCGCCTCATCGCCTTCTCGTCGGTGGCCCACATGGGTTTCGTGATGCTCGGCATCGCCACCCTCACCACCTTCGGCATCAACGCCGCCGTGTTCGGGATGGTGGCCCACGGCCTCATCACCGGCATGCTCTTCTTCATCGCCGGCTCCATCCAGGAGCGCTTCGGCACCCGTGAGCTGTCCCGCCTGGGCGGCCTCCTGCTCCAGGCACCCCGCATGGGTTGGATGCTGGGGTTCTGCGCCTTCGCCTCGTTGGGCCTTCCCGGCCTGGCCGGGTTCTGGGGTGAGTTCCCCGCCATCCTCTCGGCGTACCAACCGGCCGCCGGCCTGAGCGAGGCCACGTTCCGGGCCTACATG
Source organism: Acidimicrobiia bacterium (assembly GCA_023264995.1). Classification (GTDB taxonomy): domain Bacteria; phylum Actinomycetota; class Acidimicrobiia; order Acidimicrobiales; family AC-14; genus CADCTB01. The sequence continues at coordinate 25,709 of JAHFUR010000016.1, read as the reverse complement.
GCCGTGGCCGCCATCGGCACCGTCTTTGCCGCCGGCTATCTGCTCTGGATGTTGCAGCGGGTGGCCTTCGGGGTGGTCAAGCCCGAGTTTGAGAAGGCCCACATCCACGACGTGCACATCCCCGAGTACATCGCCTGGGTGCCCCTGCTCCTGGGCATCCTGGTCTTCGGCATCTTCCCCCACCTGCTCTTCCAGATGACCGACGCCGCCGTCAGTGTGGTCACCCACGGCGTCGACGCCGTGGGGGCCGCCGGCGCCGCCGCGGGCAGGTAGGCGCGCATGCCGTTCACCACCCCCAACCTCGACTACCACGCCCTCTCCCCGGAGATCGTGGTCACGGCCGTGCTGGCCGTGATCCTGGTGGCCGACCTGTTCCTGGACTCGTCACGCAAGTGGCTGCTCTCGAACATCGCCGCCTTCGGGCTGGTGGCGGCCATGGCCCCGATCCTGTCCCTGGCCCTGTCGGAGACCGATGTGCGGTCGATGGTGGGCGGGGCCTACGTGGTCGACAACTTCGCCCTCGTCCTGAAAGCCCTGTTCCTCGGCATCGGCTTCGTGGTCCTGCTGATGTCGAGCAACTACATCGAGGACGGCGACTACTACGAGGGGGAGTTCTACTTCCTCCTTCTGTGCTCGCTGCTCGGCATGATGGTCATGGCGTCGTCGCGTGACCTCATCACCATCTTCGTGGCCCTGGAGACGCTGTCGCTCCCCGCCTACATGCTGGCCGGCTGGCGCAAGCGCGACCTGAGGAGCAACGAGGCGTCGCTCAAGTACTACCTGCTGGGTGTGCTGGCGTCGGCGATCATGCTCTACGGCATGTCGTTGATCTACGGCTTCACGGGGACGACCGTGCTGGCCAAGATCGGCGAGCAGATGCACGGCAGCGCGGCCCACCAGCCCCTGGTGACCATGGCCATCGTCTTCATCATCGTGGGCTTCGCCTTCAAAGTGTCCGCCGTCCCGTTCCACTCATGGGCGCCCGACACCTACGAGGGCGCGCCCACGCCCGTCACCGCCTTCCTCTCGGTGGCGTCCAAGACGGGCGGGTTCGTCGCCCTGCTCGAGCTCATCTTCGTAGGCTTCTTCGGCCGGGGCGACGTGTGGGGGCCGATGTTCGGCATCCTGGCCGCGCTGACAATGACGGTCGGCAACCTGGTGGCCCTCCGCCAGAAGAACATCGTGCGCATGCTGGCGTACTCGTCGATCGCCCAGGCCGGCTACATCCTGGTGCCGTTCGCCATCGCCGGCTCGAACGACGGCGCCGGCGCCAAGAGCGCGTTCACTGCCGCGGTCGTGTACCTGCTGGTCTACGCGGCCATGAACCTGGGCGCCTTCTCCATCATCGTCGCCGTGGCCCGCAAGACCCGCTCGGGCGAGATCTCCTCCTACGGCGGGCTCTATGAGTACGCCCCCGGCCTGGCCGTGCTGATGACGATCTTCCTGTTCTCCCTGGCCGGCATCCCACCGCTGGCGGGGGCGTGGGCCAAGCTGTTCATCTTCCGGGCCGTGCTGGACGCCGGCACATCGTGGGCGGTCCTGCTCGGCGTGGTGGCCGCCGTCAACTCGGTGATCGCCCTCTTCTACTATGCGTCGATCGCCCGGGAGATGTGGATGAACCCGGTGCCCGACGGCGACCGCACGCCCATCCAGGTGCCGGCGGCGCTGGTCACGGCGTTGGGCATCACCGCGGCCATCGTCATCATCGTGGGCGTCTACCCGCAGACCTTCGCCAACTTCGGGGACCTGGCGTCGCTCGTTCCGTAGCGGAGATCGTCGCCGAGCGGGCCCGCCACGAGGGGCCCCTCGGGTACGAGCAGGTGGTGGAGCGGGCGCTGTACGAGCCCGGCCTGGGGTTCTACGAGACGGGCGGGGGCGCCGGCCGGGCCGGTGACTTCCTGACCAGCCCGGAGGTCGGCCCGCTGTTCGGGGCCGTGCTGGCCCGGGCGCTCGACGGCTGGTGGCGGGAGCTGGGTGAGCCCGAGCCGTTCACCGTGGTCGAGGCCGGCGCCGGCCGGGGCGCCCTGGCCCGGGGCGTGTTGGCGGCGGGGCCGGCGTGCGGGGCCGCCCTTCGGTACGTGGCTGTCGAGCGGTCGAGCACGCTGCGCGCCCAGTTGCCCGCCGGCGTGGGCCCGGCCGCCGACCTGCCCGCGGAGCCCTTCGTCGGCGTCGTCCTGGCCAACGAACTGCTCGACAACCTGCCCTTCGGCCTCCTTGAACGACAGGCCGGGGGCTGGGCCGAGGTGCGGGTGACGGAGAGCCTGACCGAGACGCTGGTCCCGGTCGACGACCCGCCCGAAGGCCGGCTGGCGCCCGGCGCCGAGGTGGGCGCCCGCATCCCGGTGCAGCGCGTGGCCCGGGCGTGGGTCGACCGGGCGCGTGCGCTGGTGACCGCCGGCCGGGTTGTGGCCATCGACTATGCCGACACGACCCCGTCGATGGCCGGCCGGCCGTGGACCGACTGGGCCCGGACCTACCGCGGCCACGGGCGGGGCACCCACCCCCTCGCCGACCTTGGCGCCCAGGACGTGACCTGCGAGCTGGCGGTCGACCAGTTGCCGGCGCCGGCGTCAGATCGCAGCCAAGCCGACTTCCTGCGGGCCCACGGCATCGACGAGCTGGTCGCGGAAGCCCGGGACGCGTGGCTGGCCCGGGCCCACATCGGCGACCTCCAGGCCCTGAAGTCGCGCAGCCGGGTGGGTGAGGGCGCCGCCCTCACCGACTCCGCCGGCCTGGGCGCCTTCCGGGTGCTCGAGTGGGGACCGGGCAAAGCCCTGGTGCAGCTTGGGCGCGGAGGGTCGCCATGACCGCCGCCGCGGGACCGGGGCCGCTCCCCGACGGGGAGGCGGGCACCCTCGACTGGGGCTGGGAGCGCCACGGTCAGGACCAACGCGACGCCTCGTCGGCTGCCACGCCCGCATAGCGGCTGGCGTGGTTGGAGGACGCGCTGCGGTTCGCCTCCGAGATCGGCGCGCCGGGTGCCGGCCCTGACCTTCAGGGCCGGTAGCGGACGCCCTCCGACGATGACGCCGGCGAGCTGACGACCACGAGGCCGCCCCACATCAGCATGCTGTCGCCGTCCCAGACGGCCATCGGGAGCCCGCGGCCCAGCAGGGGGACGGGTTCGAGGGTGCGCCAGCGGTCGGTGGCCGGGTCGTAAGCCGCGCCGTCCTCGAGCGGCGTGAGCGACGTCCGCCGCTCGATCAGCCGGTCGAGCGGCCCGTTGTCGGCAGCGCCGGGCAGGCTGATGCCGCCCCAGACCAGTAGCTCCCGACCGCTCCATACGGCCGCCGGCGACGTCCGGGCGACGACCGGTGCGTTCGGCAACGACCTCCACCGGTCGGCCGTCGGGTCGTAGGCGGCCCCGTCGCCGTAGAACGTGTTGCCGCCGATGGTGTTGCCACCCCAGACCAGTAGCTCGCGCCCCGTCCAGGCCGATGCCGGCCCGTCGCGGCCGGCCAGCGGGGCGGCGGCCAGCGCCCGCCAGCGGTCGGTGGCCGGGTCGTAGGCGGCGCCGTCACGAAGTTCGGCGCCGGCGCCCAGGTCGACGCCGCCCCACACCACGAGCTCCCGCCCGGTCCATGCCGCGACGCCGCCGGTGCGGGCCGCGAGCGGTGACGGGGCGAACGGCCGCCAGCGGTCGGCGGCGGGGTCGTAGGCCGCCCCGTCGGCGAACCCGTGGTCGAGGTCGTTGCCCCCCCAGACCAGCAGCTCCCGCCCGGTCCACGCCGACATCGGCCGGTTGCGGGGCGTGAGCGGTGACCCGGCGAGGGGCCGCCACCGGTCCCGGGCCGGGTCGTAGGCCGCCCCGTCGGCCAGGAACCCGTCGGCGTTGACGCCACCCCACACCACCATCTCCGTCCCGGTCCAGGCCACGGCCGCTGGCGCCCGGCCCGACAGCGGCGACCGGGCCAGCTTCCGCCACCGGTCGGTGGCCGGCGTGTAGGCGGCGCCGTCCACCAGGTGGGGGGCGCGGAAGGTCGGGCACGCGGCGCCGGCGCAGTTCTCCCCGCCCCACACGAGCAGCTGGGTGCCCGTCCACACCTGGGCGGCGTTGTAGCGCCCGCACAGGCCCGACGGGGACATCTCCTTCCAGTGGGTGCCGCCCTCGGCCCCGATGCCGACGTCGGGCGCGGTCTCGGTGGGGCAGGGCGGCCGGGCCGGGTCCCCCCGGCCGGTGGTCCGGACTACCTGGATCAGACCGGCCAGGGCCAGGACGACGAGGATGCCGATGACGGTCTGCGAGCGGTTGCTCCGCGGCGGCGCCGGCGGCGTGGCGTGGTCGGGGCACTTCAGGCCGACCTGGGTGCGGACGGCGCACGCCGGGCAGATCGGGACGTCGCAGGTGGCGCAGGTGATCTTGGTGGGTTGCCCGTGGCGCTGGCAGGTGAGGCCTCCCGGCGCGGCTGCGACGTCGCCCCCCTCCACGTCGGGGAAGGTTATCGACCCCGCCCGTTGCGAGCGGCCCGGTGGGTAGGCTCCGGGCTTATGGCTGAGGCAGGCGTGCCCCCGACGATCGAGGCCTACCAGCTCGAGGAGCGTTCGTTCCCGCCGTCGGAGGCGTTCAAGCGTGACGCCCTGGTGGTCGACCCGTGGATGTACGACGATGCCGAGCGCGACTGGCAGGGCTTCTGGGCCCGCCAGGCCGCCGACCTGCTCGACTGGTCGCAGGACTGGCACACCATCCTCGAGTGGGACCTGCCCTTTGCCAGGTGGTTCGTCGGCGGGAAGCTCAACGTGTCGTACAACTGCATCGACCGCCACGTGGAGGGGGGCCGCGGCGCCAAGGTGGCGTTCCACTGGGAGGGCGAGCCGGGCGACACCCGCACCGTCACCTACGCCGACCTGCAGTCCGAGGTGGCCCGGTTCGCCGCCGTGCTGCGGTCGCTAGGTGTGGCCAAGGGCGACCGGGTGGCCATCTACATGCCGATGGTGCCCGAGCTCCCGGTGGCCATGCTGGCCTGCGCCCGCCTGGGCGCACCCCATTCGGTGGTGTTCGGCGGCTTCTCGTCGGAGTCGCTGCGTGACCGCATCAACGATGCCGAAGCGCGCGTCCTCATCACCGCCGACGGTGGCTGGCGGCGGGGCGCCGTGGTGCCACTCAAGGACAATGCCGACGCCGCCGTCGCCGAGACACCGTCCATCGAGCATGTGGTCGTCGTGCGCCGCACCGACAAGCCCGTGGCGTGGGACGACGGCCGTGACCACTGGTACCACGACCTCATGGCCACCGTCACCGACGAGGAAGCGGCCGTCGCCCCCGAGCCCATGGACGCCGAGGACCTCCTGTACCTCCTCTACACCTCGGGCACGACGGCCAAGCCCAAGGGGATCATGCACACCACGGGCGGCTACCTGACCCAGGCCGCCTTCACCCACAAGTACGTCTTCGACCTCCATGCCGACACCGATGTCTACTGGTGCGCGGCTGACATCGGCTGGGTCACCGGCCACAGCTACATCGTCTACGGCCCCCTGGCCAACGGGGCCACGTCGGTCATGTACGAGGGCAGCCCGGACTTCCCCCAGAAGGACCGGTGGTGGTCGATCATCGAGCGCTACGGGGTCAGCATCCTCTACACCGCGCCGACGGCCATCCGCACGTTCATGAAGTGGGGCACCGAGTACCCCGAGGCCCACGACCTGACGTCGTTGCGGGTGCTCGGCTCGGTCGGGGAGCCCATCAACCCCGAGGCGTGGATGTGGTACCACCAGCACATCGGCGGCGGGCGCTGCCCTCTCGTCGACACCTGGTGGCAGACCGAGACGGGGGCCATCATGATCTCCCCGCTCCCGGGCGCCACCACCCTGCGGCCGGGCTCGGCCACCTTCCCCTTGCCCGGCATCGGGGCCGAGGTGGTCGACGACCAGGGCAACGTCTGCGCCACGGGCGGCGGCTACCTGACCCTGACCAGGCCCTGGCCCTCGATGCTCCGGGGTATCTACGGCGACCCCGAGCGCTACCGCCAGACGTACTGGTCGCGCTTCGAGGGCCGGTACTTCGCCGGCGACGGGGCCCGGATCGACGACGAGGGCTACTTCTGGCTGATGGGCCGCGTCGACGACGTGATGAACATCTCCGGCCATCGAGTGTCGACCACCGAGGTCGAGTCAGCGCTGGTCGACCATCCGTCGGTGGCCGAGGCCGCCGTCGTCGGGGCCAAGGACGACACCACTGGCCAGGCCATCGTGGCCTTCGTCACGGTCAAGGGCGGGGGCGACGTCTCGGCGGAGCACGGCGAGGCGTTGCGCCGGCACGTGACCAAGAAGATCGGCGCCATTGCCCGGCCGAAGACGGTCATCTTCACCGACGACCTGCCCAAGACCCGCAGCGGCAAGATCATGCGCCGGCTGCTGCGCGATGTGGCCGAGGGCCGGGCGTTGGGCGACACCACCACGTTGGCCGACGCGTCAGTCGTCGAGGAGATCAAGCGGCGGGCGGCCGCCGGCGGACCGGACGAGGAGTAGCCGCCTGCCCGACATCCCCTCGCACTGGCGCTGGCACGGCGGAGCTGTGGGCGGCGCCGCCGTGCTGGTCGACATCGACGGGGTCCTCTCCGACGCCACCGGCCGCCAGCACTTCCTCGAAGACCAGGCCAAGCGCAACTGGCGGGCCTTCTTCGACGCGTGCGGCGACGACCCGGTGATCGCCGAGGTCGCCCGCCTCCTCGACCTCCTCGACCGCGACCTGGCGGTCGTCCTCCTCACCGGCCGGCCGGTGCGGGTCCAGCCCCAGACCCTGGCCTGGCTCGAGCGCTACGAGATCCGGTGGGACCTGCTGATCATGCGCAACATCGGCGACTATGCCGCGGCCCGGGAGTTCAAGCGCCTGACCGTGGCCGAGCTGCGGGCCCACGGCTTCGACCTCCGCCTGGGCTTCGAGGACGACCGGCGCAATGCCGACATGCTCCACGAGGAAGGCGTCCCGTGCGTCTATATCCACTCGGGGTACTACGAGTAGAGGCGAGGCGGTGCTCGTCGCCCCGGTGTTAGGTACGGTTCGAGGATGACGCGTTGGTGGCGGGCGGCGCTCCTCGGTGGCGTGCTCGCGGTCACCGCCACTGCGTGCGGCGGCGGGGGGAAGGAGCTGAAGCCGGCGAGCCTGCCCGCAGGCGTCCCGGCCGGGGCGCAAGTGGCGACGGTGGTCGCGGTCGTCGACGCCGGCACCATCCAGGTGACCATGGGCGCGGCCCGGGCGACCGCAATGCTGCCGCCGGCGGTCGCCGTCTCGGTCATCGGCGTCGCCCCGGCGGGCGCCGGCACGTGCCGAGCCGCCGAGGCCGACGCGTTCGCCCGCCGGGAGCTACCCGTCGGGGCCACGGTCTACGTGCTGGCCGACGCCCAGGACGCCGACGCCGCCGGTGCCCTCCTGCGGTACGTGTGGGAGAGCGACGGCGGGCCCTACAACGAGAAGCTCGTGCATGAGGGCCTGGCCACAGCCGCGGCCGGCGGTCCGAACCAACGGTACCGGGAGCAGCTGGCGGCGGCGGAGTCCGAGGCTAGGACCGCCGGCCGGGGCGTGTGGGGGTGCCCGCCTCCGACGACGACCACCGCGGTCCGGGGCGCCACGACCACGGCGCCTCGGCCCTCGACCACCAAGGCCCCGCCCACGACCGCGCCGGCGACGACGGTGACGACCGGGCCGGGCCGGGCCGTGGCCCTGGGCTCCACCTTCACGGTCAGCGTCGGCGACACGGTGTCGGTGGCGGGGGAGGGACTGACCGTGACGTTCACCAAGGTTGTGGAGGACAGCCGGTGCCGTCCGACCCAGCAGTGCATCCTCGCCGGCGACGCCAGTATCGCTGTCGCTGTGGTCAAGACCGGCACGCCGGCCGCCGTCCTCGTCCTGGGCACGGCCCCCCCGAAGTCGGCCCGCTACGCCAGCTACACCGTCGAGCTGGTCCAGCTCACCTTCGGCCAGGCCGCCACGCTCAAGGTCTCCTAGCCCGGGCGTCGGAGCGGGCCGGAGCGGTCCGCAACGCGTCCGGGAGGGGAACGCAGTACAGGATCGCCGGCGAGGTGCCGATGACCGTCAGATGCCCACCCCTGCCGCCCCGATCGTGCTCCCCTCGTTGGGCGCCATCGCCCGGCGCACCGTTCCCCATCTGCTCGAAGCCACCATCGTCCCCGCCGCGCTGTTCTATGTCGTCCTGGTGCGGTTCGGCACCGGGGCGGCCATGGTGGCGACCCTCGGCTGGTCGTACGCGGCCCTGGTCCGGCGCTTGGTCCGGCGGGAGCGGGTGCCGGCCATCCTGCTCCTGGCGCTCGGCGGCCTGACGGCCCGTACGGCCGTCGGCGTGCTGAGCGGGAGCGCGGCGATGTACTTCGTGCAGCCCGTCGTCACGACCGCCGTGATGGCGGCGGTGTTCATGGGTTCGCTCGTGGTGGGCCGCCCGGTCATCGCCGCCCTGGCGGTGGACTTCTGCCCGGTGGGCCCCGAGGTCACCTCCCTGCCGGGCGTCGTCAAGCTCTTCCGCCGGCTCACCGTCCTCTGGGCCGGCGTCCACATTTCGACCGGCGCAGTCACGCTTGGGCTCCTCGTCACCCTTCCGCTCCCGGCCTTCGTGCTGTGCAAGACAGTGATCTGCCTCGCCGTCACCGGGGCCGGCGCCGGGGCCACGGTCCTGCTGTCCCTCCGGACGGTCCGGAGCGAAGGCTTGACCATGGCCACGCCGGCGTTGCCTCGCCCCTGCCCCGCACTGTCTCTGGTCCTGGAACCGATCGCGGCGTGAGCGGTCGGGCGCAGCCCGGCCGGAAAGTGTTCAAGGAACCGCTCGAACGGTCGATGGATCTCCGAATGGTGTCGCTCCGGGGCTCCCGAGCAGGAACGGTTGGACGAATGCTCAGACGAGGCAAGGATGGGACAGGTCCCCGCCCCACGGCGACGAGCCACCACCGACACCGCCACCGCCGGCGGATGCGAGGCCTCTCGGTGGCGTCCTTCGTCGTCCTGACGACGGCCAGCCTCGGCGCGGCCTGGACAGTGCGAGGCTTGGCCATCGACCAGGAGGCGAGCCTGCTGAGGGAGCGGGCCGCCGAGGTCAACCTGGTGCTCGGCAACAGCATCTCCAGTACCCAGGCCCGGCTCACGCTGGTGGGCACCGTGGCTCGGGTGAGCGGCGGGTCGCCGGCCAGTTTCGCCGAGGTCGCCGGCAGCGCCGACCGCAACCTGGTCGGCACCGCACTGGTGCGGGCCACCGCCGACGGGTTCGTCGTCGAGCTGGCCTCCGGCCCCGGGATCGCCGTCGGCGAGACCCTCACCGGTCCCCGCGCCGACGCCGTGCGGCGGGCGCTCGAGGTGCACCTCATCGTCAGCACCCCGGTGATGCTCGCCGGCGGTGTCAAGACGCTCGGCTTCGCCCTCGGCCCGCCGGCGGCGCCCGCCGGCACGGTCGTGTACCGGGAGTCCGTCATCATCCCGAACTCTCCGTCGCCGACGACGTCCTCGAAGCCCTTCTCCGAGCTCGACGGGTCGCTGTACGCCTCGACCCGCCCGGATCCCGACCAGCTCATCCTGACCAGCGCCCATCCCGGCCGGCACCGGGGCCAGTCCGAGACGCTCCTCCGGACCTTCGCCGCCGGCGACAGCCAATGGCTCCTGGCCGTGACCGCCGAGCAACCGCTGATCGGTTCCCTGGTCCAGCGCCTGCCCGAGATGATCGCGGGGATCGGCCTCCTCGTCTCGGTGGCCATCTTCCTGGTGATCCAGGCCATGGCCCGCCGGCGGGATTACGCCCTGGCCCTCGTCGACGAGCGCACCGGGGAGCTGCAGTCGTCGCTGGCATCGCTGAAGGTGGCGCAGCAGGACGCTGTCGAGGCGTCGCGCCTGAAGTCGCAGTTCCTGGCCAACATGAGCCACGAGATCAGGACCCCGCTGAACGGCGTGATCGGGATGACCGGCCTGCTCCTCGACACCGACCTTGATGTCGACCAGCACGAGTTCGCCCTCACGGCCCGACGGTCCGGCGAGGCCCTGCTCGAGATCATCAACGACATCCTCGACTTCTCCAAGATCGAGGCCGGCCGCCTGGAGCTCGAGGTCTCCGACTTCGACCTCGGCGAGGTCGTCGAGGGGGTGGCCGACCTCCTGGCCGCGCCGGCCCAGGAGCGAGGCCTGGAGCTGCTGACGACGATCGCCGACGACGTCCCGGCCTTTGTGGCCGGTGACGCTGTCCGCGTCCGCCAGGTCCTGACCAACCTGGTCAGCAACGCCGTCAAGTTCACCGAAGTCGGGGAGATCGTCGTCACCGTCTCGACGGAGGCCGGCAACCAGATCCGGTTCGACGTGCGCGACACCGGCGTGGGGATCGCCGGCGCCGACACCGACCGACTGTTCGAGTCCTTCGCCCAGGCCGACCCGTCGACGACGCGGCGCTTCGGCGGTACCGGCCTCGGCCTGGCCATCTCGAAGCGCCTGGCCGAGATGATGGGTGGCGCGATCGGCGTCGAGAGCTTCCCCGGTCTGGGCAGCACATTCTGGTTCACGGCGCGGCTGGCCGCCCGGCCCGAGCTGGCGCCGGTCCCTGTCGACCGAGGCTCGCTCCGTGGCGTCAACGTGCTCATCGTCGACGACAACGCCACCACCCGGGGGATCCTCGACCGCCACCTCCGGGCCAACGGGATGGTGACCACGCTCGCGGCCGACGTCCCGGCTGCGCTCATGCGCCTCCGCCAGGCCGCAAGTGCCGGCACGGTGCCGGCGATCGCGCTCCTCGACCGGCACATGCCCGGTCTCGACGGGCTCGACCTCTGCCGCATGGTTGACGCCGACCCCGAGCTGGCGTCGCTCCGTCTGGTGATGCTGACCTCCGCCGGCACCTCCCGCCCGCCCGCCTGTGACCGGGTCGTGGCCTGCCTGACCAAGCCGGTCCACCGCGCTGAACTGCTCGACGTGATCGCCCTGGCCCTGGCCGGAGCGCCGGCGCCGACCACGGCGACCAGCCCCGACCCGGCGACGGCGCCGGGTCGCCCGCCGGCGCCGATCGGGGTGCGGGTGCTGGTGGCCGAGGACAACGTGGTGAACCAGAAGGTTGCCATCGCCATGCTGAAGCGCCTCGGCTACCGCGTCGACGTGGTGGCCAATGGCCGGGACGCAGTCGCCGCCCTGGAGGCGGGGCCGTACGACGCGGTGGTGATGGACTGCCAGATGCCGGAGATGAACGGCTACGAGGCGACCGAGGAGATCCGCCGGCGTGAAGGCACGGGCGCCCACATCCCGATCGTCGCCCTGACCGCATCGGCCGTGAAGGGCGACGAGGACCGGTGCCTGGCCGCGGGGATGGACGCGTACGTGACCAAGCCGGTCACGGTGGAGGTGCTGGGCACCGTCCTCGGGCGTCTCCTCGCCGCCCGCCCACCCCGGCCGGTCGCCGAGGTGCTCGACCGGGCCACGATCAGGGACCTGTGGGAGCTGGGGTCGGGCTCCTCGGCCCTGCTCGAGGAGCTCGCCGACGCGTTCATCGAGGCCACCTCCGAGCAGATCGCCCTTCTTCATGCCGCAGTGGCGACGGCCGACCTCCCGGCCGCGGCCCGCGCCGCCCACCGGCTCCGAGGTAGCTGTGGCGCTGTCGGGGCCTCGCGCATGGTGGTGCTGGCCGACGAGATCGAAGAGGCGGCGCTTGCCCATCGCCTCGCCGACCTGGCCCAGCCGGCCATGGAGATCGAGCAGGCCTTCCACGAGGCTCGTGGCGCCCTCCGGGCGGCGACCGCGGGCACGCTGAGGAGCGCCGGCCGGCGCTGAGCACCCGAGCGGAACGCGGCGGGCTGTGGGAGCGTTGTAGATCGTGACGGCCACGGGAGAAGGAAGATGAGCAAGAACACGATCAAGACCTACACGCTGCTGGCGGCCCTGGGCGGCCTGCTCATGCTGATCGGCAGCTTCTTCGGCCGGGGTGGGCTGGTCCTCGGCCTCGGCCTCGGGCTGGTCTTCGTCGGAGGGTCGTACTGGTTCTCGGACAAGTTGGCCATCAAGTCGGCGCGCGCCGTCCCCGTGAGCGAGGCGGAGATGCCGGAGTACTACCGGATCGTCCGCGAGCTGACCATGGCCGCCAACATGCCGATGCCGAAGCTGTACCGGACCCCGGACATGCAGCCGAACGCCTTCGCCACCGGCCGCAACCCCGACCACGCCGCCGTGGCCGTGACCCAGGGCATCCTCAACATCCTCGACTGGGACGAGCTGCGCGGGGTCCTGGCCCACGAGATCAGCCACGTCGGCAACCGCGACATCCTCATCGGCTCGGTGGCCGCGGCCGTGGCCATGGGCATCACCTTCGTGGCCCGGATGGCGATGTGGGGCGCCATGTTCGGCGGGGGTGGCCGCGACGACGACCGCAGCGCCAACCCCCTGGCCCTGCTGGCCTTCAGCCTGCTGGCCCCCGTGGCCGCCGCAGTGATCCAGATGGCCCTCAGCCGCAGCCGCGAGTACGAGGCCGACCGTACCGGCGCCCGGCTGATCGGCGACGGCGAGCCCCTGGCCCGGGCCCTGGCCAAGCTGGAGCAGGGGGCGCGGGCCATCCCCATGGCCGTCGACCCGGCCCAGGCCTCGAAGTACATCGTGAACCCCTTGACGGGGCGCAAGGTGCAGTTCGCCAACCTGTTTTCGACCCACCCGCCCCTGGAGGACCGCATCGCCCGGCTGCGCCAGGGCGAGTGGCGCTCCTGATCGTCCGCTGACGCCTGTCCGCACCGGGTGGGCAGGAGATCGGGCGTTGAGCGGCGAAGAGAACTGGATCGTGCCAGGCCGCTTTCGCTCACCTGTCGCGGCCGTCGTCGTGTTGGCCGCCCTGGTCCTGACGCTCACCGGCCAGGCCGGCGCCCAGACCCCGCCGCCCCCGACCACGCCGACGACCCTTAGCTTCCTGGAGGACCTGGTCCGCCAGCTCCTCCCCACGACCACCGTGGCCCCGGCGCCGACCACCACGGCGCCGGCCGCCGCGACCGCCGGCGGGGCCGGGGGCAAGGCCGGCGCCGCCGGGTCGGTGACGACGACCACCAAACCGGCCGCCGCCGGCGTCATCCCGCCTGAGTACATCCCGATCATCAATTCCGTGCGCCGCACCGGCGGCCGTACGACGTCGGCCCTGCTCGATGCCCTGCGGCCCATGCAGACCCTCGGCCTGACCCTCGAGGAAGCCGCCATCGCCGGCTTCGGGCACTTTCCGGTGGCCGGTGCGGCCGACTACACCGACGACTGGCTGGAGGCCCGCTTCGGGCCGCCGTTCCACCTCCACCAGGGCACCGACATCTTCGCAGCCCGCGGCACCCCGGTGCGTGCCCCCTTCGCCGGCGTCGTCCGGTTCGAGGATGCCGGCCTCGGGGGCAAGGCGGCGTACGTGACGCAGGCTGACGGCACCTATTACTACATGGCCCACCTCGACGGCTTCGCCCGCAAGCTGGCCAACGGTGCCGCGGTGAAGCAGGGCGACGTGGTGGGGTACGTGGGCGACAGCGGCAATGCGGCCGGCGGCGCCACCCACGTCCACTTCGAGGTCCACCCCCGCGGCGGCGCGGCGGTGAACCCCAAGCCCATCCTCGACGGCTGGGTCACGGAGGCCATCGCCAACGCCTCCGGTCTGCTCGCCGCCAACAGCGTGGGCGTCTCCCGGGCCGTCACGGGCGCCGGCGTCCTGCGCCGGTTCGACGGCGACGCCCCCTCCGCATCCGGCCGAGCGGTCGGCCCCTTGCTCTGGGCGTCCAGCGTCAGCGCCGGCGGGGGCACCATGCGGCTGGCCCAGCTGCAGCTGGCCCGGATCGCCGGCCGGATCGACTGGGACCGCAAGTCCACGGCGGCCCAAGCCGAGGCCGACGCCCTCCGGGCCGGCCGCCAGGCGGCCCTGGCCATCCTGGCGCCGCTCACGCCGCGTGCCCTGGCCCCGCTCTTCGGCGGCTCGGGGAGCTGAACGCCGCCCCGGCGGGCTAGTCCCGGAAGTTCTTGAACTGGAGGGGGATGCCGAAATCCTCCTCCTTCAGGGCGGCGATCACGTTCTGGAGGTCGTCGCGCTTCTTGCCCGACACGCGGATCTGGTCGCCCTGGGTCTGCGAGGAGACCCCCTTCATGCCCCGGTCCTTGATGAACCGGTTGATCTGCCGGGCCTTGGCCTCGTCGATCCCGGCAGCCAGCAGGATCTTCTGGCGGGCCGTGCCCTTCGACCCCTCTTCCACCTTCTCGTAGGTCAGCCCCTTCAGGGACACGCTGCGCTTGACCAGCTTCTCCTCGAGGACCTGCACGAGGGCTCGGAGGCGGTCCTCGGTGGCCGAGTGCAGCTGGATCTCCCCGTCGCCCAGCTCGATCGTGGACCCCGTGTCCTTGAAGTCGAACCGGGTGGCCACCTCTCGGTGGGCCTGGTCGACCGCGTTCCTGACCTCTTGGAGGTCGACTTCCGAGACGACGTCGAACGTGGGCACCTCCAGACGCTATCGTCGTTCCCGCAGTCCTGGGTCGGTGCCCGAGTGGCCAAAGGGAGCTGACTGTAAATCAGCCGGCACAGCCTACGGAGGTTCGAATCCTTCCCGGCCCACCAGGAACCAAGAGGCAGGCCCGGGCGCCGGCTCCCGGCCTGCGCCTCTCAGGGTGGGCCCACGCCGGCGCCGTACTCGAGGTCGGCCACATCGGTGGCCGCGTTCGGGGCAGTTGCGTCCGGCGGCGGCGTGGCGCCGAGGAGGGGTAGGGCGAGCACCGCCGACGCGGCGACCACGGCGCCGGCGGCCAGGTAGACGCCTCGGGGCCGGAGCAGGTCGACGAGGAAGCCGGCGGTGGCGTACCCCACCATCTGGGCCAGGACCACGACCGAGCTGCTGGCGGCGATGACCCGGCTTCGCACGGCGTCGGGGGCCCGGCGCTGGCGCATGCCCTGCGCGGCCACCAGGTCGAGGGCGTCGGCCAGCCCGACGAAGAGGTGGAGCACCACGATCCCGCCGATCCACGGGGAGACGCCGATGGCCAGCGTCGACACGGCCACACCGGCCAGCCCGACCACGAAGACGGCCGGCTCACTGCGCACGTCCAGGAACCGGCCGGCGAACGAGCCGACGAGAAGGCCGGCGCCCCAGAGGCCGGTGAGCAGCCCGAGGCCGGCGGATCCGAGCCCCAGCGCCTCGGCGAAGGGCACCCGGGCGACCTGGACGAGGCCGATCCCCAGCACGAGGATCGCCTCGGCGAACATCATCCGGCGGAGGACGGTGTCCCGCCAGACGAAGGAGAGGCCGGCAGCGACTCCGCGGTGGGCGTCACCCGGGACGCGCTCGCCCGAGAAATGGCCGGTGACGGTGGCGATGGTCGCGGCGGACAAGAGGAAGCTCACGGCGTTGGTGGCGAACACTGCCGACGCCCCCGCCGATGCCGCGATCACGCCCCCAAGCGCCGGTCCGATGGTCATCCCCAGGCTCCGGCCCGCCGACGCCATGCTGTTGGCCCAGCTCAGGTCGGCGGGCTCGACCAGGTTGGGCATGGCCGCCGACGATGCGGCGTTGAACGGCGACGCGAACACCGACGCCACCATCCCGATGGCCAGCAGGGCCGCGGGCGTGGTGGTGAAGGCCATGGCCAGGTAACACCCGCCGCCGGCGAGCTCGGAGACGATCATGACGGCCCGCCTCGAGTGCCGGTCGCTGAGCGACGACGTCAGGATCCCGGTCCCGACCTGCACCCCGTGGGTGGCGATGAGCGTGGCCGCCACCCAGAGGGAGGACCCGGTCTTCTCCAGGACGAGCACGGCCAAGGCGACGGCCGCGGCCCCGTTGCCCGTGTTCGACACGAGGCGGGCCGCGGCCAGCCGGCGTACCGCCGAGCGCGGTCCGGACGGGGCCAAGCTATGGGGTGCGGGCGGAGCGGCCGGCGCCAGCCGGGGCCTCGGCCGCACCGGCCATCGCCCGCTCCCACGGCGCCAGGTCGACGCTGCCCGCCGGGTCGTGGGCCCGGGTGCCGTGGGTGGCCACGTGGTAGGCCACCGTCGCCTCCCACCCGGCGGCGCTCATGGCCCCGACCTCGCCCTCGCCGGCGCCGAACATGGCCGGCTCGCCCAGCCGCCAGCGTTCGAGGACGGTGGCGGGGTCGCGGTCGGGCAGCTCCTCGGCCATGAGGGCGAGGGCGGGCCCGGGGTCGTCGCGCACCGCCACCAGGGCCTCTCGGGCCGCGGTCACGAACCGGGCCAGGGCTTCCGGCCGCCGGCGGAGGGCGTCGCCCGAGGCGACGAAGCCGTTGAGGTAGCCGGGAATGCCGGCGTCGGCGAAGGGCAGCGTGCGGATGCGCAGGCCCTGGGCGGCCGCGCCGGCCCGGAGGCCGACACCCAGCTCGGCCCACTCGGCGCACACGTCGGCGGCGCCGGCGAGGCAGGCGTCAAGCGTGGACCGGGGCCCGACGTCGACCATCGGCCCCGGTTCGAGCCCGAGGTGGGCGAGCAGGGCCAGGTAGTCCCGGGCCAGGCGGGCCTCGTGGCGCTCCGACATCTGCCGCAGCCGCCCCCGGCGGCCCGGGTCGATCTCGGTCCGCAACGCGAACGACGCCCCGGCCAGGTCGGCGAAGGAGGTGATGGGCCGCCCGTGGGCCGCCGGCCGCCCGTCGACGGCGAACACCGACATGTGGATCCGGCGGCTCACGGCGAAGATGAACCGGGCGTCGAGCGCCGGCTCCTCGTCGCGCGCCCACAGGTAGTACGCCACGCTGGACATGCAGAGGTCGTAGTCGCCCCGGCCGGCGGCCAGCGCGTTGTCGGGGCCAGGTGCCGGCTCGACGATCTCGATGTCGAGCCCGTGGGCCTCGTAGATGCCCAGCGCCCGTGCCGCCAACTGCGGCAGGTAGGAGTTCGGCATTCAGCCGGGCTGCCAGGCCACTCGCAGGTGTTCGCTCAACGTCGACGCCCTCCGTGGTCGAGGTGGGACGGCGGCGCGGGCCGGCCCCCGAGGGCGGAAGGCTACGTGAAGCGGCGGGTCACAGGAGCCGCTGCATGAGGACGACGTCCAGCCACCGGCCGAACTTGCGCCCCACCTCCCGCTCGATGCCGACCAGCTCGAAGCCGCAGGCCCCGTGCAGGCCGATCGAGGCCGCGTGGCCGCCGACGATGCGGGCCATGATGGCGTGGAAGCCGTGGTCGGTGCCCAGCCGGACCAGTTCGCTGAGGATGGCCCGCCCGCACCCCATGCCCTGGCGGTCGCGGCGTACGTAGACCGAGTCCTCGACCGTCGTGGAGTACGCCGGCCGGGCCCGGTAGGGGGCCAGCGAGCCGAAGCCGACGACCTCCCCACCGGCCTCGGCAACCACCGCCGGATGGACGCCGGCGTGCTCGACCAGCCACGCTTCCTGGACCTCCAGGGTGCGGGGGACGAGGTCGAAGGTCACCGTGGACCCGGTGACCTCAAGGTTGTAGATGGCCCGGATGGCCTCGGCATCGCCCATCCGGGCCAACCGGACAGCGACCCCGGGCCGGCTGACTATCATCTGTGGGACTGCCCCCTTAGCTCAGTCGGCAGAGCACAGCCATGGTAAGGCTGGTGTCATCGGTTCGATTCCGATAGGGGGCTCGGAGTTGGTGTCACAAGAAGCTGGTGTCATGAGAAGCAGTGTGCTGCGAGAGGCAGCGCTCCACAGCAGGTCTGGCGGCGTAGCTCAGTTGGTAAGAGCACTCGGCTCATAATCGAGGGGTCGGCGGTTCGAGTCCGCCCGCCGCTACCGCATCCACACAGGCACCGCCCACACAATCACCGCCCACACAAGCACCGCCCACAGGAACAGCAACCAGAAGGACAGGACCACAGACGATGGCCAAGCAGAAGTTCGAGCGGACCAAGCCCCACCTCAACGTGGGCACGATGGGCCACATCGACCACGGCAAGACCACACTGACCGCGGCCATCACCAAGGTGCTGCACGACCAGAACCCCAAGAACAGCTTCACGGCGTTCGACCAGATCGACAAGGCGCCCGAGGAGAAGGCCCGGGGGATCACAATCTCCATCGCCCACGTGGAGTACGAGACCAACAAGCGGCACTACGCCCACGTCGACATGCCCGGCCACGCCGACTACATCAAGAACATGATCACCGGTGCGGCCCAGATCGACGGCGCCATCCTGGTGGTCAGCGCGGCCGACGGCCCCATGCCCCAGACCCGTGAGCACGTCCTCCTGGCCCGCCAGGTCGGTGTGCCCTACATCGTCGTCGCCCTCAACAAGGCCGACGCGGTCGACGACGAGGAGCTCCTCGACCTGGTCGACCTGGAAGTGCGTGAGCTGCTCAACGAGTACGAGTTCCCCGGCGACGACACCCCGATCGTCCGGGTCTCCGCTCTCAAGGGCCTCGAGGGCGATGCCGAGTGGGGGGCCAAGATCCTCGAGCTGATGGACGCGGTGGACTCCTACATCCCCGAGCCCGAGCGCGACGTCGACAAGCCCTTCCTCATGCCCATCGAGGACGTCTTCACCATCACCGGCCGGGGCACCGTCGTCACCGGCAAGGTGGAGCAGGGCGTGATCAAGGTCGGCGAGCAGGTGGAGATCGTGGGCATCCGCGACACCCAGACCACGGTCTGCACCGGCGTGGAGATGTTCAAGAAGCTCCTCGACCAGGGCCAGGCCGGCGACAACGTGGGTGTGCTCCTCCGGGGCACCAAGAAGGAGGACGTCTCGCGCGGCCAGGTGCTGTGCAAGCCGAAGTCCATCACCCCCCACACCACCTTCGAGGCCAACGTCTACGTCCTGAAGAAGGAGGAGGGTGGGCGTCACAGCCCCTTCTTCCAGAACTACCGCCCCCAGTTCTACTTCCGCACCACCGACGTCACCGGCCAGATCACCCTGCCCGAGGGCACCGAGATGGTCATGCCCGGCGACAACATCACCCTGAACGTCGAGCTCATCAACCCCATCGCCATGGACGAGGGGCTCCGCTTCGCCATCCGTGAGGGTGGCCGCACCGTGGGCGCCGGTCGCGTCGTCAAGATCCTGAAGTAGGCATTGGCCCCGGTCGGGCCGTGTGGGCCGGCCGGGGCATACTTGAACCGAGTACGCAATGAACCGAGAGGACCAGGGACGTGGCCAAGGGCGAGAAGCGGGTGAAGGTGACGCTGGCATGCGAGACATGCAAGCGCCGGAACTACATCACCATGAAGAACAAGCAGAACGACCGGGAACGCATGGAAGTGAAGAAGTACTGCCGGTGGGACCGGACGCACACGACCCATCGGGAGACCCGCTAGCCGCGAGTAACCTTCCGGCCGACGAGCCGGTCGTAGAAGTGGTGATCCCCTCCGATGAGGCCAGGTTGGTGGCTGCGGCCAAGGCCGGCGACTCTGGCGCGTTCACCGCACTGGTGGAGTCGACCCAAGCTGACGTGTACACCCTGGCCTACCGGCTGACGGGGAACGAGGACGATGCTCGTGACGTGGCCCAGGAGGCCTACTTGCGGGCCTTCCGGTCCATCAAGCGGTTCCGGGGCGACGCCCGTTTCTCGACGTGGATGTACCGGATCACGGCCAACTGCGCGTCCACCCAGCTGACCCGGCGGTCCAAGGGCCGCCACGACGAGCTGTCCGACGACGACAACGTCTTCGACGAGCGGCCGGAGTCCGACCCCGAGGGCATGGCCGAGGCCGGCCTCCTTCGCGACCGGGTCACCGAGGCATTGGCCGACCTGCCCGCCATCCTGCGGGCCGTCGTCGTGCTGCGTGACGTCTACGACCTGCCCCATGACGCCATCGCGTCGGAGCTCGGTATCACCGAGTCGGCGGCCAAGGTGCGCCTGCACCGAGCCCGTCGCAAGCTTCGGGAGCGCCTGTTCCCGATGCCCGGAGAGGAGAAAGCCCGTGCGGTCTAGCCGGTTCTTCGGGAGCGGAGGGGTCTCCTGCGACGATGTCGCCGACGCCCTTCCCGGCATCGTCGACGGCCTCGAAGTGGCCGACCTCGAGGTCCAGCGCCATGTGGCCGCATGCCTGCGCTGCCAGGCCGAGCTGGTGCAGTACCGCAAGGTCCTGCGCACCCTCCACCAGCTGCGCACCGAGGTGCTCGAGCCCGCGCCCGGGCTCCTCCCCGACATCCTGGCGGCCATCGGCGCCGCCGGCGAGCGCCGGGCCATCCACGACCTGCTCAACGGCCGGCGAGTGGCGTACGTCGGCGGTATCGCCGCGGCCACCGCAGCCGGAGCGGCGGGGGCCATCCTGGCCAGCCGGGCCCGCCGGCGGGTCCGCCTCGCCAGCTAGATCCCGGAGGCCGCTCGCCGGCCCCAGGTAACCGCCGGATAGCCACGCGTCCCTATGGGCTACCCTGGGTCTGCGTACGTCAGGTGCTGGCCCGCTCCGGCAGAGGGCAGTAGCTCAATTTGGCAGAGCACCGGTCTCCAAAACCGGCGGTTGGGGGTTCGAGTCCCTCCTGCCCTGCTCGTTCGTTCCCGACTCGAGGTGCCGATGTGAAGGTGGGCGAAGCGAAGGTGGCCGAAGTAGAGATGGATGGGTTGCTGTGAACCGTGAGATGAAGCGAATGATGCAGCGTCAGGGCCAGGTGGACGCTGATGGCAGCCCCACCCGCCGTGACGCGCCGCGCCCTCCCGCCGCCCGGACCGCCACCAAGGAGCGGATCGGCCCCTCCGAGTACGCCCGCCAGGTCCGCGCCGAGCTGCGGAAAGTGGCGTGGCCCACCCGGGCCGAGGTCATCAACTACTCCGTCGTCGTCCTCATGGCCCTCCTGCTGCTCACGGCCATCATCTTCGTGCTCGACTACGCCTTCGCCAAGGCCGTCATCTTCCTCTTCAAATGAGCGACCTCGACGATCCCATCAACGTCCCCGACGCCTCTGACGAGGCGCTCCCGGCCGACATCGCCTTTGAGCCCGGCGCCCTCGCCGACCCCGACGAGGCTCCGGCCGCGCCCGAGGTCCTGACCGAGGACCAGTTGCTCGACGCCGGCTTCGACAGCGAGGCCGACGAGGAGGACGAGCCGCCGGTCGAGAGCCCCTACGACCGGCCGGGTTCGTGGTACGTCGTGCACACCTACGCCGGCTACGAGAACAAGGTGAAGTCCAACCTCGAGAGCCGCATCGCGTCCATGAACATGGAGGACCGCATCTTCGAGTGCGTCATCCCCATGGAGGACGTCATCGAGTTCAAGGGCGGCAAGCGGGTCACCGTCCAGAAGAAGGTGTTCCCCGGGTACCTCCTCGTGCGCTGCGAGCTCGACGACGACTCCTGGCGGGTCGTGCGCAACACCCCCGGCGTCACCGGCTTCGTCGGTTTGGGCGCCAAGCCCACCCCGCTGTCGCGCAAAGAGGTCGAGAGCATCCTCCAGGTGCAGGTCACCGGCACCGACGGGGCGCCGAAGAAGGCCCGCCACCGGGCCATGTACGAGAACGGCGAGAGCGTGCGGGTGCGTGAGGGCCCTTTCGCCGACTTCACCGGTACCATCGCCGAGATCAACGAAGACCAGATGAAGTTGAAGGTGCTGGTCAACATCTTCGGCCGGGAGACCCCGGTCGAGCTCGAGTTCAGCCAGGTCGCAAAGCTCTAGTTCCACGAGGGGTGGGAGGCGCACGAGCGCCGCTCGTACCACCTGAAGGAGACGTACACGTATGGCAAAACGGCGCATCGCGGCGATCGTCAAGATCCAGATCCCGGCAGGGGCGGCCACACCGGCCCCGCCCGTGGGTACGGCCCTCGGCCCCCACGGCGTGAACATCATGGAGTTCTGCAAGCAGTACAACGCGGCCACCGAGTCCCAGCGGGGCACGGTCGTGCCCGCCGAGATCACGGTCTTCGAGGACCGTTCGTTCACGTTCGTGATCAAGACGCCGCCGACGCCGGTGTTGCTCCGGGCCGCGGCGGGCATCGCCAAGGGCTCGACGACGCCGGGCCGCGAGGCGGCCGGCACCGTCACCGACGCCCAGGTCACCGAGATCGCCACCACCAAGCTCCCCGACCTCAACGCCAACGACCTCGAGGCGGCCAAGCGCCAGGTCGTCGGTACCGCCCGGTCCATGGGCCTCACGGTGAAGGGCTGATCGATGACCCACACCAACAAGGACAGCAAGAAGTACGTCGACGCCGTTCGCCGCTTCGACCGTGACCGCCAGCACGGCCCGGGGGAGGCCGTCGACCTGGTCAAGAGCCTGGCCGCCGCCAAGTTCGACGAGTCGGTGGAGCTGGCCGTGCGCCTCGGCGTCGACCCCCGCAAGGCCGACCAGATCGTCCGGGGCACCGTCGGCCTGCCCGCCGGCACGGGCAAGAACGTCCGCGTCGTGGCCTTTGCCGCCGGCGACGCCGCCGCCGAGGCCCGTGAGGCCGGCGCCGACGTGGTGGGCGCCGACGACCTGGTGGCCCGGGTCCAGGGCGGGTTCCTCGACTTCGACGTGGCCATCGCCACCCCCGACCTCATGGGCCAGGTGGGCAAGCTGGGCCGTGTGCTCGGCCCCCGCGGCCTCATGCCCAACCCCAAGACTGGCACGGTGACGATGGACGTTGGCCGGGCCGTGCGGGAGTTCAAGGGCGGCCGGGTGGAGTACCGCACCGACCGCTACGGGAACATCCACGTGCCCATCGGCAAGGTCAGCTTCGACCGCCGGTCGCTGCTCCAGAACTTCCAGGCCGTGATCGAGGAGCTGCAGCGGGCCAAGCCGGCGTCGGCCAAGGGCCGCTACATGCGGGGGATCGCCGTGTCCTCCACCATGGGCCCCGGCATCAAGGTCGACCCCAACCCGCTGCGGGCCCTTGACGAGGAGCTCACCGCCAGCAGCTAAGCTGCCCCGTCACATCCAGATCGCCGTAGACATCCGGTGCGCGCGAGCGCGTAAGGGCCCCTCACCGGGCCCACCCGACGAGGCGTGAACCTCCTGAGGGACTGTTCGCGCGTGCTCGCCGCACCTCAGAGAGGAACTGCATGGGAGAACCCAGACCGGAGAAGGTGGCGGTGGTCACCGAGGTGCGCGAGCGCCTCTCGTCGTCCAACGGCGCACTGCTCACCGAGTACCGGGGCCTGAAGGTCTCCGACCTGGCCGCCCTGCGGCGGTCGGTCGGCGACGCCGGCGGCGAGTACCGGATCTTCAAGAACACCCTGGTCCGCCGGGCCGCGGCTGAGCTGCAGCTCACCGATCTCGAGCCCCTGCTGGTCGGCCCGACCGCCATCGCCTTCGTCGATGGCGATGCGGTGGCCGTGGCCAAGTCGCTCCGCGACTTTGCCCGTACCAACCCCAACCTCACCATCAAGGGCGGCCTGCTCGGCACCAAGGTGCTGACCGCGGCCGACGCCACCGCGCTGGCCGACGTGGCCCCCCGCGAGGTCCTGCTGGCCATGTTCGCCGGCGCCCTCGCCGCCCCCCTCCAGAAGATGGCCGGCCTGCTCCAGGCCCTGCCCCGCAACTTCGCCTACGGGCTGTCCGCGCTCCTCGAGAAGCGCCAGCAGGCCGGCGGCGCGCCGGAGCCGGCCGCCGCCACCGAGCCCGAGCCCGAGCCGGCGCCCGCCGAGCCCGAGACGGAAGCAACGGCTGCCGCCGAGCCCGAGGCGGCCATCGAGCCCGACACCACCGCAGCGGCTGCCGCCGAGCCCGAGACGGCTCCCGTCGACCCTGAGAACGCCCCCGTTGAGACCGAGAAAGAAGGAGACCAGTAGATGGCCACCAAGGAAGAGATCCTCGACAGCATTGCCGGCATGACCGTGCTCGAGCTTTCCGAGCTCCTGAAGGAGTTCGAGGAGAAGTTCGGCGTGACCGCCGCGGCACCCATGGCCGTCGCCATGCCCGGTGGCGGCGGCGGGGCCGAGGCCGCGCCCGAGGTCGAGGAGCAGGACGAGTTCGACGTCATCCTCGCCGAGGTCGGCGCCCAGAAGATCCCGGTCATCAAGGAGGTGCGCGCCCTCACCAACCTCGGCCTCAAGGAGGCCAAGGACCTGGTGGACAGCGCCCCCAAGGCCGTGCTCGAGAAGGTCTCCAAGGAGGAGGCCGAGAAGGCCAAGGCCCAGCTCGAAGGCGCCGGCGCCACTGTCGAACTGAAGTAGTCCCGCCGGCGCTCGAGGTCGACGTCAGGCGAGCAGCTCGACGTCGACCTCGAGCGCCCGGTAGGTCCCCAGTGCTCGCCGGTCGCGGGTGACCAGGGTGATCCCGTGCTCCGAGGCGGTGGCGGCGACCAGCGCGTCGTAGACCGACCCGCCGGCCAGCCGCAGCGGGCCAAGCCGGCCGAAGAGATCCAGGGCGGCCGCCGGGCCTAAGAAGCAGGTGATCGGGAAGTCGGCGGCGAGAAGGCGGGCCACGGCCGCTTCGGTCCGGCGGGCCGGCGGCGGCAGCCGGGTGAGGACGGAGAAGGTCTCGAACGCGGCATGCCCGGCCAGGCCGAGGCGGCGACCTTCGAGGGCGGCGGTGGTGGGTTGGTGCGCGGCGTGGTCGGCGACGACGAGGGCGACGGCCACGCTCGTGTCGACGAGCCGGTCGTTGCTCCTACTGCCGGTCGGCATCGCGCAGGGCCCGCACGGTCTCGTCGTCGACGGGCAGTCCCGACGCCGGTATGACCAACCGGCCGCCCTCCTCGACCAGCCCGTCTCCGGCCAGCGCCTCGACTCGGAGCGACGAGCCGTCGGCGGTGACCTCCACCTCGCCCGGGGTCAACCCGAGGCGGTCCCGGAGTGACTTCGGGATCACCAATCGACCTGCCTTGTCGATGGTTGCCCGCATGCCTGCAACATACCATTTACGTTGGGAATATCGACGGGCCGCCGGCGTTGAGGTGCTCGTTGGGTACCGGACGAGCTCGGTGACGCGCTGAAAGCAGGTTTTCCACAACCCTTGACCGCAGCGCCGGAGTCGAATAGCCTCATCCCAGCTTGATCCGAGCTGGCTTGCCCAACCGCGCAGTTGCAGCTAGTCTGGTATCTGCCGTGCCAGCCCGCGAGTCGCCGTCCTTCATTACCGGCTTGACCGCGCGCGCCCGGCTTTGACCAGACAGCTCTGCCCAGCCCGCTCGACCCGCACCGTACCGCACACCCACTGCGCCTATTCAGATTCCGCCGTCTCCGCGAAGGAGTGAGGTTTTGCCCACTCGTCCCGCCCCTCGGGAACGCTTTTCCTTTTCCAACCTCGATGAGGTCCTGGCCCTCCCGGACCTGATCGCCGTGCAGCGCGACTCGTTCAAATGGTTCCTCGACCGCGGGATGGCCGAGACCTTCCGCGATATCAGCCCCATCGAGGACTTCACCGGCCAGCTCCGCCTCGAGCTGGAGTTCGACGCGGCCGACCAGGACCTGCGGCCGCCGCCCAAGTTCACCGTGGAGGAGTGCAAGGAGAAGGACATGACCTTCTCCGCACCCATCTTTGTCCGGGCCCGGTTCATGAACGCCACCACGGGCGAGATCAAAGAGCAGACGGTCTTCATGGGGGACTTCCCGATGATGACCGACAAGGGCACCTTCATCATCAACGGCACCGAGCGGGTGGTCGTCTCCCAGCTCGTGCGCTCCCCGGGCGTCATCTTCCAGCCCGGTCGCGACGCCAAGACCATCGCCACGGCCACCATCCACCCCTACCGCGGTGAGTGGATCGAGTTCGACATCGAGCAGAAGCCGGGCAAGGACGTCACCGCCGGCACCCGCGTGGCCCGCAAGCGCCGCCTCTCCCTGTTCGTCCTCCTGCGCGCCCTGGGCTACGACCAGGAGGCCCACCCCGGCTTCCTCGAGCGCTTCGTCAACCACTTCGACTTCCTCGAGGGCCAGTGGGAGAAGGAGAAGGACCTCGCCCCCACCCGGGAGGAGGCC
>JAHFUR010000074.1 GCA_023264995.1 Acidimicrobiia bacterium | reverse complement strand
GGGGGCGCCGGCCGGGCCGTCGTCGTCGACCTCCTCGTAGCCCCCCGCCGGCGTGCGCCGGACCCGGGAGCCGACGGCGCCGCCGAAGGGGTGGGACCGGTCGCGGGCCAGGGACCGGCAGGCGTTGCGGGTGACGAGGAACGCCAGCAGGGGCACGACGAAGAGGAGAAGGCGGAACAGGTTGGTGATCGACTCCGGCGCCACCCGGAACACCGACGCCAGCACGTCGTTGCCGCCGGCCAGGAACAGGATGGCGTAGAACGACAGCGTCGCCGCGCCCAGGCCGCTGCGCACCGGGGCGTCTCGGGGGCGGTCGAGCAGGTTGTGCGCGGCGCGGTCGCCGGTGAACCGGCGCTCGAGGAACGGCCACAGGTACAGGAGCCCGAAGGTCAGGCCCGGCAGGAGCGCCCCCGGGAAGAAGGGGTTGGCCACGGTGTGGCCGAAGGCCCGGATCTCCCAGCCCGGCATCAGCCGCAGGGCGCCGTCGAGCCAGCCCACGTACCAGTCGGGTTGGGAGCCGGCCGTCGCCGCCGAGGCCTGGGCCGGGTCGAACGGCCCGTACAGCCACACCGGGTTGATCTGGGCCAGCCCGCCCAGGGCGGCGATCACGCCGGTGACGATGAAGAACAGCCCGACCGACTTGGCTGCGTAGGACGGCCACAGCCGCGACCCCTCGATGTTGGCCTCGGTGCGGCCCGGCCCCCGGAACTGGGTGTGCTTCTGGCGCCACAGGATGGCCAGGTGGGCACCGAGCAGGCCCACGATCAGCGCCGGCAGCAGCAGCACGTGGAGCACGAAGAACCGGGTGATGAACTCGGTGTTGGGGAACTCCCCGCCGAAGAAGAGGAACGCCAACCACTCCCCCGCCACCGGGATGGACAGGGCGATCGAGTACCCCACCCGCACGCCGGTGCCCGACAGCAGGTCGTCGAGCAGGGAGTACCCGAAGAAGCCGTTGGCGATGGCCAGCACCAGCAGGGTGACCCCCACCACCCAGTTGATCTCGCGGGGCCGCCGGAAGGCGCCGGTGAAGAACACCCGGGCCAGGTGGGCGACCAGGGAGGCGATGAAGATCAGGGCGGCCCAGTGGTGCATCTGGCGCATCACCAGGCCGGCCCGGACCTCGAAGCTGATGCGCAGGGCCGACTGGTAGGCGGCCGACATGGTGGCCCCGTCGAGGGCCTTGTAGCCGCCGTGGTAGACGACCTGGTCCGACGCCGGCACGAAGAAGAACGTGAGGTACACCCCGGTCACGATCAGCACGACCAGGCAGTACAGGGCGATCTCGCCGATCATGAACGACCAGTGGTCGGGGAAGACCTTGTCGAGCGCCTTGCGGGCGAAGTGCGACGCCCCCACCCGCTCGTCGACCCACCGGAACAGGCTGCGGGCCACCACCAGCTAGTCCCGGTTCCAGAAGCCGGGGCCGACGGGCTCGTCGAAGTCGGCCTGGGCGATGAGGTAGCCCTGGGCGTCGACGGCCAGGGGGAGCTGGGGCAGCGAGCGGGTGGCCGGGCCGAAGGTGGGGCGGGCGCCGTCGAGCACGTCGAAGGTGGACTGGTGGCACGGGCACAGCAGCTCGTGGGCGTCGGCCTGGTAGAGGCTGACCGGGCAGCCCACGTGGGGGCAGATCTTGGAGTAGGCGACGTAGCCCTGCGGCGACCAGCTCTCCCGGCCCGGGCGGGGCCGCAGCTCGCCGTCAGCCACCCGGACGACGACCACCTGGGAGTCGCCGGCGTGCTGCGCGCCCTGGGGGAAGGCGGTGAGGGTGCCGCCGACCTGCAGGGTGCCCACGGTGAGCGGGCGCCCGTTGACGTCGACCAGGCGGGCGCCCCGGTACCAGGCCGTGGTCAGCAGGGCCCGGCCCGGCGCCGGCCCCAGGGAGCGCAGCGGGAACACCGCGGCCAGGCCCAGGGCCCCGCCGGCGGCCCAGAACAGCCGGAGCACCGAGCGCCGGCCGGGCTGCTCGTCGAGGACCTCCTCGATGCGTTCCTCGACGGCCGCCTCGTCGGCCGCGTCGCCGGCCAGGTCGCCCCGCTCCCCCACCACCGTGCCCTCGCTGGCCAGGCCCCGGGCCCACAGCACCAGGGCCACGCCGATGCCCCCCAGGGACACGCCGAGCAGCGCCCCCTCGGCCTGGGGCTGGCCGCCGGCGATGTACACGCCGGCCAAGGCCAGGGCGGCCAGCGTGGCCGTCACGAGGAGCGCAGCCATGCGGCCCTCGGTGGCCTGGCGCGAGCTCACGTCTTGGTCCCGATCCAGCGGACGGCCACCAGCATGGCCCCCAGCCCGACCACCCAGGCCACGAAGCCCTCGGGGATCGGCCCCAGGTGGCCGAGGCCCAGGCCGCCGCGGTCGTCGGGGCGGTGGAGGTACTGCACGTAGCGCACGACCGAGGCGGCCTGGGCGTCGTCGAGGGTGGCGGGGCCGAACACCGGCATGGCCCCCGGGCCGACCCGCATGGCCTCGGCCACCTGGACCGCGGTGGCCCGGTTCAGCGGCGGGGCGTAGACGGCGTGGCCCAGCGCCCCGCCGGCGGCGGCCGAGCTGTGACAGGGGGCGCAGTTGTTGGCGTAGAGGCGGTTGCCCTCGGCCAGGTCGCCGGAGCCGGTGACGATGCGGGGCACGGCCGGCCCGGCGCCCAGGGAGGCGACGAAGGCCACCAGCTGGCGGATCTGGACGGCCGAGTAGGCCACCCGCTTGCGCTCGGCCTGGGCCCGGGGCCGGTCGAGGGGCATGCGCCCGGTGGACAGGTAGAAGTCGGCCGAGGCCGCCCCCACCCCGATCAGCGTGGGGCCGCGGTCGGTGACCCCCTGGCCTTCGGTGCCGTGACAGGTGGTGCAGGCCACGGCGTAGAGCTGGGCGCCGGCCGCCACCTCGGCCCGGGCCGGGGCGGTGGTGGTCGTGGCCGGCGGCCGGACCTGGGCCGCGCCGGCGGTGAGGGCGCCGAACGCCAAGGCTCCGGCCACCAGGCCCACCGCCACCACGGCCCGGGCGCTCACTTGAGCAGGAAGAGGGTGGCCCACAGGCCGACCCACACCACGTCGACGAAGTGCCAGTAGTAGCCGACCATCTCCACCGCCGGAGCTTCGGCCGCACCGAACCGGCCGCTGCCCGAGCGGCCGAGGAGCAGGACCATGGCCAGCATGCCGGCGGCCACGTGCAGCCCGTGGAAGCCGGTCATCACGTAGAAGGCCGAGCCGTAGGCGTGGGAGGACACCGAGAAGCCCAGCGTCGACCACTCGTGGGCCTGGTTGGCCAGGAACCCGCCGGCCAGGGCCAGGGTGGCCACCAGCCAGGCCCGGAAGGCGACCAGCTGGCCGGCGGCGATGGCCCGCACGGCCAGGGCCATGGTGGCGCTGGAGCCCACCAGGGCCAGCGTGAACAGGCCGCTGGTCACGACGTCGAGGTCGACGCCGGCCGGCGGCCAGTCGCCGCGTGTGGTGGCCCGGAGGGTGAAGTAGGCGGCGAACAGGCCGCTGAAGAACATCAGCTCCGAGGCCAGCCACACGACGGCGCCCACCGTCAGGACCGGCGTCCGGTCGTGCGCAGGAGCCACGGCGGCGGTGTCCACCGCCGCCTGTTCTAGCGCAGGATGTGGCTCACTTGGCGGTGTTACTTGGCGATGTTGATGTGGCCCGACTCGCCGTTGTACTGGCCGTACTTGGAGTAGATCAGGAGGAAGCCGGCCCGGGGGGCGGCGGCCAGGGCCGGGAGCTTGATGTCGGCCGACTGGCCGGCGGGCACGTCGACATCGATCTGCATGTCGGGGATGGTCACGTTGTGCACGACCTTGCCGGCGTTGAAGACCCGGAGGGTGACCTCCTTGTTCAGGGCGATGGTGAGGCTGGCCGGCTCGTAGAACGGGTAGGTGTCGCTGACGACCAGGTCGGCGGCCTTCCGTTGGCTCCCGAGGACCTCGGCCTTCTTCGAGTCGCTCCCGCAGCCGACCAGGCCCATCAGGACAACCACCATCAGCCCGCCGAGCACCAGCTTCTTCGCGCGCACGTTCCCCCCTCGTGTGTCCATGAACGAGGTCACTGTATGCGAAAGCCCTCAAGCCCCGCAGGACCGTCGTCGACCACCTCCACCGCGGTCACCACCGCCAGCCGCGGGCCTTGTCGACACCATGTCACCATGTTTTCCACAGCCTGTGGGTCGCCCTCGAACCACGCCTCCACCCGGCCGTCGGGGCGGTTGGTGACCCAGCCGGCCACGCCGGCGGCCCGAGCCTTCCGGGCGCAGGTGTCCCGGTAGAAGACCCCCTGCACCCGGCCGGCCACCAGGACGCGCCGGGCGACCTGGTCAGTCGTCGGCCCCGTCCCAGCCCGGGTCGAGCTGGGCCACGAAGGTGCGGCAGCGGGCGGCCTCGTCGTCCTCCCCGATGGCGCCGGCCACCCGGGCCAGGCCGGCCAGGGCGCGCAGGAACCCCCGGTTCGGGGCGTGGCGCCAGCGGACGTAGCCCTGGCCCCGCCACCCCGACTGGCGGAGCTGGTCGAGCCCCCGGTGGTAGCCCACCCGGTAGCAGGCGTAGGCCTCGGCGTCGTCGCGGCCGAGGGCGCCCAGGCGGGCCCAGGCGTCCAGGTAGCGGGGCCAGCGGGTGGCCACCGCGGCGACCGCGGCCCGCCGGTCGGCGTCGGGGGCGGCCAGGGCCGCGGCCAGGGCCTCACGGGCCTCGGCCGGCTCGAGGTCGAGGGCGGTCTCGGGCAGGCCCGACGACAGGTTGACAGGGTTCTCAGACAGGACTGGTCATCTCCTCGTGACTTGGCCGGCAGGGGCCGGCGAGGTTGCTTGGCCGGCCGGGGCCGGCGAGGTGGCTTGGCCGGCAGGGGCCGGCGAGGTGGCTTGGCCGGCGGGGGCCGGCGATGTCGTTCGGCCGGCGGGGGCCGGCCAGGCGAACCCGGCCATGGCGGCCCACTGCTCGTCGGACATCGACTGCCACACCCAGAACGACGCCCCCACCGCGCCGTTGCGGCGGGCCACGTCGAGGAAGCGCACCGTCTCCTCGGCGCTGGGCGGCCCCACCCGGCCGCCGTCGGGGCCGGCGTCGTAGCCCTGGCCGATCACGTGGACCGGCTTGAGGGTGGCCAGGTGGGCCACCGACTCCGCCGTCGCCCCGCCGGGCTCGGTGCAGCCCCAGTAGACCATGGGGGCGAAGGCGTCGATGTAGGGGGCGATGGCCCGGTACGGGTAGGTGCCGGTCCAGCGGGCCTCGGTGGCCCGGTACACCGTGGCCACGATGGGCATGGTGCCGGCCGCCGGGCGGACCAGGCCGAGGTAGACGGTGACCCGCCGCTCGGTGAGCATCACCCCTTCGGTGGCCAGCTCGATGTCGGGGCTGAACCCGTCGAGGCGGGAGCCGTCGGGCGCCCGCCAGGTGACGGCCTCGGCGCTCCACGCCGCGTCGTCCACCGGGTCGTAGAGGTGCGGGAACCCCCAGCCGACCACGGCCAGGCCGGCCTTGTGGGCCTTGGGCACGAGGGCGGCCAGGTAGTCGGCCGCGTAGAAGCCGTCCTGGGAGTCGCCCACCCGTACCCAGAGCTGGCGCAGGCCGGCGGCGGTGGCCCGCGCCACGACGGCGTCGACGTTGCCGCCCTCGGTCTGGCGGGTCTTCCAGATCCACATGCCCTTGCCCTCGAAGGCCTTCAGGTCGTGGGCCACCTCGGGCGCCGGCTGGGCCGGCGGCAGGGCGGCTTCGGGCACCAGCACCGGGGGGTGCCAGGGCGGCGCCGGCGTGCCCGTCCCCGGGGGCCGGGGCGGCGGCGGGCAGCCCGGCAGGGGCGTCTCCACGGCCTGGGTGGGGGCGATGGTGGCCGGCGGGGCGGCGAGGGCC
>JAHFUR010000050.1 GCA_023264995.1 Acidimicrobiia bacterium | reverse complement strand
ACGTGGCCTTCTCCAACCAGGCCCAGGAGTGCTTCTTGGAGGGCCACGTACTGGCCTTCGACGCCTTTGGGGCCGTGCCCGGCCGGATCCGCCCGGAAAATGTTCCGCGGAACATTTTCGTGAGGCCATAGGTGGGGCAACCCCCGAACCGGCGCAGGGTGGCGTCGATGGCGGCCACCACCGTGGGCAGGGAGCGGTCCCGGATGGCGATCACCACCCGGAAGCGGCTCCAGGCCAGCCAGGCGCAGAACAGCAGCGTGGCCACGCCGTCGACGACGGGGCCGGCGCCGAAGTCCCTGGAACCACAGGCCCGGCTCGGGCACCCACGGCCGGTGCACCCGGCGGTTGCCCGCCTGCCAGGACTTGCGGGCCGCGGCCACCGCCCGCCGGGTGGTGCGCTCCGAGCCGCCGTAGCCCAGGGCCACGAGCTTGTCGTGGGCCACGTCGGCGCTGACCTTGCCGTTGCTGGCCTCCATCCACTCCTCGAGCTTGGGCAGGAACGGATCGATGAGCTGGTCGCGGCGGACGGAGGTGGTGCTCAGCTCGCCGGCGTCACGGCGGGCCACCCAGTCGGCCACGGTGTGGTGGTCGCAGCCGGCCAGCTCGCCGGCGCTGCGATAACAGTGGGTCAGGTCGAAGGCTTCGAGTATCTGCATGATCTCCTCGGCATGCTTCACGTGGTCCCTCCTCGGGGCTCGGTGGACAAGCACTCCGAGTTGACCGTGGAGGGGCCGCCCGACCGGTGGATACCGGCGGGTCAGCGGACAGGAGTTGGGGAGATCTGCTGGCCGGGGGTGGGGAATTTCCGTGGCCGCCAGCGGGGAAGTTCGTGTCCGCCTACGGGGAGAATCTCATGGCCGTCGACAGAATGCTCTGGTCCCGCATCGCCTTGTGCACCCGGGACCCGCCGTAGGTGTCCCCGCTGGTGTCGAAGATCGTCTCAATGCACTCGGCCAGTTGTTCATCGGCGAGCTTACGGGCCGAGGGGCGGTGCCGGGCGAAGTCGTGGAAGGCGGACCGGGAGACCTCGCGCAGCTCGGTCCATGCAGCCTTGGGACTTGATCACCCACATCTGGCCGACGTCGTTTCGTCAGGTCGATGTTTGACGGGCGGGCGTGATGTCCTTCTTGAGCACCGAACGTGTGCTCGGTTACTGTGCACGTCTCGCCTTGGCTGAACTCGTCAGGCCCGCGGATGAACGACCTCTCCCCGCGACGTGGGTGGGTCGTGGCTGCTCATGCCGGCGTAGTGCGGGGACGCCGGCGCTAGGGTCCGAGCCGTGCGTGCGCTGTGTGTCGTCGGGGCGCGGCCCAACTTCATGAAGATCAAGCCGGTCGTCGACGCGCTGGACCGGCGGGGTGTGGAGGTCGTGCTCGTCCACACCGGCCAGCACTACGACCGGTCGATGAGCTCAGTCTTCTTCGACGAGCTGGGGATCCGCGAGCCCGACCGCTGGCTCGACGTGGGCTCGGGCAGCCATGCCGACCAGACCGCCCGGGTGATGATGGCCCTCGACCCGGTGATGGAGGAGGTGGGCCCGGATGTGGTTGTGGTCGTCGGCGATGTGAACTCCACCATGGCCGCCTCCCTGGTGGCCGCGAAGTCGCCGGCTCGGCTGGCCCATGTCGAGGCCGGCCTGCGTAGCCGGGACTGGACAATGCCGGAGGAGGTCAACCGTCTGGTTACCGACAACTTGAGCGACGACCTGCTCGCACCGTCGGCCGACGCGGTCGCGAACCTGCTCGACGAAGGGCACCCGCCCGACCGGGTCCATCTCGTGGGGAACGTGATGATCGACACACTGTTGGCCAACGTCGACCGGGCTCGGGAGCGGAGCACCCTCGAGTCGCTGGGGCTGGCGCCGGGCGGCTACGGCCTGGTGACCCTGCACCGGCCGGCCAACGTGGACCACGTCGAGATGTTCAAGGGCCTGCTTGGGGCCCTCGGGGAGGTGGCAGCCGAGTGCCCGCTCGTGCTGCCCGCCCACCCTCGGGTGGTACCGCTCCTCGAGGCCCTGGATGTCCCGGCCGGCATCCGGGTGATCGCGCCGTTGGGGTACCTGGACTTCATCGCCCTACAGGCATCAGCCCTTGTGGTGCTGACCGACTCCGGTGGCGTGCAGGAGGAGACCACGGCTCTGGGCGTTCCCTGCTTGACCCTTCGGGACACGACCGAGCGGCCGATCACCATTACCGAGGGCACAAACGTGCTGGTCGGGCGGGACCCGGAGCGGATCGTGGCAGAGGCGCAACGGGTATTGCGAGAGGGCGTGGAGCCCCGCCGGCCGGCGCTGTGGGACGGGCTGGCCGGAGAACGGATCGCCGACGTGCTCGTCGACGAGACGCGGGCGCGCCGGTAGTTCTTTCCCTTGAGCGCCCGTCCGCGCGACACTTCCCTGATGATCCGGCGGGAGTTGGCGACGTCATGAAGGTGTTGGTCATCGGTCAGGGCTACGTGGGTCTGCCACTGGCCATGCAGTCCGTCGCCGCCGGCCACGACGTGGTCGGCTACGAAGTTGACGAGCACCGGGTGAAGCGGCTCCTCGGAGCGGAGACCTATGTGGAGGACATCCCGTCAGAGCAGTTGGCCGCCGCCCTGGCCACCGGCCGGTACCTACCGACGCTCGACCCCGACGACTGTGCAGGGTTCGACGTCGCCATCATCACCGTCCCCACCCCGCTCCGCGAGGGCGCTCCCGACTTGTCCTACATCGAGTCGGCCGCGGTGCTGCTGGCCCGCCACCTGCGCCGGGGCGCCACCGTCGTGCTGGAGTCCACGACCTACCCCGGCACCACCGAGGAGCTGATGGCGCCCATCCTCGAGGAAGGATCGGGCCTGCTGGCCGGCACTGACTTCTTCCTGGGCTACAGCCCCGAGCGCATCGACCCCGGCAACCCCACATGGGGCCTGGCCAACACGCCCAAGGTGGTGTCGGGGGTCGATGCTGCCTCGCTGGCCGCGGTGCAGGCCTTCTACGACACTGTCGTCGAGTCGACGGTGCCCGTGTCGGGCTGCAAGGAGGCTGAGCTCACCAAGCTTCTCGAGAACACCTTCCGTCACGTCAACATCGCCCTGGTCAACGAATTGGCCATGTTCGCCGGCGACCTCGGCATCGACATCTGGGAGTCCATCGACGCCGCGTCCACAAAGCCGTTCGGGTACATGCGCTTCACCCCCGGCCCCGGCGTCGGCGGTCATTGCCTGCCCATCGACCCCAGCTACCTCTCGTGGCGGGTGCGGCGCGCCCTCGGCCAGTCATTCCGCTTCGTGGAGCTGGCCAACGACGTGAACGACCACATGCCGGACTACGTCGTCCGCCGGCTCACTGAGGCCCTGAACCGCCGGCGCCTGGCCGTCAACGGCAGCCGCATCCTCTTGCTCGGGCTGGCGTACAAGGCCAACAGCGGCGACGCCCGGGAGTCGCCGGCGGCCGTCGTGGCCGAGCGCCTCACCGCGCTCGGCGCCGACGTGGGGGTGGCCGACCCCCACGTCAGTGAGGACCACGCCGCCGGCACCTTGCGCCGAGCACAGGCCACCGCGGAGGAGCTTTCGCAAGCCGACGCCGTCGTGTTGCTGACCGACCACGACGCGTTCGACCTCGAAGTGGTTCGCACCCACGCCCGGTACGTGCTCGACACGAGGCGGCGCATCGCCGCCGGCGAGGGCGTCGAGTACCTGTAGGTCGGCTCCGGCCGGCACGCGACCGTCGCTCCCTCTCGTCCCACGGGTACCCTACGGCAATCGCCGAGCCGCCGACATCAGCGTCAAAGCCGGGCAATCGAGCGAGTTGGGTCGCGCTCCGGACCTTGCGGCAGATCCCGAAGGTCGTGGGGGCGACGCCGGACGGCGACACCGTCTACGAGGTCAAAGCCGTACGCATGCTCCTGCGGGGGGACGCCAACCATTTCAGCCGGTTGGTCGCCTGCTCGAAGTGCGGCCGTGACGTGCCGGGGCCGCCGGTCCTGACGCCGGCCGATCTCGACGCCACCGTCAACGCCGTGATCTGCAGGGACTGTGTACAGGCGGCATCTCGATCGATGTACTTGGGCGATCGGCAAGCTGCGCCGCCTCGGCCCGTCGCTGGTCCTCAGCGCCCGCCCGCTGTCGCCAGTCCGGCGCCGGCGCCGGGTCTTGACGAGGCTCGAGTGGTCGCCGAGGACGACATGACCGGGGTCGGAGCGCAGCTCGCCGAGCGGCTCGACGCCCTGACTGCGCAGGTCGCCAGCCTGAGCGCGGCCGAGGACCGCCGTGTGCAGGCCGACGAGACAGACGAGCAACGCGTCGACGCCGTGGCATTGGAAGCCCGTATTGACCGGCTCCACCACGAGGCCGCGGCTCACGCCGCGCTCGACGCCGCGCTCGACGACCGGCTGTCGCGCCTGGAGGGCGCGAGTACCGAGGGGGGAGCCGCACGTGCTGCGGAGGTTGCGGCACTGCGCGCCGCATCGGCCGCCCAGGCCGAGCGCATCGACGCGCTGGCCGGGCTGGACCGAGGGGCCGCCGCCCTTCTCGACGTGCTGCGCGAGGAGCTCGCCCGGGTCGACGGGCAGTCAAGTCAGCGCCTCGATCGGCTGGCCGAGAGGATCAGTGCCGCCTCGGAGGCCCGGCGCTGGGAGGCCCAGGCGCTCGACGACCGCCTGGCCCGGCTCGAAGCCGGGGCCGACGAACTACGGTCCGACCTGGGCGGGAGCGCCGAGCACGCGAGGGATCTGGATCGGGCGCACGCCGATCTCCGTCACGACCTCGATCGCGCATCCGACGAAGTCGGGCGCCTCCGGCAGTCGGTGGACGCACTGGGCAGCGGTGACGTCGAACGCATCGAGGCGGTCGAGAAGGCGGTGGCGGCACGCGAGGCCGAGGTCGCCGACCTCTACGACTTCCATGCCGCCCTCGACGCCGGCATGGGCGAGCTTCGCGCCGAGCTGGCCAACATCCGGCGGGCCACGGGGTCGCTGGCCGAAGCCCAGGGCGGCGTCCAGGACCGGCTCGACAGCCTGTTCGAGGCGCGGCAGGCCGCCGAAGCGACGGCGGGCCGCGGGCGGAGGGCGGGGAGGAAGTCGGCGGCCGCGGCCGACTCGGCCGACGTGTTTGCTGCGCTGGCCGACCTGGCCCGCGGGCAGCAGGAACTTGGCGCCCGGCTCGACGCGCTTGTCGGCGCGGCCCAAAGTGCCACGAGGTCGGCGGCCCAGGCGTCCTCACAGGCCGCAGCGGTGCACCCCCTGCGCTCCGAGGTGAAGGCCCTGGCCGAGCAGGTGGGGGCACAGAACCAGGCCCTGGCCGCGCTCCGGAGGAGTGTGGGCGCCCTGTCGGCGAAGCTCGCCGACCCGGCGCCGGCGCCGGCCAAGCGGGCACCTCGAGCGCCGAAGTGAGCGCCGGCGGGATTGTCGCCCTCGTGTTGTTGGCCGATGGTCCGGTTTCGGCCCTGTAACAGCAGGTGCCCCGCTAGCCTCGGCCCCATGACCCCTACCTTCACTGCGGACACCTTCGTCGGCGACCGGTCGAGCGAGGTGTACTCCCGACTGCTCAAGGAGCGCATCGTCTTCCTGGGGACCGACGTCAACGACACGTCGGCCAATCTCATCTGCGCCCAGCTCCTCCTGCTGCAATCCGAGGACCCCGAGCGCGACATCTTCCTGTACGTGAACTCGCCCGGAGGTTCGGTGTCGGCCGGTATGGCCATCTACGACACCATGCAGTACATCAGCTGCGACGTGGGCACGATCTGCCTGGGCATGGCCGCCTCGATGGGCCAGTTCCTCCTGTGCGCCGGGACCGCGGGCAAGCGCTACGCCCTGCCCCACTCCCGGGTGCTGATGCACCAGCCGTCGGCCCAGATGCAGGGCGCAGCCGTCGACATTGCCATCCACGCCGAGCAGATCGTCTACACCAAGCGCATCATGGCCGAGCGCATCGCCCACCATACCGGCCAGAAGGTCGAACAGATCGAGCTCGACTTCGACCGCGACCGCTGGTTCACCGCCGAAGAGGCCAAGACCTACGGCATCATCGACCACGTGATCTCCAAGGCCGCGCAGGTGGTCGCGGCCTGACCAGCCGGGGGCACGCCCTCCTGGGGCCGGATCTTGACCCAGAACGTATGTTCGCCTAGGCTCGGCGGTGTCGCCTTCGGGAGCGGGCGTGCTGCGCTCCCCGCTGTTGCATCTCGTGGCAAGGGGGGCGAACATGGCTATCGATGAGCGGACGCGCCAGGAGCTGTACCGCCGGCTCGAGGAAGTGCTCGGTGCGAGCTCGGCCGTGGCATTGATGGAGTACCTGCCGCCCGTCGGCTGGGCTGACGTGGCGACCAAGCACGACCTCGGTGCCCTCGAACGCCGGATGGACCTGCGCTTCGCCCGGGTCGAGGAGCGGTTCGCCGGCCTGGAACAGCAGATGGACCTGCGCTTCGCCCGGGTCGAGGAGCGGTTCGCCGGCCTGGAACAGCAGATGGACCTGCGCTTCGCCCGGGTCGAGGAGCGGTTCGCCGGCCTCGAACAGCGAATTGACCTGAGATGTGGTCATATCGAGCAGCGAGTCGAGGATCGGATCACATCGTCGTCGGCGGACCTCCGGGCCGCGTTCGAGCACGGCCTGCGGTCGCAGACCACCACCATGGTGTTCGCCCTGGTCAGCGTCGTGCTGACAATGGCCGGCTTTGTTCACTTCGCCTAACGCGGTGCAACGGGGGCGAGGACCGAGCCGGGGGTGGGCCGCGACCCATGGCATGATCGGCCATGTGATCCCAGAGGCGGCTCAGGTGGTCCGGGCCTGACCGGCCTCAGCGCGTCATGAGGGTGGCGGTCACGGGCGCATCGGGGCTCATCGGCGGCGAGCTGGTGGCCGAACTCGGGCGCCAGGGCCACGACGTTGTCCGGCTCGTCCGGCGTGCGGCGGGTGCCGGCGAGGCGGCATGGGATCCGGTGGCGGGCACCGTCGAGGCGGCGAAGCTCGAGGGTCTCGACGGTGTCGTCCACCTGGCCGGCGCCGGCATCGGCGATCATCGGTGGACCGACGACCACAAGCGGTCCGTGCTCGACAGTCGCGTCAAGGGCACCGACCTCCTGGCTCGCACGTTGGCCGGGCTTTCGGCACCCCCGGAGGTCCTGGTTGCCGGTTCGGCGGTCGGCTACTACGGCTTCGAGAGCCACGAGCCGGTCACCGAGGCTGACCCCCGGGGCCGGGGGTTCCTGGCCGACGTCGTCGTCGCCTGGGAGGGTGCGGCGGCGCCGGCGGCCGAGGCCGGCATCCGGGTGGTGCACGCCAGGTCCGGCGTGGTCCTCACCGCCAAGGGCGGCGCCCTCAAGAAGCAACTGCCGGCGTTCAAGACCGGCATCGGCGGGCGGTTGGGCGACGGCCGGCAGTGGCTGAGCTGGATCTCCCTCGACGACGAGGTGGCCGCCCTGATCCACCTTCTGGCCACCGCCGACGTGCGGGGCGCTGTCAACGTGACCTCACCCGAGCCGGTGACCAACCGGGAGTTCACGGCCACCCTGGGCCGGGTGCTGAAGCGGCCCACGTTCCTGCCCGTGCCGACGCCGGCGCTGCACGCCCTGTTCGGCGCCGAGATGACCGAGGAGATGCTCCTCGGCGGCCAACGGGTGCTTCCCGAGGTGCTGCGGGCTTCAGGGTTTCGCTTCGCCCACCCCCTCCTCGAAGGCGCGCTGCGGCACACCCTCGGGCGCTGATCGGTCGATGAGGCGGGGCCACCCGCCGCGCCCCCCGCAGTCGGGCGGACCACCGGGTTGCACCCGTAGGGGCTCGGGGCGCGTATCGTGAGGAGGTGCCTGAGAGTTCCGATCAGGCGTCGCAGCTCGACCGGCGGGCAAAGCGTGTGGCTTTGCGCACGCTGCGCACGCTCCCCAAGGTCGTCGGGAAAACCGACGACGGGCACACGATCTATGACGTCCGCGGCGTCCTGCTCTCGCTGCCCGAGGGGGGATCGCATTTCGCCCGCTTCGTCCCGTGCGCCAGGTGTGCTCGACTGGTCCCCGGGGCGGTGGCCCTGCATGCGGCCGACCTCGATCGACCAGCGCCGCCGATGTACTGCGGGGACTGTGTGAAGCAAGCGTCGCGTCCAGCCCCGACTGACCCGCGCCCGATGGCCCCTGACGCGGACCCCGGCGCACCGCCGGCCGCCGCGCCCCTGCCGCCGCCGAAGCAAGAGAAGGTGACCGGCGAGATCACCGTGCCCCAGGCCCTGCTCGACCGGCTGACCAGCCTCGAAGCCACGATCGCCGAGGAGCGCCGGGCCCATACGGCCGCCGTCGGGCAGCTCGCCGCCGCGCAGGAAGCCGACCGGGCCATCGCCGCCGGCACCCGGGCGGAGATCGCGCAGCTTGCGGCGTCGCTGCAGCGGGTGACCGCAGGCCAGGAACAGCTGACCGAGCGTCTTGACCAGCTTCCCGCCGGGCTGGCGGAGGGCGACGACGTGGGGTCCGCGCTGGCGGAGCTGGTGACCCAGGTCGACCACCTGCGGCGGGAGGTCATGGCCGCGGCGGAGGTCGCCGACCGCGCCTTGCACTTGGCGGGCGCCGGCGCGACCGAGGCCTCGGCGAGGATCGACGCTCTCGTCGAGTCGGTCGAGGCCGGGCACAGCGGTCTGCACGCCTTGGAACAACGGATGCAGAGCATCGCGACTGCGCAGGGCGACCGGCGCACCGGGTCGAGCCTGAACCGCCAGGTCGTCGATGTCGACCCCAATGCCAGCTCTCTCCTCGACAGCCTGGAGCGCCAGCTCGCCGCGGCCGGGCGCCGGCTCACCGAGCTGGCCGATGCTCCCCTGGTCGTGCCGCTGATCGAGCCGCCGGCGGAGCCCGCCGAGCTGACGCCCTACGAGAGGGCGGCGACGACACCCGCCCTATGAGAGGGCGGCGACCACGTAGTCGATGGCGCCGGTGAGGCGGGTCACGTCGTCGGGGTCCACGCTGGGGTACACCGCCACCCGGAGCTGGTTGCGGCCCAGCCGGCGGTAGGGCTCGGTGTCGACGATGCCGTTGGCCCGGAGGGCCTTGTTGACGGCGGTGGCGTCGACGGCGGCGTCGAAGTCGATCGTGGCCACCACCGGGCTGCGGTCAGCCGGGTTGGCGACAAAGGGGGTGGCGAAGGCCGACGCCTCGGCCCAGTCGTAGAGGATGCCGGTGGACGTGGCGGAGCGGGCCGCGGCCCACGCCAGGCCGCCGTTGGCCAGGATCCACTCGAGCTGGTCGTTCATGAGGAAGAGGGTGGCCAGGCCGGGGGTGTTGTAAGTCTGGTCGAGGCGGGCGTTGTCGACCGCGGTGGCGAGGCTGAGGGACTCGGGGATCCAGCGGCCGCCGGCCTTGATCTCCGCCACCCGGGCCAGCGCGGCGGGGGAGCAGATGGCGATCCACAGGCCGCCGTCGGCGCCGAAGCCCTTCTGGGGCGAGAAGTAGTAGACGTCGAACTGGGTGGGGTCGACGAGCATGCCGCCGGCGGCCGACGTGGCGTCGACCAGGACGAGCCCCTCCTCGGCGGGTACCGGCCGGCGCACGTCCATGGCCACGCCGGTGGACGTCTCGTTCTGGGTGATGGCGTAGGCGTCGACGTCGGGGTTCGGGGTGGTCTCGGGGTGGGTGCCCGCCGGCGACTCGATGACGTCGGGGGCGTCGAGGTGGGGGGCGTTGGCCACGGCCATGGTGAACGACTCGGAGAAGTTCCCGAAGTTCAGGTGCTGGCTGCGCCGGCGGATCAGGGAGGAGACGGCAACGTCCCAGAAGTAGGCGGCGCCACCGTTGCCGAAGACGACTTCGTAGCCGTCGGGCAGGGCGAACAGGTCGGCCATGCCCGCCCGCAGGCGGCCGACGACCGAGCGCACGGGCGACTGGCGGTGGCTGGTGCCCAGGTAGGTGGGGCCGGTGGCCACGAGGGCGGCGAGGGCCTCGGCCCGGACCTTGGAGGGACCGCTGCCGAAGCGCCCGTCGGTGGGGCGCAGGTCGGCGGGCAGGGTGATGTCGGCAGGAGAAGCATTCATGTGCCCGCCACTATCGCCCACCGCCTGCCCCTCCGGCGACCTGGATTAGCGCCGGGTCAGGCCGGCGGCCTCCAATTCATGGCCGCTCGGGCCGGTGTTCTTGCAGCACGACAGGAGCTTGCCGTCGACCACCACGGCGGGCACGGTGCGGATACCCAGCGCCTCGGCTCGCGTGGCGACGGCCGCGTCGGCGTGCAGGTCGTGGACGACGATCTCGTGGTGGGGGTCGATCTGGGCCCGCAGCTCGTCGATGGTGCGCCGGCAGGTGCCGCAGCCGGCGCTGAAGATCTCGACCCGGCGCGTCTTCATGGTGTCGGTCATGACCGAGACCGTAGACCTTCCATTCGGATGGAAGGTCAAGTCGCTACCATGACCGGTGTGAGGATCGGGGAGCTGGCCGAGCGCCTGGGGGTCACGACCAAGAGCATCCGCTTCTACGAGGCGGGCGGGCTGATGCCCGAGCCGGTCCGGACCGCGTCGGGGTACCGGGACTACGCCGAGGCCGACGTCGAGCGGCTCACGTTCATCAAGACGGCGCAGCGGCTCGGCCTGAGCCTGGACGAGATCCGGGAGATCATCGCCTTCCGCGACCGGGGCGAGCAGCCGTGCGGGTATGTCGCCGCCGTCCTGCGCCGGCAGGTGGCCGACCTCGGCCGGCGCATCACGGAGATGGGGGAGCTGCGCGACCAGCTCCGGGCCCTCGAGGCCCGAGCGGCGGCGGGCGGCGCCGGCGACGAGGGGCGGTTCTGCGGCGTGATCGAGCACGGCGAGCCGGGCCGGCGCCCCTGAGGGCAATCTCCTTTGCGCCGGCCGGCCGGGCATGTGAGCATCGCGCCCGTGCCTGAGAACGCCAGCAGTCTCCCGCGCCTGTCGCGCCGCATCGCCGCCATCGAGGAGTCGGCCACCCTGGCCGTCGACGCCAAGGCCAAGGCCCTCGTCGCCGCCGGCCACGACGTCATCGGCTTCGGCGCCGGCGAGCCCGACTTCCCCACGCCGGCGCACATCGTGGCCGCCGCCGTCGAGGCCGCCCCCCAGCCCAAGAACCACCGGTACACGCCGGCGGCCGGGCTGCCCGAGCTGCGGGAGGCGGTGGCGGCCAAGACGGCGAAGGACTCGGGCTACGAGGTGGCCGCATCGCAGGTGCTGATCACCAACGGGGCCAAGCAGGCGGTCTACAACTCCTTTGCCGCCCTGCTCGACCCGGGCGACGAGGTCCTCGTGCCCGCGCCCTACTGGGTGACCTACCCCGAGGCCATCCGCCTGGCCGGCGGCGTCTCGGTGGCGGTGCCCACCGACGAGTCCACCGGCTTCAAGGCCGGCGTCGACGCCCTGGAGGCGGCCTGCACCGCCCGCACCAAGGTCCTTCTCTTCGTCTCGCCGTCGAACCCCACCGGCGCCGTCTACTCGCCCGACCAGGTGGCCGAGGTGGGCCGCTGGGCCGCCGAGCGGGGCCT
Source organism: Acidimicrobiia bacterium (assembly GCA_023264995.1). Taxonomy (GTDB): domain Bacteria; phylum Actinomycetota; class Acidimicrobiia; order Acidimicrobiales; family AC-14; genus CADCTB01. The sequence continues at coordinate 13,527 of JAHFUR010000050.1, read as the reverse complement.
CTGGGTCATCACGGACGAGATCTACGAGCACCTGGTCTACGGTGACCACGTCTTCTCGTCGATCGCCGCCCAGGTGCCCGAGCTGGCCGACCGCACGATCGTGATCAACGGCGTGGCCAAGAGCTACGCCATGACCGGCTGGCGGGTGGGGTGGATGATCGGCCCCAACGACGTGATCAAGGGCGCGGCCAACCTCCAGTCCCACGCCACGTCGAACGTGGCCAACATCTGCCAGCGGGCCGCCATCGTCGCCCTCACCGGCGACCAGACCTGCGTGGCCGACATGCGGGCCGCCTTCGACCGCCGGCGCCGGCACATGTTCGAGCTGCTGGCCGCCATCCCCGGCGTCACCTGCCTGGAACCCGAGGGCGCGTTCTACGCCTTCCCGTCCTTCGCCGGCGTGCTCGGCCGGCCCCTGGCCGGCGGCCGCACGGCGTCGACCACCCTGGAACTGGCCGAGATCGTGCTCGACGAGGCCAAGGTGGCCATCGTGCCCGGCGAGGCGTTCGGCGCCCCCGGCTACGCCCGCCTGTCCTACGCCCTGGCCGACGAGGCCCTCGAGGAGGGCGTCGGGCGGCTGGCGAAACTCCTGTCCTGAAGATCCGTCGGCTCCTGTCCTGAAGATCCGTCGCCACCTGGCGTAACCTGAGCCGATGGACGAGGCGCCGGCCGGCGACGTTCCCGGGCCGGACGAGCCGCTCGAGGCGTTCTACGGCCAGGACGACATCTTCGGCATGCGGCTCACGCCCCAGCCGAGCGCCCCGCGGCCCACCCCGAAGAAGGCCCGCACCGCCACCGGGGCGCTGCTCACCGGCATCGCCCTGGGCCTGCGCGACGTCTTCGACCCGGAGAAGAAGCGCGACGCCATCGCCATCGAGCAGGAGGCCCCGGGCGAGCCCGAGGGCCCGCAACGCTACGAGATCCGCCTCAACAGCAGCCCCCGTGACGCCCAGGCCATCTACCGGCCGTGGGTCGACGGTGAGGATCCGGACGACGAGTAGATGTAGGTCGCACTGACCCTGTGTGCCAGCATGGGCACCTATGGCCAGGGTCCTGATCACCGAAGAACTTGCCGAGCGGGGCCTGGCGCGCCTGCGTGACGAAGGTCACGACGTCGATATCCGCCTCGGCCTCAGCCCCGAGCAACTGCTCGAGGTGGTCCCCGGGGCGGCCGCCCTGATCATCCGGTCCGAGACCCAGGTGACCGCGGCGGTGCTGGAGGCGGGCACCGACCTGGTGGTCGTCGGCCGGGCCGGGATCGGCCTGGACAACGTGGACGTGGCTGCCGCCACCAAGCGCGGCGTGATGGTCTGCAACGCCCCCCTGTCGAACATCGTCACCGCGGCCGAGCACACCATGGCCCTGCTGCTCTCCGCCGCTCGCAACGTGCCCCAGGCCGACGCCGCCCTCAAGCAGGGCCTGTGGCAGCGGTCCAAGTGGACCGGCGTGGAGATGCACGGCAAGACGCTCGGCCTGCTCGGCCTGGGCCGCATCGGCACCCTCGTGGCCCAGCGGGCCTACGCCTTCGGGATGCGCCTGGTGGCGTGGGACCCGTGGATGTCGCCCGAGCGGGCCCGCAAGCTGGGCGTCGAGCTGCTGGAGCTGGAAGAGGTCGTCCGCCAGTCCGACTTCATCAGCATCCACCTGCTGAAGACGCCGGAGAGCGTCGGGCTGGTGGGCGAGAAGCTCCTGGCCCACGCCAAGCCCACCCTGCGCATCGTCAACGTGGCCCGGGGCGGGATCATCGACGAGGCGGCCCTGGCTGCGGCCATCGCCGAGGGCCGGGTCGCCGGCGCCGCCATCGACGTCTTCGCCAAGGAGCCCACCACCGAGTCGCCCCTCTTCGGGCTGCCGTCGGTGGTCGTCACCCCCCACCTGGGCGCCAGCACCGTGGAGGCCCAGGACAAGGCCGGCGAGACCATCGCCGAGCAGGTGTGCCTGGCCCTGGCCGGCGAGTTCGTGCCCTACGCCGTCAACGTCGATGCCAGCGAGGCGGCCGAGGCCGTGCGGCCGTTCCTGGCCCTGGCCGAGCGGCTGGGCCGCATCTGGGCGTCGATCGAGGAGGGCGAGCCCAAGGCGGTGGCCGTCGACTACCAGGGCCAGCTGGCCGACTACGACACCCGCATCCTCACCCTGGCCGTGCTCAAGGGCGTGCTGGGTGCCGGCGGCGGCGACGCGGTGTCCTACGTCAACGCCCCCCAGCTGGCCGAGGCCCGGGGCCTCGACATCCAGGAGACCCGCACCACCGCGGCCCACGACTACGTGAACCTCATCACCCTCCGGGGCGACGGCCACTCGCTGGCCGGCAGCCTCTTCGGCCTGCGCAACGAGGCCCGCCTGGTGATGGTCGACGACCACACCGTGGACATCCCGCCGGCCCGCCACATGGTCATGGTCCGCAACGACGACCGCCCAGGCATGATCGGCCTGGTCGGCGCCACGATGGGCCGGGCCGGCATCAACATCCGGGACATGGACGTCGGCCAGTCGCCCTCCGGCGTGGCCGCCCTCATGGTGCTCTCCGTCGACAGGGCCCTGCCGGCCGAGGTCGTCGCCGAGCTGCAAGCGGCCGACGGCATCCTGCACGTCGCGACCGTCGACCAGGAGTAGCTCTCTGTCGAACTGGTGACGGATCTGGGGGCTCTGGCCGCCGATCGTGTCACCAGTTGGCCGCGGTCGCTGCCCCCCGCCGAACTGGTGACGGATCTGGGGGTGGCGGCCCGCGATCGTGTCACCAGTTGCTGGTCAGGTGGCCTTCTTGGGGGCCTTCTTGGCCGGTGCCGCCTTCTTGGCGGCCGGTGCGGCGGCGGGGGGCGCCGCCGCCTTGACGGGCGCCGCCTTCTTGGCCGGCGCCGCCTTGACGGGTGCCGCCTTCTTCACTGGGGCGGCCTTCTTGGCGACCGGCGCCGGCGCCGGCGGCGGCTCGATGGTCACCTCGGGCGGGGCGGCCTTGGCCGCCGCCTTCTTCTCGATGACCTCTTCGAGGATCACCGGCTTGACCAGCTCGGGCTCGGGCGGGGTCCGGGGCAGGTTGGGGTTGGGCACCGGCGCCGGCGGCGTGGGGGCCCAGTCGGCCGAGGGGCTGCCGTAGTTGGCCGTCGAGCGGCGGCCCTGGACCAGCTTGAACAGGGCGAACCCGATCCCGCCCAGGAGCCCGAGGCGGATGCCGAGACGAATCGTCCGTCGGATCATGGCCGGACCCTACTTGACGGTTCGCGCCGAGACTGTCATTCTCGGAGGCAGATGTCCCGCAGAATCACCTCCGCGCGCACCTTCACCACCCTCCTCCTTACGTAGCGGCGGGCGCCTTCCGGTGCTCGCCTTCGCCTCTCGACCTTCGGGCCGGGAGGTTTTTTCTTTTCCCAGAGAGGATCCCTCACATGCACCCCGACCCGAACCGGCTGGTCATCTTCGACACCACCCTGCGCGACGGCGAGCAGTCGCCCGGCATCTCACTCGACGCGGCCGAGAAGCTCGAGATCGCCGAGCAGCTGGCCCGCCTGGGCGTCGACTACATCGAGGCCGGGTTCCCGGTGGCCAGCGAGGGCGACTTCGAAGCCGTCCGCACCATCGCCCGCACCGTGCAGGGCCCGGCCATCGCCGGCCTGAGCCGCACCCAGGTCACCGACGTCGACCGGTGCTGGGACGCCCTGCGCGATGCCGAGCGGGCCCGCATCCACGTGTTCATCTCCACCAGCCCCCAGCACATGGAGCACATGCTCAAGATGGACCGGGCCCAGGTGCTGGCCGCCACCCGCAGCGGTGTGTCCCGGGCCGCCGAGCACACCGCGGACGTGGAGTTCAGCCCCCAGGACGCCACCCGCACCCCGCTGGACTTCATGCTCGAGGTGCTGCAGGCCGCGGTCGAGAGCGGCGCCACCACCCTGAACATCCCCGACACCGTCGGCTACGGCATCCCCTGGGACTTCGGCGCCCTGATCCAGTACATCCGCCGCGAGGTGTCGGGCGTCTACGTGACCTCGACCCACTGCCACAACGACCTGGGCCTGGCCACGGCCAACTCGCTGGCCGGCGTGCAGGCTGGCGCCCGGCAGGTGGAGGTCTGCGTCAACGGCCTCGGTGAGCGGGCCGGCAACGCCGCCCTGGAGGAGGTGGTCATGGCCGTCAAGATCCGGGCCGACCAGTTCCCCGGCATCGAGGTCGGCGTCCGCACCGAGGAGCTGGCCCGCACCAGCCGCCTGGTGAGCCGCCTGACCGGGTACCCGATCCAGTACAACAAGGCCGTGGTGGGCCGCAACGCCTTCGCCCACGAGTCGGGCATCCACCAGCACGGCGTGCTGGCCGACCGCAGCACCTACGAGATCATCGACGCCAGCACCGTGGGCCAGGTGGGCAGCCAGATCGTGCTGGGCAAGCACTCGGGGCGCCACGCCTTCTCCGACACCCTGGCCAAGATGGGCATCCACGTGTCCGGCGACATGCTCAACGCCGCCTTTGCCCGGTTCAAGGAGCTGGCCGACCGCAAGGTGGAGCTGACCGACGCCGACCTGGAGGCCATCGTGGCCGAGGAGATGGGGGAGCGGCTGGAGGACACCTACACGCTGGAGTCGCTGGAGGTCAGCGGCGGCACCGTCGGCGTGCCCCGCGCCCACGTCGTGGTCGTGCGGGGCGGCGACAAGATGGAGGCCACCGGCGAGGGCGACGGCATGATCGACGCGGCGTGCAAGGCCATCAAGGCCGCCACCGGTGTCGAGGGCACCCTCACCGGGTTCAACGTCTCGGCCGTCACCGGCGGGGTCGACGCCCTGGGCGACGTGATCGTGCAGCTCGAGGCCGGCGGCGTGCGGGTCTCGGGCCGGGGGGTGTCCACCGACGTGGTCGAGGCCTCGGCCCGGGCCTACCTCAGCGCGGTCAACAAGGTGCTGCGCGTCCAGGCCCGCACCGAGGTCCGCCAGGGCGAGGTCGGGCCCTAATCTCGACCTGAAACGGGCTGTGGACAAGATGTAGAGTACGTGTGAGAGCGCGCTGTACTCGTCTTAGGAGAACACCTTGCCCGGCACCGACGGCACCCGAGCGGTCCCATTCCCTGAGCCCGACGAGGATCCTTCCGGCCTGGACGAGCCCTTCGACGCCGAGTACTTCGTGGAGTGGCAGGTGGCCGACGCCATGGAACCCACGGGGGACCCTCTGCCGATCTAGGCCGGGCCGACCACGTCGACCATGCGGTCGACATGGTCGCTGAAGATCCCGTCGATCCCCATCTTCACCAGGTTGCGCAGGATGCGTTCGTGCTGGGCGTCCCAGCCGAAGCACAGGACGCCGAAGCGGTGGAAGAGGGTGGTCAGGCCGCCGGTCCAGTCCTCGTTGTGCAGGTTCACCGCGTCGATGCCGGCGGCTGAAAGCTGCGCGGCCCGCCGCTCCGGGCCCTGGCGCATGGCCCGCAGACGGGTGCTGTCGACCAGGTGCACGTCGTGGAGCTCCTTGCGCCAGCCGGCCACCAGCTCCCAGTCGTGGTGGCACAGCCACAGGCGGTCCGGGGCGCCGGCGGCCCGGGCCACGGCCACCACGGCGTGGGCCGCAGCCGGGTCCTTCACGTCGAGCGACAGCTCGAAGCCGGCGCCGCACTCCGCGTAGAGCTCCTCGAGGGTCGGGACGTGGGCCGGCAGGGACGCCCGGGTCAGCGACGCCACCGGCCGGCTGCGCAGGCCGACCTTGACCTTTCCGTCATGGTCGAGCACGGCGATGCCGTCGGCGGTGAGCCACACGTCGCTCTCCAGGCCGCCGGCGCCCAGCCGCAGGGCCAGCTTGAACGCCTCGATGGTGTTGTCGGCCGCGTGAGCCCTCCCGCCCCGGTGGGCAAAGGTGATCGGCGGCGACCGGAGCGACTCGAGGATGCGGCGACTCTACGGGGAACGGCTGACCGGGGAGCCGTTCTCCCTGTTGCGTATCGAACGTCTGTTCGAGTAGGCTGGGCCCACGCCGCCTCGGGAGCGGGCCTGCGCTCCCCGCTTGTTGCCAGGTGTTCCGCAGGAGGCGATCATGGTTGTCGATGAACGGTCCCGTCACGCCCTCTACCGCCGGCTCGAGGAAGTGCTCGGCCCAGAGGCGGCCACCACGTTGATCGAGCACCTGCCGCCGGCGGGCTGGGCCGACGTTGCCACCCGCCACGACCTGGCCACCCTCGAGCAGCGCATCGATCTCCGCTTCGAACGAATCGAGGAAGGCATCAAAGCCGCCACGTCCGGCGTCACGGCGGCCTTCGAGCACGAGCTGCGGGCCCAGACCACCACGATGATGTTCGGGTTGGTCGGCGTGGTGTTGACCATGGCCGCGCTGGCCTTCGCCCTCGCCCGCTTTACCTGAGGCGGTCGTCCCCGGTCCAGCTCGTCCGGGTACGATGGGGGTATGCAGGCCCTCTGGCTGTTGCTCATCCCGGTGATGTTGGTGGGGGGCTTCTTCCTCATCCGCGCCTTCATGCGGCTGTCCAAGTCCATCGTCGAGCTCCGTACGGCCATGACCGACCTGGCCGACGCCGGCGCGGCCCTGAACTCCGTCCAGGACGAGGTGTCCCGCTTGGGCGCGAGCATCGACGAGGCACGCCCCCGGTAGAGTGCCCCCATGCCCACCTCGTTGGGACCGGCGGAGATCCTGGTCATCCTCGTCGTCGCCCTGATCGTGCTGGGCCCCAGCAAGCTCCCCGAAGCGGGGCGGCAGGTCGGTCGGGCCCTCGCCGAGGTGCGGAAGTGGTCGCAGGGCTTCCAGGACGAGATCCGCAGCGTCATCGAGCCCGATGTGTCGCCGCCGTCGTACTCCCAGCCCCAGCCGGGCTACGACCCGCCGCCGATCCCCGTCGAACCGGTCGAGATCCCGGTCGCCACCGCCGAGGGCATACCGCCGGCGGACGCCAACGGCAGCGATGCGGCCACGACGGGCAGCCACGGGCAGGTTCCCGGCCACATGCCGGTCGACACGGGCCCGGCCGGCGAGCCTGAACCTCCCCAGACGTAGGGCCGGCCATCGCCATCTTCTCCGACGACGATGAGGTCGTCGACCAGGGCGACCGGATGCCCCTGGTCGCCCACCTCGCTGAGCTCCGCCGGCGCCTCATCATCTCCGTCCTGGCCCTGGTGGCGGGCGCCATCGTCGGCTTCATCCTCTACAACCGGATCCTCAGCATCCTCATCCGCCCGTACACCGAGGTCACGGGCAAGACCGACTTCGTCTTCTTCGACCCCCTCGAAGCGTTCGCCACCCGCCTGAAGGTGGCGGCGTGGAGCGGTGGGTTCCTGGCCTCGCCGGTGGTGCTGTGGCAGCTCTGGCGGTTCATCACGCCCGGCCTGCACAAGAAGGAGAAGCGCTACGCCATCCCCTTCATCGTGGCGTCGATCCTGCTGTTCCTCCTGGGCGCCGTCGTGGCCATGGTGACGTTCAAGCCGGCCCTGCAGTTCCTGATCGGCGTCGGCGGCAACAACCTGACCCCGCTGTTCAGCGCCTCGAAGTTCCTGAGCCTGGTGATCCTGATGATCATCGCCTTCGGGATCGCCTTCGAGTTCCCGATCCTCCTGGTGTTCCTGGAACTGGCCGGCGTGGTGACCAGCCGCAAGCTTCGCAAATGGCGCCGGCCGGCCATCGTGATCATCGTCGGGGTCGCCGCCGTCATCACTCCCAGCCAGGACCCGTACTCCCTCTTCGCCATGGCCGTGCCGATGTACATCTTCTACGAGGCGTCCATCCTCATCGGCCGGCTGCTGAAGAAATGACGCGCGACGAGTTCGCCGCCACCTACCCCTTCGGCCTCGACGATTTCCAGATCCAGGCCCTCGACGCTCTCGACGCCGGCCGGTCGGTGCTCGTCGCCGCTCCGACCGGGTCGGGCAAGACGGTGGTGGCCGAGTACGCGGTCGCCAAGGCGCTGGCCGAGGGGGGCAAGACCTTCTACACCACGCCGCTGAAGGCCCTGTCGAACCAGAAGTACGGCGACCTGGCCCGCCGGCACGGCCCGGAGAGGGTGGGCCTGCTCACCGGCGACAACTCGATCAACGGCGACGCCCCCATCGTGGTCATGACCACCGAGGTGCTGCGCAACATGATCTACGCGGCATCGTCGGCCCTCGACGGCCTGCGCTACGTGGTCCTCGACGAGGTCCACTACCTCCAGGACCGCTACCGCGGCCCGGTGTGGGAGGAGGTGATCATCCACACGCCCCCCGAGGTCGACCTGGTGTGCCTGTCGGCAACCGTCTCCAACGCCGAGGAGTTCGCCGACTGGATCCAGACCGTCCGGGGGGCGACCACCGCCGTCATCGAGGAGAAGCGCCCGGTCACCCTCAACCACCTGTACCTGGTGGGAGACCGGGAGGCAGATGACCTCCGCATGCTGCCCACCTTCCTCGACGGCAAGCCCAACCCGGAGGCGCTGCGGCTGGAGACCCGCCCGGCCCACCCTGGCGACCGCTGGCGGGCCCACCCGCGCGCCCGGCTGCACACCCCTCGCCGGGCCGAGGTGATCGACCGGCTGTGGGACGAGGCCATGCTGCCGGCCATCTACTTCATCTTCAGCCGGGCGGCATGCGACGACGCGGTGAAGCAGTGCCTCGACGCCGGCCTGCGCCTGACCACACCCGAGGAGGCGGCGGCCATCCGGGCCATCGCCGAGACCCGTACCGAGATCCTCTCCGCCGCCGACCTGGCCGTCCTCGGCTACGGCCGGTGGCTGGCCGCCCTCGAAGCCGGCATCGCGTCGCACCACGCCGGCATGGTGCCGCCCTTCAAGGAGACGGTTGAGGCGTGTTTCTCGGCCGGGCTGGTGAAGGCCGTCTTCGCCACCGAGACCCTGGCCCTGGGCATCAACATGCCGGCCCGCTCGGTGGTCATCGAAAAGCTGTCCAAGTTCACCGGCGAGCGCCACGAGTTCCTCACCCCGGGGGAGTACACCCAGCTCACGGGCCGGGCCGGCCGGCGGGGGATCGACGAGATCGGCTACGCCGTCGTCCTGTGGTCGCCCTACGTGCCGTTCGACCAGGTGGCCGGGCTGGCCTCGACCCGTACCTACGCGCTGCGGTCCTCGTTCCGGCCGACGTACAACATGGCCGCCAACCTGGTCCGGCGGTACCCGCCCGGGTCGGCCCGCCACCTCCTCAACCTTTCCTTCGCCCAGTTCACCTCCGACCGCGACGTCGTCCGCCTCGAAGCCCAGGTCGAGCGCACCGACCACCTGCTGGCCGGCGCCCGGGCCGACGTCGCCTGCGACCTCGGCGACGTGGGGGAGTACCGCCGGCTGCTCCGCGACGACGATGACGACGGCCGGCCCCGACGGGAGACGGCACGGACCGCGGTGGTGGCGGCCATGGAGCGGTTGAAGCCCGGCGACGTGCTCATGGTGTCGGGTGGGAAGTCGGCCGGCCGGGTGGCGGTGATCTCCACCGCCAACCGCCGGGGTGACGACGTACGCATCGGCGCCCTCACCCCCGAACGCCGGTACCTCGCCCTGTCGGCCCGCGACTTCCGGTTCCCGCCCCGCACCGTCGGCCGCATCGAGCTCCCCGTGCCCTACTCGCCCCGCAACCCCGACTTCCGCCGCGAGGTGGCCAAGTCCCTCGCCCGCCTCCGCCCCACCCAACCGGTGACGGAAAAGCACGCCCGGACCGGTCGAAGTGTCACCAGCTCGCCCGAGGAGCACCCCGTCGCCGGCTGCCCCGACCTGCGCCGCCACCTCCGGGCCGCGGAGCGGGTGGACCGCCTCGAGAAGGACAGGCGGCGGCTGGAACGCCGGATCGACGGGCGGACCGAGTCGCTGGCCCGTCAGTTCGACCGGGTCCTGCGGGTCCTGGAGACGTGGGGGTACGTCGACGGGTGGGCCCTCACCGAAGGCGGCGAGGTGCTGGCCCGCATCTACCACGAGTGCGACCTGCTGGTGGCCGAGGCCCTCCGGGCCGGGCTGTTCGACGGCCTCGACCCCATCGGCGTGGCCGCCCTGGCCTCGACCTTCACCTACGAGGCCCGCCGGCCCGAGGGCCGGCCCGAGGAGCCCTGGTTCCCGTCCTCCCGCCTGAAGCGCCGATGGGCCGAGCTGGAAGGCATGGCCACCGAGCTCAACGGGGCCGAGGAGGAGGCCGGTCTTCCCATCACCCGCCGGCCCGACCCCGGCTTCGTCGGCCATGCCCACGCCTGGGCCGCCGGCGAGGAGCTGTCCGACGTGATCGTCGAGGAGGGGCTCTCCGGCGGCGACTTCGTGCGCAACATCAAGCAGCTCATCGACCTCGTCCGCCAGCTCGGCCAGCTCGCCCCCGAGCCGGCGACGGCGAAGACGGCCCGTGACGCCGCCGACCGCCTCTACCGCGGGGTGGTGGCCGCCTCGTCGGTGGTCGGAGCTTGAGGGCCACCGAGCCGGGGCCCGAGCGGCGGGACGGTTAGCGCGTGCCCATCGCCAAGGGCCAGCCGTGGGGGGCGCCGGGGGAGCTGCCCGCCGGCGGGGTCGTCGTCGGCTCCGATGCCGAGGCCCGGGCCGTGCTGATGCAGGCTCGCGCCGAGCGCCGGCCCTTCCCCGCCCTGGGGCTCCTCGGTGGCGACCTCTGCCGCACCCTGGGTGGCGGGGGCGGCACCGAGCTGCAGGGCGTGCGGTTCACGATCGACCTCGGGGAGGCGCTGCTCGACGGCCGTCTCCACCTCTTCGTCGCCCACCTGGTGGCCCGCTCCCGGTCCTGGGGCCGGGCCTTCGTGGCCATGAACGCCCAGTCGCTCGGGCGCTGGAACCTCGGGCCTCGCGCCCACCCGAACGACGGTCTGCTCGACACCTACGACGTCCGCCTGGCCCTCGGCCAGCTCCTTCCCGTGCGGTCGCGCCTGCACCATGGCGCCCACCTCCCGCACCCGGGCATCAAGGAGCGGCGGACGGCGGCATTGCAGGTCGAGCTCGACCGGGCCCTCCCCGTCCGCCTCGACGACGTCCCGGTCGGGAAGGCCAAGGTGATCTCGGTGCGGCTCCAGGCCGACGCCCTGACCGTCGTGATCTGACGCCCGCTGTGGTACCACTGGATGGATGAGCCGACGGCGCCTCGTCAGTGGCGTGCTGCTCGGTGTGGCGTGCGCCGGCGCCGTCGTCGTCGGAATGGCCAACGCCGGCACGGCCCCGTCCCCCCAGGCCGAGGTGCCGGCGCAACTGGTCCAGGGCAGCCCCACCATCGAGGACTTGATCGAACAGGTGAAGCGACTGGGGCCGCCGTCTGGGGAGACGTACCCGGTCCCACCCGTGCTTGGCGCCCCGGTCTGTCCGGGCGCCGACCCCGGCGTGCAGAACATCCACGTCAGGCTCGGCTCGGCCCCGGACTACTTTGCCCAGGGCCAGGCCCAGGGAATGACCGACGACCAGGCCGGCGCGTTCGCGACGCAGGTCGAGGCCGCGCTACAAGCAATGCTCCAGCGGGCGCTGGCCACGATCCCGCTCCCGCCGTGCCCGCCACCCGGCTGACCGGGCCCCGCCGGAGCGCCCGGATCCCTTAAGTTCGCGTCCCGATGCGCCGACGACGCCTCGATGCGAGACACCAAGAACCGCTCGGTACGCACGCTCATCGGCACTGCCGTGCTCGCCACCGCCCTCGCCGGGCTGGCCCAGGGTGCGGTCGCCGCGCCTGCCGCGCCGCCCGAGAACCGGGCGAAGGGCATGGTGTGGGACGGCCTGGCCCCGGGCCGGGCCGAGAACCGCTGCGCCGGCGGCTTCGAGATCCGTGGCCGGTCGAGCGAGGTGCTGGGCTGTACCCACGGCCCCGACCCCGCACCCGTGAACGTCGACGTGCGGGCCCCCGTGACGACCGGCACCTTGGCCGGGTCCGCGGCCAGCCTGCCGGCGCCGGCCCCCGGCCCCGGCACCAACGCCAACGGGATCGCCTGCGTGGGCGACGGCACGAGCGGCTATCGGGTGGAGGCCATCTACGTGACCCCCGCCGGTACCGACCGGTACGCCGACGTGGCGCCGCTGATCCAGACGAGCTACGCCCCCTTCGTGGAGTGGCAGTACCGCACGTCGGCCGCGGAGACCGGTGGCGAGGTCCATGTGCCCTTCGTGACCGCCTCCGACGGGACCAGCTGCACCGTCGTGGTCCACCACGAGGTGCTCTCCGCCACGTCCGACGACTCGTTCTCCAACACCATCTCCGAGCTCAAGGCCCGCGGCTACACCCGCACCGACCGGCGCTACATGGTGTGGATGGACTCCAACGTCCTGTGCGGCATCGGCCAGATCTACCGTGACAGCCAGTCCGGCCAGGCCAATGCCAACAACGGCTACTACACCGCCTTCGCCCGGGCCGACGCCGGCTGCTGGGGCTACGCCGAGGCCCACGAGATCATGCACAACCTCGGCGGTGTCCAGCCCGACGCGCCCCATGGGACGCCCAACTTCCACTGCTGGGACGAGAACGACGAGATGTGTTACGACGACGACGGCTCCGGCCCCGTCGTCATGCAGTCGATCTGCCCCACCCGTGACGGCCGCATCTTCGACTGCAACCACGACGACTACTTCCTGGCCGGGACGCCGGCCGCCGGCACCTACCTGTCGACCCACTGGAACACCTACAACAGCCGGTTCCTGGTGCGGGGCGCGCTCGGTGCGCCGACCAACGTGGCGCCGGTGGTGGATGCCGGGCCGAACGTGGGCATCCAGACCGGCCAACAGGCCACCCTCGACGGGACCGTCAGTGACGACGGGCTGCCCGCCGGCGCCCCGGTGACGGTGGCGTGGGCCAAGGCGTCGGGGCCGGGCACGGTGGCCTTCGCCTCGGCCACGAGCATCGACACCACCGCCGGGTTCTCCGCGGCCGGTACGTACACCCTGTCGCTGACGGCCAGCGACTCCCAGCTGTCGACGTCCGACACCATGACCGTGACGGTCACCGACCCGAACGCGCCGGTGACCAATACGTTCAGCGGGACGCTCTCCAACCGGACGCAGTCGATCACCCACAGCTTCTCGTCCGGCCCCGGCTCGATCACCGTCACCGTCAAGGGCCCGTCGAACAAGTCGTTGACGTCGACGCTCCGGTCGCCCAGCGGCACCGTCATCGGCCAGGTGTCGGGGACGGGCACCCGCTCGATGACGGTCACGGGCCCGGTCCGGGGGACCTACACCCTTGTCGTCAGCGGCTCCAGCGGCTCCTACACGGCCACCGTCACCCACCTCCCGTAACCGCTCCACCCCACCGAACTGGTGACGCAGACGGGTGCCCGTGCCCCCTGTCCGTCACCGGTTCGGGGGCGGAGGGTCAGCCGGCGGCGGCGCTGCCGGAGTTGGCGACGGCCGTGGCCGTGATGATCCCGTCGTCGCCCTTCTGGCCCTGGACGACGACGGTGTCGCCGGGGCGTACGTCCTGGATGGAGCCGGCGCCGGTCTTGGTGAACCGCGAGGAGGGTGTGGTGACCACCTTCACCACGTTGCCCGACGAGTCGGTGACGTAGAGGTTGTTGCCGTCGATGAGCTTGACGGTACCGGCGGTCGCCGCGCCGGCGGCCAGGCCGCCGGCCCTACCGGCCCCCCCGCCAGCGGCGCCGGCGGCCCCGCCGCCGGCCGCG
>JAHFUR010000049.1 GCA_023264995.1 Acidimicrobiia bacterium | reverse complement strand
TGCAGAAGCAGCTCACCGACGTGACCGCCTCCCGGGAGACGGTGTTCAAGGGCGAGACCCTGCGGGGCGTGCTGCTCACCTCCTACGGCTTCAGCGTCCTGGGTGACAAGGCCGACCAGGCAGCCACGGTCATCTACCTGGGCGTGGTCCTGCTGGTGGCCCTGTCCATCGCCGGTTTCGTCCACGCCATGGTCACCCCCCGCAGCGAGGCCTTCGCCGCCCCCGAGCCCGAGGGCGCCGGCGCCGAGGCTCCCCGCCACCGGTCCGGCCGGGCCCTGAAGGTCTGACCCGCCATCCCATCGCCCACCGAGCGCACGAGGCCCCGCACCAGCGGGGCCTCGTCGCGTGGGGTGGGACGGGCGGCGCCGGGGCTGACGGCGCCGGCGCCGGGGCGATCGGGGTGCGCCTGCCCCTAGCGGCCCCGCCGGCCGGACGACCAGGCCAGGGCCACCATCACGGCACCGAGCACACCGAAGGCGCCGACGGCCACCTGCAGCCCGGCCCGGTCGGCGAGGGCGCCGATGGCGATCGGGATCCACAACCCGGAGGACTCGATCGTGCCGATGACCGCCTTCGTCGCCCCGACCTGCCCGGGCCGCAGCGTGAGCGACCGGTGCTGCACGGCCAGCCAGGCCAGGTTGAGGCCCACCGCGGTCACCAGCCCGGCCGCGGCCACCACGGCCAGCGCGGGGACGACCGCGATGGTCACCGCGCCGGCGGTCATCGCCAGGACCGACCCCAGCAGCAGGCGGTGGTCGCCCACGCGCTCGAACCGCCGGGCCAGGACGGTGAAGGCCAGGACGCCGCCGCCGATGCCCATGAAAGCCACGACCGTGGCTACCGCCGGCGACGCGCCTCGCTCCTTCTCGAGGAACGAGATGGTGAAGCCGACCAGCGGCTCGTCGAAGGGGACCATGAGCAGCCCAATGAGGCCCAGGGCCCAGACGGCGGGGTCGCGGAGCACGGCCCGGATCCCGGGCCGGGCCGGCGCCTCGGCCGCATCGTCCGCGTCCCGGGCAGCCTGGCCGGGCGCCGGGAGGGGCGCGGCGGCCAATGCCAGGGCGTAGACGCTCATGAGGACGGCGCCGGCGCCGAACGCCACCCGCCACGACAGGCCAGCAACCGCAGTGGCGGCGATGAGGGCCGGCCCGAGCAGGTCACCCGCGGTGGCCAGCAGGTTCGACCGGGCCAGCCAGCGGCGCAGGTCGGCGCCCGCCACGTCGACGAGGGCCACCTCGGCCGCGTCCACCATGGCGGTCGACGCCATCCCCATGACGAACGCCCCGCAGGCCAGGGCGGCGAAGGACCGGCCCACCGCGAACATGCCCAGCGAGAAGGCGAACCCGAAGGCGCCGCCGGCGGCGATGACCCGCCGGCTGTACCGGTCGGCGGCCGCCGCGAACACGCCGCCGGCGATCGCCCCGGGGGCGATGGCGGCCAGCACCGTCCCGGCCTGGGCGTAGGTCAGCCCGAGGTCGGCGCGGAAGGGCTCCAGCGTGCCGAACGGGAGGAACACGGCCGCCTCGTCGGCCAGGCGCACGACAAGGATGGCGGCCAGGGCCGACACCGGCGCTCGGCCGATGACAGGCAGGACGTGGCCAAGGGCCCGGCGTCAGAAGTGGGCGATGCGGCGCATGCCGACCAGGGTACGCCCGGCCCCACCGGTAGTGCAGCAAGGCGATCTACGCTGTGAGCCGTGGTCGTCGAGCGCGACCGTCCGCACCCTTGATGACCACAGCCTCCCCCGACCAGCGGCTCGGCCGCCACGAGCTCAGCCATCTCGACGCCCTCGAGTCCGAGGCCGTCTTCATCTTCCGCGAGGTGGCGGCCGAGCTGGAGCGCCCTGTCGTGCTGTTCAGCGGCGGCAAGGACTCGATCGTGCTGCTGCGCCTGGCCGAGAAGGCGTTCCGGCCCGCCGGCTTCCCGTTCCCCGTCATGCACATCGACACCGGGCACAACTTCCCCGAGGTGCTGGACTTCCGCGACCGGCGGGTGGCCGAGCTGGGCGAGCGGCTGATCGTGGCGTCGGTGCAGGAGTCGATCGACAAGGGCCGGGCCGTCGAGGAGCCGGGTGAGAACTCCAGCCGGAACCGCCTCCAGACCGTCACCCTGCTCGACGCCATCCTCGAGCACGGCTTCGACGCCTGCTTCGGCGGCGGCCGGCGGGACGAGGAGAAGGCCCGGGCCAAGGAGCGGGTGTTCTCCTTCCGAGACGAGTTCGGCCAGTGGGACCCCAAGCGCCAGCGGCCCGAGCTGTGGTCGCTCTACAACGGCCGCATCCGCAAGGGCGAGCACATCCGGGCCTTCCCCATCTCCAACTGGACCGAGCTCGACGTCTGGCAGTACATCCAACGAGAGCAGCTCGAAGTGCCCGAGATGTACTTCGCCCACCGCCGCCAGGTCGTCGAGCGCGACACGATGCTGCTCGCCGTCAGCCAGTGGATCCAGCCCCGGGCCGACGAGACGCCCTTCGAGGCCACCGTGCGCTACCGCACCGTGGGCGACATGAACTGCACCGGCGCGGTGGAGTCCGGCGCGGCCACCGTGGAGCAGATCATCGAGGAGGTGGCCGCCACCCGCATCACCGAGCGGGGCGCCACCCGGGCCGACGACCGCTTCTCGGAGGCCGCCATGGAGGACCGCAAGAAGGAGGGGTACTTCTGACCCCGCTGGAGCTCGCCGCCTGATGGAACTGCTGCGCCTGGCCACCGCCGGCTCGGTCGACGACGGCAAGAGCACCCTGATCGGACGGCTTCTGTACGACTCGAAGGCCATCTTCGAGGACCAGCTCGCCTCGGTGGAGCGGGCCAGCGTCCAGCGCGGCCACGAGTACACCAACCTGGCCCTGCTCACCGACGGGCTGCGGGCCGAGCGCGAGCAGGGCATCACCATCGACGTGGCCTACCGCTACTTCGCCACGCCCCGGCGCAAGTTCATCATCGCCGACACGCCCGGGCACGTGCAGTACACCCGCAACATGGTCACGGGCGCATCGACCGCCGATGTGGCGGTGATCCTTGTCGACGCCCGGAAGGGCCTCCTCGAGCAATCCCGCCGCCACGCCTTCATCGCCACCCTGCTGCGCATCCCCCACCTGGTCGTGGCCGTCAACAAGATGGACCTGGTCGACTGGGACGAGGAGCGCTTCCACGCCATCGTGGCCGACTTCTCGGCCTTCGCCACCTCCCTCCTGGAGGTGGCCGACGTGACCTTCATCCCCATGTCGGCCCTGCAGGGCGACAACGTGGTCGACCGGTCCGAGCACATGCCCTGGTACGCCGGCCTGCCCCTTCTCGAGCACCTGGAGACGGTGCACATCGCCGAGGACCGCAACCTCGTCGACCTGCGCTTCCCCGTCCAGTACGTGATCCGGCCCATCTCCGGCGCCCACCACGACTACCGCGGCTACGCCGGCCAGGTGGCCGGGGGCGTGCTGCGCCCTGGCGACGAGGTGATGGTCCTGCCGTCCGGCCAGCGAACCCGCGTCGCCGGCATCGACACCTACGACGGGCCGGTGGAGGAAGCGTTCACCGGGATGTCGGTGACGGTCCGCCTGGCCGACGAGGTCGACGTCTCCCGGGGCGACATGATCGTGCGCCCCGACGACCAGCCCTCCACCAGCCAGGACGTGGAGGCCGTCGTCTGCTGGATGGTCGACCAGCCCCTGCGCGAGGGCGGCCGCTTCGCCATCAAGCACACCACCCGGTGGGCCCGGGCCGTCGTCGGCGACCTGCGCTACCGCCTCGACGTGAACACCCTCGACCGCGACGAGGCCGCCACCGAGCTGGCGCTCAACGAGATCGGCCACCTCCGGCTGCGGGTGACCGCCCCCCTGATGCACGACCCCTACGGCGAGAACCGGACCACCGGCAGCTTCGTCCTGGTCGACGAGGCCACCAACGTCACCGCCGGCGCCGGCATGATCGTCTCCGGCTGACGACCTGACGGGCACGACACCCGTTGCCGGGCCTGGTAGGCCATCATGGTTCCCTCACATGTTCGTCGGTCCTGGCTCACACGAGTGGGCGACGATGCAGTCGACAACCGACGACGAGGAGTCCCCGAGATGAAGCGAATACTCGCAGTGCTGGTGGGAGCCGGCATCGCCGTGGGCGGTGGTGCGGCCGCCTGGGCCGGCACGAACGGCCCCGGGCCCAACCGGGAGGCAGCCAAGGCGTGCCTGACCCAGGCCCACCAGGAGGTCCCCACGGCCGACAAGGCCGCCCTCAAGCAGGCCGTGAAGGCCTGCCTCAGCGCCGCCGGCATCGAGGGCCGCACCCTCACCCCCGAGCAGCAGGCCAAGCGTGACAGCGTGAAGGCGTGCCTGCAGGCAGCGAAGGCGGCCAACCCCAGCGGCGACAAGACCGCCCTGCGTGACGCGGGCCGGAAGTGCCTCCAGGACGCCGGCGTCATGCCCGGCCGCATCCGGGCCAAGCTGGAGGGGGCCAAGGCGTGCCTCACCGAAGTCCGTGCCGCCCACCCGGGCGCCGGCCGGATGGAGATCCGCAAGTTGGTCAGGGAGTGCGTCCAAGCCAAGTAGCGCGACCGACGAGCTGACAAGGGCGGGTGGCCTTCGGGCCACCCGCCCTTGTCGCGTATCAGGACCGCCGCCGGGACGCTCCAAGGAGCCGGAAAGGCGGGCTGACGATGCACGAGCAACGAGAACGACAGCAGCGCCGGCGGCGCCTCGGGGCCGCCGGGGCGGTGCTCACCGGCGCCGTCCTGACGGTCGGGCTGTGGAGCGGCCCCGCCGGGGCGATCGCCGTGCGGCCCACCGGCCCCGCGGTGGCGCCGGCCACCGAGGTGGACGCCGGCGACCCCGTCGCCCTGGCCCTGCCCGTCGTCCTCGGCGTGTCCACGCCGCTCCTGGTCCTCGGGGCCCTGCGGCTGGCGCGGCCCCGCCTCGCCCGGCGGCGCACGATCGCCCGCTTCCGGGCCCAGCTCGACGCTGGCGACCCTGTCGGCGCCTACTGCCGGACCGGGCCGGGCCGTTCGGTGTCGCCCGACGAACGGCCCGGCGCCTCGTAACGGCTAGGCGCCGACCTTCTGGCCCTTCTCCTCGGCGAGGATCAGGGCCAGCTCGGCCTGTACGGACTCCTCACCCTCGATGTGGATCTCGGGCAGCAACCGGCCGAGCCACGCCGGCATCCACCAGTTGGCGTCGCCGAGCAGCTCCATGGTGGCCGGCACCAGCACCATGCGGACGATGGTCGCGTCGACCAGGACGGCGGCGGTGAGGCCGAGGCCGATCTGCTTGACGAACACGTTGGGGTCGAAGATGAACACCCCGAACACGAAGATCATGATCGCCGCCGCCGCGGTGATGACCCGGGCCGTGGCGGCCAGGCCGTCGGCCACGGCGGCGCCGTTGTCGCCCGTGCGCAGGTACTCCTCCCTGATCCGGCTGAGGAGGAACACCTCGTAGTCCATCGACAGCCCGAACAGGATGGCGAACATGATCATGGGCACGAACGCCGGGATGGGCGTCTCCGGGATGTTCAGCAGGTCGCCGAACCACGACCCCTGCACCGCGTAGGACATCACCCCGTAGGCCGCGGCGATCGACAGCAGGTTCATCACCCCGGCCTTGAGGGCCACGAGGGGGGAACGGAACACCGTGGTCAGGAGGATGAACGACAGCAGGACCACCGAGCCGATGAAGATCGGCAGGCGCTTGGTGATGTAGTCGCTCTGGTCGATGGAGATGGCGGTGAAGCCGCCGACGAGCACCTTGGCCCCTGAAGAGCCCACCGCGGTCGGGATGGCCTTGTCACGGAGGCGATGGACCAGCTGCGACGTGGCGTCGTCCTGGGGCTTGCCGGTGGGGAACACGCTGACGATGGCGGTGTCACGGGCCGGGTTCTGCGACGCGGGGGCGACGAACGCCACCCCCTCGGTGCCGGCGACCGTGCGGCTGAGGGTGGCGAGGGTGCCGGCCGGGTCCTGGGCCGACCGCAGGTCGGCGACGAGCAGGAGGGGCCCGTTGAAGCCGGCGCCGAACCCGCCGGTCAGCAGGTCGTAGGCATGGCGCGACGTCTGCTCCTTCGGGTTGTTGCCCTCGTCGGGGAACCCGAACCGCAGGTTGAGGACGGGCAGGGTGATGATGAGCAGGACCACGGCGCCCCCGATGAAGGCGATCCAGGGCTGGCGCTGGACGACCCGGCTCCAGCGGTACCAGAAGGCTTGGGTGCCCTGGTGCGACGCCCGGCCGGTGAAGGGGACGCGCAGCTTGTCGATGTTGGTGCCGACGAAGCCGAGGATGGCCGGGAGGAGAGTGATGGACGCGGCCAGCATGGTCAGGACGGCCAGGACCGCGGAACCGGCGACGCCGTGCAGGTAGCTGAGCCCCATCGTCAGCATGCCCAGAAGGGAGATGACCACCGTGCCGCCGGCGAACAGCACGGCCCGGCCGGCGGTGCCCATGGCGGTGATATTGGCCTGCCGGGGCGAGAGCCCGTTGTTCAGCGACTGGCGGTACCGGGTGATGATGAACAGGGCGTAATCGATGCCGACGCCGAGGCCGATCATGGTGGCGACGGTGGCCGCCCACTCCGGGGTCTCGAGGACCTGGGAGGCGATGCCGCCCAGCGTGGCGCCGATACCGAGACCGAACAGGGCGGTGAGGATCGGGAGGCCCATGGCCAGGGCCGAGCCGAAGGCCAAGAGCAGGACGAAGGCGGCGAACACCAGGCCGATGGCCTCCGAGCCCAGCGTCTGCTCGGCCACGAACGTCGTGACCTCCACGTCGAGGCCCGGCCGCTGCGTGCCCGGCGCGATGGCATCGAGGAAGTTCTTCTGGAAGTGGGCGTCGGTATTGGCCAGCTTGTCGAAGGGCTGGTCGAAGTAGACCTCGGCGTAGGCCACCTTCTTGTCGGCCGAGACCTGGGTGGCACCGTCAGGCGTGTACGGGCTGCCCACGCCGGTCACATGCGGTCGGGAGGCGGCGGTGGCCATGACCGCCTCGACCTGCTGGCGGACGGACGGGCTGGTGACGTCGCCGGCGAAGACCAGCTTCACCGAGTCACCCTGGCGGGCCGGGAACCGCTGGCCCAGGAGCTGGTACGCCTTGGTCGACTCGGCGCCCGGGGTCTGGTAGTTCGCCCGGTGCTTGGCCGGCAGCGAACTGCCCACGCCCATGACCGCGACGAAGACCAGGACCCACGCCAGCAGCACATAGCGCCGGCGGCGATAGCAGAAGTCGGCAAGCTGGACCACGACGGACCTCCCGGTTCGAGCATCGACGCCGGCCCACTCCATCCGGCGCCAACTCATGTAAGCGCACGATGATGGAGCTTGTCAACCTTCTTTCGGTTCAACTATCATGGGCCCACCATGACGACCGGACAAGCGGTGCGGCCCCCGTCGGGGGCGGACGACATCCCGAGCCTGGAGGAACTTGTCCGCCTCCTGTTCCGGCTCACGGGCGACCTCCGCCAGCGGTTCGCCGACGGTGCCGCCCAGCTCGAACTTTCGTTCCCCCAGGCCATGGCCCTCCGGGAGCTGGGCGACCCGCTCCCGATGCGCGACCTGGCCCAGCGGCTGTGCTGCGACGCGTCCAACGTGACCGGTATCGTCGACCGGCTCGAAGCGCGCGGCCTGGTCGAGCGCCGGCCGGCCCTCGACGACCGGCGGGTGAAGCACCTCGTGCTCACCGACGAGGGCCACAGCGTCCGCCAGGTCCACCACGACCGGCTCACCGAGGGCCTGCCCCTGCTCGACCTCACACCCGACGAGCGCCGGCTCCTCGTCGACCTCCTGCGCCGGGCCGTCGGCCAGGCCGGCGAGGCCGGCTGACCGGCGTCTCCTCCGACCTTGGGCTGGGCCGGCCTGCCGATCACCCTCGCCCGCGCCCACCGGGCCATGGCCGTCGGCACCCGGTTGACCGTGTCGGTCCCCGGCGGCGAGCCCGGCGCCCTCACTGACCTGCTCGCCGGCGCCGGGTTCGAGGTCGACGTGGTGGCCGCGTCCGGTGGACGGGTGTGGGCCGACGTCCGGCGGGCGCGCACCCTGGCGGACACCGTCGCCCCGGGCCAACGGGTGCTCGTCTGCGGGCTGAACCCGAGCGTGGTTTCCGCCGACGCCGGCTACGGCTTCGCCGGACCGACCAACCGGTTCTGGCGGGCAGCCGTGGCATCGGGGCTGGTTACCCGGCCGCGGGACCCGCTGGCGTGCGCACACGAGGACGGCGTGGGCATGACCGACCTGGTCAAGCGGGCGACGGCCAACGCCGCGGCGCTGGCCGCCGAGGAGTACCGGGCCGGCGCGGCCCGGGTGCGGCGGCTGGTCGAGTGGACGGGACCGGGCATCGTGCTCTTCGTCGGCCTGGCCGGCTGGCGGACGGCAGTCGACCGCCACGCCCGGCCCGGGCTCCAGCCCACGGGGTTCGGGGGCGCCCCCGCCTACGTCATGCCCTCCACCAGCGGCCTGAACGCCTCGGCGAGCCTCGAGATCCTCACCGCCCACATGGCCGCGGCGGTGGCCCTGGCCCGTCCCGCCTAACGTCGCCTCCGTGCCCGACGTCCCCCCGGTCGAGGAGCGGCCCAAGCCGTCCCGACGCACCTTGGTCCTGCTCGTGACGCCGATCGTGGCCATCGTGGTCGTCGGCCTGGTGGCCAGCGCGTTCATACCCGTCCTGGCCACCAAGCACCCGCTGCTCCTCATCGCCCTCGACGCCAGGAACCGGTACCTGGTCCTGGCCCGCCACGTCGACCTGGTGCCGTTCGTGATCGTGGCCGTGCTCCGCCGTTCCTTCAGCGACCCGTTGTTCTACCTGCTCGGGCGTTTCTACGGCGAGGGTGCCCTCCGCTGGCTGGAGAAGAAGGGCGGTGGTGGCGAGCTGGTGGTCCTCACCGAGAAGCTGTACCGGCGGGCCGGCTACCCGATGGTCTTCCTGTTCCCGGGCGCCATCGTGTGCGCGCTGGCCGGCCAGACCGGCATGTCGCCCATCGGGTTCGTGACCGCAAACCTGGCCGGCACCCTGGCGTCGGTGTTCGCCGTCCGCCGGTTCAGCGCCACCATCTCCAGCCCGGTCGAGGGCCTGCTCGGCTTCTTCAACCGCCACCTGGTGGCCACCACGGCCGTCAGCATCGGCCTGGTCCTGCTCTCACTCGTCCTCAACCGGGCCCAGGGCAAGCTCGACCCCGACCTCGACGAGCTGGAAGGCGCGTCAGATGTCGAGAATGGCGTCGAGGCCGATGGTGAGCCCGGGGTGTGACGCCACGGCCTTGACCGCCATCACCACCCCGGGCATGAACGAGGCCCGGTCGTAGGAGTCGTGGCGGATGGACAGGCTCTGGCCGGTGGTGCCGAGCAGGACCTCTTGGTGGGCGACCAGGCCCCGCAGCCGGACTGAGTGGATGCGGATGCCGCCCGGCCCGACTCCGCCCCGGGTGCCCTCCACGACCACCTTGCTGGTCGGGTCGGCGGCCCACTCGGCGGAGCGGGCCGAGATCAGCTCCGCGGTGTGGACCGCGGTACCCGACGGTGCGTCGACCTTCTGGTCGTGGTGCAGCTCGATGATCTCGACGGTTTCGAAGTACGGCGCAGCCAGCTCGGCAAACCGCATCATCAACACCGCGCCGATGGCGAAGTTCGGCGCGACGAAGCAGTTGCTGCGGGTGAAGCGGGTGGCCAGGTCTTCGTAGTCCGCCGGCGTGAACCCCGAGGTCCCGACCACCGCGTGCACGCCGTTGGCCGCGCACCAGGCCAGGTTGGCCCGGGCGGCGTCGATGTGGGTGAAGTCGACGGCCACCTGGGCCTCGGCGCGAGCCAGCGACTCGAGGTCGGGCGAGACCTGTAGACCGGGTAGGTCGGCGCCGGTCACCCCCCGCAGGTCGATGCCGGCGTGGAGCGGGTCCACCGCCGCCACCAGCTGCAGGTCGGGGTCGGCCACCACCGCCCGGCACACCGTCGAACCCATGCGCCCGCCCGCCCCGAAAACCCCCACACGGATCGTCACAGGCAGAGACTCCCATGAACCCGGGCTTATGGGCCAGGCTCCCACCCGGGCGGCGCCAGAGCGAAGCGGGCGAACTCGAACGCGGGTGCGACGGTGCACCCGGCGAGGGCCCACGCACCCATCGGGACGGCCGACTGCCACACACCGGCGGGCACGACGACCTGTGGCCGTTGGCCGGCGGCGACGTCAGGGCCGAGGGTGTGGCGCTCGACGGTACGGCCATCGGCCGACGTCGACAGGGCCAGTGGCTCGCCGGCGTAGAAATGCCAGATCTCGGTGGCGTCGACCCGGTGCCAGCCCGACCGCTCCCCCGCCCGCAGCAGGTAGTGGATCGCCGTCGTCGCCGGTTCCCGCCACGTCTCCCGGTACCAGCCCCCCTCGGGATGCAGCTGCAGGCCCAGGGCCGCGATGAGGTCGTCGGCGTCGGTCACACCACATTCTCCCCGTACCGCGTAACGTCCGCGCCCATGAGCGCCGAGCCGCCCGGCCACGTCGACCGGCCCCTCATGGTCGACGAGCTGGCCGACCGGCTCGAACGGTTCCGCCTGCTCTACGACAGCGACGAGGCCGCCACCGACGAGATGCTGGCCCAGCTCGGCGGGCAGGGGAAGGTCGAAGGCGAGATGGTCCGCCAGCTGGCCGCCACCCGGCCCCTGGCCAACCCCGAGCGGGTGGCCGACGCCCACGCCGTCGCCATGCGCGCCCTCGAAGTCCTGGCCCGCAACGGGAGCCGCCCGCCGAGCCGGCTCCGCCGCCTCGGCCCCTTGACCCCGGTGGCCCAGTTCCTGGTCCAGCAGGTGATCCGGTACGTCGTGCGCCGCCACCAGACCCAGGTCATCGAGTCCGTCCGCGACCTCTACGCCCGCCGGCTGGCGTGGATCCCCGCCGGCGACCCGTCTCGCCGCACGCTGCTCCGGGCTCGCGTCGACGTGGAGCGGGCGACCCAGTCGTACCGGAAGAGCGCCGGCGGCGTCCCCGCGTTCCTCGTCGGCGGGGCGGCCGTGTCGTCGGTGACGCAGGGTGTCCGGGGTGGCGCCAGCGCCGCGGTTGGGTCGCGCGCCGGCGTGGGCATCGCCATCGCGGCCACGTTCCTGCTGCTGGCCGGCGTCTCGTGGGTCGTGCTCCAGGGCGCCGCCATCGCCCGCCGGCGGATCAAGCTGAGCCTCGACCAGCCCCTCGCCGCCCTCTGGGAGACGATCGGCTGGTGCGGGCACCCGCCGAAGGACACCTCCCGGACACTCGCCGCGGTCGCCATCGCCCTCACCTTCGTCGGCTGGCTACTGATCCCCCTTGGCGCCCTGCTCATCGTCACGGTGTTCTGACGATCGGTAGGTGCGCCTGGCATACTGCGGGCCTCGACGTTCGTCGCATGGGAAGGGGCACGAGGATGGGGCTGCCGGTCACCGCCACGCAGGACGAGGTCTCCGGGATCCCCATCCCGAAGCTCCGGGCCTTCTACGAAGCCATCGGCGACGGCCCCGTCGTCCTCGACCTCGAAGCGTTCGTGGAATGGCAGGGCAAGGGCACGCGGGCCACCGGCTACATCGGGCCCTTCAGCCTCATGGGCGACCGCAAGGAGCGGCTGACCCGCAAGTACACGATCCAGTACGACGACTGGGCCGAGATGCCCGGCTGCGACGACGCCGGCCCGGAGGCCGTCGAGACGGTCCTCTCCGCGCTGGGCGCGTGCATCATCAACCAGACGGCCTGGCACGCGTCCCGCACGGGCATCGTGCTCGAGGAGCTGTCGGTCAAGGTCAACATGAGCTTCGACGCCCAAGGGTTCTTCCAGAACACCGACCAGACCGACAAGTTCAGCGCCATCACCTACGAGATCCACATCAAGGCCATGGGTGTCAGCAAGAAGAAGCTCACGGACCTGGCCAATGTGGGCCGCAACTGCCCGGTGTGCCGGATGCTGAGCAAGGAGATGGTGCTGAAGTCCAAGGTGCTGGTCCACTGATGAGGCTGCACTAGGTGGAGCTCGGCAGGCGGTCGGCCGGCTTCTTCGACGACGTCGACCGCAGCTACGTCGTCGCCCAGCTCGAGGGGCGGATGGATGCGCCCGTCGAGCTCACCGTGACGGTGCGGCGGACCTCGCCCCTGCTGATGGCGCCGCCTCCCGGGGCCGAGGAGGCGGTACGGGCCGAGCAGCTCGGCCGCGAGCTGGCGGCGCTGGAACCGCGGGTCCTCCTCACCGTGACCGAGGAGGGCGCCGGCGACGTGCCCGTCTTCACAGTGGCCGGCCGGGTGCGGTTCATGGGGGCCCCCCGGGTCAACCTGTTCCGGGCCTTGCTGGAGACCCTCCGCCGGGCGTCCACCGGTGACCACGGCCTCCCCGCGGGGTGGGCGGCGGCGCTGGACGGGCTGCCCCGGCCGGTGCACGCCGAGGTCTTCGCCACCCCGACCTGACCAGGCTGCCCGCCGGTCGTGGTCACGACCATCGGCATGGGGCTGGCCTCCGAGCGGATCCGCGTCGACGTGGTCGACGGGATGGCGGGCATGGACCGGGTGCGGGAGCTGGGCGTCTCCGGGGTGCCCACCGTCGTCCTCGACGGCCGGCTCCGGCTCGACAACCCGTCGCCCGACGAGTCCCTGCTCGACTTCGTCCTCCACGCCGCCGACCGGTCGAGGCCGGCGCCGCTGGTCGCGACCGTGCCCTTCCGGGGCTGCGGTCGCCTGACCTAGCGGTTCATTGTCCGCTCAGCTACCCGGAGGGTTGCTGAGCGGACAAAGAATCAGGCGACGCGTGCCGCGAAGGCGTCCTCGTCGAAGGGGCCGACGACGGCCAGGACGCGCTCGGCACCCAGGATCCGGTCGGCCACCCGGCGGAGGTCGTCGTGGGTGACGGCCTCGGTGCGGCCCACCAGGTCGTCGAAGCTCATCACCTCGCCGTGGATGAGCTGACTGCGGCCGATCCGGTTCATGCGGCCGGCGGAGTCCTCCAGTGACAGGGCGAGGGAGCCCTTGATGTGGCCCTTGGCCACGGCCAGCTCCCGGTCGGTGACCGGCGCGGTGGCCAGCTTCTCCAGCTCGTCGTCGATCAGGGCCAGCACTTCGTGGGCACGGGCCGGGGCGGTGCCGGCGTAGATGGCCAGGGCGCCGCTCTCCACGTAGGCGGCCCGGTAGGAGAAGACCGAGTACACCAGGCCCCGCTTCTCGCGGATCTCCTGGAACAGCCGGCTCGACATGCCGCCCCCGAGGATCTGGTTGAGAATCGACAGGGCGAAGCGGTCGTCGTCGTGGCGGTCGAGGGCGCGCATGCCCACGACGAGGTGGGCCTGCTCGGTGGTGCGGTGCTGGACGATGAGGGGCCGTACTGGCTGGAGCGCCGGCCGCTCCCGCTCAGGCGCCGGCCCGTTGCGGCCACGGAAGCGCCGCACGATGCCGGCCACCACGCCGTCGTGGTCGAGGTTGCCGCTGGCCGCCACCACGATGCTGGGCGGCTTGTAGCGGGTGGTGAAGTAGCCGGCGATCTGGTCGCGAGTCATGGCCGTGATGGTGGACCGTTCCCCCAGCACCTCGCGGCCCAACGGGTGGCCCGGGTACAGGGCCTCGTGGAGCAGCTCGTGCACCAGGTCCGACGGCTCATCCTCGTGCATGTTGATCTCTTCGAGGATGACCTGGCGCTCGGCGTCGATCTCGTCGGGCCGGAACGCCGGCTCCCACATGATGTCGGAGAGGATGTCGAGGCCCATCTCCAGGTCCTCGTCGATGAGGCGGGTGTAGAAGGCGGTGTACTCCTTGGTGGTGAAGGCGTTCATGTCGCCCCCCACCGCCTCGATGTCCTCGGCGATCGAGTGGGCGCTGCGGGTCTCGGTGCCCTTGAACAGCAGGTGCTCGAGGAAGTGCGAGGCCCCGGCTTCGGCCGGGGTCTCGTCACGGCTGCCGGCGTCGACCCAGAAGCCGATGGTCACCGAATGCGCGTCAGGCATCGCATCGGTGACCACCTGCATCCCGTTGTCAAGCGTGGTGGCCCGAATGTCGGGCACTAGCGGCTCCGGCGCCGGTCGCGATCGCGGTTGCGACGGGGAGCCTCACCGCCGGCGTCCGGACGGGCGGCCACCTCGGCCGGGCCGAGGTCACCGAACTTCTCCTTGGCCTGGGCCTCGAACTCGGCCTCGAAGGAGACGAACTCCCGGTCATCGGAGGGCTTGGCGTCACCTGACGGCGCCCGGTCCCGGGACCGCTCACGGGCCGGGGGGGCGTCGCCGCCGGCCGGCGCATCGCCGTCGTCGCCGACGGGCGACAGGGCCACCTTGCCCTGGGGGTCGATGTCGTCGACCCGGACGGTGATGTCGGAGCCCAGGCTGACGACGTCCTCCACCCGCTCGACCCGCTTGCCGCGGCCCAGCTTGGAGATGTGGAGCAGGCCGTCGCGGCCGGGGAGGATGTTGACGAAGGCGCCGAACTTGGTGATGTTCACCACCTTGCCGGTGTAGACGTCGCCCACGTTGGCCCGGGGCGGGTCGAGGATCTGCTCGATCCGCAGACGGGCCGCGGTGACCTGCGCACCGTCCTTGGAGCCGATGGTGACGGTGCCGACCACGCCGTTGTCGTCGACGTTGATGTCGGCGCCGGTCTCCTGCTGAATGGTGTTGATGACCTTGCCCTTGGGACCGATGACCTCGCCGATCTTGTCCATCGGGATCTCGAAGCTGACGATCTTCGGCGCCGTCTCGCGGACCTCGGCGCGGGGCGCGGCGATGGCCGCGTTCATGACGGCCAGGACCTGGAGGCGGGCGTCGCGGGCCTGGGTGAGGGCCGAAGCCAGCACGTCGGCGGGGATGCCGGCGATCTTGGTGTCGAGCTGGAGGGCGGTCACGAACTCGGCCGTGCCGGCCACCTTGAAGTCCATGTCGCCGAACGCGTCCTCGGCGCCCAGGATGTCGGTGAGGGTCGTGTACTTGCCCTCGGCGAAGACCAGGCCCATGGCGATGCCGGCCACCGGCGCCTTGATCGGCACGCCGGCGTCCATCAGCGACAGCGTCGAACCGCAGACCGACGCCATGGACGTCGAGCCGTTGGACGACATGCAGTCGGAGACGGCCCGCAGCGTGTACGGGAACTCCTCGACGGGGGGCACGACGGGCAGCAGGGCCCGCTCGGCCAGCAGGCCGTGGCCGATCTCCCGGCGCTTCGGGCCCCGCATGAAACCGGTCTCGCCGGTGGCGAAGGGGGCCATGTTGTAGTGGTGCATGTAGCGCTTGGAGTCGTCGATGCCGATGGTGTCGAGCATCTGCTCCATGCGGGGCATGCCGAGCGTGGCGACGGTCAGGACCTGGGTCTCGCCCCGCTGGAACAGGCCGGAGCCGTGGGCGGTGGGGATGAGGCCGACCTCGGCCGAGAGGGGCCGGATGTCGGTGGGGCCACGACCGTCGATGCGCATTCCGTCCTCGACGATGCGCTTGCGCACGATCTTCTTCTGCAGCGACTTCACCGCCGCCTTGATCTGCTTCTCGGCGCCCTCGAACTCGGCGGCCAGGGTGGCGATGATGCCGGCCGCGGCCTCGTCAGTGGCGGCGTTGCGCTCGGCCTTGGCCACGATCGACGACGCCTCGGTGACCGGGCCGGTGCCGACCTCGACCACCCGGTCGAAGATGGCGTCGGAGTAGTCGACCTGGGTCTCGAAGGCGATGGCCGGCTTGGCGCCGAACTGCTCGACGAGCTGGCGCTGCAGGGTGATCGACTCCATGATCGGGCCCTTGGCCGCCTCGAGGCCGGCGGCGATGACCTCTTCGGTCACCTTCGGCGCGCCATCCTCGTAGTACGACCACGCGTCCTCGGTGCCGCCCGCCTCGACCATCATGATGGCGACGTCGCCACCATCAATCGCCCGGCCGGCGACGACCAGCTCGAAGGTCGACAGGTCGCCTTCCTGGTAGGTCGGGTGGGGGACCCACGTGCCGTCGGTGGTGAAGGCCATGCGCACCGCGCCGATGGGGCCCTCGAAGGGGATGCCCGACAGCATCAGGGCGGCGGAGGCGCCGTTGATGGCCAGGACGTCGTGGGGGTTCTCCTGGTCGGCACCCAGGATGGTGGCCACGATGTGGACCTCGTTGCGGAAGCCGTCGGGGAACGACGGGCGCAGGGGACGGTCGATGAGGCGGCAGGTGAGGATGGCCTGGTCGGTGGCCCGGCCCTCCCGGCGGAAGAACGAGCCGGGGATCTTGCCGGCGGCGTACATCCGCTCCTCGACGTCGACGGTGAGGGGGAAGAAGTCGACCCCGTCGCGGACGCCCTTGGAGGCGCAGGCGGTGGCCAGGACGACGGTGTCGCCGATGCGGGCCACGACCGAGCCGTTGGCCAACTGGGCGAGCTTGCCGGCCTCGAAGGACAGGGTCTTTTCGGTGCCCGCTATGGGGCCTGCTACGGAAATGGGTTCCGTCATGTGTGGTGCTCCTTTGTCTGTGCAGACCGGAGCAGCAACGGCCAGTTCCCAGTTGGCAACCACCCGGAATTTCCCGGGGAGCTGGCGACTGGCAGCTGACTCTTGCGCCGTCCGGCCTGTCTGTGTGGGTACAACGGGGACGAGCGGCCCGTAGGCCGCTCGTCGGTGAACTACCTCAGCGCCGGAGCCCGAGGCGGGCGATCAGGGCCCGGTACCGCTCCACGTCGTTGGACTTCACGTAGTCGAGCAGGCGCCGCCGGCGACCGACCAGCATGAGCAGGCCCCGCCGGCTGTGGTGGTCCTTCTTGTGGAACTTGAGGTGCTCGGTGAGGTGGTTGATGCGCTCGGTGAGGATGGCAATCTGCACCTCGGGAGACCCCGTGTCGGTCTCGTGCAGCCGGTACTCGCCGATCGTGGCAGTTTTATCGGGCATTGCGGATGCGCTACCTCAGTCTTTGAGAGAGATGCTGTCGTTCGGTGGAGATACGGGGCAGAAATGACCCGGGGACGCGCCTGAACGGTCGCAAAGGCGCTGGACAGATGGTACCAGCCCGGTACCGTCGGACCGTGACCGAGGCCCACCGGACCGCCCCGGCCCGCCAGTCGACCCACCTGGTCGTCAGCCGGAGCTGCCGCATCCCGCTCGAGGAGCTCGAGTGGCGGTTCAGCGCGTCCGGCGGGCCGGGCGGCCAGCACGTCAACACCGCGAACACCAAGGCCGAGGTCCGCTTCGACATCGCCGGCTCGCCGTCGCTCGGCCCCCGCCAGCGGGCCCGGCTGCTCGAACGGCTCGGGCCCACGGTGCGGGTGGTGGCGTCGGACGAACGGTCCCAGTCCCGCAACCGCGACCTGGCCATGCAGCGCCTCGCCGCCCGCCTGGCCGAGGGGCTGCACATCGAGGCGGCGCGGGTCCCGACGAAACCGCGGCGGTCGGCCAAGCTCAACCGCCTCGACGACAAGCGCCGGCGGGGCGAGACGAAGCGCCTGCGGGGCCGGCCGGCGGCCGACTGACGAGCCCTGCGTCGGTAGGCCGGCCTACCCGCGGCGCAACCAGGCGAAGGTGGCGGGCGGGGGCGGCGGGACGGCGGCGTCGGGGTCCCGCCGGCGGCGGAGCTCAAGGGCCAGGCTTTCCTCGCCCTTGGCCATGGCCCAGCGGTGGTTGGCCGCGAACGCCGGCCGGAGCAGCCAGCTGAGCCGGCGCAGCAACGGCTTGGTGGCCTGGACCCGCCAGTCGTAGGTGATGACGACCTCGGGGCCCTGCTGGCGGAAGGTCCAGCGGCCTGCCCCGTCCAGGTCACCACTGGCGGTGAGCGCGTAGCCCGCCTCGGTGATCGGCTCGGTGACCCGCAGGGTCCAGCGCAGCGTGTACGGGAGCCAGCCTTTGGTATGGAGCGCGATGGCCCCGCCCACACCGTCAGCGTCGCCCGGCTCGAGCTGGACCACGCTGAGGTACACCGAGGGCCACCATCGGGTCAGGGACGGACCGTCGCTGAGGACCGCCCTGACCTCGGCCGTCGTGCCCGCGACTCTCCATTCGGTGAGGAAGTGGTAGGCGCTCCCCATGGCGGCGGCCTAGCCGGTCAGCGCGCCGAGGCCGGCGATGAGGTCGAGCCGCTCGTCGGGCGAGAGCGCGGCGTACGGCGGAGCGGCCCGCCGGTTGGTCTCGGCCTCGACAGCCTCACGCTCGGGCCCGTCGGTGATGGCCCGGATGGTCTCGGGCGTGAACCCGGCCGCCTCCCAGGCGGCCACATGGGCGTCGAAGCGGTACCAACGCAGGGCGGTGACCCGCTCGACCAGCACGTACGCCGGGGACACGCTGCCCGGGAGGTAGGGCGGGGCGACCATGCGGTACCCCGGGCCGGCGGTGGCCTCGGCCGCGTCCATCACCCGGCTGGCCGTGGCCGAGAGGGCGGCGATGCGGTCCGGCCGGGTCGGCCACAGCTCCTGGGCGGCGGCGTCGGTGGCCTCGAGCAGCATCGTGGCCAGCTTCTGGCCGCCGGCGGCCAGGCGGTACCCGGTGGCCGTCGCCTCGATGACGCCGGCGCCGAGGGCCTCGGCCACGCTGGCCTGGAGCCGGTCCTCGGGCTGGTAGCGGAAGACGGCGCGGATGTGGTCGAGCGTCACCTCGCGGTCGGGCAGGGTGTTGCGCAGCGTGGTCAGCACCCGGGTGCCCAGCTCGGTGAGGCCGGCCTCGCCGGCCAGCGACGCCGTGGTGGCCCGGATCCGGTTGGAGACGGCGAACCGGAGCCGGTCGATGATCGGGGCGACGAGGGTTGCGGTGCGGAGCGGCGACAGTGTCGCTTCGTCGGTGGGCATGCCGCGCACTCTACCGAGGGCGGGTCATCCGTGCCCCGCCGAGCCGAGCGGCGCCGGAGGTACCAGAGGGACCGACACGCTGACCGTCGTCCCCACGCCGAGCGCCGACTCCACCTTGATCGTGCCCTGGTGCGCGTCGACGATCCGCTTGACGATCACCAGACCGAGGCCCGTCCCCGGTATGGCCCGTTCGGACGCGGCGGACGACCGGAAGAACGGCGTGAAGAGCTGTTGCTGCTCCTGCTCGGGGATGCCCATGCCGTCGTCGGTGACGACAAGCTGGAACTGCTCCTCCGTGCGCCGAGCGGCGATCTTCACCGTCCCTCCCGGTGAGAACTTGATGGCGTTGGTGAGCAGGTTCTCGAGCGCCCGCCCCAGCTGCCGCGAGTCGACCGCCGCCCGGCCCAACCCGGCGGTCGCCTCGATGCAGAGCGTGACCCCCTGGCTCTCGGCCATGGTGGCGACGAGGGCCCGCACCCGCTCGACCATGTCGAGGAGGTCGGTCGGCTCCGGCTGCAGGGCGATGCCGCCCGCCTCGATCTGGTTCAGCTGCAAGAGATCCTCGATGAGGTCGTGCAACCGGTGACTGTTCCGATCGAGGATGTCGAAGAACCGGCGCTGGACCGGTGACATCTCGCCGAGGTCGGGGTCGGAGAGCACGTCGATCGACCCCATGATGCTGGTCAGGGGCGTACGCAGCTCGTGCGACACCGTCGACACGAAGTCGTCCTTGATCCGGTCGACCTCGCGGAGGCGTTCGGTGAGCTCCCGCTCCCGCTCGAGCGCGCTCAGCACCACGGCTTCGGCCTCCTTGCGCTCGGTGATGTCGCGGATGGCGGCCGATACCCAGAGCCCCTCGTCGGTGAGGAGCGGGCTGAGACTGATCTCGACGGGGAACTCGGAGCCGTCCCAACGCCGGCCCGAGAGGTCGAGGTCGGTCCCCATCGGCCGGGCGACGGGGTGGTCGTGGAAGAACGCCGCCCGGTGGCCCTCGTGGGCCGTCCGCAGCCGGCGGGGGATCAGCACCTCCACCGGCTGGCCGATCAGGTCGGACCGATCGGCCCCGAACATCACCTCGGTCTGGCGGTTCACCAGGAGGATCTCGCCGGTCGCGCCCACGATCACCACCGCGTCCGGCGCCGACTCGAGGAGCTCACGGAACCGCGCCTCCGATGCCCGTAGCCGTTCCTGGGCAGCCCGCTCGCGGGCCGCGGCCTCCTGGGCGTCGAGGGCGAAGGACAGGTCCTCGGCCACCCCGGCCAGGAGGGCGACCTCCTCGTCGGTGAACGCGCCCGGGGCTTCGGCGTAGACGCTGAACGCGCCCACCACCGCGCCTTCCACAATGAGCGGGAACGCAGCCGAGGACCGGAACCCCAGGCGGAGCGCCTCGTCGCGCCAGGGCTGCATGGCCGCGTCGGTGGCCACATCGTCGCTGAGCGCGACCGCCCCCGTCCGCGCCGCCCGGCCCGTCGGCCCCCCGCCCTCCGGCACCGCCTCGTCAACTGAGACCCACACCCGGTCGAGGTACCCGCGCTCCACCCCCGCCCACGCCGCGGGGCGCACCCGGCCGGACGCGTCCGTGAACCCGATCCACGCCATGGTCAGGTGGCCCTCGGCCAGGGCCGCCTCGCACACAGCCTGGAGGAGGTCGCGGCGGTCACCAACCCGGGCGATGGCCCGGCCGGTGGTGGCCCGGATGGCGTAGAAGCGGGCCAGCCCGGCCGCCTTGTCCTGGTCGGCCCGCCACTCGGTGACGTCCCGAGCCGAGACGACGATCTGCCCGGCGTCGGCGAGAACCGGGCCGGGCACCGAGCGCGCCGTCACGAGGAGCCAGACGGGCTGCTGCCCGGCCCGGCGGATGCCCATGACCACGTTCTCGGCCGGCTCCCCCGTCCTGAGCGTGACCAGGCCCGGGAACTCCTCGATGGGGAACTCGGACCCGTCCTCGCGGACGGCGTGCCACCACGGGTCTCCGACGGACCGACCGGTCAGCTCGTCGGCCGTGGCCCCCAACAGCTCGCACGCCGCGGCATTCACGGTGACGATGCGGCCGCCGGCATCGAGCACGGCCACCGCCTCACCCAGCGCATCCAGCAAGCCGGACCGGCTCTCAGGGGGCGCCACGACCCCGCCGACGGGTCGGTCGGGAGCCGGGTCGGCGAGCGGCAGGGCGCGAAGTCCCATCCCCCTCACTGTCGACGGTCGAGCACGCCCGCTGTAGGGCCGTCGGTCACTTCATCGCCGCCGCATTTCGCCGCCGGCGGCCCCAGCTCAGTACCCGAGGCGGTCGAGCGAACGGGGCTGGCGCTGCCAGTCGGGGTCGACCTTCACGACCAGCTCGATGAACGCGCCGTCCCGCAACTGGGCCCGAACGGCCTGGCCGACCTGCTTGAGGACCTGCCCGCCTTTCCCGATCACGATGCCCTTCTGGGAGTCGCGCTCGACGACGATCTCCACCCGGATACGGGGCCACTCGTACTCGGTGACCCGGCAGGCAATGGAGTGGGGCAGCTCGTCGCGCACCATGGCCAGAAGCTGCTCGCGCACCAGCTCGGCCACCCATGCCTCGTCGGTGAGGTCGGTGACCATCTCCTCGGGGTAGTACTGCGGGCCCTCGGGCAGCCGGGCCACGATGGCTCCCACCAGCTCGTCGACCCCCTCGCCGGTGAGCGCCGAGATCGGGTAGTACTCCGAGAAGTTAAGCCCCCCGGCCCGCGTGAGCTGGGCCAGCACCTGGGGCCGCTCGGCGATGTCGACCTTGTTGACCACGCAGATGGCGTCCTTGGGCAGCCGCCCGGCCACGTACCGGTCGCCCTTGCCCAGGGGGGCGGTGGCGTCGATCAGGAAACAGACCACGTCGACGCCCGACGACGCCGCCTCGGCGGTGGCGTTGAGCCGCTCCCCCATCGTGGTGCGGGGCTTGTGGATGCCCGGCGTGTCGACGAAGACGATCTGGGCGTCTGGGCGGGTCAGGACCCCCCGGATCTCGGTGCGGGTTGTTTGCGGCGACGCGGCCACGATGCTGATCTTCTCGCCCAGGATGGCGTTGAGCAGCGTGGACTTGCCGACGTTGGGCCGCCCCACGAAGGTGGCGAAGCCAGACTTCACTCCCGGTCCGAGACGGGCTCGAGCCGGCTGATGTGGACCCGGCCGATGCGCCGGCCCTGCACCCGCTCGGCCCGCAGGCGGCGGCCGTCGTAGTCCACCGTCTCCCCCTCGGCCGGCACATGGCCGAGCAGGAAGTAGACCAGCCCGCCGACGGTGTCGTAGTCGCCCTCCGGGAACTCGGCCTCGAGCAAGTCGTTGAGCTCGTCGATGGGCATGCGGGCATTCACCCGCACGTCGCCGCCGGGGAGGGGCTCGATGGGCGGCTCCTCCACGTCGTACTCGTCGACGATCTCGCCCACCAGCTCCTCGATCAGGTCTTCGAGGGTGACCAGGCCGGCGGTGCCGCCGTGCTCGTCGACCACGATGGCCATGTGGGTCTTCTGCTTCTGCATCTCGGGCAGCAGCTCGGCCACCCGCTTGGTCTCGGGCACGAAGTTGGCCTCCCGCACCAGCTCGCGCACGGGCGCCTCGCCCCGTTTGTCGCGGACGGCGCGCATGAGGTCCTTGGCGTAGAGGAGGCCGGCGATGTCGTCGATGCCCTGCTCGTACACCGGGATGCGGCTGTAGCCGGCGGCCATGACGACCTCCATGGCGTCGTTCACGCTGGCCCGGGCCTCGATGGCCACCATGTCGGGGCGGGGGATCATGACCTCGCGCACGACGGTGTCGCCGAACTCGATGATGGAGTGGATGAGCTGGCGCTCCTCCCGCTCGATCACGTCCTCCTCGACGGCCACGTCGGCGAAGGCCAGGAGCTCCTGCTCGGAGACGTAGGGCCCTTCCTTCAGGCCCTTGCCAGGGACGATGACGTTGGTCAGCGAGATCAGCGCCCGGGCCAGGAGGCGGATGGGCAGGAAGCGCACCACCGCCGACACCAGCGGGGCGGTGAGCAGGGCGGCCCGGTCGGGGTGCTGCACCGCGTAGGTCTTCGGGAGCGACTCCCCGGCCACGAAGATGACGATGACCTCGAAGGCGGTGGCGATGGCCACACCCAAGCCCCCGAACACCCGCTCGGCCACCACGCCGACGAGCGTGGCCGCCACCAGGTGGCAGAGCAGCAGCAGGAACAGCACCGGGTTCAGGAACCGCTCGGGGTGCTCGACCAGGCTCACCAGGGCGTTGGCGCCCCGCCGCTTCTCCTCGGCCATGGTGTAGGCCTTGATCTTGTTGGTGCGCGTCAGCGCCGTCTCGGCCATGGCCAGGACCGCGGCCACCGCGATCAGGATGAACACGGCGACGACCATGAGGCCCTCGGCGCGAGTCATGATCGGTGGAACAGCTCCAACAGTTCCAACTCCCGCGCCTCCATCGCCTCCGCCTCCTCGTTGTCGACGTGGTCCATGCCCAGGATGTGGAGGATCCCGTGCACGACCAGCAGCGCCATCTCGTCGTCATAGGTGCCGGCGTGCTCGGGCGCGTTGCGTGCCGCGACCGCCGGGCACACCACCACGTCTCCCAGCAGGTTGGGCGGGTCGGAGGTCTCCGGGTCGGCACCGGGCCCGGGGCCCAGCGAGTCGGGCGACCGCCCGCCCTCCATCACGTCGTCGTCGTCGATGGGGAAGGCCAGCACGTCGGTGGGGCCGTCCTTGCCGAGGAAGCGCTTGTTCAGCTCGGCCATGGCCTCCTCGTCGACGAACAGCATCGAGAGCTCGGCGTCGGCCTTGACGCCCTGGGCCCCCAGCACGGCCTTGGCCAGGGTGACCAGGCGCATGGCGTCGACAGGCTGGGCGGACTGCTCGTCGGCGGCGAACACTTCGACACTCATGACGGCGGCACTGGCATCAGGTGGGGTGGGCTCTCTCGTAGGCGTCGACGATCTGCTGGACGATGCGGTGGCGGACGACGTCTTTCGACGTGAGGTGGACGAAGGACAGGCCGTCGATGTCGGTGAGGATCTTCTCGAGGCCGAGGAGCCCGCTGCGACCGGCCTGGAGGTCGACCTGGGTGACATCGCCGGTGACGACGGCCTTGGAGCCGAACCCGATGCGGGTGAGGAACATCTTCATCTGCTCGGGCGTGGTGTTCTGGGCCTCGTCGAGGATGAGGAAGCTGTCGTTCAGCGTCCGCCCCCGCATGTAGGCCAGCGGCGCCACCTCGATGGTCTCGCCTTCGAGCAGGCGCTTGGCCCCCTCGGGACCGAGCATGTCGTAGAGGGCGTCGTAGAGGGGCCGCAGGTACGGGTCGACCTTGGCCAGCACGTCGCCGGGGAGGAAGCCCAGCCGCTCCCCCGCCTCGACCGCCGGCCGGGTGAGGATGATGCGGCTCACGGTGTGGGCCTGGAGGGCCTGCACGGCGAGGGCGACGGCCAGGTACGACTTGCCGGTGCCGGCGGGGCCGATGCCGAAGGTGACCGTGCTGGCGGCGATGGCATCGACATAGCGACGCTGGCCGCTGGTCTTGGGGCGCACGGTGCGGCCGCGCGACGAGCGCAGCACCTCGGCGGCCAGCACCTCCGACGGGCGCTCGTCGGCCTTGACCATGTCGATGGTGCGGCCGACGTCGGCCGCATCGAGGCGCTGGCCCCGCTGGAGCAGCAGCACCAGCTCCTCGAAGAGGTGGGCCACCCGCTCGGATGCGTCGCCGCTGACGCTGATCTCGTTGCCCCGCACCAGGATCTCGGCGCCGCCGAAGGCCTTCTCGATGAGCCGCAGCAACTCGTCGCGCTCGCCCAGGAGATCCACCATGAGGTGGTTGCCGGGCACGAGGATCTTGATCTGGGTCGGGGACACGGCTGCGTTCGCTCCTCAGGCTACCTGGCCGGGACCTCGGTCCGTGGATTTACCCTGGCGGCCAGTCCATGGGCCGGCCGCCGACCAGGTGCATGTGCAGGTGGGCCACCGAGTTCTGGGCGTCCTCGCCCACGTTGAACACCAGCCGGTAACCCCGCTCGGCCAGCCCCTCGGAGCGGGCCACCTGCTGGGCCGTGTCCATCATCTCGGCCAGGAGGTCGGCGTGGTCGGCGGTGACCGTGTCGGCCGAGACCACGTGTTCCCGGGGCACGACCAGGACGTGCACGGGCAGCGCCGGCCTGATGTCGCGGAAGGCATAGGTGCGTTCGGTAGAGGCGACCTCCTCCGAGGGGATCTCGCCGGCGACGATGCGGCAGAACAGGCAATCGCTCATCGTGGGGCCAGGCTATGCCGGCGGCGCCGTCAGCACGACGGCGGCGGCGCGGCTCTACTGGCGAGGTGGACGGCATCGACGACCTCGAGCGCTGGGCCGCCGGCGCCCGGGCCCGGGAGGCGGCCGACGAGCGCGTCCGCGAGCGGTGGTTGCGGGCCCAGGCCGAGGACGACGCCAGCATGGCCGGCGTCCTGCTGGGCCTGGCCGAGCGGCGGGCCATGGTGGTGGTCGCGACGGTGGCCGGCCGGCACCACCGCGGCGCGGTCGCCGGCGTGGGGCTGGACTTCGTGGCCGTGGCCGGGCCGGCCGGCACGACCACGCTCGTGGCCCTGGCCGCGGTGGGCGACGTCCGCCTGGCCGGGCCGGCGCCCGGCCGGCGGCGG
>JAHFUR010000015.1 GCA_023264995.1 Acidimicrobiia bacterium | reverse complement strand
GCTGGCCGCCACCCGGGCGGTGGACACCCGGGCCACGGCCATGCGAACGCCGCCGGTGCCCGCCATTGGCCCGGCGTCGGGCGCCGGCACCGCCTTGGCCGGCCGGCGGGTGGCTGCCGACTTGGCCGACGCGGTCCGGGGGGAAGGCCCGGCCGCGGCCTTCGCGATGCGCCCGGCGGCTTTGGCCGGCGCCGGCGCCTTGGTCACCTTGCTGGCCTTGACCGCCTTTGCCGGCGCCACCTTCGCCGGCCGCGCCCGCGTGACCGGCACCGGGGCTGCGGTCCGCCGGCGGGCGGTGGCCACCGCCTTGGCCATGGGTTGGGGTTTCGCCGCCTTCCGGGCCGGCCGCTTGGGTGCGGGTGGGGCGGCATCATCGTCGTCCGGGGGGAAGTCGGCGGGAGTGGCCCCCGTCCGCCACCGGTCAGGGTCGACGTAGCCCAGGTCCGACGCGTGGCGGTTGCGGGCCCGGAGGCGCCCGGTCGGCACGTCGATCTCCCACTGCGCCTCCTGGTCCCGCCCGCGTGCCCGGTAGCGGAAGCGGACCATCCACACCGAGTCGTGGAGCTGGAACGCGCTCCACGCCGCGTGGGCCACGTCGTCGGGCAGGAACACGCCGCGGTCGGTGAGGTTCTGGAGGACCGACGGCCCCAGGGGCTGGGTGGACTCCCCCAGCCTCGGCTTGGCGTACACCAGGGCGCGGGCCAGCTCCACCACCTGCGCCTGCTCAGCCAGGATGGGGACAGCGAAGCGGGCCACCCACTCGGTGTCGACGCCCGCCTCGGCCGCCACCTCCTCGATCGACCGGCCGGCTCGCAGGCGGGCCTGCATCTCACGGGGCGTGAGGGCGCTCTCGCTGCGGAGCCGCTTAGGTGTGGCATCGGCCTCGGCGGCCTCGGCGACGCGCTCGGGCTGGGCCCCGTTGGCCGGCCCGCTCGCATCGGCCACGGCGGCCAGCACCTTGGCGTCCAAAGGCACGATGAAGCCACCGGACTTCGAACCCTTTCGGGCGGTGAAGATCAGTCCGTCGCGGTTGGTCGTCAACCCGACGAGGTGGAGCTTTCGCAAGCATGCTCCTGGTGGCTCGCGGCCCGAAGCCCGGGCCATTTCGTGCGGACCGTACCACTCGGCCCGGCGGCCCAACGGTGATGCTCACCGTTCAGTGGGCCACCCGAGCCCGCCGGCGCAGGGGCGGGACCAGGCCCACCTCACCCAGGAGGCGGACGGCGCGGGCCTCGGCCACGTCGAATACCACCGCCTCCCCCGGCTCCCGTCCGCAAATGAAGGTGACCACGCAGTCCTCGCACGCCGGCGTGTCCTGCATCACACAATCGTCACAGGTGATCTCCATGGCGACGACGGTACAAAGGGGGTGAGACAGGATCGGCTCCCCTACCATCG
This sequence comes from Acidimicrobiia bacterium, assembly GCA_023264995.1. Taxonomy (GTDB): domain Bacteria; phylum Actinomycetota; class Acidimicrobiia; order Acidimicrobiales; family AC-14; genus CADCTB01. Next base: position 95,539 of record JAHFUR010000015.1, on the reverse strand, counting down.
TGGGCCATGCCCCGTTGGCCCGTCGCCCTCGTCACCGGCGCGTCGAGCGGGATCGGGCGGGCGGTGGCGGTACGGCTGGCAGCCGAGGGGTCCCATGTGATCGTGGTGGCCCGCCGGCGGGACCGGCTGGAGGCGCTGGCCACGGACCTGCGGGCGGCCCACGGGGTAACCGTCGACGTGATCGTGGCCGACCTCACCGACCCCGACCAGCTGGCCCAGCTCGAGGACCGGCTCCGGTCGGGCGCTCCCCCCGTCGATCTTCTGGTCAACAACGCCGGCGCCGGCGGCCAGGGCCCCTTCGCCGACATCCCCATCGACTGGCAGGCGAGCCAGATCCGCCTCAACGTGCTGGCGCCGGTCCGCCTCACCCACGCCGCCCTGGAGCCGATGCTGGCCCGGGGCCACGGCGGGGTGCTGAACGTCTCGTCGATCGCCGGGCTCCAGCCCATGCCCCACGTCGCCACCTATGCGGCCACGAAGGCGTACCTGTCGAGCTTCAGCCACGCGCTGCACGAGGAGGTGCGCCGCCAGGGGGTGACGGTCACCGCCCTCCTCCCCGGCTTCACCCGCACCGAGTTCCACGACGCCGCGGGCATGAACCGCTCCATCGTCCCGGGGCCGGCGTGGATGAAGGCCGACACCGTCGCCCGGGCCGGCCTGCGCGCCGTCTGGCGCGGTCGGGCGCAGTGCGTGCCCGGGCTGGGCTACCGGGTGCTCACCGGCATCTCCGGTGTTGTGCCCTGGTCGGTGAGCCGGCGGGCCCTCGGCGCGGTGCTGGCCCGGTGAGCGACCGGGTCGGCGTCCGCCGGGCGGCACCCGACGACCTCGACGCGCTCGTCGACCTGTTCGTCGCCGTCGTCGAGGAGGGTCGGTGGTTGGGGGCCCAGGCGCCCGTCGACCGAGACCACCAGCGCGAGCGCTTCCTCGACGAGGTGACCTCCACAGAGAGGGCGTCGCTCGTCGCCGTCGTCGGCGACGAGCTCGTCGGCCACGCCCGCGTCGACCTGGCGCCGTACCGGGTGGCCGGCCTCGGGATGATGGTGGCCGCCGACTGGCGGGGCCGGGGTGTCGGCAGCGCCCTCGTCCTCGCCGCCATCGATGCGGCGAAGGAACTGGGCGCACACAAGCTGGCGCTCCAGGTGTGGCCCCACAACGATGCCGCCCGGCGCCTCTACCTTCGCCACGGCTTTGTCGAGGAAGGAACACTCCGCCGCCATTACCCCAGGCGGAACGGTGAGCTCTGGGACGCGGTGGTCATGGGCCTGGTGTTCGACGAGACATCTCCCGGGTCGCCCTACTGACCCGTTCCTGCCTATTTCGTCCGTCGTTCCCGAAAAGGCCTGTCTCAAAACCTCCGTTTTCACCGGTATGATTTGTGTATCGAAATCCGGACGATGCTTTCGCCGCACCCGACCAGCGTGGGCGCGGCGCGGCGGTTCGTCCGTGACGTGCTGATGAGCAGGCAGGTCGCCGGCGGCGTGGTGGACACTGTGGAGCTGCTGACCAGCGAGGTCGTGACCAACGCCATCGTCCATGGCCAGTCCCGCCCGCAGCTGGCCGTCGAGATCGGCGAGCACGTTGTCCGCGTGGCCGTGGCCGACCGCAGCCCCGAGGTCCCCGTCCGCCGTATGGGCCGGCTCGACGACCTCTCGGGCCGAGGCGTCGTCATCGTCGAGGAGCTGGCGTCAGCGTGGGGCGTCGACCGCGAGCGCGACGGCACGAAGTGCGTCTGGTTCGAGGTGGGTTGCTGATCACCTGACGTTTGGGTGGCATAGCGGCGCCGGCGCCGTCGGCACTTGCCAGATGGTGCCACCCCAAGTAGCCAGTTCCGATGGTCGACGTCGGACTCCGTACCCGTATGAGCCGGTGGCCGAGCTCCCTGGCGCTTTGGCTGGCGGCCGTCGCCCTTCTGGCCGCGGGGTGCAGTACCTCACCGAAGGGCCCCGTGGGTCACGTCGGCGTGGTCTCACTGAGCATCATCCAGATGAACGACGTCTACGAGCTGACGCCGGTCAGTGGTGGCAAGGAGGGTGGGTTGGCCCGCCTGGCCACCCTCCGCCGGCAGGTCGTCGCCCGCAACCCCAACACCTTCACCATCCTCGCCGGCGACCTGCTGAGCCCTTCCGCCCTGGGGACGGCAACCGTCGACGGGGAACGCCTCGCCGGCAAGCAAATGGTGGACGTGATGAACGTGCTGGGCCTGGACTTCGCCACGTTCGGCAATCATGAGTTCGACCTCAACCAGGACCAGTTCACCCGGCGTTTGAGCGAGTCACGTTTCCGCTGGTTCTCCAGCAACGTCACCGGCGTGAACGGCCAGCCCCTGGCCAATGTGCCCGCCAACATCATCTTCACGGCGAAGAACGCCAAAGGGGCGCAGGTGCGCGTCGGGCTCCTCGGGTTGACGTTGGGCGCCAACCCGGCCGGGTACATCGCCTACCGCGACCCCGTCGCCGCGGCCAAGGAGCAGGTCGCCGCCCTCCGTCCCAACGTCGACATCCTCATCGCCGTCACCCATCTCGCCATGGAGGACGACATCCGCCTGGTCCAGAGCGTCCCCGGGATCGACCTGGTGCTCGGTGGGCACGAGCACGAGAACGCCGAGGCCTCGCGAGGCACCAACTTCACGCCGATCCTCAAGGCCGATGCCAACGCCCGCACCGTCTACGTGCACGACCTCACCTACGACACCGCCACCAAGAAGCTCGAAGTGCAGTCCGACCTCCGACGGGTCACGCCCGAGCTGGCCGACGACCCGGCGGTCCTTGCCGCAGTCACCCGGTGGCAGGACGCCGGGTTCGCCGGGTTCCGCACCCAGGGCTTCGAGCCGACACGGGTCGTGGCCACGACAACCCAGTCATTCGACGGGCGGGAGGCGAGCGTGCGCAACAGGCCGACCCAGCTCACCGACCGGCTGGCCACAGGCATGCTCCACGCCGTCCCGGGGTCCGAGCTGGCCCTGTTCAACGCCGGCTCAGTACGCATCGACGACGAGATCCCCGCCGGCGAGGTGACCGAGTACGACGTCATCAGGACGCTACCCTTCGGCGACGCCGTCCTGTCGGCGGACATGACCGGCAGTCTCCTGAAGCGCGTTCTCGACCAGGGCCGGGCCAACGCCGGCACCGGCGGGTTCCTCCAGACGGCGAACGTCACCCGCAATGCCGCCGGCGACCGGTGGCTGGTCGGCGGGGCGCCGCTCGACCCGGCACGGCGCTACAAGGTGGCCATCAACGAGTTCCTCCTCACCGGGAAGGAGACCAAGCTTGATTTCCTGACCCGCCAGAACCCCGGCGTGACCAACGTCGCCCCGCACATCGACCTGCGCAAGGCCCTCATCGCCGAGCTCAAGCGGTAGGCGCCGGCTACGCCGCCACGACGGTCACCGGCACGCCCAGGCCGGGCGCCCCAGCCAGCCGACGGTCGGCAGTGAGCAGGCCACACCCAAGCCGCGTGGCCAGGGCGACGTACAACGCGTCGTCGGCGGAGACGTTCTGGCGGCGGGCCCAGGCGCCCTCCAGCAAGGGGGCCAGGGCCATACGGGTGATCCTGGCCCGGCGCAGGGCGACGATGGCCTGCTCGGCCCGAGGCGCATCGACCGCGTCGTGACGGCACAACCGGGCGAGGGCGCTCAGCACCTCGGCGTCGATGTGGGCCGGCGCCACCACATCGTCCCGGGCCAGCTCCCGCTCGACCGCCGCCGCCCCCGGCAGGCGCAGGAGCAGGACGACGAGAGCCGACGCGTCGATGACCACGCTCACCCCGTGGCGGCGTCGATCACGCCGGCGTCACGTCCGTCCCGGGCCTCCTCGATGGCCCGCACCACGTCGTCGGCCGAGATGGTCACCGGGGGGTGCGCCCGCAGCTCGTCGAGCCAGTCCTCCGTGGACGGCAGCCGCTGGTCGGCCTCGATGAGCCGCAAGACGTAGTCGCGAACTGTGAGCCCGCTGCGGCCCGCTCGACGACGGAGCTCGGCGTGGAGGCCCTCGGGAAGGTTCTTGATCTGAAGGTTGCTGATGGCATGACGGTAGCATGCTCTAGGCATCCCCTCACCTGAAGTCGCGGGACTTGGTGGCCGGCGGCATCGCCAGCGACAACGCCTCGATCTTCTCGGCGATGAGGTTGGTGACCCCTTCGGCCCGTTCCAGGCGCCCGCTGATCAGCAGCGCCGGCGACGACCGGGCCACCCGCCGGTACGTCGCCCACACGGCGGCGTTGCAGATCACGTTGGCCATGCCCGTCTCGTCCTCCAGGTTGATGAAGATCGTGCCCTTGGCCGTGGCTGGGCGCTGCCGGTGGGTGACGACCCCGCCCACCCGCACCCGCCGGCCCGACGCCACCCCGGCCATCCCGGCCACGCTGACCGCACCGGCGGCCTCAAGGCGGGCCCGGGCGTACTGCACCACGTGGCTGTCGGGCGACACACCGGTGGCCCACAGGTCGGCCGCAGTCAGCTCGGGCGCGGTCATGCCTGGCAACGCCGGCGCGTCGGCGCCGCACACCACGCCCTCCAACCGGTTGTCGCCCCCCTGGGTCACCGCCCCCGCCCCCCACAGCGACTGCCGGCGCTCCAGGTCGAGCGAGCCGAAGGCGCCGGCGGTGGACAACGCCTCGACCGCCGGCAGGGTGGCGCCCGTCCGCCGCACCAGGTCCTCCATGGAGGTGTACGGCCGGCGTGACGCGATCCGCGCCGCCAGGTCGTCGCCCACGTTGCGGACGTAGGAGATGCCCAGCCGCACCTCCGGCGCATCCCGGTCACCCCCGAGCGTGGCCTTCACGTCGCTCAGGTTGACGTCGGGCCCGTGGACGGTGACGCCGTGGCGGCGGGCGTCGGCCACCAGGGTGTTGGGCGAGTAGAAGCCCATGGGCTGGGCGTTGAGCAGGGCGGCGCAGAACGCCGCCGGGTAGTGCAGCTTCATCCACGACGACGAGTAGACGATGTAGGCGAAGCTCACCGAGTGGCTCTCGGGGAAGCCGAAGTTGGCGAACGCGGCCAGCTTTTCGTAGATGGCATCGGCGGTGGCGCCGGTGATCCCGTTGACCGCCATGCCCTGGTAGAGCCGGCCCTTCAACGCCTCCATGCGCTCGGTGCTGCGCTTCGAGCCCATGGCCTGGCGCAGTTGGTCGGCCTCGCCGGCGCTGAACCCGGCCACGTCGATGGCCATCTGCATGAGCTGCTCCTGGAACAAGGGCACGCCGAGCGTCTTGGCCAGCGACTTCTCCAGCAGGGGGTGGAGGTAGGTGACCGGCTCCTGGCCGTTGCGCCGGCGGATGTACGGGTGCACCGAGCCCCCCTGGATGGGGCCGGGCCGGATGAGGGCGACCTCCACCACCAGGTCGTAGAAGTGCCGGGGCTTCAGGCGGGGCAGGGTGGCCATTTGGGCCCGGCTCTCCACCTGGAAGACGCCGATGGAGTCGGCCCGGCACAGCATGTCGTAGACCTCGTCCTCCTGGGGGATGAGGGCCAGGTCGACATCGACCCCGTGGTGCGCTCGGACCAGGTCGACGCCCAGGTGCAGGGCGGTGAGCATGCCCAGGCCGAGCAGGTCGATCTTGACCAGGCCGACCCGTGCGCAGTCGTCCTTGTCCCACTGCAGGACGCTGCGGTCCTCCATGCGCCCCCACTCCACCGGGCACACCTCCACGATGGGCCGGTCGCAGATCACCATGCCGCCGGAGTGGATGCCGAGATGGCGGGGGAACCCCTGGACCTGCTCGGCCAGGGCGACGACCGCCGGCGGGATGTCGTGGTCCTTGGTATCCGACAGCCGGTAGCCGTCGGCCTGCTTCGACCAGGCGTCGAGCGCGCCCTGGGGGTGGCCGAGGGCCTTGCCCATGTCTCGTACCGCCGACTTGGGGCGGTAGGTGATGACGTTGGCCACCTGGGCCGCGTTCTCCCGCCCGTAGCGCTCGTAGACGTACTGGATGGCCTCCTCCCGCCGGCCGTTCTCGATATCGAGGTCGATATCGGGTGGGCCGTCACGTTCGGGCGACAAGAAGCGCTCGAACAGCAGCTTCAGGCCGACGGCGTCGGCGTTGGTGATGCCCAGGGCGTAACAGACGGCACTGTTGGCGGCCGAGCCCCGGCCCTGGCAGAAGATGTCGTTGCGCCGGCAGAACTCGACGATGTCCCACACGATCAGGAAGTACCCGGGGAAGCCCAGCGAGGCGATCATGGCCAGCTCATGGTCGATCTGCGTGTACGCCGCGGGGTGGTGCGCCGGTTCGCCGTACCGCCGTTGCGCGCCCCGCATGGTGAGCTCACGCAGCCAGGTCATCTCGTTGTGGCCGGGCGGCACCGGGTAGTCAGGCAGGTTGGGGGCGACCAGCTGCAGGTCGAAGGCGCACGCCTTCCCGATCTCGGCGGCTCGGGCCACGGCGCCCGGGTAGCGGGCGAACCGCCGGGCCTGCTCGGCCCCGCTGCGGAGGTGGGCGGTGGCCGCCGGTGGGAGCCACCCGTCGAGGTCGTCGAGCGACCGCCTGGCCCGCACCGCGGCCATGGCCGTGGCCAGGGGCCGGCGCTCTCGGGTGGCGTAGTGGACGTTGTTGGTGGCCACGATCTCGACGCCGGCCCGGGCGGCGATGGCGGCCAGAGCGTCGTTGCGGAAAGAATCGACCGGGTCCCCGTGGTCCCACACCTCCACGGCGACGTTCTCCCTGCCGAACGCATCGGTGAGCCGGTGGAGCTCCTGGGCCGCCGCCGCCGGCCCCTGGTCGATCAGCGCTGCCGGGACGGTGCCCTTCCGGCACCCGGTGAGCACCTGCCAGTGGCCGGAACCGTCGTTGCCGCCGGCGGCTGCCGCCAGGGTGGCCAGGTCGGTCTTGGGCAGGCTCTTTTCGCCGGCGCTCATGTGGGCGGTGGTGATGGCCCGGGCCAGCTGGGCATAGCCGGTGGGGTCACGGGCCAGCACGACGAGGTGGTGGCCGGCGGGGTCGGCGGCGCCGGCCTGGGGCTTGCGGGGCAGGTCGAGGGTGAGTTCGGTGCCGAAGATGGTGGGGACGCCGAGCGCGCCGGCGGCCTCGGCGAAGCGGACGATCCCGTAGAACCCGTCGTGGTCGGTGAGGGCCAGCGCGGTCAGGCCGAGGCGGGCGGCTTCCTCGACCAGCTCCTCCGGGTGCGACGCCCCATCGAGGAAGCTGAAGTTCGAGTGGCAGTGCAGCTCGGCGTAAGGGACGGTGACGGCTGGGTTCCGGGGGAGCTCGGGGGCCTGGTACGGGCCCCTGTGGTTCGACCAGGCCGGGCTGTCACCACCGTCGGCGTTGTACGGCCGGCCCGACAGCCGGCGCTCCAGCTCCGCCCACGGCACCGGCGGGTTGCTCCACCCCATGACGACCGAGTGTAGCCATCTTTACGAACATATGTTCGGCCCTTGCCAAGTGTGGAAGTGGCTGATATGACTTGTGGCGGTGGCTAGGCGGACGGCGATCCGGGCGGTAGCGGCGGCTGTCGTCCTGACCGCGTCAGCCGCCTGCTCGTCTGGTTCCGCCACCCGCGGCACCTCCGGCCCGACCGTCCCCACCGAACCGCCCCGCACAACCACGACGAACCCCTACGCCGTGCCGGCGGTCATCGACGTGGCCTACGTCAATCGCGTGCTGGCGGGCTTAGACGCAGCCGTGGGAGATGTAACTCGAATGGTCCTCAGCACACGCACTATTCCGCGGGAAGCATACGATCGTTTGAAGGCAGTATACGCAGATCCAGATTTCTTACAAATTCAGATAGACAACTTTCAGAGTGACATTCGGCGCAACTTCGTAGGATATCGTACCGACCCCGGTAATAAGAAAACCTATGTAAGTCAACTGATTACCAGTCGGTCCAACTGCGTCTTTGCGCGCGTGCAGCGCGACTATTCAGCGGTTGGGACTGCTAGCACAAGTCCTGCCACGTTCACAACTCTGTGGGTGGCATTAAGGCCGCTAGACTACTCCCGAGATCCGAGCCACTACAACGTAACCTCTTGGGCTTATATCTATGACGGCTTTCCTCCAGATCACTCTCAACCTGCCGACCCATGCGCCGGGTAGCCACTATCGTAGTAACGGCGCTCTTGATGATGACACATCTGCAATCATCGGAAGCCGTTAATCCTCCAAAATGCGGCCCAAATCAGGTTGCTAACGCGTCCCATTGCGATGGAGATTTGGACGGCTCTCAGATCGTCATCGTTGACCCAGTCAGCAAGACATCCAGCAGTCAGGGCCACTCTGCAACAAGCCTCGGCTCAGCTAAGAAGTACGTTCCATACAACAGGCTCAGCACGGGACCGGACGGGCAGCCGTGCGCAACTACAGGGTATGTCGAGGAGGGCGTCACGCCACCCGATGAGCGGCTATTGGTCGATCCGAACCCAAGAGAAACGAATATTCCCGTCACGGGCAACGATCTCAGCATCCTTGAGAACTATCCACCCTGCCCAATACCGCCTCGATCGCCCGGCGAACCCGCCCTACAAGAAACGAGGGCAATGGTCGCCGCACGTCACTGGGAGGACGACGATCCGCTTCCCAAGCCGCGACCCTCAATTGCCCCGGGACGTGCAATTACGGGAAAGCTCGCCTATCTCGAGACCAAGGGTGAGGTGACGCATACCTACACCACCAACACAGAGCAGTACGGTCCGCTCCTCATAACGGCCGCCGGCTCCTACACAGTCAACTGGGGAGATGGGACGACAACTGGTCCGTACAGTTTCGAGGGCATGCCGTGGCCGAGCGGCCAGATCACGCATGAGTACATCAACGTCGGCACCTACAACATCGTCGTCACCGAGAAGTGGACCGCACACTGGAGCCTCGATGGCGAGAGCGGGGTGTTGCGAACCCTTCAGACGACGGGGCGGATCGACAACTTCCCCGTGCAGCAGATCCAGGCGGTGATCAAGTAGCCGGCTCGGGCTCCCGCACTGAGTGGGCGGGGTGCGCCGGCGCCGGCGGGTTCTGACGGCGGACGAGGAAGACGGCCAGGCACATCGACAGGCCCAGGCCCACCAGGCCGCCGACCACGCCCGCCTGGAAACCGGTGACCCGGTTGGAGGCGTCCTTCCCGAACGTGACCGTGCCGGTGAAGATGTCCTGGGTCTGGCTGATGGCGTTGCCGTTACGGGTGTCGGACCAGGCCACGATGGCGCCGCTGTTCGACGACGAGATCGCAATGGGCGCCATGACGTCGATGTTGTTGATCCACGACCCGATCGTGCGGTCGATCGGCACGTCGTTGACCCGCATGTTGGGCGTCCAGGTCGCACCCCCGTCACGGGAACTGGTCATGTAGACGGCCACGAACTTGCCCCGGTTGGAGAACAGGCTCAACGTCTGGCCGTTGCCGACGGTGGACGGGGGGAACGGGTCCTCCCGCCAGTCGTACCAGGCCACGTCGAGCCGACCGTTCGGGCTCATCGAGATCTGCGGGTAGTGCTGGCCGTACTTGGTGCCCACCGGGTCGTCGTTGAGCCGCTTGGGAACGGTCCAGGTGATGCCGTCCTTGGAGCTGGCGAAGTAGGCGTCGAGCTCGTTGGCCCGATTGTCGTGCCACACGACGTAGAAGGTCCCCCGGTCACGGTCATAGAGCGGGATGGGCTCACTGGCGTCGTTGGCGTTGGTGATCTCGTGGTCGGTCCACGTCTTGCCCTGGTCGGTGGACACACTGGCGAACAGCCTGGTGACCGGGGGCGCCGGCGCCGGCCCGTCCTGGTTGGTGGGCAAGGGCGGCGCCGACTCCCGCCAGAAGGCGAAGAGCTTGTCGCCGACGACCACCGGGCGGGGGCCGTCGAAGCCGTTGTTGCGCTCGAACATGAGCTGGGGCGGCGACCAGGTGGCGCCCCCGTCGTCAGAGGTCGACATGTAGGGCCGGGTGGGAGGGGCGGGCGCCGGGTACCGGTTGAACGAGCGGCGCCACATGGCGTACATGCGCTTCGGGTGGGCCGGGTCGATGGCGAGGTGGCCCTCGAAGTTGACTTCCAGCTCGACGCCGGCCTCGACGGCCCGGCGGCCCGGGTCGATGGCCACGGTCTGCCACGACCGCCCGCTGTCGCTCGAACGGCCGAGGAGCACGCTGCGGGAGCCGTTCCTGTCGGGCGCGTTGGCCTGGAAGACGTCGTAGATGGTGCCGTCCGGGCCCTGCTGGAGCTCGGTCCGCAGGTTCTGCGACGTGGCGTAGCCCATGGCGCAGTTCTTGGTGAACGGGTCGAGGACGGGGGCGTTCTCCTCCCGCCACGTCGCCCCGCTGTCGGTGGAGACGGCAAAGCGGCACGCACCCGTCGACATCTCCGAGTAGGCCAGGTAGACGGTCCTGGGGTCGTCCTTGTCGAAGAGGACGGCCGGGCCCTCCTCGTCACGGGAGAGGGGCAGCACCTTCTCGGCCCGGTTGACCTGCGCCGCCGGCGCGGCCTTGGCCGGCCCCTTGGTGTCTGCCGATGCGCACGCCCCGACCATCGCTCCGAGAACGCCGGCAGCCAACACCCGCCGCAAAATCGCACTCATGTGATGTCCCCCTGTTGCCGAAACCCTCGCCGGTCTACCGGGGAGAGGCGAGCACTTCAATAGATGCGGTGGACACACAGCGTCAGTCGTACGTCGCTTCCACCTCCCAACGATCGGCGTGTTGCGACAGGAGATGAGCGGTCCCGTCGGCCGTGACGACTTGCCAGCGGGCCTGCCGGCGGTGGGTGGCGACGTCCCACCAGCGCTCGTCGACCGGCCATGGCCCGGCCCACGCGGCCACGGCCGACCACGGGCCGCCGGCGACGGAAACGCGGGCGCCGGTCACCTCGGCCGGGGCCGGCACCGGGTGGACGGTGGCCGGCGAGGGCGCCGGGATCCGCCCCGGCCACGGCCGGGCCGGGCCGGGGACCGGCGGCGGGGGCTCACCCCACGGGACCAGACGGACCTGCTCCGCCGGGCTACGCCCGCCGGCGGGCACGGCGACGACCACGGCATCGGGGCCGAGCATCCCCTGCACCCGGGCCAGCGCCCGGGCGGCGCGTTCGGCCGCGGCCCGGTCGCCACCCCAGAACCCCTGCTGGCGCCCGTCGTCGGGGCCGACCTCCTCGGGCACCAGCCGCAGGAGCGTGAGCCCGCCCGACGGCCGGTCGGCGCCGGCGCCCGCCCCTGTCATCCAGCCGTCGAGCTGCCACCGCACCCGCTCGGCCAGGGCGCCGGCCGTGCGCCCGCCGGCACCGTCGAGGCGCCAGCGCCGGCCGAGACGCTCGCCGTCCTCCCATTCGGCCTCAACCAGCACCCGGGTGGCGCTGAGACCCCGGGCCCCCAGCGCCTCGTGGAGCCGGTCGGCCAGGCCCTTGGCCACGAACGCGGCGGTCTCCAGCCGGTCGGCCGGCGGGTCGAGCTCGGCGGTCACGGCCAGGTCGAGGGGGGCGGCCCGGGCCACCAGCGGGCGCTCGTCGAGCCCCCGGGCCAACCGGTGGGCGGCCCCACCCTGAGGGCCGAAGCGGGCCAGCACCGCCGGCGCCGGCAGCTCCGCCAGTTGGCCCAGGGTACGGACGCCCAGGCGGACGAGCAGGTCGGCGAGGTCGACGTTCCCCAAGGTCGACACCCCGAACCCGGACAGGAACGCCGCGCTCTCTCCCGCCGGCACCACCAGCCCGCGGCGGGCGGCCCGCTCGGCGGCGAACGGCCCGTCGGCCACCCCCACCCGGCACGCCGGCGCGCCCGGCGGCAGGGCGGCGTCAACGGCCTCGGCCACCCGGGCGACGAGGGCACCGTCGCCCCCGAAGTAGCGCGACGGGCCCCTGGTGGCCACCGCGCACAATCCCGGACGGACGATCTCCACGTGCGGCGTGAACGCCTCGACGGCGACGACCACCGTCTCGAAGGCCCGGGCCTCGGCCGCGGGGTCACGGTCGACCACCACCAGCCGCGGGCAGCGGGCCTCCGCCTGGCGCCGGCGTAGGCCCCGGGCCACCCCCTCGGCCCGGGCGATGGCCGAACAGGCCACCACCCGGCCCGCGGCCAGCACGGCTGCCGGCCGGTCGCTCAAGCCGGCGGCCACGACCGGCCAGTCAGGACACCACACGACGAGCGTGCGCACGCCGCTCATCGACCACCTCCCTGACGTCGCCATCGGGGTGGGGCAGCCACAGCGCCACCCGCCGCTCCCGGGCCGCCGCTCCCCTGCCGCCGGCCACGACCTCCACCCGTCGGCCCCGGAGCCGGCCGTGGCCCTGCCCCAACCCCTCCCAGCCCGCCGACGTCACCGTGAGCTGTACCTCGGCCCGCTCCGGCCAGCCGCCGCCGGCGACCACCAGCACCGCCCCCCGCTCCCGGGCCCGGGCAGTGAGGCGGCGGGCGTCGGCCGCCTTCACGTGCGCCGGCGGCCGGGCCAGCACCACGTCGAAGGCGTCGACCAGGGTGGCGACGACCCAGGCCCAACCGCCGGCGCCGGCCTCCCGCGAGGGCGACGGCACCAGCGGGAACCGCTCCAACGCCACGCCCAGCTCGGCCGCGGCCGCCAGCCCGAGTGCCGGCAGGCCTACCGCCGCGCACCACGAACCCTGGGCCGACGCCGCGGCCAGCACCGACAGAGCCAGCGATGTCGACCCCGTCACCGCCACCACCGACCCCCGCTTCAGGCCGCCGGCGGGGAACAGCCCGCCGAGCGCCGGCAGCACCGGGAGCCGGCGCTCGGCAGCCATCGCCACCGGTCGGACCTGCGTGACGAGGGGGGATGCGACCAACACGTTCTCGAACTTAGTCGAACATGTGTTCTCCTACCTCAGAACTCGACACCCGCCGACTCGGCCACGACCCGCAGGTCGTACAGCAACTGCATCGGGTGGACCGGCGGCGGTTCGAACCCCGCCCCAGCAGAAGTACCGTTGCGGGTGATGAGGACGGTCGTGCTCGGGCCTAACTCCGAGGTCGAGGCACTGATCGAACGCCGGCGCGCCCTCGGCCAGGACCGCTTCGACGAAGTCTGGGAGGGGGAGTACCACATGAGCCCCGGGCCTTCGGGCCCCCACGCCTTCGTCGACGGTGAGATGGTCGGGCTACTGCGCCCGCTGGCCAGAGCCGCCGGCCTCCACGTCTCGACCGGCTTCAACCTCGGCGCCGGCCCTGACGACTTCCGTGTCCCCGATGGCGGCTGCCACCGGGAACGGCCGGGAGGCATCTGGGCCCCTACCGCGGCGATCGTCTGGGAGATCCTGTCCCCGGGCGACGAGACGTACGCCAAGTTCGACTTCTACGCCGCCCACGGCGTCGAGGAGATCATCGTGGCCGACCCGGGCACCCGGACCGTCAGGTGCTTCCGGCTGGCGGCGCCACCCGGGAACTACACCGAATCCGAGACGAGCGACCTGCTCGGCATCGGCGCCGCCCACCTGGCCGCCGAGATCGACTGGCCCTGAGCGACCGCCCTACCCGGTGGGTTCGGCGACCTCGACACCCTCGCGGTAGTACGTGAACAGGTCGCGGATGATCTCCTCCATGGCATCGGCCTTGGCCCCGGGGGCCAGGTCGACGGTGACCACGTTGGAGTAGATGTGGACGCCCTCCACGCCGCCGGCGGCGAGCAGCCGCTTGGCCAGCTCGTCGACCGGGCGGGAACGCACGATGTCGGTGTCCGGCGTGTAGCGCTCGTGGCCCATCCCCGTGAGGCTCCGGTTGAGCTCGAAGATGGCGACATCGGGACGGATCGACGGTTTCCGGCTGACGGTGATGAGCTGGCCCATGGCGGTCGGAACGATAGCCCGTGGGTAGGCTCCGAGCCGTGACCGACGAGCGACAGCCGGTGCCCGTGCGCACCATGCTCGTCGCCATCGGCCTGGTGGTGGCCACCTACCTCACCCTGCGGGCCATCGTGGTCCTGGCCCACATCGAGACGCTGCTGGTGGTCTCCGCCTTCTTCGCCATCGTCCTGACCCCGGTGGTCGACTTCGGCCGGCGCAAGCTCCACGTCAGCCGGGGCCTGTCCACGGCCATCGTCTTCATCCTCGGGCTGGGCCTCCTCGCCGCCATGCTGTACGCCTTCGTCGCCCCGCTGGTCGACCAGGGCCGGACGTTCGCCGACAACTTCCCGACCTACGTGAGCGACGCCCGCGAGGGCCGGGGCCCGGTGGGCGACCTGGTCAAGCGCTTCAACCTCGACCAGCGCATCCTCGACGCCCAGGACAGCATCGAGAAGAGCGCCGGCAAGGCCGGTGGCAGCGCGCTCAAGGTCGCCGGCACCGTGCTGGGCGGGGTGGTGTCGCTGCTCACCATCCTGGTGCTCACCCTGATGATGGTCCTGTACGGGCCGGGCATGCTCCAGGACGCGGTGAACGCGCTGGCGCCAGATCGCCAGAGACGGGTGCGGGCCGTCGCCTCCGACTGCGCCCGGGCCATCACCGGCTACGTGATGGGCAACCTCCTCATCAGCATCATCGCCGGGGCCCTCACCTTCATCGCCCTGCTCGCCTTCCGGGTGCCCTTCGCCGGCGTCCTCTCGCTGTGGGTGGGCTTCGCCGACCTGATCCCCCTCGTCGGCGCCACCCTCGGGGCCATCCCCACCATCGGCGTGGCCTTCATCCACTCCACGCCGGCCGGCATCGGCATGCTGATCTTCTATGTCATCTACCAGCAGTTCGAGAACCACGTGCTGTCGGTGGTCATCATGTCGAAGACGGTGCAGATCAACCAGCTCTTCGTCCTGGTCAGCGTGCTCATCGGCGTCGAGCTGCTCGGCTTCCTCGGCGCCCTGCTGGCCATCCCCGCCGCCGGCGTGCTCCAGGTGATCGTCCGCGACTCCTGGGACCACCGGAAGGGCCGGCTCAAGCCCGAGCCGAGTATCGGGGTCGACGAGGTGCCGCTGTCCGATGTCGTTGTCGAGGGCGCGGTTGACGGCACGGCAGTGCCGGAATGAGCGCGTCGGAGGTCGTCGAGGTCGAGGGCCACATCATCGACTCCCTGATCCTGGCCAAGGTGCTCGACGTGATCGTCGACGCCGGCGCCGACTACCGCATGTTCGACGTCCAGATCGGCCACACCAACACCGACGCCAGCCGCGCCCGGATCGAGGTCACCGCCGCCGACGACGGCACGCTGGCCGCCCTCGTCGCCGAGCTCCAGATCCACGGGGCCAACCGGGTCGCCCAGGTCGACGCGGCCACCGCGCCGGCCGAGGTCGACGGTGTGCTGCCCGCCGGCTTCTACGCCACCACCAACCTGCCCACCCAGGTGCGCGTCGGCGGCCACTGGGTCGACGTCGACAACCCGGAGATGGACTGCTCGCTCGTCGTCCTTCCCGACGGCCGGGCCCGTACCGTCCCCATGCACCGGGTCCGCGCCGGCGACCCGGTCGTGGTCGGCCGCGACGGCGTCCGGGTCCAGCCCCTCGACCGGCCCCGCGGCGCCAGCCCGTTCGAGTTCATGAGCTCCGACGTCTCGTCGGAGAAGCCCAAGGAGCAGCTCGTGGCCCGGGTGGCCGAGCGGATCCGGGCAGCCAAGGCCGCCGGCGGCCGCGTCCTGGTGGTCTGCGGCCCCGCTGTCATCCACACCGGCGCCGGCCCGGCGGTGGCCGACCTGGTGCGGGCCGGCGTGATCGACGTGCTCTTCGCCGGCAACGGGTTCGCCACCCACGACATCGAGTCCAACGTGCTGGGGACGTCGCTGGGCGTGCCCCTCGGCGACGGCCAGCCGCCCGAGGGCGGGCACAGCAACCACCTGAGGGTCATCAACGAGGTCCGCCGGCGGGGGTCGATCGCCGCCGCCGTGGCCGACGGGTACATCACCGGCGGGGTGATGTTCGAGTGCGTCGGCCACCAGGTGCCGTTCGTCCTGGGCGGGTCGGTGCGCGACGACGGCCCGCTGCCCGACGTGTTCACCGACGTGGTGGCCGCGGCCGACGCCATGCGGGCCGAACTGCCGGGCGTCACCGTCGCCCTCATGCTGGCGTCCACGCTCCACGCCATCGCCACCGGCAACGTGCTGCCCGCCGGCGTGGAGACCTACTGCGTCGACATCAACCAGGCTGTCGTCACCAAGCTGGCCGACCGGGGCAGCCACCAGGCCCTCGGCATCGTCACCGACGTCGGCCTCTTCCTGCACATGCTGGCCCAGCACCTGGTGTGACAGCGCTGACGTGGGGCCGGCGCTTCCTCATGTGCCCGCCGGAGCACTTCGGCGTGCTCTACGAGATCAACCCATGGATGCACCGGGAGGTCGACGTCGACCTCGACCGCGCCCGCGCGCAATGGGGCGAGCTGGTGGCCACCCTGGTCGACGCCGGCGCCACCGTCGACCTGCTGGAGCCCCAGCCGGGGCTGCCCGACCTGGTGTTCACGGCCAACGCCGGCACGGTCAACCACGGGCGCTACGTGGCCAGCCGGTTCCGCCACCCCAACCGCCAGCCCGAGGTCGACCATGACGTGGCCTGGTTCGCTGGCCACGGGTTCGAGGTCGTCGACCTCCCCGAGGGGACCGGCCACGAAGGCGCCGGCGACGCCCTCCCCTTTCGCGGCGTGTTCCTGTCGGGCTACCGGTCACGGTCCGACGCCGGCGCCCACGGCCCGCTCTCGGCCCTGCTGGGCGCCCCGGTGCGCCCCATCGAGCTGGTCGACCCTCGGCTCTACCACCTCGACCTCACGTTCTGCCCCCTCGACGACCGGCGGGCGCTCGTGGCGCCGGGCGCGTGGGACAGCTACGGGCGCAAGGTCGTCGAGGCCCTGGTGCCCGAGCCGTTCGCCCTCGAGACCGACGAGATGCTGGCGTTCTGCGCCAACTCCGTCGTCGTGGGCCACACGGTCGTCATGCCCGTCTGCCCGCCCCGGGTCGGCCGCCAGCTCGAGGCGTGGGGGTTCGACGTGGTCGTCGTCACCGTCGACGAGTTCCTCAAGGCCGGCGGCGGCTGCCGCTGCCTCACGCTGGCGTTGGACGTGGCCATTCCAGGAGCGGCCGGGCCCCCACCATCGATGGGAAACGGGGCGGCTCGCTGAACCCGAAGCCGACCGGCGGGTCGAGTGGCCCGAGCCGGCCCAGGTCCCGGCCGTCCACCGACGCCCACCCGGCCACCACCCGCCGGACCGACACGGCCCGGTACCACTCCCGCACCCCGCTCGGGCTCACCCCGTAGGTGCGCACGCCCAGGAGCCGGCGGGCCACCGGGCCCTCCACCCACCGGGTGCACCACGCCGGCCGCGGCCATGGCACCGCCAGCGCCGGCCCGGCCCGCAGGTGCAGCTCGACGCCGGCCCCAGGCGCATGCAGGTCGAACCTCCGGCCGTCGAGGTCGACGCGTAGGGGCCCCACAACCACCTCGTCGAACCCGTAGACCGAGCTGACGTACTCGGCAGCCTCATCCGTCGGCGCCAGCAGGATCCGCCGCCCGTCGGGTCGGGCCCACATCAGGTCGTCCAGGCGGCCGATGGGCGAACTCGTCCACGTCCCGACCACGAACCGGTCGCCCGAGGCGAACCCGGCGCTGGTGATGTGCCCTACGAGGGCGTGGCGGTCTTGTCGCGCGCTCGTCGGCGCCCTCTCGACGCCACGCCCCAGATGGCGACGGCGAAGGCCACCGACACGACGGCCAGCACGATGTGGACCGCCTTGAAGCCGGTGCCGTGGGTGTCGTCGCCCAGGATGTTGCGGATCCGGGTGGCCCAGACGAAGACGGTCCAGCCCGCCGCAGTGCGAAGGATCAGGGCGTCGGTACGAGTCACCCCGCCACGGTACTCACCACAGCGCCGGCTGCAGGTCGCGGACCAGGCGCTGGACACCGCCCCATGGCTGGTTGTCCATGAACACCCAGGCCCGGCGGTGGATCGACGTCGGCCCCCACGCGGCCAGGGCCGCCTTGTGCCGCGGGCACGGGTAGCCCTTGTTCAGGTCGAAGTCGTAGGCCGGGAAGTGCTCGGCCTCGGCCCGCATCATCCGGTCGCGGGTGACCTTGGCCAGGATCGAGGCGGTGGCGATGGAGAGGCACTTGGCGTCGCCCTTGACGATGCGCGTGACGTCACCGCAGACCACACCAGAGGCCGTCACGAAGTCCCAGTTGCCGTCGATCAGGACGGCGTCCGGCACCACTCCGAGGCCCTCGACGGCCCGCCTGGCCGCCAGCTTCTGGGCCGCAGACATGCCCAGGTCGTCGCACTCCTGCTGGCTGGCGTGGCCCACGGCCCATGCCGCGCACCACGCGGTCAGCCGGGGGAAGAGGCGCTCCCGTTCGGCCTCGGCCAGCATCTTGGAGTCGCGCACGCCGTTCACCCGCCGGTCACGGGGCAGCACCGCGGCGCCGACGGAGATCGGCCCGGCCCACGACCCTCTCCCCACCTCGTCGACACCGACGACGACCTCGTAGCCCTCGGCCCACAGCGCCCGCTCCCGGGCCAGGCTAGGGACGGTCTGGGCCACTGACCTTGGCGATGTTCTCGGCCTCGTCGGGGTCGGGCTGGGTGTCGAGGAAGGCCTGCAGCACTTCCAAGGCGACGGTCCGCGTGGTCAGCCGCAGGCTGAGGGCCAGCACGTTGGCATCGTTCCAGCGCCGGGCACCCCGTGCCGTCTCGGCATCGGCACACAGGGCGGCACGCACGCCGGGCACCTTGTTGGCTGCGATCGACACGCCGGTACCGGTCCAGCAGCACACCACCCCCATGTCGGCCCGGCCCGAAGCAACCGCCTCGCCGACTAGGCGGCCGACGTCGGGCCACGGCTCATCGGCCACATGGAACACCAGTTCGTCGCCCCGCAGCGAGAGGGCGGCGGCCACGTCGTCGGCGACCGGCGTGCCCCCCTCGTCGGCCCCGAACGCGATGCGCACGAGTGACCACGGTACCGCTTCGCCACTACCCTGCGGCCGATGCCCGCACCCCGCCCCCGCCCCCTCGAACGCCTCCGCTACCGGTTCGACAGCAGCCTGTCGCGAGGCCCGTGGGTGCTCATCGGCTGGCTGGGTGGTGCGACCCTTCTGTTCCTCGTGCTGGCCGCCGGCGTCGTGGCCGGGTTGGGCCTCGGCATCGCCGACGGCGAATCGGCCAGCTTCTTCGAGTCGTTCTGGCAGTCCCTGCTGCGGGTCTTCGACTCCGGCACCTTCTCGGCCGACAACGGCTGGGGTCTCCGCGTCGTCACGCTGGTCGTGACCCTGGCCGGCATCCTGGTGTTCACCTCCCTGATCGGCCTCATCGCATCCAGCATCGACCAGCGCATCGCCAGCCTGGGCAAGGGCCGGAGCCCGGTCCTGGAGACCGGCCACGTGCTCGTCCTGGGGTGGTCGTCGCGGCTCTTCGCCATCCTCTCCGAGCTCATCGAGGCCAATTCGAACCAGCGCCGGGCGGTCGTCGTCATCCTGGCCGAGGAGCCGAAGTCGGACATGGAGGACGCGGTCCGGGCCCGCATCGCCGACCTCCGTACCACTCGGGTCGTGTGCCGCACCGGCGACCCGGCCAGCCCGGCCGACCTGCAGCTCGTGAACGTCGCCGGCGCCCGGTCGGTCGTGGTCCTGGCCGGCGACTCCGGCGACGGCGACGCCGGCGCCGTCCGCGCCACCCTCGCCGTCCTCAGCGAGGGTTCGGACAACCGCCCGCCGGTCATCGTCGAGATGCTCGACGCCCGCAACGCCCGCTCGCTCTCGTCGGCCGCCGGCGACCGCGTGCTGACCGTCGAGGCCGACGACATCATCGCCAAGGTCACCGCCCAGGCGTGCTACCAGGCCGGGCTCGGGATCGTCTACCGCGAGCTGCTCGACTTCGCTGGCGACGAGATCTACTTCGCCGCCGCCCCCCAGCTCGACGGCCACACCTTCGGTGAGGCGCTCCTGGCCTACGGCACCTCCACGGTGATCGGCCGGGCGACGGCCGCCGGCGACATCCACCTGGCCCCGCCGATGGCGACCCGGTTCGAGCCGGGCGACCAGATCATCGCCATCTCGGCCGACGACGACACCGTCACCTTCACCGGCTTCCGCGACGTCGCCGTACCGGCGGCCGGGCGGTCGGCCGCCGGCGCCGGCCCGTCGACCGCCACCATGCTGGTGGTCGGGTGGAGCGCCCTCGGGTCACGCATCCTGGCCGAGCTCGACGCGGTGGCCACCGGGCCACGCGCCGTCGACGTCGCCGTCGACGGCGGCATGGTCCCGGCGGAGTCACTGGTGTCGACCTGTGAGCGGCTCACCGTACGGTTCCTCGTCGACGGCGACGACCCCGACCGCCTCGTCGCCCTCATGGAGGAGAACCACTACGACCACGTGGTCGTCCTCGGCTACCGCGACGTGCTCTCCCCGGCCCATGCCGACGCCCGCACCCTCCTGACCCTGCTGACCCTGAAGGGGGTACGAGGCACGGCCCGGGTGGTGGCCGAAGTGCTCGACTCGCGCGACGCGGTCATCGCCGAGCGCACCGGCGCCGACGACCTGGTGGTCAGCGACCAACTGTCCAGCCTGATGATCGCCCAGCTTGTCGAGCGCCCGGCCCTGGACCGGGTGCTGGGCGAGCTGTTCGATGCCACCGGCGCGTCCATCTCGGTCCGCCCGGCCGACCTGTACGCCGGCGGTGACCCGATGGAGTTCGCCGGCGTGGTCGCCGCGGCCAGGGCGCAGTCGCAGGTGGCGCTGGGCTACCGGCTGGCCTCCGGCCAGGTCGTGCTCAACCCGCCCAAGTCCGCCACCGTCACCCTCGGCGCCGGCGACCAGGTGGTCGTCCTGGCCTGACCCCCCACCCTGCCGAACTGGCTGCAGTTACCCGCCAATTGGCGGGTAACTGCAGCCAGTTCGGCGTTTAGGGCAGGCGCGAGGTCCAGAGCAGGGAGCCGGCGGCGGCGGCCAGGGCGAAGACGAGGGCCAGGCCCACGACCCAGGACGTGACTTCGCGCTCCTCGGTGCGGTAGCCGATGGAGCTGCCGATGTCGGCGTAGACCCGGCGCAGCTCCTTGGCCGTCCCGGCCTCGAAGGCCTTCCCGCCGGTGGCGTCGGCGATCTGGGCCAAGGCGTCGCGGTTGACCGGTACCGGGATGTTGCGGCCCTCGACGACGACGAAACCGTCGTCGGTGCCGAAGGCGATGGTGGACACCTGGACTTTGGCGTCCACGGCCGCCTTCGTGGCCTGGTCGTTGGGCCGGCCGACGGTGGTCTCGCCGTCGGACATGAGCACGATGCGCCCCGGAGGCGGCGCCTGGCCCGGCTCGGAGACCACCGAGGCGATGCTGCCCAGGCTGGCGAACACGGCCTCGCCGATGGCGGTGCGGGGCCCGAGCTCCAGGTTGTCGATGCTGCGCTTGAGCAGGGCGTGGTCGGTGGTCGGCGACACGAGCACCTGGGCCGTCCCCGAGAACGCCACCAGACCGAGGTTGAGGCGGCCCGGGACGATGTCGACGAACGACTTGGCCGCCTCCTGGGCGGCGATGAGACGGTTGGGCTGCACGTCGGTGGCTTCCATCGACAACGAGACGTCGATGGCCATCACCACGGTGGCCCGTTCCCGGGGCACCTTGACCGGCCGGGCCGGGCGGGCGAACGCCGTGACCATGGCGATCATGGCCAGCACGAAGGCGGTGGCCGGAACATGCCGGCGCCAGCCGGGACGCTTGGGCGCGATCGAGTCCAGCAACGCCAGGTTGGTGAACCTGACCGCGTACTCCTTGCGCCGCAGCTGCATCATCACGTAGGCGGCGAGGAGGGCGGCGACCAGCAGGAGGAACCACAGGCGGCTGCGGGAGAGGAACGTGAGGGCGAGGATCATCGAGGTCAGCGGGTGGCTCTCTGAAGGCCGCCTCGGTGGCGGCGGGCGGACAGGACGAAGTCGACCACGTCGCGAAGCCAGTCGCGATCGGTCCGCAGGACAAGGTGCTGCGCCCCGCTGCGCCGGATGGCCATGGCGGTCTCGGCCCGTTGGGCCGCGGCCGCCTCGGCGTAGCGCCGGCGGATGCTGGCCTTGGCCGTCTGCACCGCCATGCGCCGGCCCGTCTCAGGGTCGACGAGGGTCAGGAAGCCGACGTTGGGGAGCTCCAGCTCCCGGGGGTCGATGATCTCGACGGCGAGCACCTGGTGGCGGGCCGCCAGCCCGGTCAGCGGGCGTTCCCACCCGGGGGGCGAGAGGAAGTCCGACACGACCACGCACAGGCCCCGCCGGGTCCGGGCCACCATGTGGCTGGTGATGGCCGCGCCGAGGTCGGTGGCGCCGGCACCGTCGACCCGCTCCAGCGTGGCCAGCCGGTGGAGCAGCGCCATGAGGGGCTGGCGGCCGGGCCGGGACGGGATGCGCGTGACACCGCCGGGGCGGACGAGCAACGCGCCGAAGCGGTTCCCGGTACGGGTGGTCATGAAGCCGATCGCGGCGACGGCGGCCAGGCTCAGGTCGCGCTTCTCGCAACTGGCCGTACCGAAGTCGAGGCTGGCCGAGCAGTCGACGATGGCCCAGGACTCGAGCTCGCGGTCGGCGACGGGGTCGCGGACGTGGGGCACCGTGGTCCGGGCGGTGACGGCCCAGTCCATCCGGCGCACGTCGTCGCCCTCCTGGTACTCGCGACTGTCGCCGGGCTCGCTGCCCAGCCCGGGGAGGAGGGCCTGGTAGTCGCCCTGGAGCAGGCCGTCGAGGCGGCGGGTAATGGTGAGCTGCAGGCGGCGCAGTACCTCCTCCGGCCGCTGGGCGCCCTGCTGGGCGCCGCTCGACGGCAGTACCTTCACGCGCTGCGCTCGCTCACCGAAAGGTCGGGCACGTCGATCCCGGCGACGGCCGTGGTGTCCTGGCTGGGCGCCAGCCGGGGCGCGGGCACCGTGGCCAGGATCTTGGTGATGAGGTCGTCGACCGACGTGCCGTCGGCCAGGGCCTCGTAGGACAGGACCAGGCGGTGGCGCAGCACGTCGGGCGCCACGTCGACGACGTCTTGGGGGAGCACGTAGTCGCGGCCGCGCAGCAGGGACAGCGCCCGGGCGCCCGCCACCAGGCCCAGGCTGGCCCGCGGGCTGGCGCCGTAGTCGATCGACCCGCTGAGCTCGCTCAGGCCGTACTCCGCCGGTGACCGGGTGGCCTGGACCAGGCGCACCGCGTAGTCGACCACGGCCCGGTGGGCGAACACCATGTCGGCGGCTTCCTGCAGGGTCACGAGATCCTCGAGCGACAGCACCCGGTTGGCGTGCGGAGGGTTCACCGCCATCCGCTGGACGATCTCGACCTCCTCGTTGCGGTCGGGATAGGTGACCATGATCTTCATCAGGAACCGGTCGCGCTGGGCCTCGGGCAGGGGGTAGACGCCCTCGGACTCGATCGGGTTCTGGGTGGCCAGCACCAGGAAGGGCATGGGCACCTTGAACGTCTGCCCACCGAGGGACACCTGGCGCTCGGACATGACCTCGAGCAGAGCGGACTGCACCTTGGCCGGCGCCCGGTTGATCTCGTCGGCCAGCACGAAGTTGGCGAAGATGGGGCCGAGCTGGACGTCGAACGTCTCGCTGGACTGCCGGTAGATCCGGGTGCCGGTCAGGTCGGACGGGATCAGGTCGGGCGTGAACTGGAGGCGGACGAACGTGCCGCCCACCACCTCGGCCAGCGTCTCCACGGCCAGGGTCTTGGCCAGGCCGGGCACGCCCTCCAAGAGGCAATGGCCGCGGGCCAGCAGGCAGGCGACGAGGCGCTCGATCACCCGGTCGTGGCCGACGATGACCTTCTTGACCTCGAACAAGGCCTGCTCGAGCTGCGCAGCGTGGGTGGCGGTGGTGGCGGTTTCGGTCATCCGGCAAAGAGTACGACGGACGGACGGGCAAAATGGCTCGGACGCATCCGCCCACGATGGACCGACCACCTGGGAGATGGCTGAGGGCTGCCTGCGAACTTACCGGCGAGCCCGGTCGCTCAGGCCATGAAGCTCGGGCTTCATCATCCGGCCCATCAGGGCGGCGACGACCTCGGCCGCCGGGGTCACGCCGTGCAGCACGGCGACCACCTGGTCGGCGATCGGCATCTCGACGCCGACGCGGGCGGCCAGCTCCACCACCGCGGCCGAGGTCCGCACCCCTTCGGCCACCATGCGGGTGCCGGCGGTGATCTCGGCCAGGGCCCGGCCCCGGGCCAGGTCCTCGCCCACCTGGCGGTTCCGGCTCTGCCGGCTCGTGCAGGTGGCCACCAGGTCGCCCATCCCCGTGAGGCCTCCAAAGGTCAGGGGCTGGCCGCCCAGGGCCACGCCGAGCCGCGTCAGCTCGGCCACCCCCCGGGTGATGAGGGCGGCGCGGGTGTTGTCCCCGAAGCCGAGCCCGTCGGCCACGCCGGCGGCGATGGCGACGACGTTCTTGAGGGCGCCCCCGAGCTCACACCCCACGACGTCAGGGTTGGTGTACACCCGGAACGACCCGGTGCTGAAGAGCTGCTGCAGCCGTTCGGCGACGCCGTTGTCGGTCGCCGCGATCACGCTGGCCGTCGGGAAACCGGCCACGATCTCGCCGACCAGGTTCGGCCCGGTGAGGACCGCGTAGGGGTGGCCGGGCACGACCTCGGCGATCACCTCGGTCATCCGGGCCAGGCTCCCCTGCTCGACCCCCTTGGTCAGGCTGACGACGGGGACGCCGGCACCGAGCGGGCCGGCAGCCTCGGCCAAGACGGCGCGGAACCCGTGCGACGGCACGGCCATCACGACCACGCCGGCGCCGGCCACCGCGTCGGCCAGGACCGAGGTCACGCGGAGCCCGGGCGGCAGGGCCAGGTCGGGCAGGTAGCCGACGTTGCGCCCGTCCCGGGCCATCGCCGCGGCCAGCTCCGGCCGGCGGGCCCACAGCGTCGTCGGCACCTTGTGGGCGCACATGGCGGCCATCGCCGTCCCCCACGAACCCGCCCCCAGCACGCAGACGCTGCTTCTCATGGACAGCCGGCCGGCACGGTCGGAACCCTACCTGCCCGCTCCCGTATGCTCCGAGGCGAATGGCACGCGGAGAGTTCGTCGTCGCCCAGCTCTCGGATCTCCACTGCGGATCGCCGTACTTCGACGCCGGCCTGCTCGAGACCGCGGTGCACGAGACCATCGCTTTGAACCCCGACCTGGTCGTCATTGGCGGCGACCTCACCGCCGAGGGCTACGCCGGCGAGTTCCGCACCGCCCAGCGCTTCCTGGAGCCGCTGTTCCAAGCCGGTTTCACCATGCTGGTCATCCCCGGGAACCACGACTCCAAGAACGTCGGGTACCTCCACTTCCGCGACGTGTTCGGAGTCGGCGACGTGGCCGACAAGGGAGACCGGGTCATCTCCCTGACCCTCCCGAGCCTTGACGGGCCAAGCCACGAACGGCCGGTCCCGTTCCGGGTCCAGGTCGTGGCCATCGACTCGTCGAAGCCCGACCTGGCCGAGGGTGAGGTCGGCCGTGAGCGCTACCGCTGGATCCGCGACCAGTTCGCGGCCGAGGCCGACTTCAAGGTGTTCGTGCTCCACCACCACCTCGTGCCCGTCCCGGGCACCGGCCGCGAGCGCAACACCGTCTGGGACGCCGGCGACGTCCTTGCCCTCCTCACCGAGCTCAAGGTCGACGTCGTACTGTCGGGCCACAAGCACGTGCCCCACGTGTGGCTGCTCGACCAGGTCCTGCTCATCACGTCGGGCACCGTGTCGTCCCACCGGGTCCGGGGCTACACCCGGCCGTCCTACAACGTGATCGAGGTCACCCCCGACGAGGTCCGGGTGACGCTCAAGTACCCGGGCACCGGGGAACGGGTGGCCGGTGTGCTCGACCGGCGGCGCATGGCGCTGTCGAGCAACCCCGACCTTGCGGCCATGTTCACCAAGAGCACGTGGAGGCCCTGATGGCCGAGTACCTGCGCTTCTACCAGAGTGCCGTCGACCCGGCCGACGTGGAGGAGATGCGCCGCCTCTTCGTGGACGACGTGGTCCCGGCCTTCGCCGGGTGCGCCGGCTGCCTCGGGCTCGAGCTGGCGGTGACCGTCGAACCCAATGCCGGCGGGCTGGTCGAAGGGGCGGCGATCTCCCGATGGTCCTCCCTCGACGAGATGGCCGCGGCGATGGCGTCGCACGGCGTGCAGGAAGCGCTGGTCCGGGTGCGCCAGCTGCTGCGCCAGGAGCCGGTGGCCAAGGTCCTGCACGTCCTGCAATGAGCGCGCTGGCGTCCTTCGGGCCGGTTGCCGTCCTGGTCCCCGTGAAGTCCTTCGGCGAAGCCAAGCTGCGGCTGGCGCCGGCCCTCGGCCCCGCGCACCGCGCCGAGCTGGCCCGGGCCATGGCCACCCATGTGGTGCGGTCGGCCGCACCCCTGCCCACGGCGGTGGTCTGCGACGACGCCGAGGTGGCCACGTGGGCGCGCGACCTCGGTGCGCTCGTGGTCTGGGAACCCGAGCGGGGCCTCAACCGGGCCGTCGAAGCCGGCGTGGCCCGGCTGGCCGCCGGCGGGGCGCGACGGGTGGTCGTCGCCCACGCCGACCTGCCCCAGGCCGGACGGCTGGCGTGGGTGGCCCGTTTCGCCGGCGTGACCCTGGTGCCCGACCACATCGACAACGGGACCAACGTGATCTGCGTGCCGGGCGACGCCGGCTTCACCTTTTCCTACGGCCCGGGCTCCTTTACCCGCCACGGCGCCGAGGCGCACCGCCTGGGCCTGGCCCTGCGCGTCGTGCGCGAACCGTCGCTGTCCCACGACGTCGACCTGCCAGCCGACCTGGTGGCCTTCCGGGCCCTGGCGTCGTGAGCGTGACGCACGACCTCCCCACCCCGGCGCGGGCCCTGGCCATCGCCGCCCACCCCGACGACGTGGAGTTCGGCTGCGGCGGCACCCTGGCCAAGTGGGCCGCCGCGGGCTGTGAGATCTCCCACCTGGTCTGCACCGACGGCTCCAAGGGCTCGTGGGACCCCGCCGACGACCCCGCCGTCCTCGTGGCCAGCCGCCAGCTCGAACAACGGGCCGCCTCAGTGGCCCTGGGCGGCACCGGCTCGGTGGTGTTCCTCGGCTGGCGTGACGGCGAGCTGGAGTCGGGCCTCCGCCAGCGGGCCGAGGTCTGCCACTGGATCCGGCGGCTGCGGCCCGACGTCGTCCTCGGCCACGACCCGTGGAAGCGCTACCGCCTCCACCCCGACCACCGCCACGCCGGCTTCCTGGCCGTCGAAGGCATCGTGGCCGCCCGCGACCCCCACTTCTTCCCCGAGCAGGCCGAGGCGCCCCACCGGCCGTCGCACTTGCTCCTCTGGGAGGCGGACGAGGCCGACCACGTCGAGGACGTCGCCGCCGGCCTCGACGCCAAGGTGGCCGCCCTCCTCGAGCACCGCAGCCAGTACCGCACAACGATGGACATCGACGACCCGTCCTCGACTGAGCAGGTCGAGCGGTTCCGGGACAAGATCCGCCGGCGCGCCGCCGACGCCGGCGCCGGTGAAGGCGTCGGGCCCGCCGAGCTGTTCAAGCTGATCTCGAACCTGTAGCCGCCGCCGCGGCCGCCGGCTACTTCTTCTTGGTGGCCTTCTTGGCCGGCGCGGCCTTGGTGGCCGTGGCCTTCGCCGCCTTCGGCGCGGGGGCAGCCTTGGCCGGCGCGGCCTTGGTGGCCGCAGACTTCTTGGCGGGCGCGGCCTTGGCCGGCGCAGCCTTGGCCGCCTTCGCCGTGGCAGCGGCCGGCGCCTTCGCCTTCGCCGCGGGGGCCGCCTTCTTGGCCCCCTTCTTCGCCGCCTTGGCCGGCGGCGGGTTCAACGCCGTCTTCAACGCAGCGCTCGAAGAGAACTTGACCGCCGTCGAGGCGGCGATGGGCACCGGCTCGCCGGTGCGGGGGTTGCGCCCGGTGCGGGCCTGGCGCTGGGTCGCCGAGAACGCACCGAAGCTCGGCCACGCCACCCGGTCACCCTTGCCCACGGCGACGCGGACCGTGTCGAAGAAGGCGTCGATCACCTTCTCGACATCGGCCTTGCTCACGCCGGCTGCGCCGGCCACGTCTTGGATCACATCGGACTTGTTCACGACCACCTCCTTCTCGGACAGGTATCGCTCCCATCTGATCCGACGGGCCACCCAAGATCAAGCATTTCCCCGATCGACGCCGCACAGGGCAGGATCCCCCGAGATGAAACGCCTCTTCGCCTTGGTCCTCGTTGCCGTGCTGACCGGGGCGTGCAGCTTCAAGGACCCGCCGGCCAGCAACGTCCAACCGCCGGCGCCGGGAGTCCCGGCCACGGCGAAGGACGTCACCGGCATCTACCGCTCCATCCACCAAGGCCTGCTCCAGCTCCGCTCCGACGGGACCTACGTGCTGATCGTGCCCGACGGGCCAGGGCCCAGCTCGGGCTCGTTCACCCTGAGCGCCGGCCGCCTGGTCGTGTTCTCGAAGGCGTGCGGCCAGGAGACCGGCGACTACGACGTGCTGGTCACCGGGGAGCAGGAAGCAGGGAAGGCTGTCCTGCACCTCACCGCGGTGCAGGACACCTGCGCCGCCCGCCGCCAGTACCTCACCGTCGACCCCTGGATCTACGCCAACTCGTGACCGGCCCGGGAGGCCGGTCCAGACGGTTCAGTGGTCAGAGGACCACTGACCGGCCCGGGAGGCCGGTCCGGACGGCTCAGTGGTCGGAGGACCACTCGTCGACCAGCGTGGCCAGGTCCGGTGCGGTGAAGTCGGGTGGCGGGTCAAAGGGGCGGTCGTCGGGATGGGTGACGCCGGTGAAGACCAGCCCGAAGGGCAAGCCGAGGCGGCGCGCCATGAGGCCATCGGTGTCGGGCCGGTCTCCCACCACCAGGCCGTGGTCGGCCGCGGCGCCGATGCGGGCCCGCACGGCATCGGCCATCGGCTGGTAGGGCTTCCCAGCTACCTCAGGCTCCATGCCGGCGGCGGCGGCCACCGCGGCAAGGAGGGCGCCCCCGCCGGGGATCGGACCATCGGGGGTGGGGTAGGTCGTGTCGTCGTTGGTACCGATCAGCCGGGCCCCACCGCGGATGGCCTGGTACGCGGCGTTCAGGCGGTCGTAGTCGAACTCCTTGTGGAACCCGACGACGACCGCGTCGGCGGGGCCGGAGCCGACCGTCGCCACCCCCCGCAGCTCGAGGGCCTCGCGCACGCCGGCGCCGGCACACACGAGGGCGGTGGAACCGGGCGCCATCATCGTCGCCGCCGCCTGGGCCGACGTCACGATCTCCTGCGCGTCGACCTCGATCCCCATGCCGCCGAACTTCTCGACCAGGTCCCCGACCCGCCGGCTGGAGTTGTTGGTGAGGAAGAGGAGCTGGTGGCCAGCGGCGCGCAACCGGCCGATGGCACCGGGCACGCCGGAGATCACCGTGTCGGCCAGCCACACCACACCGTCGAGGTCGAGGATCCACACCACGGGAGCGTTGTACCCCGGACTCGGTGCCAACAGGAAACTGAGGCCGGCGCCGGCGGGGGTCAGCCGTTCACGGCCCGTGCCGTCGCTCGCCGGCCGGGGAGCTTGATGACCTCGATGGCGTTGGGGAGCTGTTCCTTGATGGCCGAGTCGTGGGTGACCACCAACACCTGGCGGAACCGGGCGCGGAGGCGCTCGAGGGCCACCAGCATGCGGGCCTTGCGATCATCGTCAAGAGGGCCGAACACCTCGTCGAGCACAAGGAGCCCGACGGCGCCGCCCGACTGGAACCGTACGTGCTCGCTCACGGCCACCCGGAGGGCCAGGTTGGCCAGGTCGGTCTCGGAGCCGGAGAAGCGCCCCATCCCGTAGGTGCGCCCACCGTCGAGGATCTTCAGCTCGTAGGTGTTGGGGTCGACCTCGAGCTGGTCGTACTCCCGGTCGGTGAGCTCGGCGAACAGCTCGGCGGCCTGGGCCGACAGGCGAGGCCCGACCGACGCCACCAGAGTGTTCCGGAAGGCGTTGAGCAGGTCGGCGAGACGGGCCAGGTGGCGGGCCTCCTCCCCCAGCTCCCCCAGGCGGGCGTGCTGCTCGACGGCCTCGGCCAGCCGGCGGGCCTCGGCCGCGGCCCGCTCGCGGGCCTGGGTGGCGTCCACCTTCGCCGCCTGCGCCCGCAGGCTGGCCGCCTCAGCCGCAGCCTGGGAGCGGGCCCGGTCGGCCAGGGCCGCGCCCAGGGCCTCGGCGTTGAACCCGAGGCCGGCAACTTGGGCGCGCAACGCCTCCAACCGGGCCCGGCTCTCGGCCATTGCCGCCTGCTCCACGTCGAGCTCGGCGGTCACCGCCTCCTTCCGCTCCAACCGGCCCCGCAGGTGCTGGCACTCGTCGGCCGCCCGCCGGCGCCGGTCGACCTCGGCCGAAAGGGTGGCCCGCTCGCCCTCGGCCACCGGCCGGCCCAGCGCGGCGAGCGCCGCGGCCAGCGTGGCCTCGGCCTCCTGGCGGCGGGCCACCCGCTTCTCGTAGCCGGCCCACTCGACCTGGGCGACCCGTAGCTGCTTGGCCAGGTCCGCGGCTCTCTCGCTCTTGGTCGTGGCCGCCACCAGGGCCTGGCGCCGGTCGAGCTCCAGCTCGTTGAGCCGGGTCTCGATGGCGGCCAGTTCGGCGGCCCGGTGGGCCTGGACCGCCTCGAACGCGTCGCCCAGCGCCTGCCCGCACAGTGGGCACGCGCCTTCGCCGGTGAGGGTGGACGAGCGCTCGACGGCCTGGGCGGCCCGGGCCCGCTCGCCGCCGGCGGCCTCGAAGGTGGCGTTAACCGTGGCCAGGGCGACCTTGGCCGCCTCGGCATCGACGCGCGCCGCCTCACACGCCACTTCGTCGGGCGCGGCCGGCACGTCGGGCACTGGGACCGTGCCGAGCACGGCCTCGGCTGAGGCCACCGCCTCCACCAGCCGGAGCCGGGCGTCGGCCTCCTGCCAGCCTTCGGCATCGGCGACAAGGACCACTAGGCGCTCGGCGGCGAGGT
Source organism: Acidimicrobiia bacterium (assembly GCA_023264995.1). Classification (GTDB taxonomy): domain Bacteria; phylum Actinomycetota; class Acidimicrobiia; order Acidimicrobiales; family AC-14; genus CADCTB01. The sequence goes on along the minus strand of JAHFUR010000015.1, from coordinate 64,816 downwards.
CGAGCCCGGCCTTCTCTTCGGCCAGCTTGGCCACCCACACCATGGCCTTGTCGTACTGCTCCCGCACCGCCTTGCCTTCGGCCACCAACCGCTCGTGTTCCTGGCGGACCACGTCGAGGTGCTGGTGGCGGGCGTCGGCAGCGTCCATGTCGGCCCGGGCGGCGGCGGCAAGGGCCTCCTCGCCGCCCCGGCGGGCATCGGCGTCGCGGGCCATGGCCTCGGCCGCACCCAGGGCCTCCCGCACCGTGTCGAGGTCGGTGAGCACGGAGCGCAGCCGCTCGAAGGCCTCCTGGGTGAGACGGGCATCCTTGCGGGCCAGGTCACGGGCGGAGTCGAGCGGGGTGATACCGAGGAGCTGGAGCACGAGCTTGCGGCGCTCGGCCGGCGTCTGCTGGCTGAACGCGGCGAGCTGTTTCTGCTCGGCGAACACCGACGCCCGGAAGGCGGCGTCGTCCATGCCCAGGATGGAGTGGACGTAGCGGCTCGTATCGCGTACGCCTTCGGCCACCTGCTGGCCGTCGGCATGGGCCTCGGCCTTCACCTGGCTATTGGCGCCGGCGACGGTGCGCCGCACCACGTAGAGGTGGCCCTCGTGCTCGAACTCCACCTCGGTGATGCACTCGGCGTTGACGCCGGCCGTGCGCACCTCGTCCATCGACGTACGCGACCTGCCGTACAGGGTGAAGCGGATGCTCTCGATGAGCGCCGACTTGCCGGCGCCGTTCAACCCGTAGACGCCGACCAGCCCGGGAGGGATCTCCAGCTCGAGCTCGTCCTCGAAGACGCGGTAGTTCCGCAGCAGCAGCCGCGTGACCCTCACCTAGTCGACGGCCTCTTCGACGGCGCGGGCCAGGTACTCGTCGCCCCGCTGGCGGATACGGTCGCGATCGAAGCCGACCAGGTCCTGGCCGTCGATGTAGTTGGCCCACTGGACCGGCAGCGACGCCAGGTCGGGCAGCTCCACGTTGGTGTGGGAGCCGGCGAAATCGGGTTGGAGCTTCAGGTGGAGGGCGTGCGCCGACGCGGCCCGCACCGCCTCCATGTCCAGCATCCGGTATGCCTCGGCGTCGACGCCTTCGAGGAACAACCGGACCACCGCTCCCGCCGGCACGGCCGCCACCCGGTCGAGCACCCGCTCCTGCACCTCCGCCGGCGAGAGCCCCAGCGCGTGCACCGACGGCAGCGTCAGCAGCGGCCGCTGGCCCGTGAGGGGGACGTGGGCGATCTGGCCGGAGTCGGTGTCGAGCATGACGATGCCCTTGGCCACATCCGGGTCGTCGGCGTAGGAGAACGTGTCGGTGGAGCCGGCGTACCAGATGCCCGTATCCACCTTGGTGTGGAAGTGGTAGTGCCCGAGCAGGGCCAGGTCGGCCGAGGCCTTGAGCAGGCCGGCGTCGACCTCGATCTCGTTGATGTCGGCGTGGTGGGGCTCCACCTGGGGGACGCGCGGGTGGGTCAACAGCAGGTTGGTGGCGTCGGCGGCACGGCTGATGCGGGCCTCGGCGAGGGCGGCGAGCGTGGCGTCGACCGTGAGCATCTGGGGCACGGCGTGGACGACCAGGCCGGGGAAGATGAACCGCTCGTAGCCCATGCGGTGGGCGAAGCGGACCTCTGGGAACAGGTCGGCGAGCGCCGAGTACGGGCTGCCCGTGCCGGGCAGCCGCGGCGTGTCGTGGTTGCCGGTGATGACGACGAGAGGCACGCCGTGGTCACGGATACGCACCAGCGCCCGCTGGGCGATGCGGTAGGACCGGTAGGTGGGCCGGGGGTGGTCGAAGATGTCGCCCAGCCAGACGACCAGGTCCGGCGACTGGGCCAGGGCCAGCTCCACCGCCCGGGTGAACGACTCCTCGAAGTCGCGCTCGCGCTGGTTGAAGCCGTCGGGCGTCGTGTACGAGTAGTACGAGCGCCCGAGGTGGGCGTCGCCCAGGGCCGCGACCCTCACGGCGCCCCGGTGACGGTCGGGCAGGCTAGGGCGTGTTCGATCGTCACCAGTTCAGTCCACCATCGCTGACACATTGGCGGCGGCGACAGGGCGGGGCGCCGGCGGCGGCGGGCAGGCCCGGACGACGTCGGCCCAGAGGTGGATCTTGGCCGGGACGGCGAAGGGGGCGTCGAGGTTGGCCAGGAGGCACTCGCCCGGCATCAGCGTCTGGATCTCCGGGCCCAACGCGGCGATGTCCTGCTTCGAGGACGAGCGCAGGATGGTGCGGTCCTTCTCGTCGGCGAGGCCGAGGATGAAGAAGGTGTTGAACTGGCTGAGCAGTTCGCCGTCGAGCAGCTTGGGCTGCTGGGTGACCGCGCACAGGCCGACCTTGAACTTGCGGCCCTCGCGGGCCACCCGGGGGAAGACATTCGAATCACGGTCCTTGCTGGCGGCCAGCACCCGCTGGGCCTCCTCGAGCACGACGGCCACGACAGGAAGCCGCTCGTGGGCGTCGGGGTCTTCCAGGTAGGCGTTGGACCACTCCTCCAGCACCCGGCGGGTGAGGAACGAGGCCACCAGCAGCTCTTCGGTAGAACCCAGCCCACTGACATCGACCAGCACGACCCGGCCCTCACGCAGGTCGCGGAGCACGGCGGCGCCGACCGAGACGTGGGCGTCGGCCGCGACGCACGGCAGCTCCACGATGCGCCGGGCCCGCCGGTGGAGAACCTGGAGCGTATTGAGCGCCACCCGGTTGCCCAGCTCCACGTCGCGGAACCCGGGCAGGTCCTCGACCTTGGCGAACGCCAGCAGCCACGACAGGCCCTCGCCGCCGAACTTCTTCTCCAGCTCGTAGAGGGCTTCCTCCTGCGGGCGGGTCCAGTCGTAGGCGGTGCGGAGGTCGTCGACCGACAGCTCGGCCAGGCCGACACGGAGCGACGTGGTGTTGGGCAACCGGCGGGCTGCATAGGTGCGCAACCGTTCCCCGGCCCATGGGTGGCGGGCCAGCTCGGTGCGGTACTCGCCGTGGGGGTCGACGAGGACGAGGCCGTAGCGGCCGGCCGACCGCATGACATCGCCGGCCAGCACCATCATCAGGTTGGACTTGCCCATGCCCGTGGTGGCGAAGATGCCGACGTGGCTGGCCAGGCTCCTGCCCGAGATGCCGACCTCGAAGTCGACCACCGTCTCGCCGCTGCGCAGCGTGCCGACCGGGAGGTCGCCCATGCGGGTGCGCAGGAAGGCGAAGTCGGCGGGCTCGGGGGCCACCACCCGGGAGAACTGGGTGGGGAGGCTCTTGGGCCGGCGGAAATCGAGCCCGTCGGGCGTGAGGTACCCGAGGCACCGGCAGCTGGCCACCCGATAGGTGCGCCGGGACTGCTCGTAGAGGCGGTGGAGGCCGGCGTCACCCCGGGCGTCGTCGACGAGGAGCGTGCCCGCCACCCGCTCGGCCCAGCCCGGCTCCCGGTGCTCGGTGCCGTAGGTGACGTCGACGATGCGGAACAGGTAACGCCGGCCGGTGGCCTCGTCGACCGCCACCAGCAGCTCGCCGAGGAACAGGTCCTCGTCGGGAGCAGCCCGGAACGTGCCCTCCAGGACGTTCTTGCCAAAGAGCCGGCCGGTGGACATCAGAAGCGCTCCATGAGGTCGTGGCGGTCGGCGAAAGCCCGTTCGCGGACCTCGGCGGGCACGCCGGCCCGGTCAAGCAGGTCGTCGAGCTCGAACCAGGTGTCCTGGCGCAGCCACGACGGGCAGGCGGCCAGGCGGTCGCCGACGGTGAGGGGGTAGGGGTACCCGGGGAAGCCGGCGTCGTCGCAGACCGCGGCCAGGAGACCGAGCGCCGGCTCCGGGTCGACGCCCGGCGACAGGTCGACCCGGAAGGCGTATGGCGCGTCGGGGTCGAGGCGGGCGGCGACGACCCGGGCGCCGGCCCGGCTCCGGGCCACCGGCGCCCACCACAGGCCACGCGGGCCGAAGGCCAGGGCGCCCTCGAGCTCCAGGCACCCCAGGAGCGGCGCGCCGCCTCGGGAGAGCGACGACCGCTTCGTGACTGCAGCGAGGACCACGCCCCGGGCGGCGGCGAGCGCCAGCAGCTCGGCGAACCACCACGGCGCCACCCGCCAATCGGGTTCGAGATCCCCGTCGACCAGGACCACCGCGCCCGGCCCGGCCTCGGCGACGCACCGCTCGATGGCCCGCCACTCCTGCACGTCGCGAAGCAGGTTCAGGTCGACGGCGGCGTCGGCGGCCACGCCCAGGCCCAGGCCGGCGGCCACGGCCCGGTCCTCGTCGCCCCCGAGGAGCCAGGCTCCGAGCTCACCCTCGTCCTCCAGTTCGCAGGCGCCATCACGGAAGCAGACCCGGGCGGCCCGGGCCACCACCAGCTGGAGGCAGCGGGCGTCAGCCACCACGGCCTGGCCGCCGTCGACCGCCCACACCTCCGCCGGCGCCACCTCGGCCCGGACCAGGGGCCGGAGGGCGACGTCGGCCTCGAACTCCAGACGGCCGCCGCCGGCGTCGGCCAGGCCCCCGCCCCCGCCGGTGAGCAGGGCGGCCAGCCGGTCGGCCGCGGCCGAGAGCGACGAACCCTGCTGGAGCGCGCCGAGGACCATGTCCCCCAGCATCCCAAGCCCCTGCGACAGTTACAAGCTTGTCATTCGGGAGCGCGTGAGCGGGTGCCCCCGCGCGAGGGACACTGAGCGGATGCCTGATCTCCTGGCGCCGCCGCCCCGGCTCGACCTGCCGATGTTCACCTACGGCCCGGACAAGCCCGACCAGCCGGCCTACGAGCAGCTCGCCGGCTACGTCGTCCACACCGAGGTGGCCACGACGGTGGGCGGGGGCCTGCGGGTGCGCGACGGGTTGCCCCTGTTCGACCCCGACGGCACGGTCGGCGTCCGCGGCGTCCTCCTCACCTTCGCCGTCGGGCGGGAGAAGGACGCGTACACCGCGATCTGCTCGGTCGCCCCCCGCCAGCACTACCGGTGGGACATGACCGAGATGCGGGTCGACGGCCGGCCCGGGCGGGTCAATCTCCTCCGCGGCCGTCACCCCGACCGGGGCAGCTCCGACGAGTGGTTCACCACATGGTCGGCCGGCGACGACCCGCTCCTCCGGTTCGGGCTCTGCACCGTCCGCCGGGCCGCCGTCGATCACGCCACTGCCCCGTTCCCCACGACCGGCGTCGACGAGACCGGGATGTGGGACCGCTTCTACGGGCTGCAGTCCGCCTACCTCCTGCTGTGGTCGGCGGTCGAGCGCTTCACGGCGCTGACCTTCGGCCCGGCCCAGCCCGCTCTCGACCGCACCTGGCGGCTCGGCGACGACCCCGAGTTCCGGGAGTGCGTCGTCGCCGCCGGCGTGGCGCCGAGCGCCAAGACCGCCGACAGCCGGGACCCGACGCGCGCTCGCCGGATCCGCGAGGACGGCGCCGGCGCCATGTTCAGCTGGGACGCCGCCCGCCACCTCGTGGCCCACCCGGGCCGCACGGCCTTCGCCGACGGGGTGGTGGTGCGCCGGGCGTTGATCGACCTGCACGACGCCTTCCGGCTGCTGCTGTCGCGCCGCCTGCCGGCCCTCGCCGGCACGTGGCGCGCGGTCGACCCGGCCGGCGAGGCCGACGGCTGGCTCCTCCGCCCGGTGGTGGCCTCAGAGGCGCTCAGCTGATGTTGGGCGACAACCAGTCACAGACCAGCCCGAGGGGCGACGCCCGCTCGGCCGAGCTCAGCTTGCGGTCCGTCTCGTAGGACAGGGTCAGCATCATGCCCATGACCTGGTGGTAGTTGTTGTGGCAGTGGATCATCCACTGCCCCGGGTTGTCGGCCACAAACTCCACCGACACCGGCTCGTTGGGCCGCACGATGGTGGTGTCCTTGCGGGCGCCGGCCGCTCCGCCCGGGTTGATGACCTGGAAGGTGTGCCCATGGAGGTGCATGGGGTGGAACATCGTCGTCGTGTTCTCGAAGTCGAGGCGGATCCGCTCACCCTGGCGGACCACGAGCGGCTTGTTCTGCCCGTGCGGCTTGCCGTTCAGGGTCCAGACGTAGCCCGGCCCGCCGCCGCCGAGGGCGATCTTGTAGGTGCGGTCGGGGCGGCCGGCAGGCAGCCGGACTGACTCAGCCGCCACCAGGTCGGCCCGCTGCAGCATCTTGCCGCTCAGCTCAGGCGGGCGGGCGTTGGAGTCGGGGATGGCCCCCGGTCCGGAGCGCAGGACGGCCATGGCCTCGTCGGCCTTGGCCTCGGCCACGGCCATGAAGGGGAACACACCCTCCCCGGCAACAGTGACCGTCACGTCGTAACGCTCGGCCATGGCGATCATGAGCGTGTCGACCGTCACCGGCACGACCGGGAACCCGTCGGCGTGGGTCACGGTCAGTTGGTGGCCGCCCAGGGCCACCCGGAACGGTGTGTCGGCGGCGGCGTTGATGATGCGGAAGCGGATCCGTTCGCCCTTCTTGGCCACGAACTCCGCCGGGGCGCCGGGCTGGCGGCCGTTGACCAGGAACACCGGGTAGCTGACGTCGCCGCCGGCGCTGTTGAGGGCGTCGCTGTGCGGCCCGCCGCCCTTGGTGTGCTCGGCGTGGGGGCCTTTGCCGTCCTTCAGGTCCTCCAGGGCGGCCTCGGGAGCCTGGCCGAGCCCGTCGCTCCAGTCGTCGAGGACGACGACGTACTCCCGGTCGTAGCGGCCGGGCTCAGCCGGGTCCTCGATGATGAGGGGGGCGTACAGCCCCCGGTCGAGGTGCAGGCCGACGTGGGGGTGGAACCAGTAGGTGCCGGGGTTCGAGGTGGCGAACTCGTAGGTGAAGGTGCCCTGGGGGGCGACCGGCTCCTGCGTCATCCCTGGCACGCCGTCCATGTCGTTGCGAAGTGCCAGCCCGTGCCAATGGATGGTGGTGGCTTCCGCCAGCTTGTTGGTGAACTGGGCCCGGACCACGTCGCCGGCCTTGACCCGGATCTCCGCGCCGGGCACCGAGGCGCCATAGGCCCAGGTCGGCACCTTGAGGCCGCCGCCCAGGTCGATGGTAAGGGGCGCCGCCACCAGGGCGACGTCCTTCACGGGCGCGCCTGCCCGCCGGCGCTTGGCCTCGGCGGCCGCCACCTCCGGCCCGCCCGACGGCACGGCCGACGGCTTGGTCGAGCCACCACATGACGCCAGGGCCAGCCCGGCCGAACCGGCGCCGGCGAGGGCCAGGAACCCGCGGCGGGAGAGCGACGGCGCCGGCATGGCCGCCAGCATCGCATAGCGGCGGCCGCCGATGACCTCGCCGGCGTCAGGGAAAACCCTGACCCCACCACCCATACCCGGTTGCCAACCCCGAGGTCGCCGACGACCTCGGCGCGTAAGCTACCGCCGCGGGACCACGGTCGACCCGGGCCGTCACCGAGGAGGAGATCGCATGAGAAGGCTCTTGGTTCTCGCGGCTGTGCTGGGGCTGGTCCTGGTGGGCTGCGGCGGCGGCAGCGACAACTCGGATCCTCTCGCCGGCGGGACAGGCACGACGACGATGGACCACGCCGGCCCCACCGACCACACCGGGAACGCCACCTCGACGTGCTCCCCGTCCGGTACGACCCTCGCCATCACCGCCAGCGGCACCAAGTTCAACACCGACTGCCTGGCCGCCCCGGCCGGCCAGGCGTTCACGGTCACCTTTGACAACAAGGACTCGATCACCCACAACCTGACCATCCTGGAGAGCCACGCCGCCACCGAGGCGCTGTTCGACGCCGGCGTTATCCAGGGCCCGGCCACCAAGACCCTCAACGTCCCCGCCCTCAAGGCCGGCACGTTCGCCTTCCACTGCAAGATCCACCCCGGCCTGATGTCGGGCACCTTCATCGTCAAGTAGGGCTACATGTGCCGGCCGCCGAGGCCGGCCACCACCTCGAACGCCCGCTGGGCCAGGCCACGGTCCGGCCAGGCTCGCGGGTCCACCCGCTCGGACATCTCGAGGTCGGCCTCGAAGTGCCCGTCGAGGATGCCCACCACCTCAGGGTCGAACACGACCACGTTGACCTCATCGTCGAGGGTGAGCGAGCGGCTGGTGAAGTTGGCCGAGCCGACACTGGCCACTACCCCGTCGACGGTCAGGACCTTGGCGTGCAACATGCTGGTCTGGTAGGACCACAGGCGCACGCCGGCGGCCAGGAGCACCTCGTACTGGGCCTGGCTGGCCAGCTGCACGAACCGCTTGTCGACATGGGGTCCGGGGAGCAGCACGTCGACCTCGACGCCCCGACGGGCGGTGGCCGCCAGTTCCCGGCAGGTGGCCTCGTCGGGCACGAAGTAGGCGGTCGTGATGCGGACGCGCTCGCGAGCCAGGGCCAGCAGGGAGTGAACGAGGGTGGCCACGTCACTCCAGCCGGTCTGGGCCGCGCCCCGGACGACCTGGGCGACGGTCGAGCCGGCCTCCGGCTGGGTGGGGAAGCGGTCGACGCCGGCCTCCAGGAGGGGGCGGCCCGTCTCGACCCAGTTCTGCACGAAGGCGGCCCGCAGCCCGTCGACGGCCGGCCCCCGTAGACGGAAATGGGTGTCCCGCCACTCGTGCGGGCCACGGGCGTCACCCCGCCATTCGTCGGCGATGCCGATCCCGCCGGTGAAGGCCACTTCCTCGTCGCAGATCAGCACCTTGCGGTGGCTGCGGTGGTTGGACTCCCAGAACCGGGCCTTGTTCACCGGCCGGAACCACTCGACCTGGGCGCCGGCGGCGGCCATCCGGCCCACCAGATCCCGGTCCATGCTGATGGCGCCGATGGCGTCGAGAACCACCCGGACCCGCACGCCGGCTGCGGCCCGTTCGGCTAGGAGCGCGGCAAGCTCGCGGCCGATCGAGCCCTCCCAGTACACGAAGGTCAGGAAGTCGATCGTCGAGGTGGCGGCGGCGATGGCTTCGAACAGGGCCGGGAAGATCTGGTCGCCGTTGCGGAGGACGTCGACCGCGTTGCCCTCGGTGGCCGGCACGCCGAGCAGCCCTTCAAGGGCTCGGCGGTACCGCTGCGGACCGTCGACGTCACCGGGCATGTCCGGCAAGGGTAGGCGCTGGCCTACTTCAGGTAGCGCCCGAACCAGGTCAGCACGTCGGAATAGGCCAGCTTGGACTGGTCAGTGTCGACCTGGGTGTAGAAGCCGTGGCCGACGCCGGCGTAGGTCTTGAGCTCGTGAGGCACGGAGGTCTTGTCAAGGCCGGTCTTGGCCGCCTCCCGGGTGGCGTTGACCCGGCTGTCGGTCTCGCCGTAGACGCCCAGCACCGCCGCCTTGTTCTTGGCGAAGTTCACCGGGTCGGGCACCGTGCCGTAGAACGGCGATGCCGCGGCCAGCCGGGCGTCGCCGACCGTGACGAAGTCCCACGCCACGGTGCCGCCGAAACAGAACCCGATCAGGCCGATCTTGGCGCCGGCGTTGCGCTTGAGCAGCTCGTCGATGCTGGCCACGATGTCGTCGCGCATGCGCGACGGGCCGGCGTTCGTGAGCGCGGCGCTCACCTCGGCCGTCGGCACCTTCGCCGTGCCCCCCTCCTCGGAGAGCAGGTCGACGGCCAGGGCGCTGTACCCGTCACCCGCCAGCCGGCTGACGACGGCCCGGATGTTGTCGACCAGCCCCTGGTTCTGGTGGATCACGACGACCGCCCCTTTGGCTCCGGCCGCGGCTGCGTAGGCGCCCATCAGCGTGCTGTTGGGCCCGGGGTAGGTGATCTCCTGGCTCGGGACCGGCGTCGTCGCGGCGCGGGGCGCTCCACCGGACGGGACCGTCACAAGAGCCACAGCCGTGGTGGTGGTCTGGACCAGCGGCGCCACCGGGTCGGGCGACGTTGACTCGGTCTTCTTGTCGTTGCCGCAGGCAGCGAGGATCGCCGATGCCGCAGTCAGGGAGATGCCCATCATGCCCATCCGGCGCAGGGCCTCTCGGCGGGTCAGCTGCCCGTCGGCATGGTCAAGGGCGACCTCGGCCGCAAGGTACTCCTTGAAATGGTCCATCCCGGAAGCCTAGGCGGCTATCAACGGCCCGCGGTAGGGAACGTATGTTCGCTACACTCCCACGGTGACCGGGATGCGCTGGCGGCTGGCCGACGAGGCCGGCGGGCAGGGGGAGCTCTTCGAGCGCGAGGTGGAGCGCCACGTCGGCCGCGGCGAGTTCCGCGGCATGGAGTTCCTCCACGTCGAGGCTCGCCGGGTCATCAACGAGGTGCCGAAGGCGTCGAGCATGCCCTTCCGCTGGACGATCAACGCCTACCGCGGTTGCTCCCATGCCTGTACCTACTGCTTCGCCAGGCCCACCCATGAGTACCTCGGCATGAACGCCGGCGACGACTTCGACCGGCGCATCGTGGTGAAGGTCAACGCGGTGGAGCGGGTGCGGGCCGAGCTGGCGCCGAGCCGGTGGACGGGCGACCACATCGCCATGGGCACCAACACCGACCCGTACCAGCGCTGCGAGGGCAAGTACCGCCTCACCCAGGGGATCGTGGGCGAACTGGCCGCGGCGGGCAACCCCTTCTCGGTCCTGACCAAGTCCACCCTGATCCTTCGCGACCTCGACCTGCTGGCCGACGCGGCCCGGAGGACCCAGGTGCGGGCCAACTTCTCCATCGGCACCCTCGACGACGGCGTGTGGCGCGCCACCGAGCCGGGCACCCCCCATCCCCTGCGGCGGGTCGAGGCCGTGGCCCGGCTCAACGACGCCGGCATCCCCTGCGGCGTGCTCGTCGCGCCCGTCCTCCCCGGCCTTTCCGACGGTCCCGACCAGCTGGAGGCGGTGGTCAAGGCGTGCGTCGAGGCCGGCGCGCGGTCGATCACGCCCCTCCTGCTCCACCTCCGCCCGGGCGTGCGCGAGCACTACCTCGACTGGCTGGCCGGCTACCGCCCCGACCTCGTGGCCCGCTACACCGACCTGTACCCGCGGGCCTACGCCCCAGCCCGGGCCCAGAATGCCCTCGCCGCCCTCGTGCACGACCTCGTCGCCCGCCACGGCGGCCGGTCGGCCCGGCCCCACCAGGCCCGGGCCGTGGCGCCGGCGGCGAAGCCGGCGCCGCCCGACCAGCTCCGCCTGTTGGGGTGACCACCACGGGCTCCGCCGTGCACCGTTTGGTCAATTGGAGGCGGGAGAGACCACGGATTGTCCAAACGGTCGCCGGGCGGGGCCAGCGGCGCCGGCCGCTACCCTTGGGCTGTGGGTTTCCACGGGTGGTCCGACGCCGCCCTCGACTTCTACCGCCAGCTCGAGGCCCAGAACGACCGCGCCTTCTGGTTGGCCCACAAGCCGGTGTACGACACCGAGGTCAGGGCCCCCTTCGACGCGCTGAGCGAGCTGGTCCAGGACGAGTTCGGCCCCTTGCGGGTCTTCCGCCCCAACCGCGACGTGCGCTTCAGCAAGGACAAGTCGCCCTACAAGACCAGGTGCTACGCGGCCACCGAGGGCGACGGCGGCGAGGCGTACTACGTCGAGGTCTCGGCCCAGGGCCTGGTGGCGGCCACCGGCTACTGGATGATGGCCGACGACCAGCTGGCCCGGTACCGGGCCGGCGTCGATGACGGGGTAGCCGGCCCGTCGCTCGAGCGCATCGTGGCCGACCTACGCGCCCGCGATCTCGATGTCGAGGGGGCGAGCCTCAAGACCGCGCCCCGCGGGTACCCCCGGGACCACCCTCGTATCGAGCTCCTCCGCCGGAAGGGCCTGGCGGTCATGCGCCGGTTCCCACCCGCGCCCTGGCTCGGGACGCCGGCGGCGGCGGAGCGCATCGTCGATGTCTGGCGGGGCGGGGCGGCCATGAACGGTTGGCTGGCCAGCCACGTCGGCCCGTCGACGGCGCCGCCGCCGGAGCCGCGGTAGTGGACGGGGGCGAGGCGCCGGCGCCCTGTTCCTGCTGCGGCCGGCCCTTCCCGCCCGAGCGCCTGGCCCGGTTGAGCTGCCACGCCGAGATCGCCATCTGCAGCGGCTGCGCCGACTGGCTCGCCGGCAAGACCAGGCCTATCGGCCGCGCCGTGCCGGTGCTCCCCACCGACGACCTGGCCGCGTCCATCGCCTTCTGGACGTTGGCGGGCTTCGACGTGCAACGGTTCGGTACCGGTTTCGCCCTGGCCCGGCTCGACGGGGTCGAGCTCCATCTCGTGGCCCGCGACGGCGAAGTGGCGGGGGGCGCCTACCTCCACGCCCGCGACGTCGACGCCCTCCACGCCGAGTGGCGCGCCGCCGGCGTCGAGGTCTCCGCCGTGGGCGATGCGCCGTCGGGCATGCGCGAGTTCTCCGTCGTCGACCCCGGCGGCAACCGCGTGCGCCTGGGCCGGGGGAGCTGATGCGGGCCGCCCTGCACAGAATCTCCACGCGCTGCGCAGGACTCCTGCACATCCGGTTCTTATCCTGAGGGACATGCAGCAGCGGACGGTGGTCGTCGTCGAGGACGAGGCCTCCATCGCGTCGGCCGTCGCCGCCCGCCTGCGCAGCGAGGGCTTCACCGTCCAGATCGCCGCCGACGGGCCGGCGGGCGTCGCCCTCTGCCGTGAGGTCCGCCCCGACCTGGTCATCCTCGACCTGATGCTGCCTGGGCTCGACGGCCTCGAGGTGTGCCGCCAGGTCCAGAAGGACCGTCCGGTGCCGGTGCTGATGCTGACGGCGCGCGACTCTGAGACCGACATGCTCGTCGGCCTGGCCGTCGGCGCCGACGACTACATGACCAAGCCCTTCAGCCCCCGGGAGCTGGTGGCCCGGGTCCACGCCATCCTCCGGCGCATGGAGCGGACGCTCGTCTTCCCCGGCGCCGGCCAGGTCGGGCCCTCCGTGACGACCGTGGGCGACGTGGAGCTCGACGCCCGCAGCCGGCGCGTGCGCCGGGCCGGCGAGGAGGTCCATCTCACGCCGACCGAGTTCGACCTGCTGTCGTGGCTGGCCGCCCACCCGGGCGCCGTGGCCTCGCGCGAGCAGCTCCTCCACCAGGTGTGGGGCTACCGCGACGGGTCGGGAGCGCGGACCGTCGACTCCCATATCCGGTCGTTGCGCCGCAAGCTCGGCACGGGCATCGTGCGCACCGTCCACGGCGTCGGCTACGCCCTCGACGCCACCTAGCCCATGAGGCCCCTCGACCCGCTGTCGTCGATCAAAATGAAGCTCGGCGCAGTCATCGTGGCCGCGGTCGCCGTCACCGTGCTGGTCGTCTCGGTCGGCACGGGCGCCGGCGCCTCGCCGGTGGTGAGCGCCCTGGCGGCCGGCGCCCTCTCGCTCGGCCTGGTGCAGCTGCTGGCCCACGGCATGACGTCACCGCTGCGGGAGATGGCCGCCGCTGCCAAGGCCATGGCCCGGGGCGACTACGGCCGGCGGGTCACGGCCAGCTCCCACGACGAGGTGGGCGAGCTGGCCCGGGCCTTCAACGCCATGGCCACCCAGCTCGCCGAGGTGGACCGGGTGCGCCGGGAGCTCGTCGCCAACGTCTCCCACGAGCTGCGCACCCCGATCACGTCCCTCCACGCCGTGCTGGAAAACCTGGTCGACGGCGTGGAGCCGGCCGACCCGGAGACGCTGCGCACCATGCTGCGCCAGGTCGAGCGGCTCGGCGCGCTCGTGGCCCAACTGCTCGACCTGTCCCGGTTGGAGTCCGGCGCGGTGCCGTTGCAGCGCCGGTCGTTCGAGCTCCGCCCACTCCTCGACGACGCCGCGGGCGAGACCCGCCTGCGGACGACCGACGTGCGGGTGGCGGTCAGTGTGGACCCCGTCGGGGCCACGGCGGACGGCGACCCGGCCCGGGTCCATCAGGTCGTGAGCAACCTGCTCGACAACGCGGTGCGCCACTCCCCCGCCGGCGGGACGGTGGAGCTCCGGGCCACCCGGAGCCGGGCCGGCGTCACCATCGAGGTCTCCGACGAGGGCCCCGGCATCAGCGAGGAGGAGAAGAGCATGGTGTTCGAGCGCTTCTACCGGTCGGACTCGGCCCGGTCGTCGAAGGACGGCGGCGCCGGGCTCGGCCTGGCCATCGCCCGCTGGATCGTCGACCTCCACGGCGGCGACATCCGGGTCGAGGCCCGCCAGCCCCACGGGTGCCGGATGGTCGTCGTCCTGCCGGTGGTGAAGGCATGAACACGGTCCAGGGGCCGGCCCGGTCACTGGGAATGGGCGTCCGCCGACGGGCCGACGCCCGGGCCCTCGTCTGGGCCGGCTGTGCCGCGTTCCTGACCGACCTGGCCGTGCGCTCCGGCGTGGCCGGCGTGGCCGGCACGCTGCTCGTGGTCGCCGTGGTCGCCGGCGTGCTGGCCAGCGGCCGGGGCATGGGCGTGCAGGCGGCGGGCGTGGTCGCGTCGGCACTGCCCTTCGGCCTCTGTCTGTCCGTCCGCATGAGCCCATGGCTGCTGCCCCTCGACATCGCGGCCATCGGCGGCCTGCTCCTCCTCGGCACATCGCTCGCCGCCGGAGGGAGCCTGCTCGGCCTCCCCCTGCCGTCGTTGGCCGTGCGCGCCCTCCACGCCCTCGGGCACGGGCTGGCCGCCCCCGCGTACCTGGCCGCCCCGTTGGAACGCCGGCGGCCGGCCGCCCTTCTGCGGGGCCTCGGCATCGCCCTTCCGCTCCTCGTCGTGCTCGGGCTCCTGCTGGCCTCGGCCGACGCCGTCTTTGCCGGCTTCTTCCGGTGGTGGCCGCCGGCCACGGTCATCAGCCACGTCGTGCTCCTGGGCATCGGCGCGTGGGGCATGGGCGGGCTCCTGCGGCTTCGTTCGGCCGAGCCGGCGCCGGCGCCGCCGGAGGTGTCGTACCGGCTCGGGCACGTCGAGGCCACCGTCATCCTCGGGTCCCTGCTCAGCCTGTTCACCGCGTTCGCGGCGGCCCAGCTCGTCGCCCTCTCGGCCGGCGGGCGGCACGTGATCGAGACCGCTGGGCTCACCTATGCCGAGTACGCCCGCACCGGCTTCTTCCAGCTTCTGGCCGTGGCGGCCATCACCCTCGTCACCCTCGTCGGGCTGCGGGCGGCGACGGACCTGGGCGACCCGCGCCACCGCCGGCGGTTCACCGTCATGGCCGAGGCCGCCGTCGCCCTGACGCTGGTGATCGTCGCCGTGGCCCTGCGGCGGCTGGGCCTGTACGAGCAGGCGTACGGGCTGACCATGCTCCGCCTTTCCAGCACGGTGTTCGCCGTGTGGGTGGGCGCCGTGCTCCTGGCGGCCGGGGCCAGCTTGGCCGGCATCGCTGCAGGACGGGCATGGCTCCCCGCCGCGGCGCTCGTGGCCGGGCTCGTCCTGCTCCTCGGGCTCAACGTGGCCAACCCCGAGGCCATCGTGGTCCGCCACAACGTCGACCGGGCCGTCCACACCCAGAAGGTCGACCCCAGCTATCTGGCCGAGCTCTCCGACGACGCCGTCCCTGACCTGGTCCGGGCCCTGCCCCGCCTGCCGGACCCGGCCCGGGCCCAGGTCCTCGCCGCGGTGTGCGATGGGATCGAGCCACCGTTCGCGGGCTGGGCGGCGGCCAACACCTCCCGCTGGCGGGCGGCGGACGCCCGCCAGCAGGTGTGCCGGCCATCCGGGGTCAGGCGATGAGGCTGGCGGCCTCGGAGACCACGAGCTCGGGGCGCGGGGTCTTGGGGGGCCGACCCCGGGGCCGCTTGACCGCCAGCACCTTGCCCTTGAAGAACAGGCGCCCACCCCAGACCCCGTAGGGCTCGCGCCGGACCAGGGCGGCCTCAAAGCAGGCCTCCCGGACCGGGCACCCACCGCAGAAGGCCTTGGCCCGGGCGATGTCGTCGAGCTGTTCAGAGAAGAACAGGGCCACCAAGGCCCCGCTCCCGTCGTTGCAGCGGGCGTTCGCCCACAGCCAGGCCTCGTCGCCCTGGTCGAACTCCTCGTTGTCCCGCCGCTCGGCCAGCATCTGCTCGCTCCTCTCTGTCTTCCTGCTCCGGTGTCGTGTCGTTGGGGTTCTGGGCAATGAGAAAGGCCGCCGGGAGGTTCCCGGCGGCCTTGGGGCCTTCTGCGGAGGTGGTTTCGGGAGCTACCCCGGTGTACTCCCTCCATGGCCCCTTGGCCGCTGGATGTAGTTGTGGTGAAGGCCGAACGACCGCTCGGCGGCGTGCGATGCGATGGTCGTCGTAGCGATGGCCATGGCCGGGCGCAGGCGTGCCGCGCCGCAGTCGCCGCCCATCGGCTTGCTCGCGCGCCAGTCCAGTACTCGCATGCGCCCATGGTGTCCGCCCGACGCGCCGCCCGTCAACCGATTTAGGTGAATTGCTGGGAAGATGGGCGCATGCCGATGCGGACCGACTGCAAGAACTACGAGAGCCGGACCTACCCCACCGGCGAGACGGTGAGGAAGTGCAACATCGACCTGGCCCCCGAGGCGCCCTGGCGGTGCCCCCAGAACTGCGCCGGGTTCGCCCCCCGGCTGGCCGACGTGAACTGGGCGCACGGCAACCTCCTGTCGCCGCCGACGCCGCCGGAGCCGCCCGGCCTCGACAACGGGGCCGCCGAGCTGCTCGACGAGGCCGAGGAGATCGTCAACGCCGCCGGGCCGCGGATCATGGCCGAACTGGGCGTCGACCGCGACCGGGAGAAGGCGCCCTGGTGGAAGCGCCTGCGCAAGAAGTAGGGGCGGGCGCTCCAGCCGAGCCAGTGACACAGCTGGTGGCCGTGGCCCGGGCCGGCCTCACCGGTCGGGAGTGAACACCTCGGCCAGCAGCTCGTAGGACCGCAGCCGGGCCAGGGGGTCGTGGCAGACGGTCAGGACGACCAGCTCGTCGACGCCGAACCCTGTGGCGATGGCGGTCAGCTCCTGGCGCACCCGCCGCGGGCTGCCGACGACGGTCGCGGCGCGGCTCTGGGCCAGCTTCGCCTCCTCCAGGGCGGTGAGCGGCCGGGCGGCTGCCTCTTCCGGCGACACCAGGGCGCCGCGCGCAGTCCCTTCGGGACGGAGCTTCCAGACCGCCGCCGGCAGGGCCAACCGCTCGGCCTCGGCGTCGGTCTCGGCGCACATCACGGCCACTGCCACCATCGCCTCGGGCGCCGGCACCTCCGCCGACGGCTGGAACCCCCGGCGGTAGGCGGCGAGGACCTGGGGGCCGAACGCCGAGGTGATGAAGTGGGCGAAGGCGAAGCGCTGGCCCAGGTAGGCGGCGACCGCTCCGCTGTGGCTGCTCGACCCCAGCATCCACACCGCCGGCGCCACGCCGCCGCCGGGCATGGCCCTGACCGCTTCGAAGGGGTGCCCCGGGTCGAGCCGGTCGTGCAGGAAGCCGACCAGGTCGACCACCTTGTCGACGTAGCGCTCGTCGCCCGGCACCCCGGGTAGGTACTGGAGCGCGGCCTCGGTGACCGGGTCGGCACCGGGTGTCCGCCCGACCCCGAGGTCGATCCGGCCCGGGTAGAACGCCGAGAGGGTACGGAAGACCTCGGCCACCTTCAGCGGGCTGTAGTGCGAGAGCAGCACCCCGCCCGCGCCGACGCGGATCGTCGTCGTGGCCGCGGCCACGGCACCGATGACGACCTCGGGGGCGGTCGCGGCCAGCGACCCGGTGCCGTGGTGCTCGGCCACCCAGTAGCGGCGGTACCCCATGCCCTCGGCCGCCCGGGCCAGGGCGATGGAGGAGCGCAGGGCCTCGGCAGGCGTCGAGCCGTCGGGCACCGGCGACTGGTCGAGCACGCTGAGGACGAGGGCCACGACCGCATCATCGCCCGGCCGGCGTCGTAGCCTGGCACCCGTGAACCTGACGCCGGTGCAGTCGCGGATCGTGGGTTGCCTGATCGAGAAGGAGATGGCGACCCCCGACAACTACCCGCTCACCATGAACGCCCTGCTGGCAGCCTGCAACCAGACGTCGAACCGGAACCCGGTCACCAAGCTGGAAGAGCCCACCGTGAGCAACGCCCTGGAGAACCTCCGGGCCATGCAGGTGGTACGGATCGTCTACAGCCGGTCGAACCGGGCCGACAAGTTCCGTCACGTCCTCGACGAGATGCTGGGCCTGGGACCGGAGCACATGGCCATCCTGTCGGTCCTCATGCTGCGCGGCGCACAGACCACCAGCGAGCTGCGGGCCCGCACCGAACGCCTCCACCCGTTCGAGACGCTCGACGAGGTCGACGGCGCCCTCCGCCACCTGGCGTCACGCGGCGAGCCCCTGACCGCCCGGCTCGAACGGCGGCCCGGCCAGAAGGAGAACCGCTGGGCCCACCTCCTGGGCGGGGACCTGGCCGAGGTCCTGGCCGGCGACAACGATGACGGCGACGACGCCCGGCCCACCCAGCGGGCCGACCGGTTGGCCGTGCTCGAGGACGCGGTGGCCGAGCTGCGCGCCGAGCTCGACCTGCTCCGCGCCGCCCACCGCCGGCTCGCCGCCCGGCTGGGCGAGGCCGACGACGATGCCGGTGGCTGACCGGCGCACCCGCCGGGCCGCCTGGTCGGCCCTGGCCGCGATCGCGGGCCTCTTCGCCTCCGCCGGCGCCGCCCCGGCCGGGCAGCTCACCCAGATCGGCCGCGAGCACATCGCCGCCTACGACGTGAACCTCGCCGTCGAGCCCACCGGCTCCCTGCTGGTGACAGAGACCATCGACTACGACTTCGGCTTCGCCAGCCGCCACGGCATCTACCGGGACATCCCCGTCCGGTTCAACTACGACAGCCGCTACGAGCGCATCTACCCGCTGTCGGTCGTGTCGGTCGACGGGTCGCCCGGCACCCCGGCCAAGTTTGAGGAGGAGAACGCCGGCAACTCGAAGCGGCTGAAGATCGGCGACAGTAAGAAGACGATCACCGGCGCCCACCGCTACACGATCGTCTACCGGGTGAAGGCCGCGCTCAACGGCTTCCCCGAACACGACGAGCTCTACTGGAACGCCATCGGCACCGAGTGGTCGGTCCCGATCGACAAGGCCACCGTCCGGGTCACGACCCCGTCGGACATCACCGACGTCGCCTGCTTCGGCGGGGGCCTCGGCTCCCGCCTGGCCTGCGCCAACGCCGACCGCGCCGGCCGGGTCAGCGGGTTCTCCCAGTCCGGGCTCAGCGCCGGCGAGGGCCTCACCGTGGTGGTCGGCTTCGCCAAGGGGGCGGTACCCGAGCCGATGCCGGTGCTCGACGAGCGGTGGGCCGTCTCCCGGGCCTTCGCGGCGACGCCGGCGACCGTCGCCACCAGCCTGGTGTTGCTACTGCTCGGAATGGTCGGGGTCGGCCAGCTCGCCTGGCGCAAGGGGCGCGACCGGCAGTTCTCGGGCTCGCCCGTGGACGCGGCGTTCGCGACCGCCGGCCAGGAGGAGCCCGTCCGCCCCTCCTTCGGCCCCTTCGGTCGCGAGGAGACCCCGGTCGAGTTCGTCCCACCCGATGGTCTGCGGCCCGGCCAGGTGGGCACCCTGGTTGACGAGGCGGCCAACACCCTCGACGTCACGGCCACCATCGTCGACCTGGCCGTCCGGGGGTACCTCCGCATCGACGAGATCCCCAAGAAGGGCTTCTTCGGGAAGCCCGACTGGAAGCTCACCAGCCTCAAGGCGGGCGACGACCTCCGCCTCTACGAGCGCAGCCTGCTGGAAGGCCTGTTCAAGACCGGGACCGAGGTCAACCTCTCCTCCCTGCGCAACACCTTCTCCGCCCGGCTCAAGCTGGTGGAGGACGCGCTCTACGACGACGCCATCACCCAGGGCTGGTTCGTCGGCCGACCGGACAAGGTCCGGCTGCGCTGGCGGGTCATCGCCTCGTTCGCCCTGGTGCTGTCACTCGTCGTCCTGGGCGTCCTGGCCGCCGCCACCCACGCCGGCCTGGTGGCCGTCCCGCTCGTGGTGACGGCGCTGGCGCTCCTGGCGTCGGCCAAGCGCATGCCTCGGCGCACGGCCAAGGGCACCGGGGCCTTGCGCCGCGTGCAGGGCTTCCGCCGGTTCATCCTGGAGTCGGAGAAGGACCGGGCCCGGTTCGCCGAACAGCAGCACCTGTTCTCGGAGTACCTGCCCTACGCGATCGTCTTCGGCGCCACCGAGAAGTGGGCCCGCGCCTTCGCCGGCATCGACGGCGAGCTGCCTCAGCCCAACTGGTACGGCGGCTCAGGGGCCTTCACGGCCATCGGCTTCTCGCACTCCATCGACGGGTTCGCCGTCACCACGTCGGGCACCATCACCTCCACGCCGGCGGGGTCGGGCTCGAGCGGCTTCTCCGGTGGGTTCTCGGGCGGCGGCGGTGGTGGAGGGGGTGGAGGATCCTGGTAAGGCGGCCCCGCCAGCCGGGGCCGGGCCGTAGACTGGAGGCCGTGGCGAGGTCCGGCGTCCCCACCCCGCCAGGGAGGCCCGTCGGTGGCTGACCGCGTGCTGGTCCTGACGCCGGCGTCGGTGCTCGACGCAGTCAGCAGAGCGGTGATCGCCACCGACCCCGAGGGCACGATCCTCACGTGGAACCGGGGCGCGGAGATGCTCTACGGCTGGTCCGCCGAAGAGGTGATCGGCGGCAACGTGCTCGACGTGCTCGACCCGGGCGAGCAGCCCGGGGAGGCGGCGGCCATCCTGCGACGGGTCGGTGGCGGCGAGATGTGGTCGGGCGAGATCCTCGTCCACCACAAGGACGGCCGGGCGCTCAAGGTGGTCGTCGACGACCGGGCCGTCCTCGACGAGGACGGCAACGTCGTGGCGATCGTCGGAGAGTCCGAGGACGTCTCGGTCGAGCGCCGCCTCCAGGCCGAGCTTCGTGCCACCCGGGACGAACAGCGCCTGGCGCTGGTCGCCGGGCGGTTGGGCATCCTCAGGTGGGACCGGGCCACCACCCTCGTCACGCTCGACGAGACCGCCGAGGACCTGCTCGGCCTGGGCCCGGGCGAGTTCGACGGCACGTTCAGGATGTGGGCCGACATGCTCCACCCCGACGACCGCGACCGGGTGCTGACCATGCTCGACCGCGCCGTGGACACCCGGGGCTCCTACGACCTCGAGTACCGCGTCCTTTGGCCCGACGGGTCGGTCCACTGGCTCCAGGGCCGCGGCCAGGTCACCCTGGGCGACGACGGCACGGTGACCGGGCGGATCGGGTGCATGGCCGACATCACCGCCCGACGCCTGGCCGACGAGGAGCGGGCCCACCTCCTGGCCGTCGAGCGGGCCACCCGGGCCGAGGCCGAGACCGTCGCCACCCGCCTCCGGGGCCTGCAGGACGTCACGACGTCGCTCCTCCGGGCCGTCGACGTCCATTCGGTCGGCCAGGCCGTGCTCACCGAGGGCGTACCGGCACTCGGCGGGCACACCGGCTCCATTCTGCTCGTCGCCGACGACGGCGAGACGGTCGAGATCGTGCACCACGTCGGCTACAGCGACGAGCTGGCCCGTCACTGGGGCAGCTTTTCGTTGGCTGCGCCCCTCCCGGCCTCCGACGCCATCCGTTCCGGCCGCCTCGTGCTCCTCAACGGCCCGGCCGACCGGGACAGCCGGTACCCGGCCCTCAGCGATGCGCCGATGGTGGGTGACCTGGCCGTCGCCATCGCCCCGCTCATCGACGAGGACGGGACGGCCTTCGGCGCCATGGTGGTCGGGTTCCCCGAGCCGCGGCAGTTCACCGACGCCGAGCAGCGGGTCGTCTCCGCCCTCGCCGCCCAGTGCGCCACCGCGCTCCGCCGCGCTGCCCTGTACGAGGACGCTCGGCAGTCGGCTGAGGCCGAGCGCGAGGCCCGGATGACGGCCGAGCGGGCGCAGGAACGGCTCGCCTTCCTGGCTGAGGCATCGTCCACGCTGGCCTCCTCGGTCCTCGACCTCGAGACCACGCTGGCCCAGGTGGTCGACCTGGCGGTGCCCAGGCTGGCCGACGGCTGCGCCATCCGGCTGGTCGACGAGCGGGGCCAGCCCCACCCGGCCACGGCATCGCACGTCGACCGAGCCCAAGTCAACCGGCTTCGCCGGCTGGGCGAGGGCGAGGACGACCCGGGCGGCGGGCCGCCATGGACCGCAGCAACCTTCCCGTTGCGCTCCCAGAGCCGCGACGTCGGCCTGCTCACCCTTGTCGTCCACCCGCCCCGGCGCTTCCACGACGCCGACATCCAGCTCGCCGAACAGCTCGCCGTCCGGGCCAGCACGGCCGTCGAGAACGCCCGCCTCTTCGCCGAACGGAGCCGGGTGGCCCGGAGCCTCCAGGCCAGCCTCCTGCCGCCCAGCCTGCCGTCCATCCCCGGCCTGGAGATCGGCGCCCGGTACGCGCCCGCCGGCGAGGGCGTGGAGGTCGGCGGCGATTTCTACGACGCCTTCGCCATCGACGGCGGCCGCTGGCTGCTCGTCGTGGGCGACGTCAAGGGCAAGGGCGTCGACGCGGCCGCCGTCACCGGCCTGGCCCGCCACACGATCCGGTCGATCGCCATGTACGAGGCCCGGCCGCGGGCCATCCTGGCCCACCTCAACCGGGTCCTCCTGGCCGGCGAAGCCGACCGGGTGGCCGCCGTCCCGGCCTGCATCGACACACCATGGGAGCTCACCGAACCGCGGTTCTGCACCGTGGCCCTGGCCGTGATCGAGCCCCGGGCCGGCGGCGGCGCCAGCGGGGTCGTCTGCTCGGGCGGCCATCCGCTACCCCTCGTGGCCCGGGCGGCCGGCACCTGCGAGACCGTCGGCCGTCCCGGCAGCCTCCTCGGGGCGTCGGCTGACGTCGACCTCTCCGACGTGGCCTTCGAGCTCGGGCCCGGGGACGCGCTGGTCTGCTTCACCGACGGCATCGTCGAGCGCCACCGCGGCCGGGAGTTCTTCGACGAGCGTGGCGTCGAGCGGGTCCTCGCCGACTCCGCCGGCGCCGACGCGGCCACGCTGGCGGCGCGCATCGAGCAGGAGGCCCGGATCTTCTTCGACGACAAGCCCCACGACGACATGGCAGTGCTCGTCGTGCGCGTGCAGCCGGCGTGAACTGGACCGGGGAGAGGCCTCCGGGGTTTCGATGAGCCCCCGGGACGGAAGAACCATCCTGAGGTCGTCGACCAGAGGAGACGCCTGCATGGAACCCCGTGGTCCTGGTGCGCTCGTCCGGGACCGCCGCCCGGCGTCGAAAGGCCCGGGGGTGCGGATCTCCTTGACCCTCTCCCTGCCGAGCGCTCCGTCGACCCTGCCGTTCGTCCGTCACCTCACCGCGGCGGCGCTGGGCGAGCTCGGCGTGGCCCCGAGCTCGATCGACGACGTGGCCCTGGCGCTGACCGAGGCGGTGGCCAACGTGGTCAAGCACGCCGGGGCCGACGCCGGGTACGAGGTTCGGCTCGTCCTCGACGACCACGTCTGTGAGATCTGCGTCGCCGACCGCGGCCGGGGCTTCGACCCGGCCTTGATCGGTACGGCCATGGCCCCGCCGGGGGCCGAGCGGGGACGGGGCATGGCGCTCATGGCCGCCGTGGTCGACTCGGTGTGCTTCGAGTCCCAACCCGCGGACGGGACGGTCGTCCGCCTGGTCAAGGACCTCGAGCTGCGTCGGGACGGCCTCCTCGACCGCCTCTTGCGCTAACGCCAGGGCCGGGTGGCCTTGGGGCCGGTCAGCCTCGGCGGCCGCTCCGCTCCGGCAGGGGGACGGGCACCGGCCGGGCGCCGGCCACGAGCATGAACGCGATGGCGACGACGGCACCGATCTCCGCCGTTGTCGCCTGCACAGCCATGTCGGTCCAGGCCCGCTCGGTGAACCCCAGGATCCCGGTGGTACGGCTCATCAGCAGGGCGCCGGCCGACCCGACCGAGAAGAGGATGCCGGCGGCGGCCACCCTCGCGTCTGGCCTGATCAGCAGGGCGAGCACGAGGAGGGCGGAGACGGCCACGTTGGCGAGGAACAGGGGCCCGATGTACCGGATACCGCGGTACCCACCCCGCCACAGGTTGAGATGGATTCCGCCCCCGACAACGAGGAAGGTGGCGGCGGCGACACGTGCGATCCGTTGCATGCCCGTTCTACGGCGCGGCCCGACCCGCTGTATGTCGCGCCGCAGCCTCAATGCCGGCGATGAGCTGGCGGCGCAGCGCCGGCGCGTCGTCGGCCAGGGCCAGGACCTGCCACCCCGGGCCGGCGAGGGGCAGGACGACGGCCCGGTCCCCGACGACGGTCGACCCGGCACCGGTGGCCCACTCCGGGCCGGCCAGCAACACCGACCCGACGGCCCGGGCGCCGGCGGTCACCGCCGGGCTGGCCGCGCCGGGGTGCCCGGGGCCCAGGGCCAGCTCGTGGCGTAGGAGGGGGCGGCCGCCGACGTCGACGGTTGCCCGTGACCGCACCGAACCCGGCGGCTCGCCATGGCGACCGAGGACCACCTCCTCCCGCCACATCAGGGCGGCCCCCTCCTCGAGTGCCACCACCATCTCCACGTGGTGCACGCACCCCTGCACGGCGACGACCGGACCGGGCAGCCACCGCAGCTCGCCGCCGGCGGCAACGCGGGCATCGACGTGGAGGTTCGACGGCCCGTCTCCCGGCCGGCCCGGGAGGACGATCGACGCTGCCGCCGTCCTGATCGTCAACCGGGCGCCGGCGCCGACCTCGATCTCGATCGCAAGGTCGTCACCGCCCAGTGGGCCGCCGGCGCCGCCCACCAGGTAGAGCCCGCCCGGCGTGTCCCGGAGCACGAGCGGCGCTTCGGACCGGAGCGTGGTCAGCCTGGTGCCGCCGGCGCCGTCGCCGGCGGCGACGACCCGGGCACGGGCCTTCACCGAGCCAGCTGCGCCCGCACCCACCCGGCCACATCGGCCGCGCCGGGGTCATCGACGAGGGAGCACAGGATCACCGGCCGCTCCCCCCGCTTCACGGCCGCGTCGCCGGCCATCACGCCCAGGTCGGCTCCCACCAGGGGGGCCAGGTCGGTCTTGTTGATGACCAGCAGGTCGGCATTGGTCACCCCCGGGCCGCCCTTCCGAGGCACCTTGTCGCCACCGGCCACGTCGAGGACGAACACCTGGTGGTCGACCAGGCCGTAGCTGAACGTGGCCGTGAGGTTGTCGCCCCCGCTCTCGACGAGCACCAGGTCGAGGGCCTTCCACCGGGCCTCGAGATCCTCGACGGCGGCAAGGTTGGCGGAGATGTCGTCGCGGATCGCGGTGTGGGGGCAGCACCCGGTCTGCACGGCGGTGATGCGCGCCGGGTCGAGCACGCCGGCCCGCTTCAGGAACTCGGCGTCCTCGTCGGTGTAGATGTCGTTGGTGACGACGGCCAGCTCCAGCTCGGCGCCCAGCGCCCGGCACAGGGCGGCCACCAGCGCGGTCTTGCCGCTGCCCACCGGCCCACCGATGCCGATACGGACCGGCCTGTCGTCAGGACGCAAAGAGACGCACCTCCGAGGCGGCGTGGTGCTCCGCGCCGATGTCGAGGAGCGGCGCCGAGCACGACGGCAGGTGGGTGAGCGGCCGGGCCGCGCCGGCGGCGGCGCCGGCGGCGATGGCGTCGGCCTCGGGCATGAGCGCGGCCACGACGCCCCAGGCCCGGAACGGGTCGAGGCCAAGCAGGCGGACGGCGGCGCTGGCCGGCCCGGAGATGGCGTCGTAGGCCGCCCAGCGGGCCGCGTCGGCCGGGCCCAGCCCGCTGGTGGCCGCGCACACCACGCCCATGGCCACCGGGTGATGGAGGTCGTCGGGCAGGTCGGCAGCGTCGAGGACGGAACGAGCGGTGCGGAGGAGCTGACGGCCCAGCGTGCGGGACGCAGCCCGCAGCGCCGGCGACGGGATCCGGGCCGCGGCCTCGGCGTCGAGCTCAACCAGGTCGTGAGCCCCGCTCGCCGCGGCTGCGGCCAGGGCGGCGGCCACCCGGCCGGCGGTGGTGAGCCTCCCGGCCAGGAAGACGGCGAGGGTGTCGACGCCGGTGACCCGCCCGGCCATGACGGCCGCCTCGATGCCGCCGGAGTGGGCGTGGCCGCCGGCGGGGAACCTCCCGTCGGTGAGGAGCAGCAGGTTCACGTCAGAAGAGGAAGTAGCGCTGGGCCATGGGCAGCTCGGTGGCCGGCTGAGGGTCGACCACGTCGCCGTCGATGCGCACGGTGAAGGTGTCGGGTTCCACCGTGATCTCGGGCAGGGCGCCGTTCTCGGGCATGTCGGCCTTGGTGAGCCGGCGCACGTCGGCCACCGCCACCAGTGACCGGCGCACGGCGAGGCGGTCGGCGAGACCATCGTCGATGGCCGCCGGCGCCACGAAAGCCAAGCTGGTGGCGGCGGCGGCGAGGGGCGAGGCGCCGAACATCGGCCGGGGCAGCACGGGCTGGGGGGTCGGGATGGAGGCATTGGCGTCGCCCATGGCCGCCCAGGCGATCATGCCGCCCTTCAGCACGGCGTGGGGGCGGACCCCGAAGAACGCCGGCTCCCACAGGACGAGGTCGGCCAGCTTTCCCGGCTCCACCGAGCCGATCTCCGCGTCAAGGCCATGGGCCACGGCCGGGCAGATCGTGTACTTGGCCACATAGCGGCGGGCGCGGAGGTTGTCGTGGGTCGAAGGGTCGCCGGCCAGAGGCCCCCGCCGGCGCTTCATGACGTGGGCGGTCTGCCACGTGCGCAGGACCACCTCGCCGACGCGGCCCATGGCCTGGGAGTCCGAGCCGATCATGGAGATGGCACCCAGGTCGTGGAGCACGTCCTCGGCGGCGATGGTGGACGGGCGGATGCGGCTCTCGGCAAAGGCCAGGTCCTCGGGGACGGCGGGGTTGAGGTGGTGGCACACCATGAGCATGTCGAGGTGCTCGTCGATGGTGTTGACCGTGTGCGGGCGGGTGGGGTTGGTCGACGACGGGAGCACGTTGGGGTGGCCGGCGACGGTGATGATGTCGGGCGCGTGCCCGCCGCCGGCGCCCTCGGTGTGGTAGGCGTGGATGCCCCGGCCGGCGATGGCGGCCAGGGTGTCCTGTACGTACCCGGCCTCGTTGAGCGTGTCGCTGTGCAGCGCGACCTGGACGCCCGACGCGTCGGCCACCCGCAGGCAGGCGTCGATCGCCGCCGGCGTCGACCCCCAGTCCTCGTGCAGCTTGAACCCCGACGCCCCGGCCCGGAGCTGCTCCCACATGGACTCCGCCGACGTCGTGTTCCCCTTTCCCAGGAGGACCACGTTCACCGGCCAAGGGTCGAGCGCCTCGAGCATGCGGGCCAGGTGCCAAGCCCCCGGCGTGACGGTGGTGGCCTTCGAGCCCTCGGCCGGCCCGGTGCCACCGCCGATCACGGTGGTGATGCCCGAGCCGAGTGCCTCCTCGATGATCTGGGGGCAGATCAGGTGGACGTGACAGTCGATGGCGCCGGCGGTGAGGATGCGGCCGTTGCCGGAAATGACCTCGGTGGACGGGCCGATGACCAGCCCGGGGTGGACGCCGTCCATGGTGTCGGGGTTGCCCGCCTTGCCCAAGGCGACGATCCGCCCGTCGCGGATGCCGACGTCGGCCTTGACCACCCCCCAGTGGTCGAGCACGACGGCGCCGGTGATCACGGTGTCGGCTGCGCCTTCGGCGCGGGTCGTACGGGCCTGGCCCATCGACTCGCGGATGACCTTGCCGCCGCCGAACACCGCTTCGTCGCCGCCGGCGCAGCGGTCCTCGGTGATCTCGATGAACAGGTCGGTGTCGGCCAGGCGGATGCGGTCGCCGGCGGTCGGCCCGTAGAGCAGGGCGTAGCGCGCCCGGTCGAGCTCAGCCATCCAGGGGCCCCCCCGCCTCGCCCCGGAGGCCGGGGACGATGCGGGCGCCGGCCAGCGGCACCAAGTCGACCTCGCGCTCGATGCCCGGCTCGAACCTGACGGCGGTGCCGGCGGGCACGGCCAGCCGCTGGCCCCAGGCCGCCTGGCGGTCGAACGCCAGCGCCGGGTTGGCCTCGGCGAAGTGGTAGTGCGACCCGACCTGCACCGGGCGGTCCCCCGTGTTCGTGACGATCATGGTGGTCAGCGGCCGGCCGGCGTTGATCACGACGGGGCCATGACCGAGGACGATCTCGCCGGGCACCCCCTTCAACTGGTGACGGTTCGACACGCCCCCACCTGTCCGATCGTCACCGGTCGCGGGGGTCACGGGATGGGGTGGTGCACGGTCACCAGCTTGGTGCCGTCGGGGAAGGTGGCTTCCACCTGGACCTCGGCGATCATCTCGGGCACTCCGTCCATCACGTCGTCACGGGACAGGACGGCGCGGCCCGCCTCCATGAGGTCGGCCACCGACCGCCCGTCACGCGCGCCTTCGAGGACGAACGACGTGAGCAGCGCAACGGCTTCGGGGTGGTTCAGGCGCAGGCCACGGGCCCGCCGGTCGCGAGCCAGGCCGGCGGCCACGTGGACCAGCAGCCGCTCCTGCTCATGGAGGCTGATCCTCATGCCGGCGGGAGGGCGGCGGCGGTCCGAGGGACAGGGAACAGCACGGCAACCTCCTCCATCACCCAGCGCGGGTGCGACGACCGGACGTCGGTCCCCTGTTCCCAGCAGACAGCTTCCTCCACATCATGCGTCACCGGTCCGGCTTAGACCGCCAGCAGCCGGCGCACCGAGGAGTCGTCGGCCAGCTCCGAGGTCACGCCGCTGGCCACCACCTCGCCAGCGTCGAGCACCACGTACCTGTCGGCCAGGCGCAGGGCGAACTCCACGTACTGCTCGACCAGGAGGATCGACAGGCCCCGGCTGGCGTGGAGCTGGGCGATGGCGTCCTCGATCTCGAGAATGATCGACGGCTGGATGCCCTCGGTGGGCTCGTCGAGCACGAGGAGGCGGGGCCGGGTCACCAGGGCCCGGGCCAGGGCCAGCTGCTGGGCCTGGCCCCCGGAGAGGAACCCGGCCTTGCGGCCGAGCAGGTCCTTGAGCCGGGGGAACAGGTCGAGGGCCTCGTCGATCGCGGCCTGGCCGGCTGCAGCGGCGCCACTGGACTCCATGACCACGGCCAGGTTCTCGGCCACGGTCAGCTGGGGGAACGTGGGGTGGCCCTGCGGGGCGTAGCCGATGCCGGCCCGGACCCGCTCGTGGGGGCGCATGGCCGTGATGTCCTGGCCGTCCCAGGTGACCCGGCCGGCCGACGGCTTGAGCACACCCATGACGGTGTTGAGCAGGGTGGTCTTCCCGACGCCGTTGCGGCCCATGACGCACACCAGGCCGCCGTCGGGGACCTCCAGGGAGACGTCGAACAGGACCTGGGTCCGCCGGTAGGCGACGTCGAGGTGCTCCACGACCAGCACCCTCAGCTCACCTCCGCGGTGCTGCGCTTGTCCCGGCTGCGGCCGAGGTAGACCTCCTGGACCCGCTCGTCGGCCTGGACCTGGGCGACGGTGCCCTCGCAGAGGACCGTGCCTTCGTGCATCACCGTCACCTGGTTGGCGAACCGCCGGAGGAACTCCATGTCGTGCTCGACGACGACCACCGTCTTGGTCTCGGCGATCTGGTGGAGGAGCTCGCCCGTGCGCGCCCGCTCGTCCTTGCTCATGCCGGCCACCGGCTCGTCGAGGAGCAGCAGGTGGGGGTCCTGGACCAGGAGCATCCCGATCTCCAGCCACTGCTTTTGGCCGTGGGAGAGCACCTCGGCCAACGACCCGGCCTGGTCGTGCAGGCCGACTGTGTCGAGGGCGGCGGCCACCGCGTCGCCGATCCCCTTGCGCCGGCGGAGCAACGCCCGCATCGGCTGGCGGAAGGTGGCGGCCAGGTCGAGGTTCTCGACCACGGTGAGCTGCTCGAACACGGTGGCCGTCTGGAACGTGCGGCCCACCCCCATGCGCACGATCTTGTGCTCCGGGCGGCCGAGGAGCGACTCGCCGGCAAAGGTGACCGTGCCGGCGGCCGGCTTGGTCAGCCCGGTGATGACATCGATCAGCGTGGTCTTCCCGGCGCCGTTCGGGCCGATGAGGAAGCGGACCTCACCCTCGGCCACTGTGAGGTCGAGCTTGTCGATGGCCCGAAAGCCGTCGAAGACGACTTCCAGGTCGCGGACCTCGAGCAGCGTGCTCACGCCAGCACCTCCAGGACCTGGGCCGCGTTCATCGGGCTGGCGAGCCCGCCGGCCGGGCCGGTCGACCGGCCCCGGCGCACCATGTCGCGGATGCCGGCCAGGCCCTTGGGGGCGAAGGCGACGACCAGGATGAAGAGGGCGCCCTGGAAGTACAACCATCCCGACGCGAAATGCTCCGACAGCCCGGTCTTCGCGTAGTTGACCAGGACGGTACCCACGACGGCTCCGATCAGGGTGGCCCGGCCACCGACGGCCACGCCGATCAGTAACTCTAGCGAGGGGACGATGCCCAGCGCCGCCGGCGACATGATCCCTACGACCGGCACGAACAGGGCGCCGGCCAAGCCGGCCATGCCCGCCGAGACGGTGAAGGCCAACACCTTCACGACCGTGGGGTTGTAGCCGAGGAACCGGGCCCGGTCCTCACCGTCACGCACGGCGATAAGGAGACGGCCGTACCGGCTGGACACGAGCTGGCGGGCCAGGAGGAAAACGATGCCCAGGCAGATGGCGACGGCCAGGTACACGTTGCGCTGGTTGACCGGGTCGTTCAGGTCGTAGCCGAACATGGACTTCATGTTGGTGAGGCCGTTGGTGCCGGCGGTGTAGCCCTGCTGGCCGATGAGCAGGATCACGAAGGCGGCGGCCAGGGCCTGGGTGAGGATGGCGAAGTACGCCCCCCGGATGCGCTGGCGGAACACCAGCGCCCCCAGGCCGGCGGCCACGGCCATCGGGACGATCAGGACCGCCGGCAGGGCGAACCAAGCGTGGCGGAAGGGCTGCCAGAACGCCGGCACCTTCGTCAGCCCGTTGTAGGACATGAAGTCGGGCAGCCCCTTCGGGCCGGCCTCCTGCAGCTTCAGGAACATGCCCATGGAGTAGCCGCCGAGGCCGAAGAAGAGGCCCTGGCCCAGGGTGAGCATGCCGCCGTAGCCCCATGCCAGGTCGATGCCGACGGCGACGATGGCGAAGCACAGGTACTTGGCCAGCAGGCCGAGCCGGAACTCCGACATCACCGAGGGAAGGACGACGAGGCCGACAAAGGCGATGCCCAGGAAGAGGGCCTTGCCCCGCCACCCGGGCGCCTTCAGCCGGCTCACGACGGCGGTCACGTCAAAGCCCGGCTACGGACGGACACGAGGCCCTGCGGGCGGACCTGCAAGAGGGCGATGACGGCGACGAAGCAGATGACCTTGGCCAGGCTGGCCTGGGTCTTGAACTCGACGAAGGACTGGAGCACGCCCAGCCCGATGGCGGCGAGCACCGCGCCGCGAAGCTGGCCGAGGCCGCCGGCCACCACCACCAGGAAGGCGTCGACGATGTACGCCGTCCCCAGGCTCGGCCCGATCGGCCCGAGCAGGGTCAGGGCCACACCGGCCATGCCGGCCAGGCCCGAGCCGATGAAGAAGGTGCGCTGGTCGACGCCTTGGGTGGCGATGCCGCTGCAGGCGGCCAGCTGGCGGTTCTGCATCACGGCCCGCATGCGCCGGCCCTGCGGTAGGCGGGTCATGTACAGCCAGATCCCGGTGACCGAGAGGGCCACCAGGGCGATGATGAACAGCCGGGCGTAGGGCAGGATGGTCCCCGCGACGGAAACCCCACCCCCCAGCCACGCCGGCGCCTTGGCGTTCACGTTCGGGGCGCCGAAGATGTCACGGGCCAGTTGCTGGAGGACCAGGCTGACCCCCCAGGTGACGAGGAGGGTGTCGAGGGGCCGCCCGTAGAGGCGGCGGATCAGCACCCGTTCGAGGATGAGGCCCATGGTCCCTGCCAGGGCGAACGCCACCGGCAGGGCCACGAGCAAGCCTGCGCTCTCGCCGATCGGCCCGCCCACCATGTAGGCGGTGTAGGCCCCGGCCATGATCAGCTCGCCGTGGGCGAGGTTGATCACACCCATCTGGCCGAACGTGAACGTCAGTCCCAGTGCGATGAGCAGCAGGACCGAACCGACGCTCAGCCCGGTGAAGGCCTGCGAGAGGTAGATATCCACTGGAGAACTAGGAGAGGCCCGCGGCCCAGGGGTAGCTCTTCAGGTACGGGTCGGGCTTGATCGGCGACCCCGAGTTGGAGATCTCCTTGATCTGGCCGTCCGGGGTGATCTGGCCGATGCGGGCCGTCTTGTAGAGGTGCTGGGTGGCGCCGTCGATCGTCACCTTGCCCTCGGGGGCGTCGAAGGTGATGCCGTCCGCCGCCTTCTTGACCGCCTCGACCTCGGTCGTCCCCGCCTTGGTGACCGCTGCGGCCCACAGGTAGACCTGGGTGTAGCCGGCCTCGATGGGGTCGTCGGTGACCCGGTTGGCGCCGTACTTGGCCTTGTAGGCGGCGACGAACGTCTTGTTCGCCGGCAGGTCGGTGGTCTGGTAGTAGTTCCACGCCACCAGGTGACCGGCAATGTTCTCGGCGCCGATGCCCCGGACCTCTTCCTCGGCCACGGACACCGACATCACCGGCATGGTGGCGGCGGTCAGGTTGGCGGCCTTGAACTGCTTGAAGAAGGCCACGTTGCTGTCACCGTTCAATGTGTTGAAGACGGCGTCGGGCTTGGCGTCCTTCAGCTTGTTGACCACAGTGGAGTACTCGGTGTGGCCCAGGGGCGTGTACTCCTCGCCCACGATGTTCAGCCCGTTCGCCGCCGCGTAGGCCTTGATCTCCTTGTTGGCGGTGCGGGGGAACACGTAGTCGCTGCCGACCAGGAAGATGTTCTTCTTGCCCTGGGCCTTGAGGTACTCGAGGCCGGGGATGATCTGCTGGTTGGTCGTGGCGCCCGAGTAGAAGATGTAGGGCGACGTCTCCAGGCCCTCGTACTGCACCGGGTACCACAGCAGCGCCTTGTTCTTCTCGAAGACCGGCAGCATGGCCTTGCGGCTGGCCGACGTCCACCCACCGAAGACGGTGGCGACCTTGTCGACCGAGATCAGCTTCTGGGCCTTCTCGGCGAAGGTGGGCCAGTCGGACGCGCCGTCCTCGACCTTGGCCTCGAGCTTCTTGCCCAGGACGCCACCCTTGGCGTTGATCTCCTCGATGGCCAGCAGCTCGGCGTCACGCACCGACACCTCGCTGATGGCCATGGTGCCGCTCAGCGAGTGCAGGATGCCCACCTTGATGGTGCTCCCCGTGGCCGAACCCCCACTCGTGGTTGCGGTCCCACCGCTCGTCGAGTCCTTCGTCGAGCTGCCGCATGCCCCGGCAACCAGCGCCAGCAGCATGACGCCGCCGACCCACGCCCGCGATTTCTTTGCTCTCAAGTCGAATCCCCTCCCTAGACGATGAGGCGAACCTACGAACCCGACGTTGCACCTCGACATCGGCGTGATTGCACCAAGGTGAAGGGATGCTGAATGAAACCTGTATTCCCGCCGGCTCAGGAGGAAATACCAATGGCGATCCTCGGGGCGAGGGCCGGATCCAGCCAGCGCAGCACCTCGACGAGCTGGCCGGCGGGCAACGACACGCACCCGGCCGTGGCCCCGCCGGTGGCGACATGGAGGAAGATGGCGCTGCCCAGGCCCGGCGTGCGGGCCGAGTTATAGGCGATCACCGCGCCGTAGTCGTAGGCCGGCGTGACGTACATCGGCTCGGGGTCGGCGCCGGCGCCGCCCGGTTGGCGGTCGAGGTCGACCCAGGTGTTGTAGAGCGGGCTGGCCGGGTCGTCGTCCCAGACGATGGACCGGCTGGTGACCCGCCGGTACGGCAGCAGCACGCCCGGGTCCGGCGCCACCCCGAACAGGAAGTCGAAGCCGAACACGCCCGCCGGCGTCCGGCCGTCGCCCTCGCGCTTCTCCCCCGCCGGCGCCACGCCGCGAGCCCCGACGCGGGCCGCCCACGGCCCGAAGACGGGGTGCCACCCGTCGGCGCCCCTTGCGTACCCGGTCAGCGTGGCCGTCGTGGCGCCCGCGCTGGGGGAGGTCACCACGATCACCTGGCCGGCGTCACCGGCTTGGGCGAGGAGGCGGTCCGGTAGGGCGGCGGTGGTCGGCGGCGCCGCCGTGACGCGCGGCCCGGTTGGGGCCGGCGGCACCGCGGTGGTCGCCGGCGGCAGGGTCGTCGCCGGCGGAGAGGTCGCCGGCGGGGAGGTCGTGGCAGTCGGGGCGGTGGGCGGGGGCGCGGTGGTGGCCGGCGTCGTCGTCACCAGTGTCGACGGGCCAGCCGCGTCCGAGGCGCCGGGAGCGCAGGCGGCGAGGACCATGGCCGCCACCACCAGATTCACCGCCGCCCGCAGCACCCGTCCCATTGGTCGGTACCTTACGGAGCAGTGAGCGCCCGCCGGACCCCCTGGGTCGCCGTCGTGATGGTGGTGGTCGCCGGCTGTGCCTCGTCACCCCAGGGCGCCGGCTCGATCGCCGCCCCGACGACGACCATCCGGGCCGCGACGGCCCCGAGCCCCGCACCGGCGCCCACCGCGGCGACAACCCTCGTACCCGGTACCGTGACGTCCGCCGTGGCGCTCACCATCCCCGCCTTTGCCGGTACGGCCGTCCGGGTCACCGCCGCCGACCTGCCCTCGTCGTGGCGCGCCGGCTGCCCGGTGGCGCCATCCGACCTGCGTCGCCTGGAGCTGAGCTACTGGGGGTTCGACGACCGAGCCCACTCCGGCGCCCTCGTGGTGAACGCGGCCCACGCCGATGCCATCATCGGCGTCTTCCGCCGCCTCTACGAGAGGCGCTTCCCCATCAGGCGGATGGAGCCGATCGACGCCTACGGCGGCAGCGATGACGCCTCGATCGCCGCCGACAACACCGCCGGCTTCAACTGCCGTAATGCGGTGACAACCGGGCCCCCGCACTGGTCGGCCCACGCCTACGGCTTGGCCATCGACGTCAACCCGGTGGAGAACCCATACCTCCTCGACGGCGCGGTCCTGCCGCCGGCCGGCGCCGCGTACACGGACCGGTCGAACGTCCGGCCGGGCATGGCCGTGCGGGGCGGCGAGCTGGTTGCCGCCTTCGCCGCCGCCGGCTGGTCGTGGGGCGGCGTCTGGGCCGACTCCGACTACCAGCACTTCTCGGCGACGGGGAACTGATGGTGCGGGCCGGGCGGGCGGCGTTGGTGGTGATGGCCCTCGCCGCCGGCGCCTGTGGCGGAGCGTCGGTGGGCAGCAAGGGCTTTGACCCGGTGACGACGGCCGAGGACCCGGCGGCGGTGCTGGTCAACTCGCAGTACCCCGAGCTGCCGGTCGACGGTCTGAAGACGTCCTACCTCCTCGACACGGGGGAGCACCTGACCCACGTGCTGTCGTTCGTCGACGGCCTCCGTGTCGACCAGAGGGCGGCCACCGCCGCGCTCCGTTACTTCGAAGGGCTGCGCCAGGAGGTCGGCCTCGAGGTACAGGGGGAGGCGACGACGCTCACCTACCACGTGCGGCCGCGGAACTACCCCCAGCGCTACGTCGTGATCGTGCCCGACGGGGCGCCGCTCCCCCGCTGGGCCGGACGCCCGGAGGAGGGCCGCTCGTTCGCCTCGACCCGGCCGGTCAACGTCGACCATGCCGTCACCGTGATCCGCGTCGCCGCCAAGCCCTTTTCCCTGACCGCGCCCTTCGACGCCCTGCCGACCGGGCCCCAGCTCGATGCCGTCTTCCTGGCCGGCGCCTGCGCCCGGTCGACCTCGATCACCACCGACGAGGCCGCGGCCTACGCCTACGGCGCCAACATCCACAACCAGGGTGAGGGCGTGATCTGCGGGGCCGAGAGCGCCCAGCTCACGGGCCGCCAGCTCGGGCTGGCCCCGTCGGCCATGGCCGAGATCGCCGCCGCCAACCGCGTCCCCCCGCCGCCGGCCCGAGGCCCGGCGCTGGCTGCGCCGCCCTTCGACGAAGCCCGCTACCGGGCCCTGCCGAACGTCGGCGCCATCTTCGCCCTGGGCTGAGGCGACCTACCGCCAGGCAACGCCGCGCTCGGCCAGCACGGCGGCCACCACCGACGGGCGGTCGGTCATGATCCCGTCGACATCGAGATCGAGCGCCCGGCGGACCAGGGCCGGCTCGTCGAGGGTCCAGACGTGCACTGCCAGACCTGCCCGGCGCGCCGCCTTGACCAGCCTCCGGTCGGTGACCTTGCGGCCCATCAGCTCCAGCGGCACCTGGATGGCCACCGCCCCCCGGTTCGGGAGGGAGAGCCCGGCGCGCGACGCCAGCCAGATCAGCACCAGCCCTATGGGGCTGGGGGCGAAGGGGGCGGCGCCGGCCCGGCGGCGGAACAGCCACAGTGCCCAGGGCCGGATCGAGACCACGATGACGTCGTCACGGGCCAGTCCTTTGACCACCTTGGCCAGCGGCAACGCGGCCCGCCACCGCTTGATCTCGAGGTTCAGGGGGACCCCGGGAAAGGCGTCGAACACCTCCTGGAGCGTCGGGATGCGCAGCTCGGGATCGACCGGCCCCGGGCCCTGGTGGCGCAACGGGTAGGCGTCGTCGGGGCCCGAGGCCAGGGTCACCTCCCCGGGCGCCCACTGATGGGCGGCGTCGAGCATGCGGAGCTGTTCCAGCGTGCTGGTGGCAATACGCCCGGAGGACCCGGTCATGCGCTGCACATCGTCGTCGTGGGCGACCACGAGGTGGCCGTCCCTCGTCCGGTGCACGTCGAGCTCCAACCCGTGGGCGCCGGCGGCCAGGCCCCGGCGCATGGCGCACAGGGTGTTCGACGGCCCCTCGCGTGCGCCCCCCTGGTGGGCCCAGTGGAAGACCCGTCGCGCCAGCCAGGAGTTCGCCGTCATTGCGTGCCACGGTAACGCCGTCGCGGTACGGCCGCAGGCCCACCACATCACCAGCAGGCTCCCAGGTACCTCCCAGTCTGAGCGGCGAGGATCTTCACCATGACCGACAGCACCGACCACCTCGAGCTCTCCCGCCGCCGGGTCGTCCTCACCGGGCTGGGCGCGGCGGCGGCCGCCCTCCTGGCCGCATGCGGCCGCAACCGCAGCGCCGACACCACCGGCGCGGCAGCCCAGGCCGCCGCGCCAACGACGTCGCCATCGACGACCGCCAGGGCGACGGCGACGACGGCGCCGGCGGCCGCCACAACCGCCACGTCGGCGCCGGCGGCAGCGGCCACGACCCTGGCGGCCACGCCGGCGTGCGTCGACGACGACGACGTCACGCCGGAACAGACCGAGGGCCCGTACTTCAAGCCCAACTCGCCGGAGCGCACCGACATCCGAGGCGGAGCGGCCGGTACCAAGCTGCTCCTCACCGGCACCGTGGTGACCACCTCATGCCGGCCGGTGGCCAAGGCGCTCGTCGACGTCTGGCAGGCCGACACGGGCGGCAACTACGACAACTCCGGCTTCGGGTTCCGCGGTCACCAGTTCACCGACGCCCAGGGCCGCTACCACATCGAGACGGTCATCCCCGGCCTTTACCCGGGACGGACCCGCCACATCCACGTCAAGGTGCAGGCCCCCGGTGGGAAGATCCTGACCACGCAGCTCTACTTCCCGGGCGAGCCCCGGAACGCTTCGGACGGCATCTACCGCAAGGAGTGCGAGGTCACCATCGCCGACGCGGTCGACGGGAAGAACGCCGCGTTCACGTTCGTCCTCAACGGCTGACGCCTACCCGGCGCCGTCCCACGTGAGGTCGACGACCCGCCCATCGGGGCCGAAGGCCACCCGGGCGCCGAGCGGCCCCGGAGGACGGAGCCGGAGGCGCGCCCCGCTGCTCGTCGGGGCGCCGACCAGGCCGGCGAGGGCCCGGCCATGGTGGGCCGCCAGCCAGAGCCGGAGGGCCACCGTGGAATTGGGCCCGTTGGCCGGGTCGACGAGGTGGCGCACCATGAGCGGCACCTCGGACCAGTCGGTGAAGTCGCCACCGAAGCGCAAGGCCGACATGCCGAGCGCCCGGCATGCGGCCACGTGGCCGGCATCCTCGGTGACTGAGAGGCAGTCGCCGAAGGTCGCGCCGACGTTGAGCCGCTCGAGCGCCAGCTCGTAGACGCGCCGGTCCGGCTTGTTCACCCCCACCTGGGTCGACAGGGTGACGCGGCGGCCGGCGGGCTGGAAGTGGCGGCGGAGCCCGAACCCCCCGAGGAGGCTCAGGTACTCGGCGAACCGAGCCTTCTGCCCGGCCGGGGTGGGCGGGTCGGCGGGGGGGAAGTCGGAGACCACCGCCAGCTGCAGGGCGCGCCCCGATGTGCCGGTGAACTTCCGCAGCGCGACGAGGGCCTCGTCGACGTGGGCGAAGGGCCTGGCACCGTCGACCAGGGTGCCGCCGAGATCGAGCAGGAGCACGTCGACCATGACGCCATCATGACGCGCGGCCGGGACGGCAGGGCTACCGTGGCGCGGCGGCGCGACCGACCAGAGGAGGAGCCATGGCAGACATCGCAAAGTTCTTGGACAAGGCTTACGAGGGCATGGAGTTCAGTGAGCTCGCCAACGCCCCCGTCGCCGCGCTGCAAGGCGTGTCCGACGGTGATGCCGAGCACCTGAAGGCCGCCTTCGGCATCGACACCATCCGCGACCTGGCCACCAACAAGTTCGTGCTCTGGGCCCAAGCCATCAACGTCCTGGGCAAGTAGCCCACCCGCACGGGACTGCGGCATCCCCGCCGGGCCGGTTCTCGGGGCCGGCCCCTACCGGCCCGGACGGGGGATGCCCTCGGCTGTCTCGCACTGCGAGGACCGATCTCGCGCCTCACGTGTACACACACAAGGAGGCACAGATGCCGCGCACGACAAAGTTGGACGCACCCGTCATGCTTGACGAGGATGTGATCGAGGGTCGCTACGTGGAGCTCGACGGCTATACCGTCGCCTACGAGACCCACCGGGCCGATTTCGACCCCGCCCCGCTCTTCGAGGGCCTGCCCTCGGACCGCTGCCAGTGCCCGCACTGGGGCATCGTCGTGAAGGGCAAGATCGTCTTCCGCTACGCCGACTTCGAGGAGACCTTCGAGGCCGGCGATGCCTACTACGGCGCGCCCGACCACCTTCCGCTGCTGTTCGCCGGCAGCGAGATCATCGAGTTCAGCCCCTCGGTGGAGCTCCAGCAGACGATGGCCGTCGTCGGCCAGAACCTCGAGGCGCTTCAGGCGGGCGCGCCCCACTGATCGACGCAACCGGCCCGTCCTGGCCGCCCCAGCGGGTACCACGACGGCGTTGGGTAGGTGCGATCGGGGGCGCCGACGACGGCTGGCGCCGGCCGTCGTCTGAGTACGCTCCGGTGGACGCGCGGCGCACCAGGGAAGACCACCGAGATGAGACCACTTCGATACTCGATCAACGTCACGCTCGACGGGTGCTGCCACCACGAGGCAGGGCTCCCCCCGGACGAGGAGTCGATGCGCTACTGGACCGCCCGGATGGAACGAGCCGATGCCCTGCTGTTCGGCCGGGTGACCTACGAGATGATGGAGTCGGCGTGGCGGCAGCCGGCCACGGGCACGTGGCCCGAATGGATGAACGAGTGGGAGATCCCGTTCGCCGAGGCCATCGACCGAGCGAAGAAGTACGTGGTGTCGAGCACGCTGAGCGGAGTCGATTGGAATGCCGAACTGGTGCGAGGCGACGTGGGGCAAGCGGTGCAGCGGCTCAAGCAAGAGCCAGGCGAGGGCCTGTCCGTGGGTGGCGTGACCCTCCCCCTCGCGTTGGCAGCTCTGGGGCTGATCGACGAGTACGAGTTCGTCGTGCAGCCGGTCCTCGCCGGGCACGGGCCGACGTTGCTCGCCGGTCTGCGCGAGCGCGTCCAGCTCGAGCTGGTGGACCGCCATGAGTTCCAGTCGGGGGCGGTCGCCCTGCGGTACCGGCCCCGCGAGTGATGGATTGACGTGATCTGCCCTGGCCCGTCGGCCGCCGCCTCGCGACGGAACGACGGCTCGGGTGCCTGCCGCTCGACGCCCCGAGTGCGCGGAACGCCCGCCGGCCACATGAGTTCG
This sequence comes from Acidimicrobiia bacterium, assembly GCA_023264995.1. Taxonomy (GTDB): domain Bacteria; phylum Actinomycetota; class Acidimicrobiia; order Acidimicrobiales; family AC-14; genus CADCTB01. Next base: position 25,209 of record JAHFUR010000015.1, on the reverse strand, counting down.
ACGTCACCACCTGGCGTGCACCCCGAAGCGCCCGCGTGTGGCGGAGGATCCCCATGAAAGCAGCGCTGTTGTCTTGCAGCCCCAACGGGATTCGAACCCGTGTCGCCACCTTGAGAGGGTGGTGTCCTAGGCCACTAGACGATGGGGCCGTGACCGGAGCGCCACCCTACTAGCTCGGGGGGGAGGACTCGAACCCCCAACGACAGGACCAGAACCTGCTGTGTTACCGATTACACCACCCCCGAAAGGCCTGGTCAGCCTAGCGCGTCCCCGCGAAGCTCAGGTCCGGGCCTTCACCACGTTTTCGATGCTGGCCTGCCTCCGGAACCCGATCACCCGGCCGACGGCAACGGCGACGGTTTCCCGGGCCATGTAGCGGGCTTCGGTCATCCCGCGGATGGGACTGGTCCTCGTCGGCGAGGAATGACCGTCGAGGCCCAGCTCGGCGGCCATGGCCCGGATGCGCAGGGAGTGGAACGGGTCGGAGACGAGCAGTACGTCAGTGATGGAACGGTCGTCGAGGAAGTTGGCCGCCGCGGCCAGCGATTGCCACGACGACGTGCCCGAGACCTCCCGGAGCACGTCCTTGTCGGGCACCCCCCGCTGGATCAGGTAGTTGGCCGACGCCGTGGCTTCCGTGTAGCGGTCCCCCGGTTGGTTCCCGCCGGTCACGACGATCACCGGGGCCAGCCGTCGGCGGTACAGGTCGATGGCGTGGTCGAGGCGGGCGGCCAGCACCGGCGACGGCACCCCGTTGTACTGCGCCGTCCCGAAGACGACGATGGCCTCGGCGGGCCGGGCCTCGTCGTGGTGCGCCGCCCGCCACACCTGGGCGAACGTCACACCCAGGTACACGAGGGCCGCCAGGACGAGGCCGGCCGCGACCTTCAGGGCCAGCCTCACGACGACGACAGGCGGTCCTTTGCTCGCTCCAACCGTTCCAGCGTGCGCCGCCGGCCCAGTACTTGCAACGATTCGAACAGCGGCGGGCCCACCGACCGCCCGGTGACCGCCACCCGGACCGGCGCCTGGGCCTTGGCCAGCTTCACGCCGTGGCGCTCCGCCATTGTCGCCGTGACCCGGTGCAGCTCCCCGGTGTCCCAGTGGCAGTCCCGGTAGAGCTTGATGGCATCGTCGAGCAGCGCGGCGGCGCCGGGCGCTCGGACGACGGCCTTGTCCCACGCGGCCTCGTCGATCTCCGGCTCCTCGAGGAACAGGAAGTCCACCAGGCCCGGCACCTCGGCCAGGGTGCGAGCCCGCTCTTGGACCATCGGGGCGACGGCCTCGAAACGGGCCAGGTCGAACCGCTCCGGGGGCCAGGGCGGGTCGGTCTCCAGCCACGGGAGCGACTCCCTGACAAACGTCGCCACCGGGAGGGCCCGGATGTACTCGGCGTTGACGGCATCGAGCTTCTTCACGTCGAAGAAGGCTGGGGACGCTTTCACGGCGCCGATGTCGAACTGGGCGACCATGTCCTCGATCGGCAGGATCTCCTGGTCGTTGGCCGGCGACCAGCCCAGCAGGGCCAGGTAGTTCCGCATGGCCTCGGGGAGGTAGCCCCGTTCCCGGAACTCCTCAACCGCCACGTCGTCGCGCCGCTTTGAAAGCTTCTGGCGCTTCTCGTTCACGATCAGGGGAAGGTGGGCGAAGACCGGCACGGCGGTGTCACCCAGGGCGGCCCGCAGGAGCAGGACCTTCGGGGTGGACGGGAGGAGATCCTCGCCCCGGATCACGTGGGTCACGGCCATGTCGACGTCGTCGACCGCGTTGGCCAGGAGGAAGACGGCTGAGCCATCCGTGCGGCGGACCACGAAGTCCTCGAGCGTGACATGGTCGAAGGTGACGTCGCCTCGGATCAGGTCGCGGACCACGGTCTGGCCATCACGCGGCGAGCGGAACCGCAGGACGCCGGCGCTCAGCCCCCGGTCGCGGCACCACCCGTCGTACCCGCTCTCGCCCTTGGTGCGGGCCAGTACCTGGTCGCGGGTGCAGTCGCAGTAGTAGGCGTGGCCGGTGTCCCGCAGATGGTCGGCGGCCCGTCGGTAGGCGTCGGCTCGCTGCGACTGGCGGAACGGGCCTTCGTCCCAGTCGATCCCGAGCCAACGCAGTGTGCGCAGGATCCCGTCGACGAGGTCGTCGCGCGACATGGCGGCATCGGTGTCCTCGATGCGCAGGATGAACGTACCCCCCACATGGCGGGCGTACAGCCAGTTGAACAACGCGGTCCGAGCCCCGCCGACATGGAGGAACCCGGTCGGCGCAGGTGAGAAACGGACCCGGACAGTCACCTCCGCCACGGTAGCCTCGGCGTCCCATGGCCAAAGCGGTATTGACCTCGAAGTCCGACGACTTTCCCAAGTGGTACCAGGACGTGGTGGCCAAGGCGGAGCTGGCCGACAACGGCCCGGTCCGCGGCACCATGGTGATCCGGCCCTACGGGTACGCCATCTGGGAGCGGATGCAGGCCGAGCTCGACCGGCGGATCAAGGACGCGGGCGCGCAAAACGCCTACTTCCCTCTGTTCATCCCCGAGTCCTACCTGCGCAAGGAAGCCGAGCACGTCGAGGGCTTCAGCCCCGAGCTGGCCGTCGTCACCCACGCCGGCGGCAAGGAGCTGGAAGAGCCCGTCGTCGTCCGCCCCACCAGCGAGACGATCATCAACTCGTTCTTCTCCAAATGGGTCCAGAGCCACCGCGACCTGCCCCTTCTCATCAACCAGTGGGCCAACGTCGTCCGCTGGGAGCTGCGGCCCCGCGTCTTCCTGCGCACCACCGAGTTCCTCTGGCAGGAAGGCCACACCGCCCACGCCACCCAGGACGACGCCCGCGCCTACGCGCTGCGCATCCTCCACGAGGTCTACGAGGACTTCGCCCGCGAGGTCATGGCCCTGCCCGTGCTGGTGGGCCGCAAGACCGAGCGCGAGCGTTTCGCCGGCGCCGATGCCACCTACACCCTCGAAGGCATGATGGGCGATGGGAAGGCGCTACAGATGGGCACCAGCCACGAGCTGGGCCAGAACTTCGCCAAGGCCTTCGACATCACCTTCCAGTCCTCGACGGGCACCACCGAGCACGCCTGGCAGACGTCGTGGGGCGTGTCGACCCGCCTGGTCGGCGCCCTGATCATGGGCCACGGCGACGACGCCGGCCTGCGCGTCCCCCCTGCCCTTGCACCCGTCCAGGCCGTGGTGCTCCTCGTGCGCGACGAGGACGGCGCCGGCGAACGGGCCGCGGCGATGGTCGCCGAGCTGCGGGGCGCCGGCGTGCGCGTCCAGCTCGACGACCGCCTCGACACCGGGTTCGGCCGGCGGGCGGTGGAGTGGGAGCTCAAGGGCGTCCCCGTCCGCATCGAGGTCGGCCCCCGCGACCTGGCCGCCGGCACGGTCACGCTCGTGCGGCGCGACGCCGCCGGCGACAAGACCACCGTGTCGGTGGACGGCCTGGGCGCCCGGGTCGCCGGCCTGCTCGGCGAGATCCAAGCGTCGCTCTACCGGCAGGCCCTCAACCGACGGGAGGCCAACACCATCGATGCCGGCGGCCTGGCCGAGGTGCGTGACGCAGCCCAGCGGGGGTTCGCCCGCGTCTCGTGGGACTCCGTCCGCGACTCCGAGGTGGCGCTGGCCGGCGACGCCCTCACTGTCCGCTGCCTGCAACGGGCCGACGGCACCATCCCCAGCTCGTCGGCCGAGCCGGGCCTCATCGCCACGGTGGCCAAGGCGTACTGACACTGTCTCCGGGTGTGGTCAATCCGCGGTCGTAGTTGACCGCGAATTGACCACTCCTGGGGCGACGGCGCCCGTCAGGCCACTCTGATCACACGGACAGCAGCGACCGCCACTCCCCCACCCGCCGGCGGACCTCCGCCGGCGTGAGCCGCAGCGTGGCCTCGGGCACCAGGCCGACGATGGCCCGCTGGTCCCAGTAGGCGTGCGAGGCGCCGGCGAACAAAGGGGTGCGGAAGGCCACCAGATCGGCCGGCGCCGGGTCGAGGAAGCCCCAGAGCCCGTACGCCAGCTCCAGGTCGTGGACCACAGGTGCCCGGCCGAATAGCGACGCCCGGGCCGTGGCCACCCCGAGGCACCCGGCCTCGACGTCGTGGGCGTCGTCGCCGGCGGCCAGCACCAGGCGGCCGTGGAACCGCTCGGCCAGCGTGAGCGCATAGCCCTGGTCGGGGCCCTGGTGGCCGAACAGCCGCCCGCTGGGTTGGCGACCGGCGAGGTCGCCGGGACGGGTGGCGGTCCAGCCGCCGTGACCGGGTGTGCCGAGCGCCTGGCGCGGGCGGTCGCCTTGGGCGACGGGAACGTACTCAGGCGCGGCCATTGGAGCTCCTCCTCATCGACGTGAGTCTGACAGGCCCGCCGGTTCAGCCGGCGACATAGTCGAGCCAGTCCTTGTACTGGTCGACCTCGCCCCTCACAGTCGCGAAGTAGGTCTGTTGGATGGCCTTGGTCAACGGGCCGGGCTCACCGATCACCCGGTCGTCGACCGAGCGGATGGGCACGACCTCGGCGGCCGTGCCGGTGAGGAAGGCTTCCTCGGCCAGGTAGAGATCCGTGCGCAGCAGGTTGCACTCGGCCACCTCGTAGCCGAGGTCGCGGGCGATCGTCATGACCGAGTGCTGGGTGATGCCCTCGAGGGCGCCGGCCGACACCGGCGGGGTGAGCAGGCGGCCGTGCTTGACGATGAACAGGTTCTCGCCGGTGCACTCGCTCACATAGCCCTGGGGCGACAGCAGGATGGCCTCGTCGTACCCGGCCTTCAGGGCCTCGACCTTGGCCATGGAGGAGTTGACGTACATCCCCACGCCCTTGGCCGCCACCGGCACCGCGTTGGGGTCGTGCCGCTGCCAGGTGGAGATCTTCAGGCGCACCCCGTGCTTGACCCCCTCGTCGCCCAGGTAGGAGCCCCATGGCCAGACGGCGATCGACACGTTGACCGGGCACGGGAGCGGGTTGAGGCCCATCTCGCCGTAGCCCAGGTACACCAGCGGCCGGATGTAGCAGGAGTCGAGGCCGTTGACCCGCACCGTCTCCTTCACCGCGTCGACCAGCTCGTCAGGCGTGTAGGGGATGTCGATCAGGTACACCTTGGCGCTGTTGAACAGGCGGTTGATGTGGTCGGTCAGGCGGAAGACGGCCGGCCCCTGAGCGGTGGCGTAGGCGCGGATGCCCTCGAAGACCCCGCTGCCGTAGTGCATCGTGTGGGTGAGGATGTGAACTTTGGCGTCGTCCCATGCAACGAGCTGCCCGTCCATCCAAATCTTGTCGACCTTTTGCAGTGGCATGTCGCCCTAGACCCTTTCTGCGACGGCGTCGCCGAGCTCAACAGTTGTACCGGCCCGGCCGCTGACCGCCGCGCAGGCTCCTTCCACCCGGGCCGCGGCATCGGCCTCACCCAGGAACTCCAGCATCATGGCCGCCGATCGGATGGCGGCGAGGGGGTTGGCCCGGCCGGTGCCGACGATGTCGGGTGCCGAGCCGTGGACCGGCTCGAACAGCGACGGGCCGGTGCGCTCGGGGTTCAGGTTGGCCGAGGCGGCCAGGCCGATGCCCCCGCTGACCGCGCCGGCCAGGTCGGTGAGGATGTCGCCAAAGAGGTTGTCGGTGACGATGACGTCGAACCGGGCCGGGCCCTCCACGAGATGGATGCAGGCCGCGTCGACGTGGCAGTAGGCGGTGGCCACCTCGGGGTATTCGGCCGCCACCTCGTCGAAGGTGCGCTGCCAGAGGTCGCCGGCGAAGGTCAGCACGTTGGTCTTGTGCACCAGGGTGAGGTGGCGGCGGGGCCGGGCCCGGGCCAGGTCGAAGGCGAAGCGCACGCACCGCTCGACGCCCATGCGCGTGTTCACCGACCCCTGGGTGGCCACCTCCGCCGGCGTCCCCTTGCGCAGGAAGCCGCCCTCGCCGGCGTAGGACCCTTCGGTGTTCTCCCGGACCACCGAGAACGCTCCGAACGGTCGCAGGTTCACGTACAGGTCGAGGGCGAAGCGCATGCGTAGGAGGAGGCCCCGCTCGATCAGGCCCGGGGCCACCCGGGGGTCGCCGACGGCGCCGAGGAGGATGGCGTCGAGGCCGCGGAGCTCATCGAGAACGGCGTCGGAGAGCACCTCGCCGTCGCGGAGGTACCGGGCCCCGCCCAGGTCGAAGTCGACCGTGTCGAGGTCGACACCGACGGCGCGCACGACCTTGAGGGCCTCGGCCACGACCTCTGGACCGATCCCGTCGCCTCCGATGACGCCGACCTTGTAACCCACGTTGCAGTGCCTCTCAGACCTCGACCGGAAATAGAAAGACCGCCCAGGTGGGCGGTCAGGAGCACACGCCTCAACGGCGTGGGCTCAGTGCAGTACGGAAATCGAACGGGGGGACATGCCTCCTGCAAGTGTGCCCCGCTCCCCCGCCCGGCGCAATTGCGTTCCGGTCTGCGTCAAGGCCGAGAGGGGTAGCCTTCGGCCCATGTCAGAGACCCACCTTTCGCGAGAAGCCTACGAGCGGCTCCAGGCCGAGCTGGAGGACCTGACCACGCGTGGGCGCGTCGACATCGCCCAGACCATCGAGACGGCGCGCGAGCTCGGCGACCTCAAGGAGAACGCCGACTACCACGCCGCCCGTGACGACCAGGGCCGGATGGAGGCCCGGATCCGCCAGCTCCAGTCACTGGTGGACCACGCGGTGATCGTCGACGGCAACGCATCGTCCGACACGGTGGCCGCGGGCAGCGTCGTCGCCCTGCGCTACGAGGGCGACGACGATGCCGACCGGTACCTGGTCGGCTCCATCGAGGAGCGCCGATCCGACGTCGCCGTGGTCTCGCCGGCGTCGCCGCTGGGCCAGGCCCTCCTCGGCCACCGCAAGGGCGACGTGGTCTCCTACCAGGCGCCGGGCGGGATGCTGAAGGTCGAGATCGTGGAGATCGAAGCGTAGCCTGAACATATGAGATAGCATGAGATGATGCGAAGGCTGACCGCTGTCCTCGTGCTCGTCCTGCTCCTCATCGTGCCGGCCTGCTCGGCCGTCCGCTCCGCCGAGGGCCCGGCCACGGCCACCGTCCCCACCCCGACGGTGGGCGGCGAGCAGGCCGCCACCATCAACCGCATCCTCGCCGGCCTCGACGGGGTCATGGGCGACCTTGAGCGCGCCCTCGTCCGCGACCGGCGCATCACGGCCGAGGTGACCGACCGGCTGCGCGCCATCTACACCGGCCCCGAGCTGCTCAGCCAGGTCGATGCCTTCCGCGCCGACCTGGCCAACGGGCTCGTGGGGTACAAGGACCCGCCGGGCAACCGGGTCACGACCGTCTCCCGCCTCATCACGGTGAGCCAGATCTGCATCTTCGCCGAGGTCACCCGCGACTACGGCCCGACCACCGCGGGGCCGCCTCCGAGGCCGGCGTCGCTCTACGTCGTCCTCGTCACCAAGGACGAGACCGACGACCCCAAGCACCTGAACCCCACCCCGTGGGCCATGCTCTACGACGGCGTCCAGAACGACGGGTCACAGCCCGACGACGCCTGTCGCTAACCCGACGGTGCTGACGGTGGTCGGCGTTGAGCCGGTCTACAGGGCGGCGGCCACCGTCGCCGCCGCGTCGAGCACGGCGTTGGCATAGCGCCGGCCGGGCGCGCGCGACGTGCGCTCGATCGGCCCCGAGACCGATACCGCAGCAACCACCTGCCCGGCTCGGTCGAGCACCGGGGCGCTCACCGACGCCACCCCCCGCTCCCGCTCCTCGACGCTCTCGGCCCAGCCCCGGTCAACCACGTCCGGACCGCCCAGCAGGACCTTGCCGGCCGACCCGGCGTCGAGGGGCAGCGACATACCCACCGGCACGATCGTGCGGAGGCCGTGGGGCGACTCCAGCGACGCCACGCACAGCCGCCGGTCTCCCCGGCGCACGTAGAGCTGAGTGCTCTCCCCCGTGGCGTCGCGCAGGGCGGCCAGCGCCGGCCGGGCCAGGGCGGCCAACTCGAGGCCGGTAAGGCGGGGACCGATCACGAACCGCCCGGCGCCGTCGCGCCCCAGCAGCCCGTGCACGACCAGGGCCGACGCCAGCCGGTGGGCCGTTGCACGCGACAGCCCGGTGGCGTCGACCAGCGCGGCCAGCGTCTGCGGGCCGGCCTCGACGGCGTCCAGGACCGATATTGCCTTGTCGAGCACCCCGATCCCGCTTACAGTGTCCATATGGAGAGATTATCTTCTCACAATGTGGGATGGCCACCGCGGACGATGGCCAACAAGGTGTGGGACAGCCACGTCGTGCACCACGCCGAGGGTCAGCCCGACCTGCTCTACATCGACCTGCACCTGATCCACGAGGTCACCACACCCCAGGCCTTCGACGGCCTCCGGCTGGCCGGGCGAGGCGTGCGCCGGCCCGACCTCACCGTCGCCACCATGGACCACAACACCCCCACCATCGGCCTCGACCTGCCCCTGGCCGATCCCATCTCGGCCAAGCAGATCGCCGCGCTGGCCACCAACTGCGCCGAGTTCGGCATCACCCTTTACCCCATGGGCCACGCCAACCAAGGGATCGTCCACGTGATCGGCCCCGAGCAGGGCCTCACCCAGCCGGGCATGACCATCGTCTGTGGTGACAGCCACACGTCCACCCACGGGGCCTTCGGCGCCCTGGCCTTCGGCATCGGCAGCAGCGAGGTCGAGCACGTCCTGGCCACCCAGACCCTCCCCCAGCACCGGCCGGCCAACATGGCCGTCACCATCGAGGGCGACCTGCCGGCTGGCGTCACCGCCAAGGACGTCATCCTGGCCCTCATCGGGCGCATCGGCACCGGCGGCGGCGCCGGCCATGTCATCGAGTACCGGGGCTCGACCGTCCGGTCACTGTCGATGGAAGGCCGCATGACGATCTGCAACATGTCGATCGAGGCCGGGGCCCGGGCCGGCCTGGTGGCCCCCGACGAGACGACCTTCGCGTGGCTCGCCGGCCGGCCGCATGCCCCGTCCGACGTCGACTGGGGCGCCGCCGTGGAGCACTGGCGCAGCCTGGCCACCGACGAGGGCGCGGTGTTCGACAAGGAGGTCGTGATCGACGCCACCGCGCTCCGGCCCCATGTCACCTGGGGTACAAACCCCTCGCAGGTCGTCGCCATCGACGGGGTCGTGCCCGACCCGGACATCCTCACCGACGCCGGCCAGGCCGAGTCGGCCCGCCGGGCCCTGACCTACATGGGCCTGGCCGCCGGCACACCGGTACGCGAGATCCGTGTCGACACGGTGTTCATCGGCTCCTGCACCAACTCGCGGCTCGCCGACCTCCGGGCGGCCGCCGCCGTGGTCGACGGCCGGCACGTGGCGGCCGGGATGCGGGCCATGGTCGTGCCCGGCTCAATGCGGGTGAAGGCCGAGGCTGAGGCCGAGGGCCTCGACCGCATCTTCACCGCCGCCGGCTTCGAGTGGAGGGCGGCGGGCTGCTCCATGTGCCTGGGCATGAACCCCGACCAGCTCAGCCCCCAGGAGCGGTGCGCGTCCACCTCGAACCGCAACTTCGAGGGTCGCCAGGGCCCGGGCGGGCGCACCCATCTGGTCTCCCCCGCCGTCGCCGCCGCCACCGCCGTCGCCGGCCACTTCGCCACCCCGGAGGATCTGTAGCCATGGAGCCTGTCCGCACCGTCACCGGTACCGCCGTGCCCCTGCGCCGGTCCGACGTCGACACCGACCAGATCATCCCGGCCAAATGGCTCAAGCGGGTGGAGCGCACCGGCTTCGGGCAGGGCCTCTTCTCCGAGTGGCGGGCCGACCCCGAGTTCGTCCTGAACCAGCCGCGGTTCGCCGGCGCCGCCGTACTGGTGACCGGGCCGAATTTCGGTACCGGCTCGTCGCGCGAGCACGCGGTGTGGGCCCTGCTGGACTACGGCTTCGCCGCCGTGGTCTCCCCGAGCTTCGCCGACATCTTCCGGACCAACTGCACCAAGGCCGGCATGGTGCCCGTCCAGGTCCCGGCCGAGGTGGGCGATGCGCTACTGGCCGCGGTCGAGGCCGACCCGTCGGTGGTGATCACCATCGACGTCGCGGCCCGCACGGTGGGTGGCGCCGGCGTGTCCGCCACCTTCCCGCTCGACGACTTCACCCAGTGGCGGTTCCTCGAAGGCCTCGACGACATCGGGCTGAGCCTGCGCAACGAGGACGAGATCGTGGCCTATGAGGCCTCCCGGCCGGCGTGGATGCCGACCCTGCCCTGATCCGCCCCGTTACCGCCGAGGAGGTCCGTCCCCTCCGCCACCGGGTCCTCCGGCCCGGCGAGGGGTACGACAAGACCGCCTACGCCGGCGACCTCGCCGCCGGCTCTGTCCACTTCGGCGCCTTCGCCGGCGACCGCCTGGTGGGCATCGCCTCGCTGTACCGGGAAGGCCGTGACGGTGGCCCCGGATGGCGCCTCCGGGGCATGGCAACCGACGCCGACGTCCGGGGCACCGGCTTCGGCGCTGCCCTCCTCGCCGCCTGCGTCGGCCATGTCGGGGCCATGGGTGGGGGCGAGCTGTGGTGCAACGCCCGCCTCGCCGCCGTCGGGTTCTACAAGCGGGCCGGCCTCGAGGTGGTGAGCGACGAGTTCGACCTCCCCGGCTTCGGCCTCCACGTCATCATGGCGGTGATGGTCCCAGCCGCCTGAGGTGATGGCCCCCAGTCAGATCTTGTGGCGGAACCGGACGGGCAACTGGTCGAGCACGAACGTGGCCAGGACACGCGAGCCCCGGTCGTCGAGGGCGACGACGGCGTAGGTGCCCGGCCCCGCGGGGTCAGCGCCGGCCACCTCGCCACCGGCGAAGGGGCCTCGGTAGGCGACGAGGCAGACCTCGCCGGGCGGGACTCGCCCGGCCTGGAGGACCTTGTCGACGAGGTCATGGGTCGGCACCCGGCGCACCCCCACCAGCTCGGCCTTGCCACCGACGGCCGCTGCGGCGGCGGGCAGGCCCCGGAAGCAGGTGCTGGCCGGCGTGTTCAGGCTGTTGCGAGGGCCGGCGCACGCGGTGAACAGGAGCGCGGCAGCGACGAGCAGGCGCTTCATGAGACCGGTCCCGTCGCCGGCGGGGCGGCCCGGCGGCCGGACCAGCGAAGCGCGGCCCAGCTCGCCCAGCCGATGCGCTGCCACCGTCACCCTCCGACGTTGCGCCGGCGGGACGAGCCATACGTCACCCTACGGTGTACCTCCCGTCACCCCGCCGCGGGCGTACCCATCAGAAATCGAGGTCGAACGCCACCGGCAGGGCGGTGGCGCCCCAGCCGCTCAGATCGTCGGTGCCACCCGGCTGGGCGTACTTGGCCAGAAGGAGGCGCCGGGCCAGGGCGTCCTCGGCAGTACCCGGCGCGACCACCCGGGCCGTGGCGTCGCTTTCGGTCGCGCCGATGCGCACCGTCACCCGGGGGTCGGCCATGGCATTGCGGACGAAGTCGGCCCGCTCCCGGCCGCCGGCGAGGACGTAGATCGTGCGGGTGCCCGGGGCGGCGGCGAACCAGATCTCGATGCGATGCGCCCGGCCCGTCCGCCGGCCGGTGGTGGTGATGTAGCAGAACGCCTCGTCGATGCCCGAACGGTAGCCGGCGCCGGTACTCTGCAACCCATGGAAGACCGCGAGGTAATCGCCGCGTTTCTGCACGACGGCGCCCGCACTGCGTTCGGCCCGAGCACTCACCTGGAAGGCGACTGCCTGTTCCTCGACGGGTGGTGGCAAATCTGCTTCCGGGTGTCCCCGGACGTGTTCTCCGTCCGGCGGGACGCCCCACCCCGGGACACCGACATCGTCGACCAGGTGACCCTGGAGCTCTCGGTCTCGGGCATGCAGCCGGTGGCCACCAACCCGCCGCTGCTCTACGCCATCACCTACACCGAGATCGCCCTGGGCATCGTCCAGTGGGAGGTGTGGGCCGCGGACGCGAAGACGGCGGAGGCGGCCATCAGCGCCCGAGCCGGGGCTGACGCCTTCCTCGGCGACTACGCCACCGACGAGCCCTTCAAGGAGCCCGACTACACCGCCGAGATGGGAGGGGCCCGGCGCAACGCCGGCCTGCCCCCATCGATCGTCCTCACCATCGGTGTCGACGAGGACCGCACCCGTGCCCTCGAAGGCAACCTCCCCGACTGCCGGTTCATTACCCGCGACTTCGACAGCATCACCCCCGAGATGTGCGGCGGGATCATCCCGACGGTCGTGCTGATCGACGCCAGCGGGCCGACGGGGAAGGAGTTCGTCATGGAGCTCCGGGCCGTGGCGTGCGGCCGGTTCCTGCCCGTCGCAGCCGTCACCTCGGACGCCCAGGTGCCGCTGGGCGCCGACATCGCCCTCGACCCCACCAACACCGACACCTGGGTCGACCCCATCCGCCGCCTGCTGCCGTAACCGCCGGCGCAGGCAGCGGCAACGGTCGACCCAGCTCCACCCATAGATGCCGGCCGTCGACCCCATCCGCCGCCTGCTGCCGTAACCGCCTCTGCCCGAACCGCCGGCGCCAAGGCCGCGCCAGTAGCCACGATTGTCGCTAGCCTCGGCCCATGCGCCTCGGCATCTCCGGCAAGGGCGGGGTGGGCAAGACCACCACCTCCGCCGTGTTGTCCCGCACCCTGGCCCGTCGGGGCCACCGGGTGATCGCCATCGACTGTGACTCAGACCCGAACCTGGGCGCCAACATCGGCCTGGGCGAGGAGGGTGCGGCCAAGCTGCGCCCGTTCCTCGACCAGTCCGGCCCCCGCCGGCGGGTGCCGGAGGGGCTGTCGCCCACCCAGCTCCTGGAGCAGTACGGCACACCCGGCCCCGACGGCATCACCATCCTGCTGGGGGCGATGGCCGAGAAGGCCGGCTCCGGCTGAACGGGTACCGCCCATGTCACCGTGCGTGACTTCATCGAACGGATAGAGAAGGACCTTCCGGGCACGTTCGTCGTCGCCGACATGGAGGCCGGCCTCGAGCACCTCTCCTGGGCCGGCGGCACTCTGCGCTACGTCGACATCCTCCTCGTCGTCGTCCAACCGACGGCGAAGGTGATGATGACCGCCGACCGCACCCACAAGCTGGCCCTTGAGCTGGGGATCCCCCGCGTCGCGTTCATCGGCAACCGGGCCACCGGGCCGGCCGACGTCGAACGGATGGAGGCGTTCGCCGCCGAGCGCGGCTGCGAGCTCCTCGTGGCCATCCCCGAGGACCCCTCGGTCCCCGCCGCCGACCGGGCGTCGCGCTGTGTCCTCGACAGCGCCCCCGACTGCGAGGCGGTCCAGGCCATCGGGCGGCTGGCCGAGCGCCTCGAAGGGATGTTCGCGCCCGCCGGCTAGGCCGCTGGCCTAGAGCAGGCTGATGGCCGTCACCGGCCAGACCCGGACGAATGCCCGGCCGATGATCAAGGACCCAGAGATGGCCCCGATGAAGCGGCTGTCCCGTGAGTTGCCCCGGTTGTCGCCGAGCACGAAGTAGCGGTCCGCGGGTACGACCAGCTTGTCCTGGCCCACACACCCGGGAAGCGTGTCGGATTGGCAGATCGCGCCTCGGGTCTCCACACCGCGTTCCAACCAGGGCTCGTTAAGCACCTGCCCGTTGATCAGGACGTGCCCGTCACGAGCTTCCACGGTCTCTCCGGGCAGGCCGATGACCCGCTTGATCAGGTCCTTCGTGGCCGCACCGTCATTCGGCGGGCTCTCGAAGACCACCACGTCGCCGCGGTGGACGTCGTGGAGGTCGTAGCTGAGCTTGTTGACCAGGACACGGTCGTTGATCTTGAGCGTCGGCGCCATCGACAGCGAGGGGATGTAGAAGGCCTGCAGCAGGAACGTCTTGATGACGAAGGCCACCAGGAGCGCGCCGCCGGCGATCACGGCCCACTCGACGACGTTGCGGAACGTCGAGGGCTTGGCTTCGACTTCCACCGGCGGCCCACCCATTTCCGGGAGGCGGCCGGCCTCGGACAGGACGGGGTCGTCTTCGATCGACATCTGCCCCGAGGCTACCCCTGGTACCGGGCCAAGAGTCGGCGAGCCGCGGATGACGTGACGCCGGCGTCCCCGCCCACGACGCTCGCCCGGGGACCGAGGCGCAGCAGCAGCCGTTCGAGCCATGCCGCCTGGCTGGCCACGAGGGTCACCCGGAGGCCCCCGCTCTCGAGCTCGGCGACCGTCTCGACCGGGTACTGCTCGGCCACCCAGCGGGCCGAGGCCTCCAGGTCGAGCGTCACCCTGGGGTCGTCAGCGCCGGGGCGGTACGACGCCAGCTCGGGCGGCCGGGCCGGGGGGTCGAAGCCGCTATCGAGCAAGGCGGCGGTGGCGATCCGGTCGACCCGGAACAGCCGCTCGTCGTCAGCCCGGTGGCACCAGCCGGAGACGTACCACTGCCCGCCGGCGGAGAACACCGCGTACGGGTCGATGACCCGCGACGCCCGCTCGTCGCGGCCGAAGGAGTAGTAGTCGATCTCGACCTGCCGGGATGCGCCGATGGCGGCCCGCAGCGTCCGGAGAAGGTCGTCGGCGACGGCGCCCAGCTCGATCTCCACCGCTTCGCCGGCGTCGACGCCCATGGCCGCGGCCAGCTTGTGCAGGCCGCGGTCGAGCGGGCCACCCTCGTCGGCGCCCGACCCGGCCAGCACGGTGCGCCCGGCGGCGAGGAGGGCCAGGCCTTCGGCCGGCGTCAGCCGCAGGGGCCGTTCGAAGTACTCGGCGTAGCGGATCCACACCCGCCCGTCGGCGATGTCGACGTCGATGAGCACGTCGGGCGTATAGGGGTGGAGCCCACACAAGAAGAGCAGCTCCAGCTCAGCCACCAGCTCGGCCTGGGTGCACCCGAAGCGGGCACACACGTCGTCGACCCGGGGCCCGTCACGCGACGCGACCCACGGGATCAGCGCCAGCAGGCGCTGGAGGCGCTCGTCGGCGCTCACCTTAGGCATGGGGCCTCCGCCAACGCTTCCAGCCACTCGACCATCTCGCCCCGCAGCACCGCGGGCGACAGCACCTCGGCGTGGTCGAGGAAGCCCAGCACGAACGACCGGAACGCATCCCGGTTGGTCACCCGGACGGCCAGGACCACCGAGCCGTCCTCGTCCCACGACTCGACGGCCTCGGGGCCGACGTGGCCCGCGGCCCACGCCGCCTGGCCGGCGTCGACCCGGAGCCTGGCCGTGAGCGCTTCGTCGGCGCCGAGCTCCCAGGGCGGCGGTTGCGTGCCGGCGTGAGGCGGCCGCTCGAAGGCGGCGTCGTCGCCGGTGGCCAGCACCTCGGACTCCACCCGGTCGAGGCGGAACATGCGCTCCTCGCCGGCGTCGTGGTCGAAGCCGGCCAGGTACCAGTGGCCGTTGCGGAACGACAGCCGCCAAGGGTCGACCCGCCGGGCCCGGCCCCGGTAGGTGAAGCCGATGCGCCGGCGGGCGGAGATGGCGGCGAACACTGGCGCCAAGTTGGCCGTCCCCGGCAGGGCGGCCATCGCGGTGCCCGCGGGGCCGGCGAGGGTGCTCGGGCTCGAGAAGCCGCTCAAGGGGCCGCTCGGCCCTTCTTCGGCCAGCTCCCCGCCCAGCTTCCACAGCGCCTCCACGCCGCTCGCCCCTTCCAGGCGGACCGCCGAGGCGGCCAGGTGGAGGGCGGCCAGCTCGTCGGGGGCCAGGCCGGGATCCTTGAGGTAGTAGGCCTCCTTCGGGATCCGGTACCCCATGGCACTCGGCTGGGCGGCGTCGTCCACGGGCTCCACCACCACGGGGATGCCGAGGTCGCGCAGCGCCTCCTTGTCGCGCTCGAAGGCCCGCCGGAACGTGGCGTGGTCGGCGGCGTAGCCGGGGAGGCGGTGACGGAGCTCGTCGGCAGTCAGCGGCCGCTCGGCGTGGAGGAGGGCGGCCACGAGGTTGATCAGGCGCTCGAGCCGGTGCACCCGCCCGATGCTAGGGGCCGGCCCGGCCACCGGAGGACGGTCGTGCGCCGGCAATCTTCATCCTCCGGTAACCTTCGGGTTGGTGAGCTCCCGGCACCGGCTCCTCCTCCTGCTCCGAAGGCGGCCGGGCGTGACTGTGACGGAGCTGGCGCGTGACATGGCCATCTCCGGGATGGGCGTCCGCCGGCACCTGGCCGCCCTCGCCGCCGAGGGCCTGGTCGAGCAGTCGGAGTGCCCCCACGCCGGCGCGGGGCGCCCGCCGGCGGGTTGGCGCCTCAGTACCTCGGGCCGGGAGCTGTTCCCCCGCCGCTACGACAGCCTCCTCCTCGACCTGCTCGACGAACTGTCACCGGACGAGGCCGCCGGTGCCCTGGCCCGGCGCAACGACACCCAGGTCGCCCAGTACCAGGCCGTGGTGGCCACCTGCGACAGTCTCGGCGACCAGGTGGCCGAAGTGGCCCGGTTGCGCGACCAGGCCGGGTACCAGGCCGAGTGGGCCCCCGAGGACGACGGGAGCTACGTCCTCACCGAGAACAACTGCGCCATCCACCGCGTGGCCGAGCACCACCCGGCCGTCTGCGAGCTGGAGCTGTCGTTGCTACGGCGGGCCTTGGGGCCGGAGGTCGAGGTGAGCCGGGTGTCCCACGCCATGGCCGGCGACGCGGTGTGCTCCTACTGCGTCCGCCCTCGTCACGGCGACTGACCCGCTCGCCGGCGCCCCCGAGCCGGGGCCCTCCCTCACCTGGCGCCCACGACCAGCTGAGCCGCGGCCAGCCCGGCCGCGGCGGCGTACCGGAAGAACTCTGGGTCCATGGCCTGGGTGCGGCCCATCACGGTGACGCCGCCGGCGTCGGGCCCGGGCCATGCCTCGGCCGGCGCCGGCGTGAGGGCGGCGTGCGACGCCAGTTCGAGCGCCGTGGTGGTGTGATGGCTCTGGCCCTGGTGGCGGGGGCGGGCGTCGGCGCCCGACCAGCGCACGGCCACGATCGGCCGCCCGCCGAGGGCGGCGACGGCATCGATCACCGCCGCCACCTCGATCCCGCTGAACCCCAGCCTCGTCCCGGTGCCGACGACCCCGGGGCCAGGGGCGACGACGATGGCGTCGCCCTCGGCCAGGACCAGCGCCGAGTGCAGGTTCACCGCCTCCCTCCGCCCGCCGAACGCCTGCCCGCAGGTGATGGTCTCTGCCAGCACGCCCCGGTCCACCAGGTCGGCGACCAGCTCGGACAGGGCCATGGGCAGCGCCGCCGAATCGGTCATCACATACGACAGACGCCGGCCGGGCGCGGCATCCGCAAAGGCCAGCGCCACGGGCGCGAGCTGGCTGTGCACGTCGCACGCCACGACCGGCCGTCCACCGAGGTCGCCGCCGGCATCGACCGATACGCCGGTGTCGACCTGGAGGCTGGTGTACCGCAGCTTCATGACGTGGCCCCCGCCTGGTGCCGACCAGGCCTCACGGGACAGGTTCCAGTGCACCACGTCCCAGCCACCCGTCCCCAGGTCGAGGTCGACCGCGGTGGTGTTGACGACGACCCGGTCGCCGGCGGCCACCGGCCCGATGAGCTGGGTCAGCACGTAGGCCCGCCGGCCGTTGTCGAGGTCGACCCGCTGCAGCCCCTCGCGCTCGGAGGTGATGGCGGTCACGGCGGCGGTGGCGAAGCTCGGCATGGCCCCATCTTTGTGACCTGGGCCACCGTCGCGGTAGCTGAGGTCACAAAGAAGCGATGAGCTTCTCCACGCGCTCGTCGCGAGACTTGAAGGGGTCCTTGCACAGGACCGTGCGCTGGGCCTGGTCGTTGAGCTTCAGGTGGACCCAGTCGACGGTGTAATCCCGCTTGCGCTCCTTGGCCTTGCGGATGAACTCGCCCCGCAGCCGGGCCCGGGTGGTCTGGGGCGGGGTGGTCACCGCGGTGTCGATGGCCTCGTCGGTGACGATCCGCTCGACCATGCCGCGGTCCTGGAGGAGGTAGTACAGGCCGCGCTTGCGGTTGACGTCGTGGTACTGCAGGTCGAGGAGGGCGACCTTGGGGCTGGTGAGGCTGAGCCCGTGGCGCTCGCGATAGGCCTCGATCATCTTGTACTTGATGACCCAGTCGCACTCCCGGTCGAGGCTCAGGGGGTCGACCTGGATCTTGGTGAGGCAGTGCTCCCACATCTTGAGGGCCTGCTCCTCGATGGGGCTCAGGCCCCGGGTCTCGGCGTAGCGCAGGGCCCGGCTGAGGTACTCGCCCTGGATCTCGAGGGCCGAGAGCTCCCGCCCGTTCTCCAACCGCACCTTGCGGGTGCAGGTGATGTCGTGGCTGATCTCCCGGATGGCCCGGATGGGGTTGTCGAGCGTCATGTCCCGCAGGACGACGCCCGGGTCTTCGAGCATGCGCAGCAGGATGCTCGTCGTCCCCATCTTGATGAACGTGGCGTACTCGCTCATGTTGGAGTCGCCGACGATCACGTGCAGGCGCCGGAACCGCTCGGCATCGGCATGGGGCTCGTCGCGGGTGTTGATGATGGGCCGGCTCCGGGTCGTGGCCGAGGACACGCCCTCCCAGATGTGCTCGGCCCGTTGGCTCAGGCAGTACGTGGCCCCCCGGGCCGTGTTCAACACCTTGCCGGCGCCGGCGAAGATCTGCCGGCTCACAAAGAAGGGGATGAGGACCTCGGCGTAATGGCCGAAGTCGTCGCGCCGGCTGGTCAGGTAGTTCTCGTGGCAGCCGTAGGAGTTGCCGGCCGAGTCCGTGTTGTTCTTGAAGAGGTAGACGATCCCCCGGATGCCTTCCTCCCGCAGCCGCTGCTCGGCGCTGGCCAGGAGGCTTTCGAGGATGCGCTCCCCGGCCTTGTCGTGGGCCACGAGGTCCTCGATCGAGTCGCACTCGGGGGTGGCGTACTCCGGGTGGCTGCCGACATCGAGGTAGAGCCGCGCCCCGTTCTCGAGGAACACGTTGCTGCTCCGGCCCCACGACACGACCCGCCGGAACAGGTAGCGGGCAACCTCGTCGGGGCTGAGCCGGCGCTGGCCGCGGAGAGTGCAGGTGACGCCGTACTCGTTCTCGAGCCCGAAGATGCGCCGCTCCATAAGGGCCAAGCTACCGTTGGAGGCGATGCAACAGACGCGCATGGTGCGTTTGGCCACGGTGGGCACCTCGTTCCATGCCCGCGTCATCGCCGCCCGGCTCGGTTCCGAAGGCATCGTCACCGACCTGCGGGGCAATGTCGACGGCTTGTACCCGGTCGGTGACGTGCATGTCTTCGTCGACAGCGACGACCTGGCCGAAGCCCAGGAGATCCTCATGGTCGACGAGGTGGAATCGGCGTTCGACGAGCCCGAGGAGGCCGGCGACCTCTGGGCGCCGAAGGCCCTGTGGCTGGTCGTCGGCGCCATTCTCGGCTTGGCCGCCGTGATCTTGTCGCGGACCTTCTGATGGCCCTCCCGATCGGCACCCCGCTCACCGTCGAGGATGTCTGGGCCATCCCCGCCGACGGTCACGGGCCTCTGAGGGCTTACGCGGGAGCGACCAGCAGCGTCGTGAGCTCGGCCACCGGCACCCGGCGGAAGGCCCGGCGGGCGCTGGTGCGGCACAGCACGGCCACTTCGAGGTTGCTCGCCTCGAGCACCCGCTCAGGGCCGGCTAGTGCGCTCACCGCGGCCCGGAGGGCGGCCCCCATGTCGAGGGTACCGGTGAGGTTGGCCTTGAGGCGCTCGTTGACCGTGTCGGCGTCGCCCCCCAGCACAGTGGAGCCGTCCTCGTCGACGATCGTGCCCTCGTAGGAGATACGGAAGAGCTGGTCGGCGTCCTTGTCGACCCCGACCTCGGCCACGAGGATCTCGACCTCCATGGGCTTCATCTCGTGAGTGAACACGTTGCCCAGGAGCTGGGCGTAGGCGTTGGCCAGGGAGCGGGCGTCGACGTCCTCCCGGGAGTACGTGTACCCCTTGAGGTCGGCCAGGCGGATGCCCTGAGTTCGCAGCGAGTCGAACTCGCTGAACTTACCCACGCCGGCGAAGCCGATCCGGTCGTAGATCTCGGCCACCTTGTGGAGGGTGCGCGACGGGTTCTCAGCGCAGATCAGGATGCCCTCGTCGTAGCTGAGCGCCACCAGGCTGCGACCCCGGGCGATGCCCTTCCGGGCGTAGTCGGCCCGGTCCTTCATGACCTGCTCGGGCGCGACGTAGAACGGCATGCTCATCGGGTTGCGCCTTTGCTCATCGAGGGTGCCCTTCGGCGGTCTTTCGCTGGAGGAGCTCGCCAAAACGCTGGGCCACCTCGGTGTCCTCCACCCGCTCGAAGCCGGCGACGGTGATGGTGGCCACGGTCGGGTAGATGCCCCGGACCACGTCGGGGCCGCCGGTGGCCGAGTCCTCGTCGGCCGCCTGGTAGAGGCCCTCGACCGCCAGCTGGATGGCGGCGGCCCGGTCGAGGCCGTCGCGGTAGCCGAGCTTGATGGTGGTCCGGGCGTCCCGGCCGCCGGAGCCGGTGGCGTGGAAGTCGCCCTCCTCGTAGCGCCCGCCGGTGAGGTCGTACTTGAAGATGCGGCCGATGCGCCGGCGCAGGTCGTAGCCGGCGTAGATCGGCACCACGGCCAGGCCCTCCATGGCCATGGGCAGGTTGCGACGGATCATCCCGCCGAGCTGGTTGGCCTTGCCTTCCAGGCTGAGGGCCATGCCCTCGACCTTCTCGTAGTGCTCGAGCTCGGTCTGGAAGAGGCGGACCATCTCGACCGCTGGCCCGGCGGCACCGGCAATGGCGACGCCCGAGTGGCCGTCGGCCGGGAACACCTTGTCAATGGCCCGGGAAGCGATGCTGTAGCCCTCGGTGGCCCGACGGTCGCCCGCCATGACCACGCCCTCGGCGTAGCGCAGGGCCACGATCGTGGTGCCGTGGGTGATCTCCACCGCCCCCGTGTTCCGGAGCAGGGGCTGGTCGCCGTTCGTCCGGCGCAACAGCTCGGAGAAGCTGGGCCCGGGATCCTGGCCGGGTGCGAACATCGGGAGGCTCATCGCCGAGCGAGGCTAGTGGACGCTCGCCGGCTACCTGGGCGGTGGCCCGGCGGCGAGCCTGCTCGATCTGCGCCGCGCACGTCATCCGCCACCCGCTTGATGCGCGAACGGGCGCTCTCTACCCAAGACCATTTTGCATGTGTGCCGAAGGTCTATTGACCGCCCTTTTGGACATAAGAGCGAACGAACTCCTCGGCGTTGTCCTCGAGCACTTCGTCGATTTCGTCCAAAAGCTCGTCGAGCTCGGCCTTCAATTTGTCGCCCTGCTTGGTCGTGGTGGGAACGGCCTCGACCACCTCGTCGCTGCGAGCCGTCGACTGCTTCCTCTTCTGTTCACGTTCTGCCATGGACTGGCTTCCTCCTACGTTGACCCCAGCGCCTCGAGAAGCTGGGCTGGGGTCTCACACTCGTGTAACAACCTATCGACATGTGCCGCTGTTCCTTTGAGCGGTTCCATCATCGGGACTCGCCGGAGCGGGTCGGAGCCGAGGTCGAAGACCAGGGAGTCCCAGTTGGCGGCGGCGATCGAGCCGGCCCACTTCTGCAGGCAGCGGCCCCGGAAGTAGGCGCGGGTGGTAGTAGGCGGGTTGGTGACCGCCGCGGACACGGCGTCCTCGGCCAGGAGGCGCTCCAGCCCGCACTTCTCGTAGAGGGACCGCCCGGGCCGCACGTCGTGGTACTGGAGGTCGAGGGCGGCCAGCTTGTGGTCGCCCCAGCCCAACCCGTGCCGGTCGCGGTACCCGGAGACCATCTGGTACTTGGCCACCCAGTCGAGCTGGCCGGCCAGGCTCATGAAGTCGGTCTCCAGGGCGTGAAGGACGGCCTCCCAGCGGGCCAGCAGGTCGTGACCGACCTCCTCGCCGACGGCCTCGAGCCCGCGGCTCTCGGCGTATTTGCGACCTCGGTCGAGCAGCTCCCACTGCATCTCCAGGGCGGTCATGCGCCGGCCGTCGGCCAGTTCGAGGGGCACGGCCAGCGTGAGGTCGTAGGACACGGTGCGGTGGGCCTGGACGGGAGCGGCCAGGGAGAGATCCAGCCCGGCCAGCTCGTCGTCCTCGATCATGGCCAGGACGAGGGCGGTGACGCCGACCTTGAGGAACGTGGACACTTCGGCCAGGTTGGCGTCGCCCACAATGACGTGCAGCCGACGGTACTTCTGGGAGTCGGAGTGGGGCTCGTCGCGAGTGTTGACCAGGGGCCGCTTGAGCGTGGTCTCGAGGCCGACTTCCTCCTCGAAGAACTCCGCCCGCTGGGTGAGCTGGAACGGCACCCGGTCGGGGCCCAGGCCGGCGACCTCGCTGCCGACCTTGCCGGCGCCGGTGTAGATCAGGCGGGAGACGAAGTGGGGGGTGACCTGGGCGGCCAGCCGAGCGAAGGGCACGGCCCGGTCGAGTAGGTAGTTCTCGTGGCAGCCGTAGGAATTGCCCTTGCGGTCCGAGTTGTTCTTGTAGACCACGATCTCCTGGCCCGAAGGGAGCATCTCCGCCGCAGCTTCGATCGAGCGGGCCAGGATCCGCTCGCCGGCCTTGTCCCAGAGGACGGCCTCCATGGCGTCGGAGCACTCGGGCGAGGAGTACTCCGGGTGGGCGTGGTCGACGTAGTACCGGGCACCGTTCGTCAATACCGCATTGACGAGATGGGTCTCGATCTCCGGGGCCATTGCCCCTTCCCGGGCGAACCCCCGGGCATCCCGGCCCGGGGACTCGTCCTCGAAGTCCCACCCCACCTTGCCGCTCGTGGCCGACTGCTGGCGCAGAGCAGACACGTAGGCGTTGATCAGCAGCGACGAGACGGTGATGGGGTTGGACTCGGCCCCCCGCAGGATGATCCCGTACTCGGTCTCGATCCCGCAGACCTTCCTGATCGCCATCGCGGGACCCTACCCTCTGGCCGGGGCGCGGCCCCTACAAGTACTGGCCGGTGCCGACACGCTCGATGGCCCGTCCCCCGGTGGCTTCCTTGCCCTTGGACATGAGCGTGCGGACGTAGACGATCCGCTCGCCCTTCTTGCCCGAGATCTTGGCCCAGTCGTCGGGGTTGGTGGTGTTGGGCAAGTCCTCGTGCTCCTTGTACTCCTGCTTGATGGACTCGAGCAGGTCGGAGGTGCGGATACCCCGGCTCTCGCCGGCGATGACCCGCTTGATGGCCAGCTTCTTGGCCCGGCGCACGATGTTCTCGATCATGGCGCCCGAAGAGAAGTCCTTGTAGTACAGGATCTCCTTGTCGCCGTTCTGGTAGGTGACCTCCAGGAAGCGGTTGTCGTCGTCGTCCTTGTACATCTCGGCGACGGTGCGCTCGATCATCACCTTGACCGCCTTGTCGCGGTCGCCGCCGCCCAGGCTGGCCACCTCGCCCTCGTCCAACGGCAGGTCGGAGGTGAGGTACCGGCTGAAGATCTGGGTGGCCGCGGTCATGTTCGGCCGCTCGATCTTGATCTTCACGTCGAGGCGGCCGGGACGCAGGATGGCCGGGTCGATGAGGTCCTCACGGTTCGAGGCGCCGATCACGATGACGTTCTTCAGTGTCTCGACACCGTCGATCTCGGCGAGGAGTTGGGGGACGATCGTGGCCTCCATGTCGGAGGAGATCCCGGTGCCGCGCGTACGGAACAGCGAGTCCATCTCGTCGAAGAAGACGATCACGGGCACGCCTTCCTCGGCCTTCTCCCGGGCCCGCTGGAACACGAGGCGGATCTGGCGCTCGGTCTCGCCCACGTACTTGTTCAGCAGCTCCGGGCCCTTGATGTTCAGGAAGTAGCTGCGGGCCGCCTTGTTGCCGGTGACCTCGCTGACCTTCTGGGCCAGGGAGTTGGCCACCGCCTTGGCGATCAGGGTCTTGCCGCAGCCCGGGGGCCCGTACAGCAGGATGCCCTTGGGCGCCGGCAGCTTGTGCTCGGTGAAGAGGTCGCGGTGCAGGAAGGGCAGCTCGACGGCGTCGGTGATCTGCTCGATCTGGTCGTCGAGGCCGCCCACGTCCTCGTAGGAGACGTCGGGCACCTCCTCCAGGATCAGCTCCTCGACCTCGGGGCGGGGCAGGCGCTCCAGGAGCAGCCCGGTGCGGGAGTCCATCAGGATGCTGTCGCCGGCCCGCAGCTTCTCGCCCATCAGCGACTCGGCCAGCTCGACCACGCGTTCCTCGTCGGCCCGGCCGACCACGATGGCCCGCCGGCCGTCCTCCAGGAGCTCCTTGAGGGTGGTGACCTCACCGGACAGCTCGGCCGCCCGGGCCAGGACGACGTTGAGCGACTCGTTGAGCACGACCTCCTGGCCGCGCGTGAGCTCGATGTCCTCCAGCTCTGGGTGCAGTGCCACGCGCATCTTCCGCCCGGCCGAGAACACGTCGACCGTGCCGTCGTCGTTGCGGGAGAGGAGGGTGCCGTACGCGGAGGGGGGCTGGGTCAGCTTCTCGACCTCGCGGCGCAGCTCGGCGATGTGGTCGCGGGCCTCCCGCAACGTGTAGGAGAGCTTCTCGTTCTGCGAGGTGGCCTGGGCCAGCTGGCCCTTGGTCTCCAGGAGGCGCTCTTCCAGGGTCCGCACCCGCTTGGGGGCGTCCTGCAGCTTGCGACGGAGGCCGATGACCTCCTCCTCCAACGACTTGACCTGCTCGAGCAGGCCTTCGACCTGCTGCTCGTAGGCTGACAGCCGACGTTCGTACTCCGAACTGGACGTCGGACTCACCTCCTCGGGTCACCCCTCGCGATCGAAGACCACCGTACACCGGGCCTCTCGGAAACCACGGTACCCGGTGATGAACTGGTTTTCCTGGCCGATTCCGGGTAAATTAGTCCCGCAGCCCCACAGAGGGCACCCACCCGAGTGAGAAGGAAGAGGCTCCCCATGGCGATGAAGGTCTGGATCGACCAGGATCTGTGCACCGGCGACGGTCTCTGCGAGGAGATCGCCCCCGAGGTGTTCACGCTGCTCGACGACGGCCTGGCCTACGTCAAAGAAGGCAGCAAGGTGTTCAGCGACCCCGGTGGCGTCGAGGGCCTCGGCGTGGTGCCGGCAGGCCAGGAAGACGGCACCATCGAATCGGCCGAGGAGTGCCCCGGGGAGTGCATTTTCATCGAGGTCGACTGACCTCGCCGCCGGCGGATTGCGGCCGGCGGAAGGCCGTCAAGATCTGAGCACAGCCGGCCGAAGACGGGTGGGTGTTCGCGTCCCGTCGCTCGCCCACCGTCGTCGCTGCCCTCGCCCTCCTCTGCGCGTCCCTGGCTGTCGGCGTCACCGCCGGGCCCGCCACCGCCGCCCCTCCGGACCAGCCGGCCAAGGGCCTGCACTTCGCCGGCCTGGTGCCCGCCGGCGACGGCAGCCCCTGCCGCGGCCGGTTCGAGGCCCCGGCCCGGCCGGGCCAGCAGGGAC
>JAHFUR010000048.1 GCA_023264995.1 Acidimicrobiia bacterium | reverse complement strand
GCATCGACGTGCTGCGGGCCATCCGCAGCTTCGACCCCTGCATGCCCTGCACCACCCACATGGACACCGGGCGGGGCATCATCACCCGGGAGATCAACTCCTGCGGCTGCACCCTCGAGTAACCCCCCCACGTTCCTCGACGACAGCCGCAGCACCCCGGGCCCCCCTCTACAGGGGGGCCCGGTGCTTTCCCGGCAACCCCCCCTGATCTGGCTGCAGCTACGGGTCAATAGACCTGTCAGTGCAGCCAGATCGAAGGGGCTCAGGCCAGCGACCTGAGGGCCTCCGCCAGGGGCTCGAGGACCCGCGGGTCGTGCGGGGGCGGCAGGTTCACGATGCCCAGGTCGAGGCCGGCCTCGGCCAGGGCGGCGGCGTCGTCGACCACCGGGGCCGGGTCGCCGTTCGGTGGGAGACGCAGGTGGGTGGAGGTGGTGATCTCGGCGATGTCGCGGCCGATGTCGTCGCAGTGGGCCTGGAGCACCTTGCGCTTCTGCTCGAAGACCTCCACGCCGCCGCCGGGGAAGTTCCAGTGCTGGGCGTAGCGGGCCACGGCCCGGAGGGTCCGGCGCTCGCCGCCGCCGCCGATGCACAGCGGCGGGTGGGGGCGTTGGACCGGCTTGGGCTCACAGCGCGCCGCAGTGAGCTGGTAGTGGCGGCCGGCGAAGTCGGTGTGCTCGTTGGTCAGCAGGCCCAGGATGACCTGGCACGCCTCGTCGAACCGGTCGAAGCGCTCGGCCAGCGGCGGCAACTCGATCCCGTAGGCCGCGCATTCCATCTCGTTCCAACCCGCGCCCAGCCCCAGCTCCAGCCGGCCGCCGGAGATGACGTCGAGGGTGGCGGCCATGTTGGCCAGGACGGCGGGGTGCCGGTACACGTTGCCGGTGACCAGCACGCCGACCCGCAGCCGGCGGGTGGCCTGGGCCAGGGCGGTAAGGGTCGTCCAGCCCTCCAGGCACGGGCCGTTGGGGTCGGAGAAGATCGGGTAGAAGTGGTCGAAGGTCCAGCCCGACTCGAACAGCTCGATGTCGTCGGCGGCCTGCCAGACGGCAAGCATGTCGGGCCAGGTCGTGTTCTGGGGCGAGGTCTTGATGGCAAATCGCATGGGCGCGTTCCTACCACCGGCCATGATCGGGCTATGCCCACTGAGGACCTAGCGCTCACCGAAGGCAGCGTCGACCCCGACCCGATCCGCCAGTTCCACCTCTGGCACGCCGAGGCCGGCGGCCCGGCCGAGGTAGCGGTGGCCACCGCATCGGCCGAAGGTGAGCCGGCCGTCCGGATGGTCCTGCTCAAGGCGGCCGACGAGCGTGGCTTCGCCTTCTACACCAACCACGGGAGCGCCAAGGCCCGCGACCTGACGGCCAACCCCCGGGCCAGCCTGCTGTTCTTCTGGGCCCCCGACCGCCAGGTGCGCGTCGCCGGCACGGTCGAGGTGGTCGACGCCGGCGAGGCCGACGACTACTGGCGCAGCCGGCCGCGGGGCAGCCAGCTCGGGGCCTGGGCGTCGCGCCAGAGCGAGGTGATCGACGGTCGGGCCACGCTGGAGCGCCGGCTGGCCGTGGCCACCGAGCGCTTCCCCGGCGACGTGCCCCGGCCCCCCTTCTGGGGCGGGTTCCGGGTCCTGCCCGAGACCGTCGAGTTCTGGCACCACCGCGACGACCGGCTCCATGACCGCCTGCGCTACCGGCGGGCCGGCGCCGGCTGGGTGATCGAGCGCCTCTCCCCCTGAACTGGTGACGATCGGACACGCCAGGACGTGTTCGATCGTCACCAGTTGCGGAGGGGGGCGGCAGGAACTGGTGACGCCGGCGCCGGCAGGGGCCTCCGGATCCGTCACCGGTTCAGGAGGGGGAGGGGGAGGCCTCGAGGACGGCGAGGATGTCGTCGCCGTAGCGTTCGAGCTTGAGGGGGCCGATGCCGGGGCAGGCGGCCAGCTCGCCGAGGGTGGTGGGCCGGCGCTCGGCGATGCCCTTGAGGTGGGCGTCGCTCATGACCACGTAGGGCGGCACCTTGTCGCGGCGGGCGATGCCGGTGCGCCACTCCCGCAGCGCGTCCCACGCCGGCGACTCCCCTGCCGCCGGCACCTCCGTCCGGGCGCGGAGCTTGGCCGGCGGGGCCTCGCGCACCGCAGCCGCCGGCGCCGTGCCGGCCAGTTCGGCCAGGAAAGGCGACGGGGCGGCCTCGTCGCCCAGGACCACCACGGTCCGGGCCGCCCGGGTCAGGGCGACGTGGAAGACCCGGCGCTCCTCCTCCACGTCGTCGGCCAGGCGGTGGGGGAAGAGGTCGGCCGAGGCCCCGAACACGATCACGTTGGGCCATTCCCGGCCCTTCACCTTGTGCACGGTCGACAGGTGCACGCACGGGCGGTCGTCGCCGTCGGGCCGGGCGACGAGGGCCGCCCGCAGCCAGGGCTCGAAGTCGGCCGGGTCGGGGTGGAGGGCGGCGAGCTGCTCCATGGCCCACAGGTCGTCGCCGTGGGCCGACCGGTCGGCCGTGCCCCGGGAGGCGTCGAGGGCGTTCATGGCCCGGTCGAGGCCGACCTTGCGGCGGATGACGTCGAACACGCCGGCGGTCGTGGCGCCGGGCCGGCGGACCGCAGCGACCACCACCTCCAGGTCGTTGGCATAGGTGTGGACCCGCTCGGCGTCGTCACCGGACAGCCAGTCACCGAGGCTGTGCAGGTCGTCGATGGAGGTGCGGGGCCGCCGGCCCATCATCTCCATCACGTTGCGGGCGATCTTGCGCGACGGCCGGCGCACGGTCGCAGCCACGTCCTCCCGGGCGATGTCGCCCGGTGCCAGCCCCATCCGCAGGTAGGCCAGGGCCGATGCGATGCCGGTCCGGCCGAGCAGCTCGGGGCCGACGGCCCGGTTGCAGGCGATCCCCGACGCGGCCAGGAGCACCTGGATGGGCATGAGCACGGCGTTGACCCGGGCCAGCACGGCGATGTCGGTGGGCTCGACGTCGTGGTCGAGCCAGGCCACCACCCGGTCGCGCGCCGCCCGGGTGAGGTCGTCGACGGGCACCGGCTGCACGATCAGGGCGGCGGGGTCGCCCTCCCGGCCCGGCGCCGGCGAGATCTCCTTGACGATGCGCCGGCGGTTGTAGCCCAGGAGCGTCTGCACGCCGCTGACCACCACCGGTGGGCAGCGGTAGTTGACCTTCAGGTCGTAGGTGGCGGCGCCGGGGAACCAGCGCTCGAAGTCGATGAGGAACCCGGGGTCGGCGCCGGCGTAGCCGTAGATGACCTGGTCGTCGTCGCCCACGCCGAACACCGACGCCGCCGGCCCGGCCAGCAGGCGGAGCAGGAGCACGTGGGCCGGCGTGAGGTCCTGGAACTCGTCGACCAGCAGGGTACGGGCGCCGGCCCGGGCCCGGGCCCGGATCTCGGGATCGGTGAGCAGCAGCTCGACGGCCCGGTAGATCTGTTCGTCGAAGTCGACGGCACCTCGGGCCGCCAGCGCGGCGCGGTAGGCGTCGAAGGCCATGGCCACGCCGGCGGCATCGGGGAAACGGTTCTCCGCCGCCACCGGGTCGAGCAGGCCGAGGCGGATGGCCGAGAGGGCTTCGAGGTAGGGCGCCACCGGGTCGGCGTTGGCCTTGCGGGGGATCTTGACCAGCGACTGGACGATGTTGCGGACCTCGCGCTCCTCGATCACTGCCACCGGCCCGGCCATCTGGCAGATGAACAAACCCAGGGAGTTGAGGGTGCGGATCGTCGGCCGCAGGCCTGGTGTGCGGCCCCGCAGCTCCTCGGCCGCTTTCACGTTGTAGGCGACGGCGGTGAGCAGCTCGGGCTCGTGGCCCCGGTCGGCCAGCAGGTGGCGGAGGCGCTCGGTGAGCACCCTGGTCTTGCCCGAGCCGGCCGGGGCGATGATGCGGGCCGGGCCGCCGGCGTGGGCCACGGCGGCCAGCTGGTCGGGGGCCAGGGCGGCCGTCGGCGGGACGACGCGGGCGACGGTGAGCCGCCCGGCGTCGATCGAGTCGCGGTGAACAAGGGCATGGTCGACGCCGGCGAGCGACTGGCGGGGACCGCCGTCGCACCACACCGGCGTGCCGTCGGCCAGGACCACGTCGGCCGGGCCGCCCACGGTGGCCCCCAGCCGCCCGGCCCGCACACCGTGCCACCACACCGGCTCGCCGGCGCCCCGCCCGTCGTAGGTGTTGGCCCACACGAGGAAGTGCAGCCGCTCCCGGGCGAACTCGAAACCGGGCCCGAGCTGGTAGGGCGCCCGGGCGTCGGTCTCGGGCGCCTTCAGCTCGCCGGCGTCGATCCCGAGCTCGACCACCACCGACCGGCGCCCCGACCAGGCGTCGTGCAACGCGCTGGCAGCACGTACATCGTCGACTCGAAGCCGCTCGGTTCCGGCCCAGCCCGACGGCGCCTCGGCGCCCGGGGCGATCACGATCCCCCGGCCCAGCGCCGAAGGCCCCCTCACGGCTTCTGGCCCACCAGCAGGTGGTGGGGGTGCGGGTAGCCCCGGTGAATGGGCCGGTCCTGCACGCTGAGCCCGCCCGCCTCCATGGCTGCGGCCATGTCCGACGGCGCCAGGAAGGTCAGCTCCTCCCCCTCGGTGATGCCGAGGAGCTTCACGGCGGCGGTCTCCTGGAGGACGTTCCACCGCGCCTTCCAGCGAGGGAGGAGCGCCATCTCCTTCACCGCCAGCACCCCGCCGGGCGCCAGCGCCTCGGCGCACGAGCGGAGCAGGGCGACCTGGTCGGCGGCGGACAGCAGGTAGAGCACGTCGACGATGGCGATGCCGTCCCACGGGCCGGCGGGCAGGGAGGCCCCGACGACGGTTTCGAAGGTGGCGGCCAGCCCGGCCCGGTCGGCGGCGGCCTGGGCCGCACCCAGCTTGTCCGTGTCGACGTCGATCCCGGTGAGGCGCCGGTCCGGGCCGGTGAGGGCCAGGTACAGCGACAGCAGGCCGTGGCCGCAGCCCACCTCGAGAATGCGCCCGGCCGCCGGCAACTGGGCGGCGACCGCGGGGAACGGGCACGTCGCCCAGCGCACGGCCACGTGGGCCCGCACCATGGCCGGCGCCCCCCTGAACAACCCCAGCACCCGTCGGCGGGGGCTCCCCGGGGCGAAACGCCCATAGCTCACCGGAGCGGCGGCAGGTCGGCGTAGGTGGCCAGGCTGAAGCCGGCCGCCACGACGGCGCGCCGGGCGACGGGGCCGACCAGGGCGGCCAGCTCGTCCTCCCACTGGTAGCCCCACTCGTAGCGCCGGCGATCGATGTCGTCACCCTCGCCCGGGTGGACGGTCAGCTCGACGGCGGCGTGGCCGTGGCTGGCCAGGCGGTGGAGCACCGTGGGCAGCCGGCGCTCGTCGAGGTGGCCGGCGCACTCGATGCCGACCGCGTCGAGGGGATGGCGCAGCCCGGCCTTGGTGGCCTGGCGGGCCAGCCGGGCGCCGAGGAGGGTCACCCCGAGGGCCACTGGGTTCCGGGCCCGGAACCGGGGGACCCGCACCGCGGGGATGTCGAAACGCTTGGCCAGCTCGATCACGACCGAGCAGACCGAGGGCCAGAGCTGGAGGTGCTGGTGGGCGTCGAGGTGGGTGATGGGCACGCCGAGCTCCTGGACGAGCTGGAGCTGCGCGGTGAACTCCAGCCGCAGTTCCTCCGGGTTGATGCGCCCGAGGAGGGCCCGGCCGACGAACTGGCTGTAGCTCTCGCACAGGTGGCCCCGCTTGCCTACCAGCGACGGGATCTCGCGGGCGCTGAGCAGGGGCGGGTCCTCCCCGACCGCGGCCAGGTGCACGCCGACGCCCAAGTCGTCCTCGTCGGCCAACCACGCCGCCACCTTGGGGTACGCCGGCCCCAACGCGATGGCCGACGTGCTCGTGACGATGCCTTCGCGGTGACCATGGAGGATGCCCCGCGAGATGCCCTCGGTCAGCCCGTAGTCATCGGCGTTGACGATCAGCAGCTTGGGGGTCAACCAGACGTCCTTGGGTGTCGTGTCATGAGAGGTAGTAGCCGGTGCCGAAGATGGCGGTGAGGACGACCAGGCTTACCCCGCTGGCCCCCAGGGCCGCCCGGCGCAGGGCCGGGCGTTCGACCAACAGCTCGCCCAGCACTGCGAAAACGGGGAAGGCGGCCAGGAGGTAGCGGGCCATGCCGAAGAAGTTCTTGGTGGAAAGGGCGGAAAGCCCGATGAGAAGGCTGGCATAGACGCCGTAGCCGACGCCAAAGCGCCGGAACACCCGGGGCAGCAACGCGGCGGCGGCCAGGGTCAGCACCGGGTGGGCCATGAACAGCACCCACGCCCGGGGGCTGCGCAGGTCGGCGATGTCGTGGAAGAACTGGAACTTGAGCCACGTCGCCGGCCCGGCCCCCTGGTGCCACGCCGCCTGGGCGCTGGCGAAGGCGAACGGGTCGTCGAAACGGGCCCAGAGGTAGACGCACCAGGCGCCGAGCCCAGCCGCCGAGACCAGGACGCCGGCGTCGGCCCACCGGGCCCGGCGCCAATCGACCCGGCGGTCGCCCGCCGGCGACCGCTCGAACACGCCCCGGCGTTCCAGCGCCCGCACGGCCAGGCCCACCACCAGCACGATGCCGACCGGCCGGGCGGCCGTGGCGACGGCGCCGGCCATGCCGGCGAGGAACGGGCGGTCGTCCTCCAGCAGGAGGAAGGCGCCGAGCAGGGCGGCGATGAAGAGGGCGTCGGCGTAGACCACGCCGTAGAGGAAGAAGGCGTACGGGAACAGCAGGAAGGCGGCGAGCGCGGCCCACGCCGCCGGCGCCGACAGCCGGGACCGCAGCCAGGTGAAGAGCAGGGCGGCGGCGGCGGCGCCGGCCAGGAGGGTGACGACCACGCCGGCCACATAGACGTCGCCCACCACCGGGGCGACGGCCCGCATGACCAGCGGGTAGGCGGGGAAGAAGGCCACGGTGGACTGGCGGCCGGCGACGTAGGAGTACCCCTTCGACGCGATCTCGTGGTACCACCCTGAGTCCCACTGCGCCCAGCCCGCCAGCCAGGACGGGCCGGTGAACGGTGGGGCCAGGTGCGGCCCCGACGCCCGTGGCAGGTGGGGTGCGACCGCGCCCATGACCAGGAACAGCACGGCCGCCACGCCGGCGAAGGCGGCCACGGCCGGCCACACCGGGCCGAGGCCGGCCGGCGATGGGCCCCCCGAGGGCAGAGTGCGGGCGGGGGCGGGTCGGTTCGACAGCATTCGATCCAGTGGTTCTCCGGGCGCGTCGGGACACCGACCGGGTCGAAAACTACCACGGCGCCTTCAGGGCCAGCCCGTTCGCGCCGAAGCACGCAAGGTGCGAGGACGTCCCCAACCCCGCCGTGACGAACCTTTCACCGCGCTGCTCACGGCGGCCCAGGCCGGCGGCGAGTGGGCCTACGAGCGCCTGTACCGGTCCCTGGCGCCGGCGGTGGCGGGCTACCTCCGGGCTCAGGGGGCGCCCGAGCCCGACGACCTCACCAGCGACGTCTTCGAGCGGGCCTTCTCGGCCTTGGGCGGCTTCTCGGGCGGCGAGGCCGCCTTCCGCTCGTGGGTGTTCACCATCGCCCACCACCGCCTCACCGACGAGCGCCGCCGGGCGGGGCGTCGGCCGCTCCAGGCCGATGCCGACGTGCCCGACCGGGCCGGCGGCGACGTGGAGGACGATGCCGCCCGGCGCCTGGCCACCGA
This sequence comes from Acidimicrobiia bacterium, assembly GCA_023264995.1. Lineage (GTDB taxonomy): Bacteria > Actinomycetota > Acidimicrobiia > Acidimicrobiales > AC-14 > CADCTB01. Next base: position 17,677 of record JAHFUR010000048.1, on the reverse strand, counting down.
ACGGGTGCGCCGGCTCTGTGACGGGCTGGTGCCCGACCAGCGCGACGTCCTGCTCCTGCGCATGCTCGCCGATCTCACCGTCGACGACATCGCCGCCGCGCTGGGGAAGTCGCCCGGCGCGGTGAAGGCGCTGCAACGGCGGGGCCTGGCCGCCCTCCGCCGCCAGCTCGACCAGGTCGCACCCGATCGGCTCCAGGGCGTACCCCTGTGAGCCGCGACGGCGTTCACATGGATGAGATGCCCTCCAACCCCGGCTCCCCTTGGCTGCCCGTCGACCCGGCCCTGGCCGCGTTCGTCGAGGACCTGCGGACCATGGCCGGCGGGCCTGCGCCCGAGCCGCGCCCGGGCCTGGTCACGGTGATGCGGCAGGGCGCCTCAGCCCCGAACACCTCGCCCCCCGGGAGAAGAAAGATGCTCGTCAACACCTTCGTCGGAAGCCTGGCCGCCAAGCTGGCCCTGGGGGTGGGCGTCGCCGCGGCCAGCGTGACCGCCGCCGGCGCCGCCGGCGTGCTGCCTGAGCCGGCCCAGCACGCCGTCGCCGCGGTCGTCGGCGCGGCCACGCCGTTCGAACTGCCCGACAGTCCGTCCGGCGTCGTCACGGTGACCCACGAGGCACCGACGTCGACCACCGTGACCTCGACGCCGGTCACTCCGACGTCGGTCAGGTCAGCCCCGGTGACGACGACGACCCCGGCCCGGACCGGCGACGACGCGTCCACCGGTGTCACCCAGCCCGACAACCACGGCGCCTGCGTGTCCGAGGTGGCCAAGTCCGGCGCCGGCGGCAAGGCCGTGTCCGTCGTGGCCCGGAGCGACTGCGGCAAGGGTGATGGCACGTCACCGAGCTCGTCGTCGACCACCTCCACCACCGTCGCCCGCTCCACCACGTCGTCGACGTCGACCACGGTCGCCGAACCGAACGCCGGCGCCAACCGGGGGAACGGCAACGCGGGCGGCGGGAACAGCGGCCGGGGCAGCTCGGGCAAGGACTGAGCGGGCCTACCCCTTCGACGCGTCGAGCAGCTCGCGAAGCGGCCCGAGGTCGAACGGGGGGCCCACCATCCCGCTCCGATGGCCGCTCGGGCCCATGCCCAGGATGAGGTGCTGGGCGCCGGCGGCCACGTAGGCGTCGGCGTTGGCCACCTCCCGGCCATCGAACAGCATGACCGTGCGCTCGATCTCGGCCGGGTCGCGCCCGACCCGGGCACACCACTCGTCGAGCACCTTGTTCTTCGCCGCGAACGCCTGCACCGGGCCAAAGGTGTTCCACATCTGGGCGTACTGGGCGACGAGGCGCAGCGTGACCTTCTCGCCCCCGCCGCCGATGAGGATGGGCAGGTCGCCGACGGGCGGCGGGCTGAGGCGGTCGAGCCTGGCCCGGATCCGCTTCAGCGACGCCTCCAGGTCCTTCAGCCGGCTGGCCGCGGTGCCGTAGGGATAGCCGTACTCGGCGAAGTCGCGCTCCGCCCAGCCCGACCCGATGCCGAGGATGGCCCGGCCCCCGCTGAGATGGTCCACAGTGCGGGCCATGTCGGCCAGCAGGTCGGGGTTGCGGTAGGGGTTGCCGGTGACGAGCAGGCCGAGCATGGCGTGCTCGGTGTCCACGGCCATGGCCGCCAGCAGCGACCAGCCCTCGAACGACGCCCCGCCCGGGTCGCCGAAGATCGGGAAGAAGTGGTCCCACGGCCAGATGCTGTCGACGCCCATCTGGTCGGCGTCCTGCCACAGCTTCCGCAGGTCGGCGATGGTGGTGTGCTGCTGGTAGAAGTGCAGTCCGACCTTGAAGCGCGCCATGCCGTGGACGGTACCGCCATCCCCGAGCCGACCGGTTGGCAAACTCGGGGAACGGGTACAGGCGCGACATGTTGCTGCGCCGGCCGGTCTCCCTGGGTTTCGTGATCTGGATCGTCATCGGGCTGATCGTGGCGTCCAACCGGGGTTATCTCGGCAGCCTGGGCGACCTCTCCGGCATCGTGTCGGCGATCCTGGTCGTCCTGCTCTGGCCGCTGGTCCTCCTCGGCGTCCACATCGCCATCTGAGCCTCGGGCTCGCCGGCGCTCGACGCCTCGGGCGGCGATGCCGGCGGGCCAACCCCCTTCGCCGCGAACCTTCCTGGGGACGCCGGCGCCTCGGTCACCTGGTACGGTGCGCCCGGCGCGAGCGCCGCCTGCTCGTCGATCACTCCGACGGCTGACGACGGTTCAGCCAGCTGCCCTCCCAACTGCGGAGGACCTACAAGGAGGACTTCGGTGACGGACCGCTGCCGCTGGATGTACAACATCCCCGGGAACCCCGGGCTCTATGACATCGTCATCCCCGGTACGCACGACAGTGCAACCTTCAATCGGGATGCCGGCAACTACGACAAGTGCCAGGACAAGACGATCTATGAGCAGCTGTGCATGGGGATCCGTTTCGTCGATATCCGGCTTCGCTGGTTCATCAACACCTCGGCTCCCGCCGGCGCACCTCCGACCGAGCTCGGGAACTTCACGATCTACCACAGCGGCAACTGGCAGTACGTCTACTTCGACGGAGCCTCGTGGATATCGCCCGACAACCCGGGCATGAAGGACTTCCCCCTGCAGGACGCCATGCGCTTTCTGCAGGAGTACCCCTCCGAGACAGTCATCATGCAGATCAAGCAGGAGTACTCGGCCGACGATGCCGAGAAGGCCGGTTTTGCGCAGGCGTTCAAGGACCTGGTCGCCCGTAACGATCCCCTTGGGACGAGGTTCTATGTCGGCACAAGTGTGCCGACCATGGCCGACGCCAGGTCACGGATCGTGATCGTGAACCGTGACGGCGCCCTGGGGAGCGGCTACGGCATCGAATGGAGCTGGCCCGATGCGGATCGGGGAATTGACTCCCCCGGGTACCTCTATGTCGAAGACAACTACACGGATACGACATCTGCGGCCAAGGAAGCCAACATCAAGAGAGGCCTCGATCGCGCGATCACCAGGCCGGCTTCCGACACCACGTGGGTCGTGACGTTCGTGAGCTGCGCTCCCGGGAACGCATCACCAGCCGCGTGGGCCAGCGACATGAACCCCTACGTCGCCGACTACGTGAAGAGCCAAGGAACCGGGTCGAAGTTCGGGACCGTCGTCATGGACTTCCCGCCCGATGACCTGGTCGGACTGCTGCTTACGCAGTACGGCGCGTAGGACCGCCGCCCTACGGCCCTCCCGCCACCGCGCCGGCCGCCGGCAGGAAGTGCTTGCCCAGCGTTTCCTCCTGCTGCTGGTAGGAGGAGCCGATACCCCGGCCGTAGAGGGTCGCCGGCTCCTCCAGCATGCGCTCGAAGGTGAGCTTGCAGACTCGTTGGCCGTGCTCGATCATGAAGGGCACGTCGTGGGCCCGGACCTCCAGGGCGGCCCGTGAGCCCTGGAACCGGCCGGCGGGGTCGTAGCCGAAGCCGGGGTCGAAGAAGCCGGCGTAGTGGGTGCGCAGCTCCCCGCTGGTGGGGTCGTAGGCCATCATCTCGGCAGCCAGGTTGGGCGGGATGGTCACCGACTCGTCGGACATGAGCAGGTAGAACCGCTGGGGGGTGAGCACGATACGGTCGCCCTCCTCGGCCCTCACGTGCTCCCAGTAGGCGTCGGGGTCAAGCCCGCCGACGCGGGTCATGTCGAGCAGGGGGGCGTTGTCGCGCGCCCGGTACCCCACCCGCCCCTGCTGGCCTGCGGCTCGAAGGTCGAGGCTCAGGAACAGGCCGTCGTCGACGGCCAGGTCGCCGGCGGCCACCGGCTGGCCGTGGCGGAAGAGGAGTGGTTCCTGGCGGTGGAACGAGCGCAGGTCGTCGTCGGTCAGCTCGGGCCGGCCGACGGAGAGCCGGAGCTGGTTGAGGCTGAGGTCCTCGCGCACCCGGATAGCAAACGAGAGCGGCACGACCTCCAGGTACAGGTTGCCCGTGTAGCCCGGGGCGATCTCGTCGAAGCGGTCGCTGCCGTCGGTGATGACCCGGGTGAACACGTCGAGGCGGCCGGTGGAGCTCTTGGGGTTGGCCTTGCCGGCCACGCCGGCGGGGAGGGCCAGGCTCTCCTTGAGCGGGATGAGGTAGGGCCGGTTGGTCTCGAGCACCGCCCCCTCGCGGTGGAGGTCGAGCTCGTCGATCACGTAGTCCTTGAGCCGGTGCTCGACGGCGTGGCGGCCGGGCAGGAAGCTGCACCGGATGCGGTAGGCGACCTCGCCGAGGCGCAGGTCGAGACTGGCCGGCTGGATGTTCTCCTTCGGGACGGTGAAGCGGCCGGCGGAGATGACGCCGGCGTCGATGGCCGCGGCCAGGTACTGGCTGGGCAGCACACCGTCCTGGCCGGCGGGGAGGTTCAGCACCGGCGAAGCTTACGGTGCGGCGGCGAAGAACTTGGAGGCCAACGGGGCCGCCACCCGCCCGCCGACGCCGCCGCCCTCGACGAGCACGGAGACGGCGAGCGTCCCGCGGTACCCGATGAACCAGGCGTGGGTGCGGTCGGCATCCGCACCACCGATCTCCGCCGTCCCCGTCTTGCCCGCCACCTGCTGGCCGGCGACCGCGGCCGCCATACCGGTGCCGGTCCGGACCACCTCGGTAGTGAGGTCCTTGAGGGTGGCGGCCGTCTGCGGGTCGAGGGTCGTGACCGCCCCGGGCGGGCTGTCGCTGAGCAGCCGAGGTGCCCGCCAGCCGCCCGACGCCACCGCCGCGGCCACGGTGGCCATGTGCAGCGGGCTGGCCACCACCCGCCCCTGGCCGATGGCCTCTGACGCCCGCTCGGCCAGGTCCTTGGGCGCCGGGAAGGCGGCGCCGGCGGTGGGGAGGCCCAGGTCGTACTTGGCGCCGAAGCCGAACGAGGTCGCCGCAGCCGAGAGGGCTGCGTCGGCCAGATTGGCCGAGAGGGCGACAAACGCGGTGTTGCACGACTGGGCGAAGGCGGACCGGAACGTCGTGCCGCCCAGTGACCCGCCCTCGAAGTTGCGGAAGGTCTGGCCCCCGACGGTGGCCTCGGGCGGGCATGCGATCGGCGACTCGGGCTTGGTGCCCATGCCGAGCAGGGCCGCCGTGGTGACGATCTTGAAGGTCGACGCCGGCGGGTACTGGCCGGCCAGCGCCCGGTTGAACGGCTGGTCGAACGGGCGACTGACGACGGCCCGCACGTCGCCCGTGGCCGAGTCGACGGCCACGATGGCCGCCGGCGACGTGACCCCCGCCAAAGCCGCCTCAGCCGCCTCCTGGGTGCGGCGGTCGAGCGTGGTCCGCACCGGCTCGGGGGGCGTGCCGGTGAACTGGAACAGCGTCCGGACCGTCGCACCGGCCGCGTCGACCGTACGGACCTCGCCCGACGGCGTGCCGGCCAGCTTGCGCTCGTAGACCGCTTCGATGCCGGACAGGCCGACGACGTCGCCCACCAGGTATGGCGACCCGAGGTCGGTGAGCCGCTCGGCCGTGACTTCGTCGTAGCGGCCGAGGACGTGGAGGGCGAAGTTCTCCGCCACAGCCAGCCGGCCGGTGTTCCGCTGGAAGAACACGCCCGGCACCGGTTCCAGGACTGGCCGGAGCTGTGCGAAACGGTCGGGCCGGAGCCGAGCGACGGGCACGAAGTGGTCGGGCTTCACGCCGGGCGCGTTGAGGGCGGCGGTGACGGATGCCGGCTCCACGTTGAGCTGCTGCTTGAGGACGGCCAGCACGGCGGCCAAGTCCTTGATGCGGTCGGGCTCGAGGCCGATGTCGACCACATCGGTCGCCGACACGAGCGGCGCCCCGTCGGCACCCAGGATGGGCGCCCGCGGCGCCCAGGTCCGGCTGCGGCCGAAGTGCTGGCCGGCGACCAGGTCGGGGTGCAGGGCGGCCGGCGACCACGCCACCCGCCACTTCCCGGCCACGCGGTCGAGCTCCAGGATGCCCGGGTACGTCCACGTGCCCAGGCCGGCCAGGTCGAGTGCCGCGGCGTACCCGGCGACCACCGAGGCGCCCTGGCGCCGGAGCGGGCCCGGCGTGAACCGGGCCGCCGTCACCCGTAGGTCCTCCTGCATCCCGGCGATGGCCGCTTCCATCTCTGGCGGCGGGGCCGCCGTCAGCGCGGCCATGGCCGGCGCGTCGAAATGCTCCCACGCGGCCAGATAGGCCCTGACCTCACGGGTCGGCAGCGCCGGCTCCCGCTGCAGCAGGAACCATCCTGCGCCGGCCGCGCCGGCCACGAGCGTCATGACGATCCCGACGACGACCGGCACCCGCGGGCCCCGGCGACGACGCCGCCCGCCGAACGTCGAGGATCGCATGCCCCCCGATCGTAGGGTCGGCAGCGGGGTGGCACGGCCATGGCCAGCCGACCCACTACCATTTGGGCCAGCCCCGGCGAAAGGATGGCCGATGGCCGACGAGGAACCGCAGGGACCCGAAGACACCTTATGGTGGGCGCTCGACGCCTCCGCCGACCCAGACCTGCCGTCGGCATCGTTCGACGAACCCCTCGTGTGGCCCGAGGCGCTCCCGTGGGTGGATGAGACGGCCACCGGGCCGGCGCCAGTCCCGGCGGACGCCGGCGCGGCCCAGCCCGACCCCGAGGACCTGTTCTTCCCCCCCATGCCCGCCGGGCCGCCCGTCGAGCCGCCCGCCGATCTCGACCTCGACGCCCAGTGGGAGGCCTCGGAGACCGTCCACCAGGCTCTCGACGCACCGACCGGCCTCGTCGCCGCCCTGGGCGGCAGCTCAGGTGGGCCCCCTCCCCCGCCGGCGCGGCCCGTGATCGAGGTCCCCCAGTCCATCTGGGGCGCCGACCCGCCGTCGGTTGCCGACGCTCCCATCGAGGAGACCGCGCTCCTCGCCACCCTGCTGGCCGGGGGCGACGACGGCCACGCCGGCCCCGTCTATGCGGACACCGAGTCCGGCCTGGGTGGCCGCCGGCGCCGGTTCGACGCCAGGCACGGCACCGCGGTCATGATCGCCCTGATCGCTGTGACCAGCCTGGTGCTGCTCGGCATGTTCCTTTCGGTCCGCTCCCGCACCGACGTGCCCACCGACGTGGTGCAGCCCCCGCCCCCGACCACCGACGGGATCGCCATCACCGGGTCGCTGAACACCATCCCGCTCACCACCCTCGCCACCACCGGGCCCGCGCCCACCATCAACCTGGCCGACCTGGTCCCCTCCACCACCGCCGGCTCGACGGCAACGCCCGCGGCAACGCCGCGCACCACCGTCGCGCCGACCACGCCCTCGGCGACACAGCCGACGACCACGACCACCCCGGCGCCGGCCACGACCACGGTCACCACCGAGCCTCCGGTCGACAACACCACGCCCACCACCTCGCGGCGGACGACCTCCAGCTTCACCGTGCCGACCATCGTCATCCCCACCACCGAGCCGGTCACACCCTCGACGTTCGTCATCCCGACGACGCCACCCCGGCGCTAACCGTCTGAGGAGCCCGCCGCCTCTCTGGTCGGCGCCGCCGCCGGCAGCGGCCGGCGTCGGCGGGTGGCCCGGTCGGCGAAGGTCGCCCACGAGACCAGCAGCAGCGTGGCCAGCCCCACCCACGGGGCCCGGCCCAACGCCTGCGGGCCCGAGGCCGCGCCAGCCACAACCGGGTCGTCGCCGGGGAACAGCGGCGTCCCGGCCAGCCGGGTGGCCAGCGGGGCGCCGTCGACGACGGCCGGGGCGCTGGACTCGGTGCGGAGGGTGAACATGGTCGAACGTAGCTTGAGCTCGGCCCAGAACCGGTGGGCGTCCACGGCCAGCGCCCCGTTGGGGCCCTCGAAGGTGATCTCCAACGGCCGGCCTGAAGGCCCGGTCCGTGAGACCCGGGCGGACACGACCTCGCCCCGATAACCGAAGCGGGCGCCGGCCTCCTGCAGCGGCAGGGTCATGGCCCACAACTGGGGGTCGACCGCGGTGTAGGTCACCGGCGTGAGGTAGGGGAGGTCGGGGCTCCCGGGGCCGAAGCCCTCCTCGGCCGTGGCCGACATGCCGCCGGCGCTGGCCGAGTAGACGGTCTCGGCCAGCGCGCCGCGGTAGGTCAGGACCTGGCCCCTGGTGGCGGCGGCGGCCGCGGTCGTGGCCGCCGTCTCGTTCCCGGCGCCGATGTAGACCTGGCACTGCTGGTCATCACAGAGCGTGCGACCTGCAGCTGCCGCCCGGATGGCGAAGGTGCGGGCGGCAATGGCCTGGGCTTGCAGGGCGGCGGCCGGCCAGCTCGCCGGCATCTCGCCCATCCCCCGGAGGTACTGCTCGACATCGAGCTCGTTGGTGAGCTGGAGGCCCCGACCGGCGCCGGCGGCGATGATGGTGCCGCGGTAGCTCCGCCCGGCCTCGGGGAGGGCCACGACCGAGTCGGCCCTCGGGACGGCCCACAGGGCCCGGCCTGACACCGCCTCTTTCGCCGCCGCGCCGGCGGCCGCCGTCGTGACTGGTGGCGCCACGGTGGACGGGGGCACGGTGGTCGGCACCAGGGCCGACAACAGCGGGTCGAGCAGGTTCAGGGCCGTCGTTGACGTCGTGGCCGCCACTGGCACGGTGGTCGGTACGGTGGCCGGCGCCGGCGACGGGGCCGGCACCACCGTGCTGACGGCGGCGCCCGACAGAGCCGTCACCTTGTACTTGGCCCCGTCGAAGGAGAGGCGCACGCTGCCGCCGGGGCTGACCGTGACCGGGAACCCGGGCGACTGGGCGCCGGAGGGCGCATCCCGTACCTCCCCGCCACCGGGCAGGGCAACCAGGACACTGCCCGGGGCATCGAGCACGCCGACCCGCACGGTGGCGGTGCGGCGGGCGATGGCGGTCCCAGGGTAGAAGTGGCTGAGGATGGCCGGCGCCGTCGACCCGGCGAGGGCCATGGCGTAGGCCCCGTCCTGGGCCATGCCGACGCCGTGGCCGAACCCGCGCCCCTCGATGACCAGCACCGGGCCGGTGTCGGCTGCGGCGGGCGGGGCGCCAAACGGTGCCAGGGCGACCACGAGCGCGACGAGAGCACCCAGAGGCGTACGAGGCATCCCTCATCTTGTCATTCGGCCCCCCGCCGGCGAAAGACAGCCGTCAGGTACCGCGGGCCGGCTACTTCCGGCGCAGGGAGGCGCCCGTCTTGCAGGCGACACACAGTGTGGCCTCGGGGACGACCTCGAGGCGGGCCTCGGGGATCGGCTTGCCGCAGGCCTCGCAGACGCCGTAGGTGCCGGCGTCGACCCGGCCGAGGGCGGCGTCGATCTCCGCCACGCGGGCCTGGGCTTCGCTGGCGACGACCAGAAGCCGGTCACGCTCGACGTTGAGGGTGTCGCCCTCGCCGAAGCCGTCCTCGTCGGCCATGTCCTGGTTGCCGCCGTCCTCGGTGAGCTCGAGGGCGGTGGCCGTCGAGCGGGCCACGTCGGCCAGGTAGGACTCACGGCGAGCCAGGAGCTCGCGGCGCTGGGCGGCGAGGAAGTCGGTTGATGTGGTGGTAGCGCTCATCGTCATCTCATTCTCTCTCTTCCCGCCCCGGTAACGGGAGCGGGGACATCGGTGGACTGCGATCTCATCGTTCGAGCTCGGCCAGGTCGGCCACGGCCACGTCGGCGCCGGCCCGGCGCAGGGCATCCTGCTGGCCGGCCCGGGCCACGCCGACCACGAGGGCGAACGCGCCGGCCCGGCCGGCGGCCACGCCGGACAGGGCGTCCTCGACGACCGCGGCGCGGGCTGGCCTGACGCCGAGGCGCCGGGCCGCTTCGAGGAACGTGGCCGGGTCGGGCTTGCCCGGGAGGTGCATCCGGGCCGCGACGACGCCGTCGACCCGCTCGTCGAACAGGTCGCTGACGGCGGCGGCGGCCAGGACCTCGGGCGCATTGCGGCTGGCGCTGACCAGCCCGATCGCCACGCCGTTGGCCCGCAGGTCGTGGATGACCCGGACCGTCGACGGGTAGGGCCGGACGCCGTTCTCACGCACGTCGGCCAGGAAGTAGGTGTCCTTGTCGTTGCCCATGGCGCACACCGTGCCGGTGCCGGGCGGGTCGTCGGCGCGGCCCTCCGGCAGCACGATCCCTCGCGACTCCAGGAAGCTGCGGACCCCGTCGTAGCGGTTCTTGCCGTCGACGTAGCGCTCGTAGTCGGCCTGGCCGTCGAAGGGCACGAACGGGACGCCGGTCTCGGTGGCCCGGGCCTCGAGGTAGCCGTCGAACAAGCGCTTCCACGCCGCCGCGTGCGTCGCCGCCGTGTCCGTGACGACGCCGTCCATGTCGAAGATGACCGCGTCGAGGTCGAAGAGCGACGGCGCGTCCGGAGCATTCACCGGGGCCATCCCATCATGCCGGCCGGCCCATGACCAACCTACGCCGTCCCATCGAGCGACGCACCGGCCGGCGCCCAAGGCACTCGGCGGGCCGGCGCCCACCGCGACCAGCGCGGGACCATCCAGGTCGAGCTCCATCTGGCCGGCCTGCACGTCGACCTGGATCCGGGCCCCGCGCCAGCCCACGGGGAAGGCCAGCCGGTCCCAGGACGCGGGGACACGCGGGTCGATGCGCACGGCGTCGCCGTCGGCCCGGACGCCGCCGAAGCCGAACACGGCCGCCTGCCAGAGCCCACCCATCGTGGCGATGTGCACCCCGTCGGCCGCGTTCCCCATGCGGTTGTCGAGGTCGACCCCCCCGGCCAGGTGGAAGTAGTCGAGGGCGCTGGCGGGGTCGCCGACGCGGGCGGCGACGAGGGCATGGATGGCCGGCGAGAGGGAGCTGCCGTGGCAGGTGCGGGGTTCGTAGTAGGCGTAGTTGGCCGCCTGGGCCGCGGGGTCAACCTCGTCGGGCAGGAGCACGCCGAGCATCAGCACGTCGGTCTGCTTCACGACCTGCGTGCGGGGCAGGCGCTCGACGCCGACCACCAGCTCGCCGGTGAAGGGCCGGGGGGCCAGGTCGACGGCCCGGACGTCCTCCAGGGCGAAGAAGCCGGCGAACTGCTCGGTCAGCCCGGTGGCCGAGCCCGGCCCATCGTCCAGGCCGGCGGCCACCCGCGCCCACTGCTCCCGGTCGGCAGTGGTCACGGCCAAGCGGCCCGCCGTCCCGGGGAACCGGTCGCAGAGGGCGCCGGCGGCCCGCAGGTTCCAGCGGGCCATCACGTTGGTGAACGCGTTGTCGTCGACGCCCTCGTGGTACTCGTCGGGCCCGATGACCTCGCGGATGTGGTGGCGGCCGTCGTCGCCCGCCGCGGCCCGCGAGGCCCAGAAGCGGGCCGTCTCGACGACGATCTCGGCGCCCATCTCCTCGACAAATCCGTCGTCCCCGGTGACCTGCCAGTACTGCCAGACGGCCCAGGCCACGTCGGCCGCGATGTGGTGCTCCTGAACGCCGGTGAGCACCGTCAGGCGGTGTCCGTTGGGCAACAACACGTAGGCCGGCGTGGTCTCCTCACCCGTGTCGGTCGACTCCCATGCGAAGAGCGCGCCCTCGTACCCGAGCCGGGCCGCCTTGGCCCGCGCCGCGGGCAGGGTCCGGTGGCGGTAGGCCAGCAGAGCGCGGGCCGTCGGCGGGTGGGTCCAGATGAAGAACGGGAGGACGAAGATCTCGGTGTCCCAGAACACGTGGCCCCGGTACCCCGGTCCGGTCAGGGCCCGGGCGCCGACCGAGGCCCGGTCGCTCTCGGGGTCGGCCGCACTCACCAGGTGGTAGAGCGCGAAGCGCAGGTCGCGCTGGGCCTGGGCGTCGCCGGCGACCACGACATCGGCGTCGCGCCACCGCTCCCGCCATGCCCGTCGGTGGCGGCCCAGGAGCTGCGCCGGCCCCAGGGCCACGGCCTCGGCCAGCGCGCCTGTCGCTGGGCCGGCGTGGTCGACGGCGACGATGCGGGCCACCTGGCCGGCGTCGGCGGTCGTCGACGCCGCGAACCACACTGCGGCCCCGCCCCGGCCCTGGACCCGGACCTCCCCGCTCGGCCCGGCCTCGACCTCCCCCACCGGGCCGGTGGCCGCCGGCGCTTCGACCTCGGAGGCGGCGGCGCCCTCGGCCTGCAGGACCAGGATCCGGCGGTCGGCGAGCGACGCGAACCGGGCCGTGCGGAAGGCGCCGCCGTCGTGGAACAGGACACCCTGGCGGAGGTCGAGCGTGCGACGGGGCTCGGCGACCGGGCCGAGCGCGGCCAGGCGAGCCCACGCCGGGCCCGGCGCCAGCTCGGGCTCGGCCGGCCCGGCAGGGCCCCGACCGAACAGCCCGGCGACGTACAGCGCCGGCAGCGCGTCGGGCCCGGGCTGCTCCAGGGAACCCCGGGTCCCTGTCCGACCGTTGCCGACCGTCAGCCAAGACTCGACCTCGCGCTCCCGGCCGTCGTGGGCGCCGACGACATCGAGCCGCCAGCCTGGTCCCTCGGTGGGGGTCGGGAAGCCGCCGAGCGTGGCGAGGATCCGGGAAAGGTCCTCGGGGCCGGCGACGAGCGCGATGGCGTCCGCAGGGGCGCCGGGGCCGAGGAACCGGCGCTGCGCCCGGTCGACCACCTCGCCGTCACGGGGCCAGCACACGATGCTGTCGCCCAGCTCGGCCGCAACGGCATCGGTCCGGGCGGATGCGACCAGCACCACGTCGGTCCCGAGAGCGAGGAGCCGGCCCAGCTCCGCCGACGACAGCGGCGCCGGGCCGTCCCAGTCGACGACGACCAGCTCAACGGCAGCAGCGGGCATGAGCCGTACCAGGGTACTGCCGCCCCGGGCCGTAGCGTGACGGGATGCGATCCTTCCGGGCCGTGGGCGTGCTCGCCGTGCTCACCGCCGCGTGCGGGAGCGGGTCGCCGGCCGTCCTCGCTCCCCCGACCACTGCTCCCGCCGTGACTGCGCCGGCGCCGGCCCCTCCTTCAGTCCCGCCCACCACCACCACCCAGCCTCCCGCCGTGTGGAAGGACCGGGCGCCGGCACCGACCGCCCGCCAGGAGGTGGCCTCGACCGTGGCCCAGGGCCGGATCTGGGTGATCGGCGGGCTGACCGCCGCCGGGGCCACGGCGCTGGTGGAGAGCTACGACCCCACCACCGACCGGTGGGCCGCCGGCCCCGCCCTGCCCCTGGCGCTGCACCACGCGGCGGCCACCACCTACCAGGGCGAGATCGTGGTCGCCGGCGGTTTCGTGGCCGCCCCGGGCACCTACGACCGGGCCAGCGACCGGGTCCTGGCGCTGCGGGGCGGAGTGTGGGTCGACCTCCCGAGGCTCCGCCGGCCGCGGGGTGCGGCCGCGGCGGCCGCGGTCGGCGACTACCTGGTCCTCGCCGGCGGCCGCAACGACGTGGCCCTCATCGGTCCCACCGAGGTCTTCGACGGCACGGGGTGGCACGACGCGGCCGCCATCCCCACCCGCCGCGACCACCTCTCGGCGGTGTCCGACGGCCGGTCGATGTTCACCGTCGGCGGGCGGTTCCTCTCCGCCGGCGCCCTGTCGGCGGCCTTCGAGCGGTACGACCCGGTCGCCAACGCCTGGGAACGGTTGCCGGCGTTACCAACAGCGCGGGCCGGGCAGGGAGCTGCCGTCACCGCCTCCGGCCGGATCGTCGTGATCGGCGGCGAGGACCCCTCCGGCGTCTACGCCGAGGTCGAGGCGTACGACGTGGGCCGCCAGACCTGGGCCACACTCCCCTCGCTCCCCGTGGCCCGCCACGGGCTGGCCGTCGAGCGGGTCGGCACCCAGGTGCTGGCCCTCGTCGGTGGGACGGCCTATGGCGTGGCCCCGTCGACAGCGGCGGAGGCCCTCGGGCCGGTCAGCTGATGATCGTGCCCCGGGCGTGCAGCTCGGTGAGCACGATCAGGCTGATGCCCGACGCCACCATCAGGGCCCAGGCCAGCTTCGGATGGCGGTAGAGGATGTCGGCGGCCATGGCGAAGCACGGGAAGGCCGCCAGCGAGTAGCGGCCCATGCCGACGAAGTCCTTGGTGGCCACGGCCGTGGCGATCACGGCGATGGTCACATAGACCCCGTAGCCCAGGCCCAGGCGGCGGAACACCCGAGGGATGAACGACGCCGTGACCACGGTGGCGATGGCGTTGATCGTGAGGTGACCGAAATGCCCGTTCGTCCACGGCCCGTTCCACATGGCCTTGAACCAGTGGACCTTGAACCAGGTGTGGAACCCTGGCGGCTGGTCCCAGCCTGGTGCGCCGGACACGTCGAAAAAGGCGAACGGGCTGTGGAAGCGCATCCATAGGAACCCGCAGAACGCCACCAGGCCCAGCGGGGCCAGCAGGAGGCCGGCGTCGGCCGGGCGGACGCGGCCTCGTACCCCCCGCCAGCTCCAACCGCCGTCGCGCCGGTCGCCCCAGAGCCGGGCGATGACCCCGTTGCGCTCCAGGTACACGATCCACAGGCCGAGGACGAGGGCGATGCCCACCGGCCGGCTGGCGGTGGCCACCATGCCGGCCAGGCCGGCCAGCACCGGCCGGTCCGTCTCCAGGAACAGGAAGGCGGCCAGCGAGGCCAGGATGAAAAGTGCGTCGGCGTAGACCGCGCCCATCAGGTAGAACGCGAACGGGTACAGCAGGAGGAGGGCCACGGCCAGCCGGGCCTTCCCCGGACCGAGCTTGGCCACGCACCACCGGTGGAAGAGCACGGCCACGCCGAGGCCGCAGGCCAGGCTGAGAAGGAAGCCCGCCATCAGCGGGCCGCCCACCACCCGGCCGAGGTAGTGCATGGCCAGCGGGAAGGCCGGGAAGAACGCCACCGGCGACTGGCGATTGGGGCGGAAGAAGCGATAGCCCCGGCGAGCGATGCCGACGTACCACCACCCGTCCCACCACCCGAAGGAGTGGACCCAACCGTTGCCCTGGAGCTGGCGGTGGAACGGGTGGAGCCGGGAGAGGAAGGCGTGGGCCAGGACGGAGATGAGGACGACGGCGCCGGCGACCGCGGCGAACGCGAGGTACGGGAACCACCGGTCGCGCCGGGAAAGGCCGGGCAGCGACGGCGCTTCGACCTGGGGCCCGCCGATGGATAGAGCTTCGACAGCAGCACGTGCAGGCGCGCTGTCGCGTCGAACCTCCGTCTCGAACATCTACGTGGTCGGCCCCCCAGGATCGGCTCGGACCGGCACAATAGAGGGCGCCGCACGCCGGATCCACATTTTGCTCAGGTGGCCGTCGGGAGGCCCAGGATCTGCCATCCCCGATCGGCGAAACCGGCCGACTCGGCAACCCGCGCCGACGCCGCGTTCCCCCGACCGTGGAGGTAGATCGGCACCGCGCCCTGGCGCAGGATGTGGGCCGCGGCCCGGCCGACGAGGGCCCGGGCCAGGCCCCGGCCGCGCCACGGCTCCTCGGTGGCCACCGCCACCTCGTGGCCCAGCGCGTCGTGGCGCTTGATGCCCAGGCCGGCGATGTACCGGCCGTCCTCCCGCACGACCAGGACCTGCCCCCCGAACGGCCGGAGCCACGCCGGCACGCCGGGACCGTCGGCCGGCTCCCAGGCTCCGACGGGCGCCGCCGGGACCGGCGGCGCTGAAAGGGCGTAGCGGTACACGCCCCGGCCGACGACGGCCGCGGGCTGGCCCAGGGCCGCGGGCAGGGCGTCGAGCACCTCGTCCAGCGTGGTGCCGGCGGACCGGACGGCATCGAGGCGCCCAGCCGGCACCGAGAGCACGGTCCCCTCGGGCGTGGACACGCCGGCGAAGCGCCGCACTCGGCCGTCCCAGCCCGGCACCTCCCGCCGGGCCGACGCCACGACGGTGAGCGGGCCCGCCGGGGGCCAGGCGCCCAGCCAGCCGGCCAGGTGGCGGGTCAGGCGGTCGGCGACCTCGTGTGCAGGGGGGAGGGCGGCGTCGGAGTCCATGGACGGACCAGGATGGCAGGACGCTCAGGCCCCGGCGGCCAACACGTGCTCCTTGAAGTACGTGCCCCAGTCGGGGCGGGCGCCGTCGACGTCGGTGAACCCGTACTCGGCCGCCAGCCCCCAGCTGGTGAGGACCTGGCCACTGCGGGCCAAGACGTCCGGGTCGGCGGCCAGGGCGGCGACGGCCCGGCCGACGTAACGGGGCGTCTCGGAGCCCACGAAGTGGGGGTCGGTGGCCACTGCGTCGCGCCAGCCCTCCGCGGTGACGCCGAAGTGGTCGAGCATGGCCTCGGACCGCAGGAAGCCGGGCGTGACCGCCACGGCGGCCACCCCGTGAGGCCGCAGATCCTCGGCCTGGGCCAGGGCCAGGCGGATGACCGAGGACTTGGCCAGGTCGTAGTAGAGGCTGCCGCGGTAGCCGGGCTCGGCGCCGTCGGTGATCTCGACGATGAGGCCCCGGCCCCGGGCCACCAGCAGCGGGGCGGCGGCGTGGCTGGTGACGAGGTGGGTGGTGACGGCCAGCTCCTGCATCCGCAGCCCGTTGGCCAGGTCGTGCTCCCAGAACGGGACGCCCCACTCGGTGAGAGGGTCGCCGCCCCAGATGTCGTTGACGAGCACGTCGAGCCGGCCACCCTGCTCCTCGGCCACCCGCCCGACGAGGGCCTCGACCTCGGCGACGACCGTGTGGTCGACCCGCACGGCGATGCCCCGGCCGCCGGCCGCGGTCACCAGCTCGGCCGTCTCGTCGATCGTCTCAGGCCGGCCCATGGGCGAGGGCCCGCCCCGAGCGGTGCGGCCGGTGACGTAGACGGTCGCCCCGGCCGCCCCCAGCTCCACGGCGATGCCCCGCCCGGCCCCCCGGGTACCCCCGGCCACCAGGGCCACCGACCCGTCCAACGGCTTCTCCGCGCCCATGAAGATCCTCCTCAGCCCGGCTCGGTGACGAAGTCGATCAGTCGCTCGACCGCGCCCACGAGGGGCGGCTCCAAGTCGGCGTAGGACCGCACCGACGCCAGCACCCGCGGCCACATGGACGCCGGGTCGACCCCGAGCCGGGCGCACACACCGGCCTTCCAGTCGGTGCCCTTCGGCACGGCCGGCCAGGCCGGGATGCCGACGACCGAGGGTTTGACCGCCTGCCACACATCGACGTACGGCGTGCCCGTCACCAGCACGTGGGGGTGGGCCACAGTGGCGGCCAACCTGGCCTCCTTGCTGCCCGGCACGAGGTGGTCGACGAGCACGCCCAGCCGGCACCCCGGGCCGGGGCCGAAGGCGTCGATGACGCCAGCCAGGTGGTCGATGCCGTCGAGGCGCTCCACGACCACGCCCTCCACCCGCAGGTCGTCGCCCCACACGCGCTCCACCAGCACGGCGTCGTGCACGCCCTCGACCAGGATGCGGCTGGCCCGCGCCACCCGAGCCGGTCGCCCGCTGACCGCCAGCGAACCGGATGCGGTCACCGGTGGTCCGCCCGGCGCCGGCGAGGCCACCACCGGGCGGACCAGGGTGACGGCCCGGCCCTCCACGTCGAAGGCCCCGGGCGTGGCCACGAAGATCCGCTCCAGGCCGCTGGCCCCCCTGACCACCACGCCGTCACGCTCCCACCGGGCCAGGCGCCCGGTGAAGCCGCTGCCGCGATGGCGCACGGCCAGGCCCGGCGTCCCGGTGGCCTCGGCGTAGGTGGCCCGGAGCCGGGCCGGGCCATCGACCGGCCCGGACAGGATGCCGGCCCACGGATCGTCCCTGCTCACGGCGGCCGAGGGTAGACGGCCGGGCCGGGCGGGCCGGCGATCCCCGCCGCCGGCGCCGCCGCCCGCCGGCGTCAGTCGCCCGTGACCGACGCCCTCCGGCGGCTCGTGGCGGCGAGGAGCAGCGCCCCGAGGACGACGGCCAAGGTGGCCGGGACGGCCAGGCCCAGGTCGGCGCCCGTGAGGGCCAACGAGC
>JAHFUR010000014.1 GCA_023264995.1 Acidimicrobiia bacterium | reverse complement strand
TCAGGCCCGCCGCCGTGACGTCCCCGTCACCGCTTCGGTGCGCAAGTAACTTTCAGTAGCTAGTCGTTCGGACCTCTGCCGGGCCTTCGGGCCCGGCAGAGCCGCGTCTGGGGCCAGGTCGCCGAACCCCCGCAGCAGTTCACCGGCACCCAGCTAGTCGTCGAGGGTCAGCACCAGGCGGGGCCGGGGGACCGAGCCTCGCTCCCGGAAGCGGTCGACGGCGGTGCCGATGGCCAGGAACTCGATGGCGTGATGGCCCCAGATGTGGTTGGCCTCCCGGATCTGCAGGCCTACGACGCCGGCGGCTTGCACCTGGCGGGCCTCGGCCTGCATGCGCTCCATGGCCAGCTCCCGGGCCGTGTACAGCGCCTGGGTGAAGTTCGGCAGCTCGACGTTGCGCATGCTCGTGGCCATGGCCTGGGCGGTGGTGCGGTGAGCTACGTGGTACACGCAGTTGCCGATGACCAGGGCCAGGGGCCGGTTCCCGGTCTGGAGCAGGGTCCAGAAGTCCTGGCCGGTGAGATCGGAGGTGAACGGTCGGCCGCCGGGCGCCTTCCAGCTCCCACCGTTGCGCGACCGCACGGCGGTACCGATGGCCAGGAACTCGGCCAGGTTGTTCCCCCACTCGTAGAACTGGATGTCGAGGCGGACGCCGACGATGCCGTCGGCGCCCAGCTCGGCGGCTTCGGCCTCCATGCGGGCCATGGCCAGTTCCCGGGCGTGGTACATGGCCCGGGTCAGCACGTCGAGCTCCTGGCTGGCCGTCCAGCGCACGACCTGGAGGCCGACGTGGTAGATCGAGCTGCCGAGGACCAGGCCCAGGGGCTCGAACCCGGCATCCTCCACGAGGAGGAACTCGTTCACCGAGAGGTCGCTGGTGAAGAGGGGGGCGACGCCCGGCCCGCCCTCCAGCTCGCGGAGCCGCTTGAGCGCCTCGGCGGGAAGTGACGCCGCCGCCTCTGATCGGTCGGTCATGGACGCCGTCCTTCCTTGGCCAGGTCACGGGCCAGCGATGCAGTGGCCAGGCTCGGGCGGTACCGCACGACCCCCGTCCCCAGCATCAGGCCCTCGATCAGCACGCCCTTGCCGCCTCCACAGCCCTGCGGTCGCCGCTCCATCTCCAACGTCATCCCCACGCCACCCTCGGCACCGCAGGCGGCGAGGGTGGCCCGGGCCTGGGCCTCCAGGCGCCCGCGGGTCAGGAGCACGCCGGCCGTCGGCACCGCCATCTCGGCGTTCGACAGGGCCGTGCCCTCCAGGAGCGGGGAGGCGTCGTAGCCGTGGACGTGGACGGCGGACACGCCCCAGGCGATACCAGTCGGCACCCACCCCCCGATCAACAGCTTGAGGAAGCTCTGCATCGACAGCGTGGAGAGGAACGGCCGGCCGAGCGCGGGTTCGCCTTCCAACCGCACCGCGGCGCCCCGGAGCTCGACCTGCAGGGTCGAACCCTCCACCAGCCACTGCTGGGTCACCGTGGTCCCCAGCACGCCGTGGGCGCCCATGCGCCGGGCCTCGTCGTCAAGCCGGGCGACGGCGGTGGCCCAGGCATCGCGCAGGGCGTTCTCGTACCAGGCGGGCACGAGGGGCTCCCCCGAGCGGCCCATGAGGGTGGCACACGACGTCGGCCGCCAGATCTGGAAGATGCCGGCGCCCAGGGCCACACCCAGGGGCGTCACCGACTGGTCCATCGTGACGAGGAGGCTGCGCAGCCCAGGGATGCTCACCGCACCAGCCGCTCCAGCGCGGCCCGGGCCGCGTCGGACTCCATGGCCAGGCGCTCCAGGTCGCCGAGCAGGCCTTCGACCCACGCGTCGACCGCCACCGGGTCGTGGCGGAGCACGACCCCGCCGACGACCTGGGCCACCACGGTCTCGAGCCGGCCGTGGCGGACGTGCACCTCGTACTGACGCTGGCCCAGCAGCACCTCGACCGCCGACACGGACCTGGCCCCCAGCAGCCCCCGCCGGCGGACGGTCACCGCCCCCGGCAGGGCCCGGGCCAGGGCGCCTGCCAGGAAGCCGATCAGCTCCTGATGGTCGGCCTCCAACTGGCGGGCAAGCGCGGCGAAGACATGCAGGCGCATCCCCTCGGGAAGGTCGTCCGCTGAGGATCCGCCGCCGGCCACGTCGACCAGTATGACGCGAGGCCCCCGGCGCCGAGGGCTCGGCTACCCCCCGGAGACATCCTGGGGACGAGCCTTGCCGGCGGCGATCCAGGGCATCATGGCCCGCAGCTCGGCGCCGACCTTCTCGATCGGGTGCTCCTGGCCCTTGGCCTTGAGCTCGTTGTAGCGGGGGCGACCGGCCCGGTTCTCGGCGATCCACTCGGCGGCGAAGGTGCCGTCCCGGATCTCACCGAGGATCCTCTTCATCTCCGCCCTCGTGCCCTCGTTGATGATGCGGGGCCCACGGGTGAGGTCGCCGTACTCGGCGGTGTCGGAGATCGAGAAGCGCATGCCGGAGATGCCGTTCTCGTACATGAGGTCGACGATCAGCTTCAGCTCGTGCAGGCACTCGAAGTAGGCCGACTCGGGCTGGTAGCCGGCCTCGACGAGCGTCTCGTAGCCGGCCATGACCAGCTCGGTGACGCCGCCGCAGAGCACGACCTGCTCGCCGAACAGGTCGGTCTCGGTCTCCTCCTCGAACGTGGTGTCGAGCACGCCGGCCCGGGTGGCCCCGATGGCGTGGGCGTAGGACAGGGCCAGCGCCCGGGCCTTGCCCGACGCGTCCTGGGAGACGGCGATCAGCGCCGGCACGCCGCCGCCGGCCTCGTAGGTGCGCCGCACCAGGTGGCCGGGGCCCTTGGGGGCCACCATGCCGACGTCGATGCCGGCGGGGGGCTTGATCTGGCCGAAGCGGATGTTGAAGCCGTGGGCGAACAGCAGGGCGTCGCCGTCGGACAGGTTGGGCTCGATGTCGGCCTCGTACACCGACTTCTGCTCGGTGTCGGGCAGCAGGATCATCACCACGTCGGCCTCCGACGTGGCCTCGGCCACCGTGGTCACTCGCAGCCCGGCCGCCTCGGCCTTGGCTCGCGACGCCGACCCCTCGCGCAGGCCGACCCGCACGTCGATCCCCGATTCCTTGAGGTTCAGGGCGTGGGCGTGGCCCTGGGAGCCGTAGCCGATCACGGCCACCCGCCGGCTGGCGAGGAGCGCGGCGTCGGCGTCCTTCTCGTAGGAGATGTTGGCCATGGGTCTAACCCACCTTTCCGAGGGGTCGCATGCCAGATTTTGGCAAACCGTGCGCGGTGCGTTCGAGCTTGGGCAGGGCCACCCGCCCGGTGCGCTGGAGGGCGACGATGCCGTAGGCCCGCATGAGGTCCTCGAAGTCGTCCAGCTTGCTGGGCGGGCCGGCCAGCTCGATGGTGAGCTCGTCGTGGCCCACGTCGACGATGCGGCCCTGGAACACGTCGACCAGCTCGATGACCTGGCCCCGGGTGCCGGGCTCGGCCTTGACGGTGAGGATCATCATCTCCCGCTCGACGGCGCTGGCCGGGTCGAGCTCGCTGATCTTGACCACGTTGATGAGCTTGAACAACTGCTTGGTGACCTGTTCGAGCGGCGTCGACTCGACATCGACCACGATGGTGATGCGGCTAAAGCGGTCGTCGTCGGTGGGGGCCACGGCCAGGGAGTAGATGTTGAACCCCCGGCGGGCGAACAGGCTGGAGACCCGGGCCAGGACGCCGGCCTTGTTCTCCACCAGCACCGACAGGATGTGATGACGGGGAGCGGCCATGTCAGTGACCGCCTTGGCCCATCTCCGGGCCGAGGATCACGTTGCTGTTCGACGTGCCCGCGGCGACCATGGGGTAGACCTTCTCGGTCCAGTCGACCCGGAAGTCGATGACCACCGGCCGGTCGTCGATGGCGTTGGCCTTCTCGATGGCCGGGGCGACCTCGTCGGGGTGCTCGACGCGCATGCCGACGCAGCCCATGGCCTCGGCCCACATCTTGTAGTCGGGCAGGTCGGGCGACAGGTAGACCTCGCTGTAGCGCTCCTCGTAGAACAGCTCCTGCCACTGGCGGACCATGCCCAGGTAGGCGTTGTTGAGGATGGCCACCTTGACCGGGATGCGCTCGGCGCTGGCCGTCACCAGCTCCTGGGCCGTCATCTGGAAGCAGCCGTCACCGTCGATGGCCCACACCGTACGCCCGGGCATGCCCACCTTGGCGCCGATGGCCGCGGGCACGGCGAAGCCCATCGTGCCCAGACCGCCGGAGTTGATCCAGGTGTAGGGGTGGTTGAACCGCCAGAACTGGCTCGACCACATCTGGTGCTGGCCGACGCCCGACACGACGATGGTGTCCTCGGGCGAGCCGTCGCGGAGCTGCTCGATGCAGAACTGGGGCTTGAGGGCGTCGCCCTCCCCCCAGCCCTGGTCGTAGTGCAGCGGGAACTGCGCCTGCCACGCCTTGAGCTGGGCGTCCCACTCGGCGCGGTCGGGCTGGGCGCCCAATTCGCGGACCTCACGGATCAGCTCGACGATGACCGACTGGCAGTCGCCCACGATGGGCACATCGGGCCGGCGGACCTTGCCCAGCTCGGCCGGGTCGACATCGACGTGGATGATCTTGGCCCCCGGGGCGAAGGCGCCCACCTTGCCCGTCACCCGGTCGTCGAAGCGCGAGCCCAGGGCGATCAGCAGGTCGGACTCCTGCATGGAGGTGATAGCCGTGTAGTTGCCGTGCATACCGGGCATGCCCAGGCACAGGGGGTGGGAATCGGGGAAGGCGCCCCGGGCCATCAGGGTGGTGACGACAGAGATGCCCGTCAGCTCGGCCAGCTCCCGCAGGGCCTCGGCAGCCCGGGCCTTGAGGATGCCGCCGCCGGCGTAGATGACCGGGCGCCGGGACTCGGCGATCAGCTTGGCCGCCTCGCGGATCATGCGGGGGTGGCCCTTGACCGTGGGCTTGTAGCCCGGCAGGTCGATGGAGTCGGGCCAGTACCAGTCCATGGCCGAGTTGGGGTTGTTGGGGTCGACGATGTCCTTGGGGATGTCGACCAGGACCGGGCCGGGCCGGCCGGTGGTGGCGATGTGGAAGGCCTCGTGGATGACCCGGGGGATGTCCTGGGCCGAGGTGATCAGCTCGTTGTGCTTGGTGATCGACCGGGTGACACCGATGATGTCGCACTCCTGGAAGGCGTCGGTGCCGATGGCCGCGCTGGGCACCTGGCCGGTGATGACGACGATCGGGATCGAGTCCATCATGGCGTCGGCCAGGGGGGTGACGATGTTGGTGGCCCCCGGCCCGCTGGTGACCATGGCCACGCCGGGCCGGCCCGTGGCGTGGGCATAGCCCTCGGCCATGTGGCCGGCGCCCTGCTCGTGGCGCACGAGGATGTGGCGGATCGGCGAGTCGATGATGGGGTCGTAGACCGGCAGGATGGCGCCGCCGGGGAGGCCGAACATGACCTCCACACCTTCCATCTCCAGGCTCTTGATGAGGGCTTGGCCCCCGTTCAGCTTCATCGCTTGGCTCTCCTGATCAGCAGGGGGTAACTCGGTCCGGGAAACAAAACGACCTCCCCGGAGGGAGGTCGTCGGCGCACGCGTATGGTGAGGCGTGCGCTAGGTCAGAAGTACGAGGGCGCGAAAGCGGCTCACCGCATCAGTGTGCCACGCCCCGGCCGAGATGGGCAAACGAGCCCTAGCGGACGGCACGGTCCCAGTCGTCGCCGCCGAGGCCGAGGCCCAGGCCGGACATGGGGACGGCGGCGGCCCGGGCGGCCAGGCGCCGGCGCTGGGAGGCGACCAGCAGCATGCCTGCACCGACGAGGGCGCCGGCGATCATGCCCAGGTCACCGGTGTCGAGGCCGGTGCGGGCCAGGGTGCCTTGGGCGATGCCCCGGGCGGCGACGGGCACGGGCACACCCGGGCGGCCGGCGACGGTGACCACCTGCGGGCAGCCCTCGAACTGGTTGACCTGGGTGGTGGAGTTGTTGCCGATGGCCGAGGCCGGGCCGGTGTTGATGACCGCCGAGCCGCTGGAGTTGTTCACCGGGCCGCCGATGGTGACGCCCACGCCGACGAGCCCGCCGGAGACGGTCTGGCCGGCGCCGGCCACGTCGGCGGAGGCGTTGTTGGTGGAGTTGTTGCCGATGGCGGTGTTGTTGCCCGTGTTGGCCTGGGCCTGGCCCTGGTTGCGCACGTTCACGTCCTGGAAAGAGACGAAGCGGCCGTTGCTGCAGGGCGCAGGCCCGGCGCCGGCCCCACCGATACCGCGGACCGCCCCGACACCCGGGCCGCCGATGGCGCCCGGACCGGGACCGACGAGCACGCCGCCGGCCGGGCCGCCGCCGGCCCCACCGACACCCGCCCCGCCGACCACGGGCCCGCCACCGAACCCGCCGCCGCCGCCCTGGACGATGCCCTGGCCGACGTTGGTGGCCGAGTTGTTGCCGAGGGCGTTGGCCGCCCCGGTGTTGATGGTGGAGGTACCCGTGGAGTTGTTGACCGGGCCACCGAGGGTGGCGCCGACGCCGACCAGGCCGCCGGAGACGCCCTGGGTGACGGTGGCGCTGTTGCGGGAGTTGTTGCCGATGGCGGTGTTGCCGCCCGTGTTGGCGCTGCCCGACCCGGAGTTGGTCACGCCGGCCGACTGGTCCTGGGCGGACAGGAACCCGTTGACCTGGTTGCCGGAGGCATTGGACTGGGTCGTGCCGGTCTGGGCCGAGTTGCCGATGGCCGCCGCCGGGCCGGAGGTGACCGTGGCCGTGCCCTCAGAGGTGTTGGTGGGCGCACCCAGGCTCACCGGGACGCCGACTGCGCTACTGCCGGGCGCCGACGCAGCCGCGGTGTTGGTGGAGCCGTTGCCGACCGCGGTGTTGCCGCCGCTGTTGGCACTCGCCGACCCGGAGTTGGTGACGCCGGCGCTCTGGCTGCTCAGCCCGATGGGGCCGCCGATGGGGATGACGATCTGGCCGAACGCCATCGGCGCGGCAACCAGCCCGATGCCGCTGGCGGCCAGGACGGTCATCGACGCCATGGCGGCGCGCCGCGCCACCGAGTGGGCGGAACTCTTACTCCGTGTCATCACGCACTCCCCGCTCAGGCCGGCCCGAAGTTTGTCGCAGAACCGCCGCAACTGGCAAGCATTCAGGCCGGGAGAATACCCCATCCCGTGGCCCCTCACCGGCTCTTACGGCTCGGTGACCGCCCCGCGCTCGGCCCCGGTGACCAGCCGGGCGTACTTGGCCAGCACGCCGGTGGTGTAGCGGGGCTCGGGGACCTTCCAATCGAGGCGGCGGGCGGCGAGGGTGGCGTCGTCGACCAGCAGGTCGATCGTGCGGGCGCCGGCGTCGATCACGATGGCATCGCCGTCGGCGACCAGGCCGATCGGGCCCCCGTCGACCGCCTCCGGGGCCACGTGGCCGACGCAGTAGCCGTGGGTCCCGCCGGAGAACCGCCCGTCGGTGACCAGGGCCACGTCGGCCCCCCGGCCCACGCCCTTGAGCGCCCCGGTGACGGCCAGCATCTCCCGCATGCCCGGCCCGCCCTTGGGGCCCTCGTAGCGGATGACGACCACGTCGCCGGCGTTGATGCCGCCGGCGAGGATCGTCTCCATGGCCGCGGCCTCGCCGTCGAAGACCCGGGCCGTGCCCTCGAAGCGCAGGACGTCGAGGCCGGCCACCTTCACGACCGCCCCCTTGGGCGCCAGCGAGCCCCGGAGGACGGCGATGCCGCCCTCGGCGTGGATCGGGTCCGCCAGGGCGTGGACCACCCGGCCGTCGGGCGCCGGCGGGTCGAGGGCAGCCAGGTTCTCGGCGATGGTGCGCCCGGTGACGGTGAGGCAGTCGCCGTCGAGCAGGCCGGCTTCGAGGAGCTGGCGCATGACCACGGCGACGCCGCCCACCGCGTCGAGGTCGGACATGTGGAAGCGGCCGTGGGGCTTCATGTCGGCCACGTGGGCCACCCGCCGGCCGACGACGTTGAAGTCGTCGAGCTCGAGCTCGACCCGGGCCTCGTTGGCGATGGCCAGCAGGTGGAGGACGGCGTTGGTGGACCCGCCCAGGGCGTTGACCACGGCGATGGCGTTGAGGAAGGCGGCCTTGGTGAGGATCTGGCGGGGCCGGATCCCGGCCTCGATCAACGCCATGACCGCCTGGCCGCTGGCGTAGGCCAGGTCGTCGCGGCGCCGGTCGACCGCCGGCGCCGACGACGAGCCCGGCAGGGACATGCCCAGGGCCTCGGCCACGCACGCCATGGTGTTGGCCGTGAACATGCCGGCGCACGAGCCGATGGTGGGGCAGGCGTTGTGCTCGATCAGCGACAGCTCCTCGGCGGTCAGGCCGCCGGCGGCATGGGCCCCCACCGCCTCGAACACGCTGACGATGTCGAGGGCCTCGCCCTTGGCCCCCCGCCCCGGGAGGATGGTGCCGCCGTAGAGGAACACGCTGGGCAGGTTGATGCGGGCCGCGGCCATGAGCATGCCGGGGAGCGACTTGTCGCACCCGGCGAAGGTGACCAGGGCGTCGAAGCGCTCGGCGTGCATGACTGTCTCCACGGAGTCGGCGATGACCTCCCGGCTCACCAGCGAGGCCCGCATGCCCTCGTGGCCCATGGAGATGCCGTCGGACACGGCGATGGTGACGAACTCCAGCGGGAAGCCGCCGGCCGCCCGCACCCCCTCCTTGGCCCGCTTGGCCAGCCGGTCGAGGGGCATGTTGCAGGGCGTCACCTCGTTCCACGAGCTGGCCACGCCCACCTGCGGCTTGTCCCAGTCGGCGTCGGTCATGCCGACGGCCCGGAGCATGGCCCGCGCCGGCGCCCGCTCGAACCCGGCCGTCACCTCTCGGCTACGAAGATCCATCGTCCGATGGTGACACACTGATCCGGATGGAGGTTCGCCAAAAGGTGGTGGACGATCTCGAGTCGGCCCGGCGCCGGTCCCTCGACCTGCTCGACCCGCTCGACGACGACGGCCTGCGCCGCCAGCACTCCCCCCTCATGTCGCCCCTGGTCTGGGACCTGGCCCACATCGGCAACTACGAGGAGCTCTGGCTGCTCCGCGCCGTCGCCGGCGCCGCGCCCATCGACGAAGCGCTCGACGACATCTACGACGCCTTCCGCCACCCCCGCCCCAACCGGCCGGCGCTGCCGCTGCTCGGCCCGGCCGAGGCCCGCCGCTACCTGGCCGAGGTCCGGGGCCGGGCCCTCGACACGCTCGAGCGGGTCGACCTCGACGCCGGCGCGCCCCTGCTGGCCGGCGGGTTCGTCTACGGCATGGTCGTCCAGCACGAGCACCAGCACGACGAGACCATGCTGGCCACCCTCCAGCTCATGGGCGGCACCGGGTACCGCCCGCTGGCGCCGGCGCCACCGGCCGGCTCGCCGGTCACCGGCGACGTCCTGGTGCCGGCCGGGCCGTTCGTGATGGGCACCGACGACGAGGCGTGGGCCTACGACAACGAACGGCCGGCGCACCTCGTCGACCTGCCCGGCTTCCGCATCGACGCCGCCCCCGTGACCAACGGCGCCTACGCCGGGTTCGTGGCCGACGGCGGCTATGACGAGCCCCGCTGGTGGACGGCCGACGGGTGGGCCTGGCGGGAGAAGGCCGGCCTGGTCGCGCCCGAGTTCTGGCGGGCCGAGGGCGGCGGCCGCTGGTCCCGCCTGCGCTTCGGCTGGCACGAGGACCTGCCCCTCGACGAGCCGGTGCAGCACGTGTGCTGGTACGAGGCCGACGCCTACGCCCGCTGGGCCGGCAAGCGCCTGCCCACCGAGGCCGAGTGGGAGAAGGCGGCGTCGTGGTCGCCGGCCGGCGTCAAGCACCGCTGGCCGTGGGGCG
Source organism: Acidimicrobiia bacterium (assembly GCA_023264995.1). GTDB lineage: Bacteria > Actinomycetota > Acidimicrobiia > Acidimicrobiales > AC-14 > CADCTB01. Next base: position 88,121 of record JAHFUR010000014.1, on the reverse strand, counting down.
ACGGCGGGCCGACCGCCGAGCGGGCCAACTTGGGCGGCACCCATTTCCGGCCTGCGCCCGTCGGCGCGTACCCCGCCGGCGCCAGCGCCTATGGCTGCCACCAGATGGTCGGCGACGTGTGGGAGTGGACGGCGTCGGACTTCGAGCCCTACCCGGGCTTCGTCACGTTCCCCTACCGGGAGTACTCCGAGGTGTTCTTCGGCTCGGGCTACAAGGTGCTCCGAGGCGGCTCGTGGGCCGCGTCGCCACTGGCCGTGCGCACCACGTTCCGCAACTGGGACTACCCCATCCGCCGCCAGATCTTCGCCGGCTTCCGCTGCGCCCGCGACGCCTGATGGTCCCCAAGATGCCGAGCGTCAGCGTCGACGTCCACCTCACGCCGGCGCAGCTGCGCGAGGCCCTGCGCCACGACGTGGCCGCCGGGCTGACGTCGGCCCCCAAGGAGCTCCCCCCGAAGTACTTCTACGACGCCCGGGGCTCGGACCTCTTCGACCAGATCACCCGCCTCCCCGAGTACTACCCGACCCGCTGCGAGCGGGCCATCCTGGCCGAGCAGGCCGGCGAGATCGCCCGGCTGTCCGGCGCCGACACCCTGGTCGAGCTGGGCTCAGGCACGTCGGAGAAGACCCACCTCCTGCTCGACGCCATGGCCGGTGCCGGCCGGCTGCGCCACATCGTGGCCTTCGACGTCAGCGAGCCCACCCTGCGGGCCGCGGCCGCCACCCTGGCCACCGAGTACCCCCTGGCCCACGTCCGGGCCGTGGTGGGCGACTTCGAGCACCACCTGGGCACCATCCCCGGCGGCGGCCGGCGGCTGGTGGCCTTCCTGGGCGGCACCATCGGCAACCTGGCCCCCAAGCAGCGGGCCGTGTTCCTGTCCGAGGTGGCGGCCATGCTGGCGCCGGGCGACAGCCTGCTGCTCGGCACCGACCTGGTGAAGGACGTGGCCCGGCTGGAGGCGGCCTACGACGACGCGGCCGGCGTGACGGCGGCGTTCAACCGCAACGTCCTCCACGTCGTCAACCGGGAGCTGGCAGCCGACTTCGTGCCCGACCAGTTCGCCCACGTGGCCCGCTTCGACCCCGACGAGGAGTGGATCGAGATGTGGCTCCGGTCGACCGTGGCCCAAACGGTCACCGTGGGTGACCTCGACCTCACCGTCGGCTACGGCTCCGGCGAGGCCATGCGCACCGAGATCAGCGCCAAGTTCCGGCCGGAGGGCGTCGAGGCCGAGCTGGGCGACGCCGACCTGGCCCTGGCCCGGTGGTGGACCGACGCCGCCGGCGACTTCGGCGTCTCGCTCTCCTTCAAGGAGTAGGCGCCGCCCGGATCTGTGGGCCGGACGCGACGGAGGCGCCCGAAGGCGCCCCCGTCAGCTCAGATCGGCGAACCCTGGGCTACCAGGGACGCTGGGAGAACAGGCCCCGTCGAGGCCCACCCCGCCGGCCCTGGGGCGGCGTGGCGTCGGGCTCAGCCGGCGAGCCGGTCATCTCGATCAGGGCGTCGAGAGCGGCCCCGTCGAGCCGGCTCGAGGCGCCGGCCGGGAGCACCCGGGCGCCGCCGGCGTGGGCCGGGCGGAACATGGGGTGGCTGACGAAGCGGCGGGCGGCGGGGTCGGGCAGGCCCTGGGAGCCGAAGAACAGGAGCATGCCCAGCACGGTCAGGACCATGGCCATGAGGGCCACGGGGCCGAGGTGGGCGCCGGTGCGAGCCAGGAGCCCGACGTTGGCCACGCCGGCGATGCCCGGTACGACAGGTGTGCCGTTGGCGACGAGGAAGCCACCCGTGCCGCCTCCGATGATGGTGACGACCGGCACGACCACGGCGGCCGTCGTCGTGGTCGTCGCCGCGGCCAGGGTCACGTTGCAGGCGTCGCCGCCGTTGCCGCCGGCACCGCCCGTGCCCGTGCCGGCACCGCCGGTGGCCGACCCGCCCGTCGCCGAGCCCGACGTACCGCCGGTCCCACCCCCGGCGTTGGCCGGGCCGCCGATGCCGGTGCCGTTGCCGCCGTTGCCGCCGTTGCCGGCGTTGCAGATGTTGATGTTGATGATCCCCGCGGTGGGCACGGTGGGGAGCGAGATCGGGATGATCCCAGTGCCGTTGCAGGCGTTGCCGCCGCTACCGGCCGCCCCACCGGTGCCGGTGCCGTTGCCACCGGTGGCCGTGCCGCCGGTGGCCCCGCCTCCGGCCGCGTTCCCGCCGCCGGCGCTGGCGCTCCCGCCGATGCCGGTGCCGGTGCCGCCGTTGCCGCCGTTGCCGGCGTTGCAGACGTTGATGCCCGTGCCCGGCGTGGTGCTGGGCGTGACGACCGGCGCCACCGTGGTGGTCGTGGCGCCGGTGCCGACCGTGGTCGTGGTCGCACCAACGCGGGTGGTGGTCGTGGTGGCCCCCGGGCCGGCGGTGGTGGTGGTCGTGGCCTGGACGACGTTGACGTCGGGCCCGGCCGCGGCGCACACCGACTGGGCCAGGATGATGTCGAGCGTGCCGGTGAGGCCGCCGACGGCGGGCAGCAGGGTGATGTGGGCGCCGTTGACGATGATCCCGGCCGAGCCGACCGAGTTGATCGACGAGGCCGGCGGGATCGGGAGCTGCTCGTTCAGGATGACGTTGAGGATGCCCGGCACCGACAGGGTGGTCCCGGCGGCCGGCGACTGGACCAGCGGCGACCCGCCCAGGTTGCCGCCCACGACCTGCGTCGACCCGCGCGCCCCGTTCCCGTCAGCGGTACAGGTGCTGGACACCGCTTGGGCGAAGAGGCCGCTGCCGACGGTGCCCACGGCGATATCGGCGACGCTGGCCGAGCTGGTGGCGAAGCCGAGGTGGTTGTCACCGGCGACGCCGGCGCCCTGGGTAGCGGCGTTGATGGCGCCGAGGGAGAGCAGGCCCGGGACCTGGACGCAGACGCTGGTGGCCGGCACCGGGAGCGGGCAGCTGGCCGCCGAGACGGGGCCGAAGCCGTCGGCCGGCTCCGCCGCGCTGCCGGCGATGCCGGCCGGCGACGGCGCCAGCACGGTGCCGAGCAAGGTCGAGGTGATGGACGCGCCGAAGGCGCTGCCGGCCACGGAGTCGACATCAGCGTGGGCCGGACCAGCGACAGAGAAGAGGACCGCCGACCCTACGGTCAATGCCGCCAACAACGCGACCCGTAGCTTCTGCATCCGAGTCCTCATCGGGCGTCTCCTTGGCTTGTGTTGTGCAGCACACTGCTCCCGCATCTGCGTGCCCCGTTGCGCCGGCAAAGGGGCCAGCGGTCCCCCCGCGGGACGGACCGCGGCAGACTAATCGACGCGAGGCCCCGGAAGCCACAACTCCTTTGCTTAGGGCGCCGCCTCCCGCTGCTCGACGAGGAACGACCACAGCTCGCTCCCGGTGGCCACCGGACCACCCTGGGGCGGCGGACCACCGTGCCCGCCGCCGGCCTGGCCCCCGCCGGGCTGACCGCCGCCTCCCGGGCCCATCCCCTGGGCCGACATCCACGCCTGGAACGAGGCCTCGTCGGCCCACCGGGTGTACACCAGCCACGTCGTGCGGTCATCGTCGGGCCGCAGCAGCTGGAACTCCTCGAAGCCGGCCGACTTGCCCACCTCGCCGGCCCGGGCCGCGAAACGGGCGGCCATCATGTCGGCCCGCTCGGCGGGCACGGTGATGGCGTTGATCTTCACGATACTCATGGCCGGCGACGCTACCCCGGCGTACTCATGGCCGGCGACGCTACCCCGGCGTACTCATGGCCGGCGACGCGACCCCCACCCCGAACTGGTGACGGATCTGGTGGCGTGACCCGCCGCCGGCGTCACCGGTCCGCCATGCGCTCCCGCAGGAGGGCGGTGACCGCCTTGCCGTCGGCCTTGCCGGCGGTGGCGGCCATGACCTTGCCGACGAAGAACCCGGCCACCTTGGCCTCGCCGGCCACGAAGCGGGCCCACTCCTCCGGGGCGGCGGCGATGGCGGCATCGACCGCGGCGGCCACCACGCCGCCGTCGAGGGCCTCGAAACCCTTGGCCTTGGCGATGGCCTCGGGGTCGCCGCCCGAGGCCACCAGCTCGGCCAGCACCGCCTTGGCCTGGGTGGCGGTCAGGCGGCCGTCACCCTCCATCCGCAGCACGCCGGCAAAAGCTGCGGCATCGGGCACGGCGCCGTGGGCCAGCTCGTTGGCCGCCCGGTTGAGCGCCAGCCGGCCGCCGGCGCCGGCGGCGACCGCGGCGAGCACCAGGTCGTCGAGCCCGAGATGGACGACGGTGGCCACCGCCGGGTCGGTGCCCGCCACCCCCGCCGCCGCGGCCAAGGCCACCCGCCGGTCGGCGGGCAGCACCGGGAGGGCGGCCCGGACGCCGGCCAGCCACTCGTCGGAGGGGGCCAGGGGCACCAGGTCGGGCTCGGGGAAGTACCTGTAGTCGTAGGCCTCCTCCTTGGACCGCATCGACGAGGTGCGGCCCTCGTCCTCGTTCCAGTGGCGGGTCTCCTGCACGACCGGCTCGCCGGCCTCCAGCCGCCCGGCCTGACGTCGCACCTCGTACTCCAGGGCCCGGCCGAGGGAGCGCACCGAGTTGAGGTTCTTGATCTCGGCCCGCGTGCCGAACGCCTCGGCACCGGGGCGGCGAAGGGAGACGTTGGCGTCGATCCGGAGCGACCCCTCCTCCATGCGGGCGTCGGACGCCCCGATGGCCACCAGGATGGCCCGCAGCTCGTTGACATAGGCCTTGGCCTGCTCCGACGAGCGGATGTCGGGCTCGCTCACGATCTCGACCAGAGGGACGCCGGCCCGGTTGTAGTCGACCAGGGAGTGGTCGGCCCCGTGGATGCGCCCGCCCCCGCCGCCGACGTGGGTGGTCTTGCCGGTGTCCTCTTCCATGTGGGCGCGGGTGACGCCGACCCGTGAGCCGTCGGGAAGGTCAAGCCACCCGCCGACGTTCAACGGCTCGTCGTACTGGCTGACCTGGTAGTCCTTGGGCATGTCCGGGTAGAAGTAGTTCTTCCGGTGGAACAGCGAGGGCTCCACCGAGGAGTGCAGGGCCAGGCCCACCCGCATGGCCAGCTCGACGGCGTGGCGGTTCAGGACGGGGAGCGAGCCGGGCAGGCCGAGGCACACCGGGCAGACGTTGGTGTTGGGCTCGTCGCCGAAGGCGTTGCGGCAGGCGCAGAACAGCTTGGTGGCCGTGGCCAGCTCGCAGTGCACCTCGAGGCCGACGACCATCTCCCACTCAGTGGCGGTCGTCGCCGTCATGCGAGGCTCCGTTCCAGCGCCGCCGCGGCCCGGAACATGGTGGTCTCGGCCAGCGCCGGCGCCAGGATCTGCACGCCGATGGGCAGGCCGCCGGCGCCCAGCCCGTAGGGCACGGAGATGGCCGGGTGGCCGGCCAGGTTCGACGGGATGGTGCACACGTCGGAGAGGTACATGGTCAGCGGGTCGGCGGTCTTGGCCCCCAGCGGGAACGCCGTGGTGGGCGTCACCGGCGCCAGCAACAGGTCGTAGGACGCGTAGGCGACGTCGAACGCCCGGATGATCAGCGTGCGGGCCCGCTGGGCCTGGCCGTAGTACGCGTCGTAGTACCCCGCCGACAGGGCGTAGGTGCCGAGCATGATCCGGCGCTTGACCTCGGCGCCGAAGCCGGCGGCCCGGGTGGCGCCGTACATGGCGGTCACGTCGTCGCCGGCGACCCGGAGCCCGTAGCGGGCCCCGTCGTAGCGGGCCAGGTTGCTCGACGCCTCGGCGGTGGCCAGCACGTAGTAGGCGGACAGGGCCAGGGTGGTGGCCGGTACACCCACCTCTTCGACCTTGGCCCCGGCGGCGTCGAGGGCGGCGGCGGCGGCCGACACCCGGGCCGCCACCTCGGGGTCGATCCCCTCCAGCAGCTCGCGGACCACCCCGATGCGCAGGCCCTCCACCCCGTCGCCGAGGACGGCCGAGCACGACGGCGCCGGCCGGGGGACCGACGTGGAGTCGGCGGGGTCGTGGCCGGCGATGACGTCGAGGAGGAGGGCGGCGTCGGCCACGGAGCCGGCGAAGGGGCCGACCTGGTCGAGCGACGAGGCGAAGGCCACCAGCCCGTACCGGGAGACGAGGCCATAGGTGGGCTTGACCCCCACCACCCCGCACAGGGCGGCCGGCTGGCGGATCGAGCCCCCCGTGTCGGACCCGAGGGCCAGGGACGCGAAGCCGGCGGCCACCGCCGCCGCGCTCCCCCCGCTCGACCCGCCCGGGACCCGGCTGGGGTCGTGGGGGTTGCGGGTGGGGCCGAAAGCCGAGTTCTCCGTGGACGAACCCATGGCGAACTCGTCCATGTTCGTCTTGCCCACCACGACGGCGCCGGCGGCCCGCACCCGGGCGACGACCGTGGCGTCATAGGGCGGCCGCCAGCCCTCGAGGATCCGTGACGAGCAGGTCGTGGGGATGCCCCGGGTGCAGAGGTTGTCCTTCAGGGCGACGGGCACACCGGCCAGCGGGCCGGGGTCCTCGCCCGCCGCCACCCGCCGGTCGATCTCGTCGGCCCCGGCCCGGGCCTCGTCGGCCAGCACCAGGTTGAAGGCGTGCAGCTCCGCCTCGCGGCCGGCGACGGCCGACAGGTGCGTCTCCACCACGTCGCGCGCCGAGCGGGCGCCGGCCCGCACGTCGCGGGCGATGTCGACCGCCGAGGTCACGCCGGCTCCATCTGGCTGCAGTGGCGTGCCCAGAGACCCGTAGGTGCAGCCAGATCGACGAGGCGCGTCACGGGGCCTCGCCCAGGATGCGGGGCACCCGGAAGCGGCCGTCCTCGGCCGCCGGGGCCATGGCTAGGACCTCGTCGCGGTCGAGGCTCGGGCCGGCGACGTCGTCGCGCAGCACGTTGACCAGCGGGAACGGGTGGGCGGTGGGCGGGACGCCGGCGGTGTCCAGCGTGGCCAGGTCGGCGGCGTGCTCCAGGACCGCGGCGAGCTGGTCGGCAAACCGGTCGATCTCCTCCTCGGTGACGTCGAGGCGGGCCAGGCGGGCGACGCGGGCCACGTCGTCACGGGAGATCAGGGGCACCGGGTCATGGTAGGTCCCATCCAACCGGGCGGCCGGCGCCGAACCACCGGGTACATGGGCGGACGCGGCGCGGGGCACCTCATCAAGCAAGGGGCCGTGATCATGGCCGGCGTCGCCCTCGGCGCGGCCGGGACCGCCCTGTTCGGCGGCCGGGGCACGGCCACCGCGCCGAAGTACCGACCGGGCACACCCTCGGTCGCCGCCTTCACCTTCCCGACCACCATCCCCGACGGCCCGGCACCGGCACCCGAGGTCGTCCCCACCCTCGCCGAGGAGCCCGTCGGCCCCCGCAGCGCGGTCATCGCCTTCCTCCAGCCCCAGGCCGACGGCCACCCCGACCTGGCCTACCCCCTTCTCGACGAGGCCAGCCGGCGCCGCTACCCCACCGTGGCGTCGTGGATCCGCGCCCAGGCCGACCGGGCCACGCCCGTCACCTTCGAGGTCGGGGCGTCGAGGGCCAGCGCCGAGCGGCCCGGCGCCTTCGAGGTCGACCTCACCGCCACCCACCGGCCCTCGCTCGACTCCATCCGCGGCCTGGTCCCCGCCCGCAGCACATCCGTGTGGCTGGTGCGCCGCGAGGGCGACAGCTGGCGGGTCTCGGCCGACCCGCTGACCTTCCGCCCGGTCATGCCCGCCGACGCGTCGGCGACGACGGTCGTCCAGCGCTGGGTCGGCCTGCTGGCCGCGTGCGACCAGGCGTCGGCGGCGGCGCTGCAGGTCACCGCCAACCTCTACGGCCCGGCCAGCCTGGTCCGGGCACCCTGCGAGGCGAAGGGGACCTGGACCGCCGGCCCCCCGGTCGGCCTCGACCGCGCCCCGGACCCCCGGGCCTTCCTCGCCGCTTTCGGCGCCGACGTCGGCACCTGGGCCCGGCTGGTCCCGGTGAACGGCCCCGGCGGCAAGTTCCTGGCCGCGGTCGCCCCCCTGGGCGACGGCTGGCAGGTCATGGGCGTGGCGGCCGACGCCCCGTGAGCCCTACCCACACGACAAGAGGAGTGAGCCATTGTCCATCCTGAAAACGTCCGTCCTGAAGAAGCTGCGGGTCCCGGCGCTGCTGGGGGTCGGCATCATGGCGGCGTCGCTCGTGCCCTCGGGTGCATCGAGCCACCGTGAGGCACCGCTGATCACCCAGGACCCCGTCGCCGACAACACCGACGTCTACGCCTTCCGCAGCCCCGACCGCCCCGACACCGTCACCCTGGTCGCCAACTGGATCCCCTTCGAGGAGCCGGCCGGCGGGCCGAACTTCTTCAACTTCGGCGACGACGTGCTCTACCAGATCAACGTCGACAACAACGGTGATGCCGAGCCCGACATCACCTACGAGTGGCGCTTCACCACCGAGGTCCAGAACCCCAACACGTTCCTCTACAACACCGGGCCGATCACGAGCATCGACGACCCCGACTTCAACCAGCGCCAGTTCTACGACCTGTCGGTCGTGCGCAACGGCACCCGGACCACCATCGGCAGCCACCTGCCGGTGCCCCCGAACAACATCGGGCCCCGCTCCACGCCGAACTACGAGGCGGTGGCGGCCCAGGCCGTCCAATCCCTACCCGGTGGCGTGAAGACCTTCGCCGGCCAGCGCGACGACCCCTTCTTCGTCGACCTCGGCTCGGCGTTCGACCTGCTCGGGCTGCGCCCCTTCAACGGGGCCCACGTCCTCCCGCTCCCGGCCGCCGCAGGCGTCGACGGGCTGGGCGGGTACAACGTCCACTCCATCGCCATCCAGGTGCCCATCGCCGACATCACCGCCGGGGGGAACCCGATCATCGGGGTCTACTCCCAGACCAAGCGCCAGAAGACGCGGGTCCTGTCGCCCACCGGTCCCGGCTCGGCGCCCGTCGGGTCGGGCAGCTATGTGAACGTGTCCCGCCTGGGCATGCCCCTCGTGAACGAGGTGGTCATCCCCCTGGGCCAGAAGGACAAGTTCAACGCCTCCGAGCCCCGTGACGACGCCCAGTTCCTCGGGCTGGTCCAGGACCCGGAGCCGGCCCGCCTCATCCCCGGCCTCTTCCCGGGCGTGACCGTGCCGCCGGCACCCCGTGGCGACCTGGTGGCCATCTTCCTCACCGGCATCCCCGGCCTCAACCAGGTCGCCGGCGGCAAGCCGTCGGAGATGATCCGGCTGAACACCGCCATCCCGGTCACCGGCTCTCCCGATCCCATGGGCGTGCTGGCCGGCGACAACCAGGGCTTCCCGAACGGCCGGCGCCTCGGTGACGACGTCGTCGACATCGAGCTGCGGGCCCTCGCCGGGGCCACGCCGTTCACGCCCCCGTTCAACCGGGTGCCCAACAACTCCCTGGGCGATGGCGTCAACACCAACGACAAGCCCTTCCTGGGCGTCTTCCCCTACGTGGCCACGCCGCACCAGGGCTACGAGAACGTCCACGGGAAGCTGGGTTCCACCAGCCCGCAGGCCCCCGGGCCGGTCGTGACCACCACCACCGCGCCGCCAGGCTCGACGACCACGACCACGATGGCCCCGACGCCGACGACTGTGGCGCCCATCCCGGGCTGCGTCATCGACAAGAAGTACGCCCCGTACATCCCCAACCTTCCGCCCGGGTGCACGTTCACCCCCTGACCGCGCCCCGGTCGGTTGCGCCACGGCGAGGGTGGGCCCTCCCCACCCTCGCCGTGGCCGCGGTGATGGGCGCCGCCCTCGGCCGGTTCGCGCTGGTCGGGGGCGGCAGCCCGTCGCCCCCTGTCCCCACCCCCCGGACCGCGCCGGGGGCCTCGGCGGCTGTCGCCGACCTCCAGGCCCGCCTCGGCGTCACCCCCGACGACCCGGCGTTGCTGGCCCGCCTCGGCGAGGCCTACCTGGTCCGGGCCCGGGAGACGGCCGACCCGTCGTACTTCACCAAGGCGGCCCAGGCCCTCGGGCGCAGCGACACGCTGGCCCCCGACCGCACCGACACCCTCACCGGCCTGGGCCTGCTCGCCCTCGGCCGCCACGACTTCTCCGCCGCCCTCGACCTCGGTCGCCGGGCCCACCAGCTCGACCCGGCCTCACCGCAGCCCCTGGGCGTGGTGGTCGACGCCGACGTCGAGCTCGGCCGCTACGCCGACGCCGCCGACGCGGCCCAGGAGATGCTCGACCGCCGGCCCTCGCTGGCCAGCCTGTCGCGCGCTTCCTACCTCCGCGAGATCCACGGCGACATCCCCGGCGCCATCACGGCCATGACCCAGGCCGCCATCGCCGGCGCCGGCTCCGGGGCCTCCGACGTGGCCTACGTCGAAACCCTCCTCGGCGACCTCCACCTGGGCGCCGGCGCCCTCCCCGAGGCCGAAGGGGCCTACCGGCGGGCGCTCGACACCGCCGACGCGCCGGCCGCCGAGGTGGGCCTGGCCCGGGTGGCCGTGGCCCGGGGCGACCTGGCGGGCGCCGCCGTACGCCTCGACGCCGTCACCGCCCGGCTGCCCCAGCCGGCGTGGCTGGCCCTGCTCGGTGACGTCCACGCCGCCCTCGGGCGCCCCGCCGACGCCGGCGCCCAGTACGACCTGGTCCGGTCGGTCGAGGCGCTGAACCAGGCCAACGGGGTGGCCGTGGACTTGGAACTGGCCCGCTTCGAGGCCGACCACGCCCGCGACCCCGGGGCCGACCCCGCCGTCGCCGTGGCCCTGGCCCAGGCCGCCCTCGCCGCCCGGCCGACGGTGTTCGCCGAGGACACGCTGGGTTGGGCCCTGCGCCAGGCCGGCCGGCCGGGCGAGGCCCTCCCCCACGCCCAGGCCGCCGTCCGCCTCGGCACCGCCGACGCCCTGCTCTGGTACCACCTGGCCGCCACCGAGTCCGACGCCGGCCGCCTCGACGACGCCCGCGCCCACCTGGCGCGCGCCTTCGCCATCAACCCGTACCTCACCCTGCGCGACCGCCCGGCCGCCCGCGACCTGGCCGCCCGCCTCGGGCTGTCCCCGTGAGGCGCGGGCTCGCCGCGGTCGCCGTCGCCGCCTTGGCCGTCGTGCTCCCCGCCGGCGCTGCGTCGGCCCACCCGCTCGGGAACTTCACCGTCAACACCTCCATCGGCCTGCGGGTGCAGCCGGAGCGGGTGGTCGTCGACCTCGTCGTCGACATGGCCGAGATCCCGGCCGTCCAGGCCCGCCGGGGGATCGACACCGACGGCGACGCCAAGGTGTCCGACGCCGAGGCCTCCTCCTACGCGGCACGGGCCTGCCCGGACCTGGCCCAGAAGGTCGACGTGTCCGTCGACGGCCGGCGGGCACCGCTGCGGTCGACCGCCGCCGGCGTCACCTTCCCGCCCGGCGCCGCCGGGCTGCCCACGCTCCGCCTGACCTGCGAGCTCGTCGCCGACACGGGCGAGCCGCGGGGCGAGCGGGAGATCGAGCTGGCCAGCACCGCCTTCACCGACCGGGTGGGCTGGCGGGAGATCACCGCTGTCGGCGACCGCACCACCCTCGTGGCCGCCACCGTGCCGGCCACCAGCGCCAGCGCCCGGCTCACCGCCTACCCCGACAACCTCCTGTCCTCCCCCCTCGACCAGCGCTCGGCCACGGTGCGGGCCCGGGCCGGTGGCCCGCCGGCGGCCGCCATCCCCGGCGTCAGCGCAGCACCCGCCTCCCAGGCCCGGGGGCTCGACGCCGCCACCCAGAGGTTCACCAGCCTGGTCGCCCGCCAGCAGTTGACCCTGGGCTTCGGCCTGCTGGCGCTGGCCCTGGCCGTCGCCCTAGGCGCCGTCCACGCCTTCTCGCCCGGCCACGGCAAGACGGTGATGGCCGCCTACCTGGTCGGCCAGCGGGGCTCGCTCCGCCAGGCCGCGGTGATCGGCCTCACCGTCACCGCCACCCACACCGCCGGCGTCCTGCTCCTGGGCATCGTCCTCTCCGCATCCACCAGCCTGGCTCCCGAGACCCTCTACCCGTGGCTCGGGCTGGCCAGCGGCCTCATGCTGGCCAGCATCGGCGCCAGCCTGCTGTGGCGGGCCGTCCGCCGCCGTCCGTTGCTGGTCGGCGCCGGCGGCGGCCACTCCCACCCCCACGAGCACGGCCACCACCACGATCACGGCGACCACGACCACGACCACGAGCACCCGCCGGTGGAGTGGCGCTCGCTCGTCCCCCTGGGCCTGGCCGGCGGTCTGGTGCCCAGCCCGTCGGCCATCGTCGTGCTGCTCGGCGCCATCGCCCTGGGCCGGGCCTGGTTCGGGGTCGCCCTGGTGATCGCCTACGGCCTGGGCATGGCGGTCACCCTCACCGGCGCCGGCCTGGTCCTCGTCCGGGCCCGCGGTGCCATCGAGCGGCGCATAGCCACCTCCGGCGCCGGCCCCGGCCGCCTGGCCTCACTGGCCGGCGCCCTGCCCGTGCTCACCGCGGTGTGCATCGTGGCCGGCGGCCTGTTCCTGGCCTTCCGAGGCGCCATCCAACTCTGAACCGGTGACGATCGGGCACGCCCCGACGTGTTGAACCGTCACCAGTTGGAGGTCGTGCGGGTGGCGAACTCCACCACCCGGCGCTCCAGCTCGTCGCGGTCCAGGTCGAGGGTGGCGACGTGGAAGCTGCGTTCGAGCCACACCCGCTCCACCGGCCCCGTCACCGCGTCGGCCAGCACGTCGCCCGACACCGACGGGACGACGTGGTCGTGGCGGCTGCTGAGGACCAGGACCGGGCAGCGGACGCCGGCCAGGCGGGGCAACAGGTCCTCGAGGCCCAGGCTCATGGACAGCAGGGCGGCAATGGGCAGGCGGTCGTAGGCCACCTCCCGGGCGTCGGGGTCGGCGATGTCGCTGCCCACGCCGGGGAGGAACGGCTCGCCGGCGGCGAGGAACCCCTCCAGCGCCGAGCGGAACGCCGGCGCCGGCGGGTCGACCAGCGGGTTCACGACGGCCAGCCCGGCCACCTCGGGGTGGGCGGCGGCGATGCCGGCGGCCAGGGCCCCGCCCATCGACAGGCCGACGGCCACCACCCGGTCACAGCGGGCCGCCACCAGCGCGTACGACGCCTCAGCCGCCGCCACCCAGTCGGCCCACCCGTGGCGGGCCAGGTCCTCGGGCGACGTGCCGTGGCCGGGCAGCATGGGCGCCTCCACCTCGAAGCCGGCGGCCGCCAGCGCCCCGGCGAGGCCGGCCACCGACTGCGTCGAGCCGGTCAGGCCGTGGAGGACGACGGCGCCGATCACCCCCCGCTGGTCCGCCGGGACATGGCCTGGAACTTCAGCATGTCCGCCGACATTCCCGCCACCGCCTCGTCGAGCGTGGTGGTGCCCACCGGCACCCGGTAGGCGGAAAGGCCCTCGAGCAGCGTCTCCGCCGGCGTGTCGTCAATGAGGCTGTCGACCACGAGCGACAAGCGGGCCGGGTAGGCGAACTCGGCCCGGTAGTTGGGCTCGTCGTCGACCACCTTGCCCCACAGGGCGACCTGGCCGAGCACGATCACGTCGGGGGCCAGGCACAGGCCGTGCTGGCGCAGGGCGTCGAGGTCAGGGTTGGCGTAGAGCCCGCAGTTGCAGCGCTCAGCCGGGGCCGGGTGGCCGACCTCCACGCAGAGGGCCTTGAGCACGCGGCCGGGCGGCCACTCGAACTCCCGCTGGGTGACGGACCGCAGGAGCCGGCGGGGCGAGAGCTGCCAGTACCGCCACCCGAAGAGCGGGTCGGCCTGGTCGCGGACGATCAGCCGGGCGCCCCGGTCGGGGCCCAGCCCGCGGGCCGGGCCTCCTCGGGGAGCACCCACTGGCCCGTCTCGGGGAACAGCGGGTCCACGGTGCAGTAGGACTCGGGGTCGGGCTGCCACATGGCCGACGCCTGGTCGTAACACGCCGTGTGGAACGTCATGGCCGTGGGGCACATGGCGCCGGCGACGGTCAGCTCGGTCTTGACCATGTCGTCGGCCGGCACGTCGCGGCCGCAGACGTCGCACTGGTCGCCGACGGGCTTCACGCTGCTCATTCTACGGCGCGCCCACCCGGTAGCGTCAGCCCGTGCCTACCTACCCGTTCCTGTCCGACGAGTGGATCGCCGCGGCTCGGACCATACGCGCCGAGATCGCCGCCCCCGACCCCGGTGGTGAGGCGCCCGTCACCGTCGCCCCCGCCTCGGTGCGGATGAACCAGGTCATCACCGACGTCCCCTTCGGCGACGGCCGGCTCGACGCCCATCTCGACACGTCGTCGGGCACGTTGGAGATGGAGATCGGCCACCTCGACCAGCCCGACGTCACCGTCACCCTCGACTACGCCACGGCCAAGGCCATCTTCGTCGACGGCACCCTCGAAGCGGGGATGCGGGCGTTCATGGACGGGAAGGTGCGGGTCCAGGGCGACATGGCCAAGCTCATCTCCGCCCTCCAGCAGCTGGCCCCGTCCGACCCGGGTGCCGTCGACCAGGCCCAGGCCCGCATCCGCGAGATCACCGAGTAGGTCGGCGAGCGCTGCCATCAGGTCAGGGCGGCGAGCTCCTCTCCCAGCTCGGCCGCCGACCAGCGGCCGGCCTTCTCCACGCCGGCCTCCACCGCCCACGGCCGGTACAGCTCCACCGTGCCGCCGTGAGCCAGGAACACCCGCCCGGTGACCGCGCATGCCGCCGACGCCAGCCAGGCCACCAGGGGCGACACGTTGGCCGGGTGCCAGGCGTCGAAGGCGCCCGGCTCGGCCGGGGGGGCCAAGCGCCGGGCCAGCTCGGGCACGGCCTCGGTGAGCCGGGTCCGGGCCAGGGGGGCGACGGCATTGACCCGCACGCCGTAGCGAGCCAGCTCGGCCGCCGCCGTCACCATGAACCCGGCCACGCCGGCCTTGGCCGCGCCGTAGTTCGACTGGCCGGGGTTGGCGGCCAGCCCCGACGTGGAGGTGGTGCACACCACCGATGCCGCCACCGGCTCCCCCGCCTTGGCCTGGTGGCGCCACCAGGCCGCGGCCCACCGGGTGGGCACGAAGTGGCCCTTCAGGTGGGTGCGGACCACGCTGTCCCACTCGTCCTCCGCCATGGTGGCCAGGAACCGGTCGGCCGTGGTGCCGGCGTTGTTCACCAGCACGTGAAGGTCGCCGAAGGTCTCGACCGCGTAGGCGATGAGCGCCTCGCCCGTCTCCCACGTGGCCACGTCGCCGGGCGCGGCCACCGCCTGGCCGCCGGCGGCCACGATCTCGTCGACCACCACCTGGGCCGGCTCGGCGTCGAT
The DNA here is from genome assembly GCA_023264995.1 of Acidimicrobiia bacterium. GTDB lineage: Bacteria > Actinomycetota > Acidimicrobiia > Acidimicrobiales > AC-14 > CADCTB01. The sequence goes on along the minus strand of JAHFUR010000014.1, from coordinate 72,985 downwards.
GTCGTTCACCACCACGTGCGCGCCCTCGGCGGCCAGCAGCAGCGCGTGCTCCCGCCCCAGCCCCCGGGCCGCCCCGGTGACGACGGCCACCCGGCCGTCGAGCGTCACAAGATGAAGACGTCGACCGAGCTGCCCGGCTTCACCTTGGACCCGGCGGTGGGCGTGGACAGGAAGACCTTGCCTCCGCTCGGGCCGAACTTGGAGTCGAGGACCAGGCCCACGGTGGCCAGCTTGGCCTGGGCCTCGGCCACGGTGAGGCCGTTGAGCGACGGCACCTCGGGCCGACCGGCCGACACCGTGAGGGTGACGATGTCGCCCCGCTTGGCCGTGGAGCCCTGAGTGGGCGACGCCCCGATCACCTTGCCCGACGTGGAGTCGTCGTCGTTGTACTGGTCGGGCGCCCGGGCCGCCTTGAGCCCGATGGCCTCGAGGGCGGCGACGGCCGAGTCGTAGGTCCGCCCGGCCAGCGTGGGCACGGTGCGGGGCGCCGGCCCGGCCGAAACCTTGAGGTTGACCCGGGCCCCCTTGGGCGGCGACGTGCCCTTGGGGCTCCAGTCGATGACGATGCCGGCCAGGACGGTCTCGTCGTAGGGCTTGTCGACGTCACCCACCACGTGGCCGACCTTGTCGATCTCGGCCCGGGCCTTGGCCTCGGTGAGCTCGCTCAGGTCGGGGACGGGCGTCGGCGGCGGGCCCTTGGACACGACCAGCCGCACCGACGCCCCCTCCTTGAGGGCCACCGGCTTGCCGTCGGCCTTGGTGCCGGCCTTGGGGCTCTGGCTGACGACGGTGCCGGCGGTGGTGGCGTCGACGTACTGCTCGTCGACGACGGCGATGAAGCGGGCCGCCTTCAGCGCCCCCTCGGCGTCGGCCCGGGCCCGCTGGGTCACGTCGGGCAGCGGGTAGGTGGGCGTCTCGTTCCCGACCAGGAAGGCGGCGCCGGCACCGCCGGCACCCAGTAGGGCCATGACGAGCAGGACGACCCACGGCCAGCGCCGCCGGCGCCGGCCCTTTCGCGAGGTGAGGACGGCGGTGACCTCGGCCGGCTCCGACCGCCGCTTGGGCTTGGCGGCGCGCTCGGGGCGGGCGATGACGCCGGTCGGGGCCGGGTCGGCGCTCGGGGCGACCGTCACCCGGGTGGTGTCGGCGGCCGCCGGCACCGGGACGGGCAGGTCGGCCACCGTGGCGTCGGCCCTCGGCGACGCCGGCGGCGAGCCCAGGTCGGTGGGGTCGCCCTCGATGGCGGCCAGGTGGTTCATGTCGAAGGTGGCCGGGCCGGCCAGGTCCAGCGGCTGCGGCGCCGGCAGCTCCCGGGCCACGGCCTGGAGGGCGGCGGCGAAGGCCATGGCGTCGAGGCGCTCCCTGGGGTCGGGGCGCCCGGCGCGGGCGACCACCGGGCCGAGCGGGCCGAGCTCGGGCGGGGCCTCCAGCGGCGTGTCGAGCCGGCCGACGAGGGTGGCCACCGTCGACTCGGCCGCGAACGGGACCCGGCCCGTCACCGCCTCGACCAGGACGATGGCCAGCGAGTACACGTCGGCCTTGCCGTCGACCGGCACGCCCTTGACCTGCTCGGGCGACGCGTACCGGGCCGTGCCGAGCACGGCGCCCACCGGCTCGGTCCAGGCCGCCTCGGCCAGGGCCCGGGCCAGCCCGAAGTCGGCGATGCGCAGCCGGCCCTCCTCGTCGAAGAGCAGGTTGGCCGGCTTGATGTCGCGGTGGACCAGGCCCCGCCCGTGGGCGTAGGCCAGGGCCTTGCCGGCTTCCAGGCCGACCATGAGGGCCTGCGACGGGCTGAGCAGCCGGCCCCGGTCGAGCACGGCCCGCAGGCTGCCCCCGCCCAGGTACTCCGACACCAGGTACGGCCCGTCGGCTTCCTCGCCCCAGTCGAAGACGGCCATGACATGGGGGTGGTTCAGGGCGGCGGCGGCCCGGGCCTCGGCCCGGAACCGGCGGAGGAACGCCTCGTCGTCGGCCAGGGCCGGGTGCAGGATCTTGACCGCCACCCGCCGGCGGAGGCGGACATCGTCGGCCAGGAACACGTGCGCCGACGCGCCCGTGCCGATGGGCGCGAGAAGCCGGTACCGGTCGCCGAGAACGCGACCAAGGTGGTCAGCGATCCGGGTCGAAGCCACGTCGCAAGGGTACCGTGCGCGGCCGCCCAACCACTGGCAATCACAGTGGGAGAGAATGGCGCGTGCTCCGCCGCCTGATCATGACCGTCATCGCCGCCATTGCCGTCGGCCTGCTGGTGTTCGCCTTCTCCGGCCCCACCACCAACAGTGGGCCGGCCCGGCCGGCGGCGGTCGAGTCGGTCTTCCCCTTCCCCGGCAACCTCGAGCTGCGCCAGGTGATGATCGTGGCCGACCTGGCCCCCGGCTACACCGGCTACCTGGCCATCGACGGCAACGAAGTCCCCGAGGACGACGTGCAGATCGTCGACGCCCTCAACACCGTCACCCTGAAGCCCGGCCCGGGCAGCGATTTCGCCACCCTCGAGCCCGGCTCGCACTGTGCCACCGTGTTCTACCGGCAGATCGGCGACCCCCGGGAGAGCTCGACGCCCTACCGCTGGTGCTTCCGCCTCCACTGAAGTTGCTATATCGAAGTCGATAGAGTGGCGCGGGTGTACGGTGCCTTCGTCCGGTCGGTGCGCGAAGCCCGGGCCATGACCCAACGGGAGCTGGCCGAGGTGTCCGGCGTCGCCCAGACCAACATCTCGGCCATCGAGAACGGCCGGCGCATCCCGTCGGCCGACACACTGAACCGCCTGGTCGTGGCCTGCGGCTTCGAACTGTCGGCCACCGCCGGCGCCCGCACCATCTTCTGCGCCCTGCCCGGCGACGACGGCTCGACCGACCCCCTCCCCGGTGACCCGCCCGACGAGCGCCCGGCCCTGGCGCCCGACGCCTCCCCCGAGGAACGGGCCCGGGTCGTGGCCGCCGTCCTCGACGCGGTCGACGCCACCTACCACCGGTGAGCTTCGTCGAGTTCGTCGTCGAGGTCCACGGCGCCTTGGTCCACGCCGGCCTTCACCACGCGTTCGGAGGGGCGTTGGCTTTGGCGTACGTCGCCGAGCCCCGGGGCACCGTCGATGTCGACGTCAACGTGTTCACCCCCATCGACGACATCGGCATCGTCCTCCGTGCCTTGGCGACGATCGACCTCCGGCCGGAGGCCGCTCCTGAGCACTGGCTGCCGATCGCCGGCGTCCGCCTCTGGCGCGACGGGGTGCCGTACCCGGTCGACGTCTTCGCGTCGCTCGACCCCGGCTACGACGAAGTCCGCCGGCGGGTGGTCCTGCAACCGTTCGGCGCCGGAGGCCACCGACTGCCGTTCCTCTCCGCCGAGGACCTGACCGTGTTCAAGCTGTCCTTCGGGCGGGAGAAGGACTGGGTCGACCTGCGGGCCATCGCCGCATCGAGGCCCGACCTCGACGCCGACTATGTCGAGCGCCAGCTCGTCGGCCTGCGCGGCCCGGCCATGCACCCGCGGTTGGCCAGATTGCGCCGGTACCTCCGTGACGGGCATGGCTGAGCCCCCGGCCACCGGCTGCCTGTTCTGCGCCATCGTCGCCGGCGCCACCCCGGCCCACGTGGTGGCGTCCGACGGGGCCACCGTGGCCTTCCTCGACATCCGCCCCGTGTTCCCCGGCCACGTCCTGCTCGTGCCCCGTGACCACCACGAGACCTTGGCCGACCTCCCGCCGGCCCTGGTCGGCCCCCTGTTCGACGCCGCCCAGCGGTTGGCGCGGGCGGTCGAAGCCGCCCTCGACGCCGACGGCACGTTCGTCGCCATGAACAACCGGGTCAGCCAGAGCGTGCCCCACCTGCACGTCCACATCGTCCCCCGCCGGCGCAAGGACGGCCTGCGCGGCTTCTTCTGGCCCCGCCAACGCTACGCCGGCGACGCCGAGATGGCCGCCACCGCGGCCCGGATCCGGGCCGCGGTCGGCCCGACGGCGGTCGAGTAGGCGCCGAGCGCGGCCTTGGCGGCGCGGGATGATGCAGACTGAGCGGCCGCTGGTGCCAGTGGGCGACGACGAACAGCAGGAGGGGACGGCATGCCTGAGCGCGACGGGTACATCCCCGGGGTCCCCTCCTGGGTCGACACCACCCAGCCCGACCCCGAGGCCGCCCTTCCCTTCTACCAGGGGCTCTTCGGGTGGGAGTTCGAGAGCGTGATGCCCGAGGGAGCCGGGGGCCAGTACTTCATGGGCCGCATCCGCGGCGGCGACGTGGCCGCGGTCGGGTCGGTCCCCGACGGCGCGCCGCCGATGGCCATGTGGAACACCTACATCTGGGTCGCGGACGCCGAGGAGACGGCGGCCAAGGCCCGCGCCGCCGGCGGCGGCGTCGCCATGGAGCCCTTCGACGTCCTGGACGCGGGACGGATGGCGGTCCTGACCGATCCCGAAGGCGCCGTGTTCTGCGTCTGGCAGGCCAACCGCCACAAGGGGGCCCGGATCGTCAACGAGCACGGCTCCCTGAATTTCAACACCCTCGCCACTCGCGATCCCGACGGGGCCAAGGCGTTCTACGGCGCCGTCTTCGGATGGCAGGCCCTGGCCCTGCCCGCCGGCCTGATGTGGACGCTCCCCGGCTACGGCGACCACCTCGAGGAACGCAGCCCGGGCCTCCGCGAGCAGATGGCGGGCATGGGTGCGCCGGAGGGCTTCATCGACGTCGTGGCCGCCCTCACGCCGATCGCCGCCGACGGGCCCGAGATGCCGGCGCAGTGGAGCGTGACCTTCGCCGTCGACGACGCCACGGCCACCGCCGCCAAGGCCCTCGAGCTCGGGGGGCAGGTCGTCGCCGGTCCCTCCGATGCCCCATGGAGCAGGGTGGTGGTCATCAAGGACCCGCAGGGGGCGACCTTCGTGGCCAGCCAGTTCGTCTTCGAGAACAAGGACATCGAGGCCTCCTGACTCCCCGATCGTTTGGTCAATCGGGGGTGGCATGTCACCACCGATTGACCAAACGATCGGGGAGTCAGCTCACGACGATGGTGCCCTTCATGGTGTCGGGGTGGTACTCGCACCGGAACGGGTAGGTCCCGGGCACCAGGTTGACCTTCACCTTGACCGTCTTGTGGGGGCCGACGTCCTTGTACACCTTGGCGCCGAAGATAGTGAGGTTGTGGTAGTCGGGGTCGGCGTTCTTGACCACGAACGTCACCTCGCCGGGGGCCAGCTTGATGTCGGTGGCCGTGAAGGCCAGGTCGACCGCGGTGAGATCGAACGTCTGCCCGCCCGGGGCGCCCGCCGGCGAGCCCGCGCCGCACCCGCCCAGCGCGCCGGCGGCGAGCAGGAGGGCGACCGCGCGGCGGAGGGTCGGCATCGGCACAGGCTCAGTACGGCAGGCGTTCGGCCAGGGCCAGCTTCCACTCCAGCGCCAGCGGGTCGACGGCCAGGAGGGCTTCGATGACCTCCGTCGGGACCGAGCCGGGCCGGGCCGCCTCGTTGACGACCGCCACCGTGGCGCCGACCGGGTGGGGCTCGACCCGGACCGGCCCGGCCACCGGGACGCGGCCGGGCTGGAGCACCCGCAGGTACCAGCCACTGCGGCCGCTCTGGCGGAACAGGCGGGTCATGTCACCCCTGCCCCGGTACATGGCCAGCTTGTAACAGGGCGACCGGGGCTGGCACACCTCCAGGACGGCGTCGCCCCAGAACCACCGGTCGCCGATGCAGACGTCGTCCTCCGTGCCGCCACGCGTGCTCAGGTTCTCGCCGAAAGGCGCCGGCCCCAGCTCCTGGCCCAGCTCGGCCGCCCACGCCGGCAGGTGCTCGGACGCGTACGCGTAGACCGCCTTGTCCGGGCCGCCGTGGACCTCGAGGTCGGCCTGGGCGTCGCCCTCGAGGTTCAGCGTGCCGAGCCACAGGAACTCGGCCGTGACCGGCTGCTTGGCGATACCGCTGGTGACGGGCTGGCCCCGGTGGTCACCCAGCACACGGGGCAGGGCGACGTTCACCGATACCAGCTCCAGCTCGACTAGCAGAAGAACTCCTCCCAGGCGTCGACGTCGTCGTCCAGGGTGTCGATGTCGACGACCTTGCCATCGCGGAGCTCGAACAGCAGCGCCGTGCGGCAGTCGAGCGTCTTACCCGCTCGCGTCGCAGTCGAGTGGTGGACGGCCACGACCCGCTGGTCGTTGGCCAGCACCTGCTCCAGCTCGGCCCGGAACGTGCCCCCGGTCTCGGCGGCCAGCCGGCCGTAGAAGCCGAGCACGGCCTCCACGCCGTTGTACTCGCCGGACATGATGTTGTGGCCGGGCTGGTGCTCGACGATGTCGGCGGCGTAGGACTCGACGAAGAAGGCAATGTCGCCGGTGTTGAAGGCCTCGTAGCCCCGGCGGATAAGGGTGGCGTTGGGGTGCTCGGACATTTCAGGTCCTCCTGTAGGGGGTGATCTCGACAAGGAGAACGCTACGAGTCGCGGCCCTGGCGGTCATCGGGCGATCACCCGATTTCGACCAGGTCGTGGCCCAACGCCCACACCGCGGCCGCGGCCCGGGTCGACACCCCGATCTTGCGGTAGATGTGCTCGGCGTGCGCCCCCACCGTCTTGGGCGAGATGAACAGGGCGGCCGCCACCTGGCCGTTGGTCATCCCGCCGGCCAGCAGGGCCAGCACCTCCACCTCCCGCTCGGTGAGCCCGGCCGGCGCCGCCGGTCGCGGGCTGACCGAGCCCCGGCTGCGGCTGGCCGCGCCGGCCGCCTCGAGCACGGCGTCGACCGCCTCCGGGTCGAGCCGCCCGGCCCGGCCCTCCTCGCACAGGACCTCCTCGGCGGCCGCGGCGCTCATGGCCGGGCGATGGGGCCGGCGCTCGACGAGGGCGTGGTGGACGTCGGCCGCGGCCAGGATGGCGGCGGCCGACGAGACGGCCCGGCCGGCGAGGCCCTTGTGGTAGCCGCTGCCGTCAGCCCGCTCGTGGTGCAGGGCCGCGGTGGTGCCCACGGCGGCCAGCGGCGGGCACCGCGACACGATGCGGTCGGTGTAGTAGCTGTGCAAGCGCACCCGCTCCCACTCGGCGTCGGACAGCGGCCCCGGCTTGTCCCAGATGCCCGTCGACACCGCGCAGCGGCCGAGGTCGTGGAGCCACCCGGCCCGCCGCAGGTCGACCACCTCGGCGTCGCCCAGGCCAGCGGTCCGCCCGGCGGCGGCGGCCAGCGTGGCGACGCCATCGGAGTGGCCGACGGTGAAGGGCGACTTCAGATCGGCGAAGTCGCCCATGGCCCGGATGGCCCGGTCGGTCCGGTCGCCCGTCAACCACCGCCACGGCGCCGGCTCGGCGGCGACCACCGCCTCGAACGTGCCTGTCTCGGGGAGGTCGCCGAGCAGGTCGCCGGCCGACGTGCAGAAGGCCTCGGACAGCTCCGGGTCGAACATGCCGCCGGCGCGCTCCCGCACCACGGCGACGGCACTGTCGACCCCTTCCACCCGGTGGAACAGCTCGCCGTAGTGGGCCAGCAACCCGACGCGCACCGGCAAGGCGATGGCCTCGCCGGACCGCTCGCCCGGCACCCCGCCCTTGCCGTCCCACCGCTCGAAGACCTGGGCCAGGGCGTCCTGCACGTCGGCGCCGAGATCGAGGCGGTCGGCCAGGAGGCGGGCTACCTCACAACTGGCCCGCTCGTGCTCAACCCGAGCGCTCTTGCCCCGGGCCAGTACCCGGCCCACGGCCCGGGCCCGGCGCAACGCCGGCTGGCCCTTCCCCGCGTTGCGGAAGATGATCCGCAGCACGGCGGCCATGTCGTCGGGGTCGGCCATCGAGAACCACGAGCTGCCGGCGATGTCGTCGCCGAACACGGTGGCGAACTCGTGGGCCGTGGCCGTGCAGCCGACGAAGCGGAGCAGCGAGCAGTAGTACGTGGTGTGACGGTCCTCGGCGGACAGACCCAGGACCTCGGCGAACCGCATGGCCACCAGGCAGGCCCGCTGCGCCTGTTCCAGGGGAAGGCCCTTCCCCAGGTCGGTCGCCACCGACAGCGCGGTGACCAGCTCGGCCAGCCGCACCCGGTCGTCGCTCACGCGGTCTCACCCGGCGGCTCCGTGCCGCCGGTCTCGAGCAGGCGGAGGAAGGCGGCCTCGTCGATGACCGGCACGCCGCACGCCTCGGCCTTGGTGATCTTCGCCGCCCCCGGCTCGGCGCCCGCCACCACATAGGCCGTCTTCTTGGAAACGCTCCCGGGCGACGCGCCGCCGCGCGCCTTCACCGCCTCGACCGCTCGTTCCCGCGACATGGACTCGAGCGTGCCGGTGACGACCACCGCTTTGCCGGCCAGGGTCGGCGGCAGCGTCGACCGCTCGGCACCCTGGAAGTTCACGCCGGCAGCGCGGAGCTTGTCGACCACGGCGCGGTTGCGGTCGAGGGCGAAGAACTCGCTCACGCTGCGGGCGATCACCGGCCCGACGCCGGCGGTCGTGGCCATCTCCTCCTCCGAGGCGTCGAGGATGCGGTCGAGCGACCCGAAGGCGTCGGCCAGCACCTCGGCCCCGCGCCCGCCGAGGTGGCGGATGCTCAGGCCGATGAGGAGGCTGGGCAGGGGCCGGGCCTTCGACGCCTCGATGGCGTCGAGGAGGTTGCGGGCCGAGATGTCGGCGAACCCTTCCAGCCCCATGAGGGCCTCATAGGTCAGGCCGTAGATGTCGCCCGGGTCGGCCAGGAGGCCGGCGGCGGTGAGCTGCATCACCCGCTTCTCGCCCAGGCCCTCGATGTCCATGGCCCCCCGGGAGGCGAAGTGGCCGACCCGTCCGGCCAGCTGGGCCGGGCAGTCGACGTTGATGCAGAACGTGTCGCTCTCGCCCTCGGTCCGCACGAGCGGGCCATCGCACACCGGGCAGGTTGCCGGGAACTGCCACTCGGGCAGGCCCGCCGGCCGCTTTGAGAGGACGGGAGCCACGACCTCGGGGATGACGTCGCCGGCCTTGCGCACCGTGACGGTGTCGCCCGGGCGCACGTCCTTGACCCGCACCTGGTCCTGGTTGTGGAGGGTGGCCAGCTGCACCGTCGACCCGCTGACCTTCACCGGCTCCAACTGGGCGAACGGGGTGGCCTTCCCGGTCCGCCCGATCGACACCATGATGTCCTTCAGGAGGGTGGTGGCCTCCTCGGGCGGGTACTTGAAGGCGATGGCCCACCGGGGCGACTTCGACGTGGAACCCAGCTCCTCGCGCTGGGCCAGGTCGTCGACCTTGACCACGACCCCGTCGATCTCATAGTCGAGGTCGTGGCGGTGCTCTAGCCAGTTGTCGCAGTAGGCGAAGACCTCGTCGAGGCTGCCGACGGTACGCACCTCGGGGTTGACCGGCAGGCCGGCGGCCTTGAGGAACTCAAGGGTCTCGGAGTGCCGGCGGAACTTCGGCCCGCCCTCGATCTCACCCAGTTGGTACGCCCAGAACCGCAGGTCGCGGCTGGCCGTCACCTTCGGGTCCTTCTGGCGCAACGAGCCGGCGCCGGAGTTCCGGGGGTTGGCGAACAGGCGCAGCCCGGCCTCGCCCTGGCGCTGGTTCAGCTCCTCGAAGGCCGACGCCGGCATGTAGATCTCGCCCCGCACTTCGAGGGTGGCGGGGGGCTCGCCGGTCAGCCGGTCGGGGATCACCGAGATGGTGCGGACGTTCTCGGTCACGTCCTCCCCCACCACACCGTTGCCGCGGGTGGCGCCCCGCACGTACCGACCGTCCTCGTAGAGGAGCGAGCAGGCGATGCCGTCGATCTTCAGCTCGCACACGTAGTCGACCTGCCCCGAGACGTAGCGCTCCATGCGCTTGCCCCACGCCACCAGCTCGTCGAAGCTGAAGGCGTTGTCGAGCGACATCATCGGCTGGCGATGGCGGACCTCGGCGAAGGCGGTCGACGCCCGACCTCCCACCTTCTCCGTGGGTGAGCCGGCGGTGCGCAAGTCGGGATGGGCCTCCTCCAGCGACCGCAGCTCGCGGACGAGACCGTCGAACTCGGCGTCGGAGACCTCGGGGTCGTCGAGGACGTAGTAGCGCTCGGTGTGGTGCTCGATGAGCCGGCGCAGCTCCTCGACGCGGCTCGCTGGATCCACGCGAGCGACGGTAGCGTGGGCGGGCGCATGAACGAGGCCCCGTCTGTCACCCGGGACCGCGCCCGCCTCGTTCCGTGGCTGCTCCGCGCCCTCTGGGCCGCGTTGCCGTTTACGACCGGGCCGGCACTGGCCGCCGCCCTCGGCTCGGCCAGCCGGCCCGTGCAGGTGGTGGCGTCGAGCGGGCTGTGGGCGGGATGGGCGGTCGGCATGGTCGCGGCGTTCGCTCCCCACCCGCTGGCGCTTACCGCGCTGCGGGTCGTCGCCCCGGCGGCCGTCGTCGCCGCGGGGCTGGCCGCCCTGGGGGGCCACCCGTCGGCCCTGGCCGTGGCCTGGGCCGCGGTGGCCTGCGCATGGGCCTTCTCGCCGGTCATCGGGGCGGCCTGCGTCAACGGGCCGGCCTACCCGAACGAGCGCCGCTACCTGCTCCGGCCACCGGGCCCGCTGGTACGCGGGCCATTGCCGCTGGCGTGGGCGCTGTCGGTCGCCGGCATCGGCGCCGGCCCCCTGCTCCTCGCCGCCCGCCAGTGGGTGCTCGGCGGACTGGCCCTGCTGGTCGGCTGGCCGGTCGCCTACCTGCTCCTCAAGTCGGTGCACAACCTGTCGCGGCGATGGGTGGTGTTCGTGCCCGCCGGCGTGGTCCTGCACGACCCCATGGTGCTGTTCGACCCCATGCTCTTCCGCCGCCAGGACGTCACCGCCTTCCGGCCGGCGACGCCCGCCGACGCCGGCATCTACGACGTCTCCCAGCGGGCCCCCGGCCTGGGCATCGCCATGGAGCTCGGCGAGCTGACCACCGTCACGCTGCTCAAGCCGGGCAAGCGCGAAGGCGCCGCCATCCATGCCACCGCGCTGCGCTTCACGCCGTCGCGCCCAGGGGCGGTCGTGGAGGAGGCTCGCCGCCGGCGCATTGCCGTAGGCCGTCAGCCGGGCTGAGGCAGTACGCCGAGCGACTGGAACAGGTGCATGGTGTCCGACGACGCCCACCGCTCGACGATGCGCCCGTCGGCGATCCGCACCACGTCGGTGTGGGTCCAGGTGACCGGCTCGCCCTTCGCCGGCGCCCCGAACAGGTCGGCGCCAGTGTGGGTGCCGGTGACCAGGGAGTGGGCCGCGACCTGGTCACCGTCGGACAGGACCAGGCCGGGCTCGACCTCGAAGGCCAGGTCAGGCATGGCCGCCCGCAAGGTGGCGTAGGACGCCAGCACCCCGGCCAGGTCGCTCGTGCCCCAGACCGGGTTGTGGTCGATGAACGACGGGCTCACCAGCCGCCCGACGGCGGCCTCGTTGCCGGCCGCCAGCGCGGCGACGAACGCAACCAGGAGGCCCTTCTGCTCGACGGGCGACGCGGCCGGGCCGGCGGCCGAGCGGGTCGGCCCCCACTCGGGCACGCGGCCCACTGCCACCGCCCCGGTCCCGACCATGGGCAGGGCGCCGAGCGTCTGCATCATGCCGACCATGTCCAGCTCGCCCCACCCCTCGGTGACCTGGCCGTTCACCACCCGGTCGATGCCGATGCAGGTGACCGCCACCCGCCGGCCACTGGGCGGCACACCGTAGAAGTCGCCCTCGTGGGTGCCATGCCAGGTGTTGCGGACCACGCCCAGGTCGCCGTCGACCATGAGATCGTCGATCACCATGTACCCGTCGGGGAAGCCGGCTCGCCACGCCTTCAGCAGGCCGATGAACCCGTCGGGCCCCATTCCCACCGCCTGGCCGCCGGCACCATGCACGGTGGTCGAGGGGGCGATCAGCTCGTAGGCGACGTCGTAGTTGCCGGCCGTCCACCCTTCGTCGTTCCACCGCCGGATGACCTCTCGGCCTTCGTCTGCCGTCGCCATGTCCGCCCCTTCCGTTTTCTCGACGCGACGCTACCCGCGGGCCAACGAAGTCGGCGGTGCGCTGTGGCGCTCGTCGTCGGCGAGCCCGAGAACCCGACTCGATCGCCGGCCCAGTCGGTTCGGTCTTCTTGGTCCTTGGGCTCTCATCGCCATCAGTCGGTAGTCGGGCAGACGCTGGACCGACGGCGGTCGGTGGTTCAGCCCCCTGAGCGGAGCGCGGCCTGGAGGTTGACCTCCCATTTCTCGTCGTGGACGATGCGTGCCACCAGCGCGGCGCGAGCCCACCGGACGACGTCCAGCGTGCGGGCCGCCACGGCCCACCGTCCGAGCTCGTCGTCCGGCAGGTAGAGCGCCTCCCGCCGGAAGCTGACGAGCAGCAGGACGACATTGAGCCGGTCGACGTCGGCCTCGCCGGCCCCCGCGGCGAAGACGTAGGTGGCTCGGGCGTCCGTGTCGGTACCCTCGACGGCGACTCGGTCGCCGGCCGGCGCCAACGCGAAGGGGAGTGGCTCGCTGCCCCCCGTGACCGCCTTGATCCCGAGGCGGAGGCGGTCGCCGGCGATGCCGTCCAGGACGTCCACCTCGGTCGCGCGGGACTGGCCGGCGACAGCGCTCCGGAGTGGCTCCCAGTTCGGGCCGGCGTCCTCAATGGTGACGGCCCAGCCGTCGGGGGCGCGCAGGCCGGCGAGGGCGGGGTCGTAGGTCGCGTAGGCGGCCGCGGTGCGCTCGGCCAGGTCGGAGCGGGCTCGGTCGAGGTCGGTGAGGAACTCCTCGGTCCGTTTGCCGAGCTGGTGCAGGACCAGCGGCGGCAGCCCGCGGAGGGTCAGGGTGATGGTGTAGCCGTCCCGGTCGACGCGGTCGACGAGGCCGAGGGGCACCGACATCGGTGGGCCCACGAAGGGCTCGACCACGAGGCCGTCGGGGAAGAGCGTGACCGTGCGCGACTCGGGCCCGTGGCCGGCGACGAAGGCGTCGATCGGGACGTCGCCGGTCCATTGAAGCAGCGCGGCCCGGCGGACAGGGGAACGGGCGGCCCGGAGCTCGGCCAGGAAGTCGTCACGGCCGCGGCCGAGCTGGGTGAGGGTGACGGGGGGCTGCCCGGCCATCTCCAGCTGGACGTTCCACCCGTCGACCCGGATCTCGTCCATGTCGAGGTAGGCGAGCGTCCGGCCGGCGACAGCGAGGCCGTCGACGTCGATCGAGGCCTCGGCGGGCTGCCCGTCGAGGCGGCAACGAAAGGCGCTCAGAGCTTCTGCCCGCACTCCGAGCAAAACTTCTTGCCCGCCTCCATCTCGGCGCCGCAGTTGCCGCAGAAGACTCGCAGGGACAGCGCTTTCCCGCATTCAGGGCAGAACTTGCCCCCCTCGACGGCGGCGCCGCAGTGAGGGCACTTCACCTTGGCCCGCTGCTTCATGTCGAGATCGGCCGTCCAGTCGACCGTCTGGGCCTTCTCCTGGATCTGCTGCACCTGGGCCGCGGCCTGTGCCGCCGAGAGGGTCTCGGCCACACTCGGCGAGCAGTTGAGGCACTGCCCGATTTCGTCGTTCCAGCACACGGTGACGCAGACCCAGTTGCCGCAGTTCCGGCACTGCTTGAACTCGTCCTTGACCGCCTCGACCGCGGCCCTTATGGCCTTGTCCTTGGCTGCCGAGTTGCTTGCCCGGTCGAAGCCGATCTGCTCGGCGGCGCCGCTGATCTCGGCCAGCTTGCCGCCGAAGAGCGAACCGGCGCTGCGCAGAAGACCGCGGCCCCGCTCCTTGTTGTTGACCATGTACGGCGACCGGTAGCCGTTGCCACACCGCTCACACACGAACTCGAACTGGAACCCACCCTCGTTGGAGAGGTCGTTGATGTTGTCGGTGAACGCCACGATTTGCCCCATGTCCGGATTGTGGCACGCGTACGTACGACTGGGTTGATCCGTACGAGGTAGCCGTCTTCGCCTGAACCCACCGATTGGCCTCGGCCGGCTGACGAGGAAAGCCGCCAAGTCGATCCCTGGGGACGTTGAGCGCCACGGGGGGTCGAAGGCCGCCGTGAGCCGCGGGCTAACCCGCGACGACGGCCACCCCTCCCCCGAGCACCTCGTCGCCCCGGTACAGGACGACGCTCTGGCCGGGGGCCACCCGGCGCTGGGGCTCGTCGAACCGCACCGCCGTGCCGTCGAACGCCGCGCCGACCGGCTCCCCGTGGGCGCTGGTCTGCACGTCGACCCTCCCTTCGACCGGACCGTCGACCCAGCAGAGCTGACCGAGCCGCACCGAACCGGCCAGCAGGTCGCCGGCGTCGCCGACGGTGACGGTGCGGGCGGCGGTGTCCACGTGCACCGCGTAGCGCCGGGGGCCGCCACCCGTGCCGAGCCCCTTGCGCTGGCCCACGGTCACCAGCTCCAGCGCGTCCACCGACCCGACCTGGGCGCCGGCGGTATCGACCACCCGGCCGGCGTGCAGGGGGATGCGCGACGCCAGCAGGGCGTGGCGGCCACCACTGGTGGTGACGAAGCAGACGTCCTGGCTGTCGGGCTTGGCCGCCGTGGGGAGGCCGAGGGCCGCGGCCTTGGCCCGCACCCCGGCCTTGGTCATGGTCCCGACGGGGAAACGGCACCGGCGCAGCTCGTCCTGGCCGAGCACGTACAGCACGTAGGACTGGTCCTTCTGCGGGTCGGCGCCCCGCAGGAGGCGCCCGTCGACGATCCGGGCGTGGTGGCCGGTGGCCACGGCGTCGAAGCCGAGCTGGGTGGCCCGCCGCAGGAGGCGGCCGAACTTGAGGTGGCGGTTGCACTCGATGCACGGGTTGGGGGTCAGCCCCTCGGCATGGGCCGCGGCGTACGGCGCGACGACCTTGGCGTCGAACTCCTCGATGAAGGTCCACACCAGGTGGTCGATACCGAGCAGGTTGGAGACCGACCGGGCATCGTCGATCTCGGCCACCGAGCAGCAGCCGGCGTCGGTGGGGTTGTCCCAGAGCCGCAACGTCACGCCGGTGACCTCGTGGCCCTCCTCGACGAGCAGGGCGGCGGCCACCGACGAGTCCACGCCGCCGGACATGGCGGCGAGGATCCTCATCCCGTTCTGAGGCGGGCCACCGCAGCCGGGACGACGTCGAGGGCCAGGTCGACGTCGGCATCGGTGGTGCCCGCGCCCAGCGACAGGCGGAGCGACCCGACGGCCTGGGCCCGCGTCATCCCCATGGCGGCCAGCACATGGCTGGGGTCGACGGCGCCGCTGGCGCACGCCGACCCGGCCGACGCGTACACGCCGGCCGCGTCGAGGAGGACGAGCAGCTCCTCGGACTCAACCCCGTCGAAGGACAGGTGGCAGTTGCCGGCGATCTTGGTGGCTCGGTTGCCGGTCTCCGTGCAGCCGGGCACGCCGGCGACCAGCCCGTCGGCCAGCCGGTCGCGCAGCGCCCTCACCCGGTCGACAGTGGCGTCGCGGCTCTCGACGGTGGCGTGCATGGCCGCGGCCATCGCCACGATGCCGGCGACGTTGTGGGTGCCGCTGCGCCGGTCGCGCTCCTGCCCGCCGCCATGGATGATCGGCCGCACGGTGACACCCTGGCGGACCACCAGGGCGCCCACGCCCTTGGGCCCGCCGAACTTGTGGGCGCTGACCGCCACCAGATCGGCCGGTGCGGCCAGCGCAGCGACGTCGAGCCAGCTGAACGCCTGCACGGCGTCGGTGTGCAGCACGGCCTGGGGGGCCAGCTCGCGCACCAGGGCAGCAACCTCGGCCAGGGGCTCGATCGTCCCGACCTCGTTGTTGGCCAGCATGACCGAGACCACCGACACGGTCGGGTCGAGGAGCGCGGCCAGCCGGTCGAGGTCGATGACGCCGGCGGCGTCGACCGCCACGACCCGGTTGTCGCCCAGCGCGTCGCAGGCGTGGAGGACGGCGTGGTGCTCGATGGCCGAGCAGACCGTCGGCCCCGGCCGGGCGGCGGCCCCGCCCAGGACGGCCAGGTTGTCGGCCTCGGTGCCGCTGCCGGTGAAGACGATCTCCGCCGGCCGGGCGCCGAGGTGGTGGGCGACGGTGTCACGGGCGTCGTCGAGGGCCTTGCGGGCCTCCCGGGAGACGGCGTGGGCCCCCGACGGGTTGCCGAACCGATCGCTCAGGAAGGGCAGCATGGCCTCGACGGCCTCGGGGCGCATAGGGGTGGTGGCGGCGTTGTCGAGGTACGCAGGCATAGGTCTTAGGGTAGGCGCCGGCTGGAATTACGCCGGCGCCCCCCGCAACTGGTGACCGATCTGGGGGTTGTGACCCACAGATCCGTCACCAGTTCGAGCAGTTCAGTGGTGCGCCAGCCAGACGACGCTGAGCGACGGCAGGTCGAGCGTGGCCGACTGCTCGAAGCCGTGCCAGGGGACCGGGTCGGTCCAGCGCTGGCCGCCGTTGGCCAGGGTGGTGTCGAGCACCGCCTCCCATGCGCCGGCCCGGGGCAGGCCGATGCGGTAGCCGGGCCGGTCGATGCCCGACAGGTTGGCGATGCACGCCAGCGTGCGTGCCCCGCCGGCGGAGTACCGGCAGAAGGACAGCACGTTCTGGTCGGCGTCGTTGGCGTCGATCCACTCGAAGCCGGCGCCGGCGAAGTCGACCTCCCACAGGGCCGGCTCGTCGCGGTAGATGCGGTTCATGGCGGCCACGAGCTCCTGCACGCTGCGGTGGCCGGCGTCGCCCAGCAGGTCCCAGTCCAGGCTGTGGTCGTGGGACCACTCCCGCTCCTGGGCGATCTCGCAGCCCATGAACAGGAGCTGCTTGCCGGGGTGGGCCCACATCCAGGCCAGCATGGCCCGCACGTTGGCCAGCTTCGACCCCTTGTCCCCCGGCATCTTGGCGAGGAGCGAGCCCTTGCCGTACACCACTTCGTCGTGGGAGATGGGCAGCACGAAGTTCTCGGAGAAGGCGTACAGCAGCCCGAAGGTGAGCTGCTGGTGGTGGTGCCGGCGGTACACGGTGTCCTTGGAGAAGTAGGTGAGGGTGTCGTGCATCCAGCCCATGTTCCACTTGAACCCGAACCCGAGGCCGCCCAGGTACACGGGGCGGGACACGCCCGGCCACGACGTCGACTCCTCGGCGATCGTCAACGCCCCCGGGCACTCGGCGTGCACCACGGTGTTGAGCTGGCGCAGGAAGTCGACGGCCTCCAGGTTCTCCCGCCCGCCGTACTTGTTGGGGACCCACTCCCCGGCGTCGCGGGAGTAGTCCAGGTAGAGCATCGAGGCCACGGCATCCACCCGCAGGCCGTCGACGTGGAGCTCCTCGATCCAGTACAGGGCGTTGGCCAGCAGGAAGTTGCGGACCTCGTGGCGGCCGAAGTTGAACACCAGCGTGCCCCAGTCGGGGTGCTCGCCCTGGCGGGGGTCGGCATGCTCGTAGAGCGCGGTGCCGTCGAAGCGGGCCAGCGCGAAGCCGTCCTTCGGGAAGTGGGCCGGCACCCAGTCGACGATGACGCCGATGCCGGCCTGGTGGAGGGCGTCGACGAGGTAGCGGAAGTCGTCGGGGGTGCCGAAGCGGGCGGTGGGCGCGTAGTACGACGTGACCTGGTAGCCCCACGAACCGCCGAAGGGGTGCTCGGCCAGGGGCAGGAACTCCACGTGGGTGAAGCCCATGTGCACGAGGTACGCCGGCAGGTGGTCGGCCATCTCTCGGTAGGTGAGCGGCCGGTCGCCGTCCTCGGGCACGTGGCGCCACGACGCGAAGTGGCACTCGTAGACCGACATCGGGCCCGTCCAGGGGTTGGTCGTGCGCCGGCGCTCCAACCACTCGTCGTCGCCCCACTGGTGGGTCGACTGGAACACGACGCTGGCCGTGCTCGGCGGCGCCTCGGCCGCCGTCGCCAGCGGGTCGGCCTTGAGGGTGATGTCGCCGGCGCCGGTGAGGATCTCGTACTTGTACCGGGAGCCGTGGCCGACGCCGGGGATGAAGAGCTCCCAGACGCCGGAGGAACCGATGGTGCGCATCGGGTGCTGGCGGCCGTCCCAGCTGTTGCAGTCGCCCACCACCCGCACGCTGCGGGCGCCGGGCGCCCACACCGCGAACGCGGTGCCGGCGACACCCTGGTGCACGATGGGCCGAGCCCCGAGGCGGTGCCACAGGCGCTCGTGGCGGCCCTCGCCCAGCAGGTAGAGGTCGACATCGCCCAGGGTCGGCCAGAAGCGGTACGGGTCGTCGACCAGCCAGGTGTCGCCGCCGGCGTAGGTGACGTCGAAGCGGTAGTCGGCGCCGCCGGCCGCGGGCAGGTCCACGCCCGTGGCCACGAACACGCCGGCGGCGTGCTCCTGCACCATCGGGATCCGCTTCGTGCCGACGACGAGCGTGACGGCTGTCGCGTCGGGCCGCCACGCCCGTACCGCGTCGCCATGCGGGCCGAGAAGGCGGTGCGGGTCGCTCTCGGTCCCACCGGCCAGGGCGTCGAGGTCCATCGTGGTCGCTGCGCTCAACGCGCCTCCGTCAGTCGTCGCAATGCCCCCCTGGGGATGTGTACCCAATCAGGGCGGAACGCATGCTCGTACCCGAGCTCGTAGATGGCCTTCTCGAGCTCGAACGCGGCCAGGACCGCAGCGAGGTCGCCCGGGTCGGGCGGCAGGATCCCGGCCGGCCCGGCGCCCTCCAGGTAGCCCCGCAGGAAGGCCCGGCGGTTGCGGTCCTCCCACGCCGCGGCCAGGTCGTCGAGGGAACCTTCGTCGCGCTCGGTGCGGGCGACGGCCGAGGCGTAGTGGAACGACCGCAGCATCCCGGCCACGTCCTTGAGCGGCGACGCCGGCCGGCGGCGGTCCTCGATGGGCCGGGCCGGCTCGCCCTCGAAGTCGAGCACGTACCACCCGGCGTCGGTGCGGAGCACCTGGCCGAGGTGGTAGTCGCCGTGGACACGGACGGCGGCGCCGGCGTCGATGCCGTCCAGCCGGTCGAGGATGGCACCGACGCCGGCGGGGTCGACGTCGCCCGGCTCCAGCGCGTCGACCTGGGCCGCGATCGACGCGGCCCACGCCCCCCCGTCGGCGGGGTGGCGCCCGAACGCGTCGGCCAGGGCGACGTGCATGCCGCCGGTCATGGCGCCCAGGCGGGCGGCCTCGCCCGAGAAGTCGCCGCCGGCCTGGCTCGGGTCGAACGCTGGCGGCGGGGTGTCGGCAGTGATGATCGGGACCGATGCCGTGTCATGCATGCCGAACAGGTCGCGCAGCGAGGTGAGGGCGAGCGCCCAGCCCTCGGTGGCGCCGGCGAGGAAGGGCTGGAGAACGGCCAGGTCGAAGTGGCCCGAGCGCTGGGTGGCCAGCGGCGCGGCGACGCAGGTGAACCCCTGGGCGGCCAGCGCCTCGGTGACCTCGACCTCGGGGTTACGACCGCGCTGGACCCGCCGGAACAGCTTGAGGATGAGGCGCTCGTCGAAGACCAGCGAGCTGTTCGACTGCTCGGCACCGACGAGGCGGGCCCGCTCGGCCGTCTCGCCCGGGGCGGTCGCGAAGAGGATGGCCAGGGCCAGCTCGGGGTCGTACACGGCGTCGTAGGCGATGGCGTCGCCCTGGTCGGTGCCGACGTCGGCGATGAAGGCCTGGTCGTGGCCCCGGAGGAACTCCGGGTGCTCGTCCCGGCCGCGCAGGCCGACGACCACCTGGTACACCGACGCGTCGGCCTCCAGCAGGAGCCGCACCAGGACCGGGAAGCGGTCACCCCGGATCTCCTGGTCGACGATCGTCAGCGACGCCGGCGCGTCGTGCCCGGCGTACCAGCGCTGACGGGGCATCCACGCGGCGAGCGCCGGCAGCAAGGCCGGGACGTCGACCATCAGCTTGCCGCCGGCGTGTCGACCAGCTCGAACCAGTAGAAGCCGTGCCCGCCCAGGGTCAGGAGGTACGGCAGCTCGCCGACGGCCGGGAACGGCACCCGGCCGAACAGCTCCACCGGCATCTTCCCGGAGAGCCGGGCCAGCTGGAGCTCGACCGGCTGGGCGAAGCGGCTGAGGTTGTTCACGCAAAGCATGGTCCGGTCTCCGAGCTGACGGAGGAACGCCAGGACCGAGGGGTTCTCGGCCGACAGGATCTCGAGGCTCCCGAGCCCGAGGACATCGCCGTGCTGGCGGCGGACCTGGAGGACCCGCTGCATCCAGTGTAGGAACGAGCCGGGGTCGCGCTGCATGGCTTCCACGTTCACGGCCTGGTAGCCGTACACCGGGTCCATGAGCGGCGGCAGGTAGAGCTGGGCGAAGTCGGCCTTGCTGAAGCCGGCGTTGCGGTCGGGGGTCCACTGCATGGGCGTACGAACACCGTCGCGATCGCCGAGGTAGATGTTGTCGCCCATGCCGATCTCGTCGCCGTAGTACAGGACCGGGCTGCCGGGCATGCTGAACAGCAGGGCGTGGAGCAGCTCGGCGACGGCGCGGTTGTTGTCCACGAGGGGCGCCAGGCGCCGGCTGATGCCGACGTTGCGCTTCATGCGCGGGTCCTTGGCGTACTCGTTGTACATGTAGTCGCGCTCGTCGTCGGTGACCATCTCCAGGGTCAGCTCGTCGTGGTTGCGCAGGAAGATCCCCCACTGGCACCCGTCGGGGATGGCCGGCGTCTGGGCCAGGATCTCGGTGATCGGGTAGCGCTGCTCGCGGCGGACGGCCATGAACATGCGGGGCATGAGCGGGAAGTGGAAGCACATGTGGCACTCGTCGCCGTCGCCGTAGTAGTCGACGACATCGGCCGGCCACTGGTTGGCCTCGGCCAGCATGACCGTGCCCGGGTGCGACGCGTCGACCTCCTTGCGGAGCTGCTTCAGGAACTCGTGCGTTTCCGGGAGGTTCTCGCCGTTGGTGGCGTCGCGCTCGTACAGGTAGGGCACGGCGTCGAGCCGGAAGCCGTCGAGGCCGATGTCGAGCCAGAAGCGGACGACGTCGAGCATGGCCTGGCGGACGTCGGGGTTGTCGTAGTTCAGGTCGGGCTGGTGGCTGAAGAACCGGTGCCAGTAGTACTGCTGGCGGACCGGGTCCCACGACCAGTTGGACCGCTCGGTGTCGACGAAGATGATGCGGGCGTCGGGGTAGCGGGTGTCGTCGTCGCTCCACACATACCAGTCGGCCTTCGGGTTCGTGCGGTCCTGGCGCGACTCCTGGAACCAGGGGTGGGCGTCGCTGGTGTGGTTCATGACCAGGTCGGCGATGATCCGCAAGTCGCGCCGGTGGCACTCCTCGACCAGCTCGACGACGTCGGCCAGGTCGCCGTACTCGGGGAGGATCGAGTAAAAGTCGCTGATGTCGT
Source organism: Acidimicrobiia bacterium (assembly GCA_023264995.1). Lineage (GTDB taxonomy): Bacteria > Actinomycetota > Acidimicrobiia > Acidimicrobiales > AC-14 > CADCTB01. Next base: position 51,859 of record JAHFUR010000014.1, on the reverse strand, counting down.
AGCCACCGTCGCGCAGCGGCGACTTGTAGAACGGGAGCAGCCAGAGGCAGTCGGCGCCCAGCCACTGGATGTGGTCGAGGCGCTCGGTGATACCCCGGATGTCGCCGGTGCCGTCGTTGTTGGAGTCGAAGAACCCCCGCACCAGCACCTCGTAGAACACGGCCCGCTGGAACCACGTGCCCGTGGTTGGCTCGGTCATTTGACCACCTCGGCCGGCGCCGTCAGCGGGGTCAGGTGCAGGACGTGGCCGGGCTGGACGGCCGGGTCGAGCCGGATGTACTGGGTCGGGCCGTACCAGATCCACTCGGCGCCGGTGAGCTCGTCGACCACCCGCACAGGGCCGTCGGCAGGGAGGTCGAGCACCTCCAGGTCGAGGGTGACCGTGTCCTCGTGGAAGGCCAGGGGGTCGAGGTTGGCCACCATGAGCATCCGGTCGTCTCCCGACACCTTCGACCACACCAGGATGCCCTCGTAGTTCGCCTTGTGGAACGTGATGTTGCCCAGCTCGGCGAACGCCGGGTGGCGCCGGCGGATGTCGTTGAGGCGGGTCACGAACGGCGCCAGCGAACCGGCGCTCCCCCAGTCGCGGTGCTTGATCTCGTACTTCTCGGAGTTGAGGTACTCCTCGTTGGCCGGCGACGCCGGCTCGTTCTCGCACAGCTCGTAGCCGGAATAGACCCCGTAGCTCGGCACCATGGTGGCGGCCAGGAAGAGGCGCAGGCGGAAGGCCGCGGGTGGCCCGTTGCGCAGCGGCCCGCCCAGGATGTCGGGCGTGTTCGGCCAGAAGTTGGGCCGCATGTAGTCGGCGGTCGGGCCCTGGCTGAGCTCCTCCAGGTACTCCTCCAGCTCGGCGGAGGTGGTGCGCCACGTGAAGTACGTGTACCCCTGGCTGAACCCGACTTCGGCCAGCTTGGCCATCATCTTCGGCCGGGTGAACGCCTCGGCGAGGAACAGCGTCTCGGGGTGCTCGCGCTGCACCTCGGGGATGACCCACTCCCAGAAGGCCAACGGCTTGGTGTGGGGGTTGTCGACCCGGAAGATACGGATGCCGTGGCTGATCCAGTGGTCGAGCACGTCCTTGCACGCCTGCCACAGCGCGACGCGGTCGGCGTCGTCCGCCGGCCAGAAGTTGATCGGGTAGATGTCCTGGTACTTCTTGGGCGGGTTCTCGGCGTACTTGATGGTGCCGTCGGGCCGGTGGTGGAACCACTCCGGGTGCTCGGTGACCCAGGGGTGGTCGGGCGAGCACTGAAGGGCGTAGTCGAGGGCAACCTCCATGCCCAACGCCTCCGCGGCGGCGACGAAGGCGTCGAACTCGGCGACCGTGCCCAGGCTCGGCTCGACGGCCGTGTGGCCCCCCAGCTCGTTGCCGATGGCCCACGGGCTCCCGGGGTCGTCCGGGCCGGCGACGAGCGTGTTGTTCGGCCCCTTGCGGTGCGACCGGCCGATGGGGTGGATCGGCGGCAGGTACACGACGTCGAACCCCATGGCCGCCACGTCGGGCAGGCGCTCCTCCGCCGCCCGGGCGAACCCTCCCTCGGAGCGGGGGAACAGCTCGTACCAGGCACTGAAGACGGCTCGGTCGCGATCGACCCATACGGGGAACGGGCCGGCGGTCGTGAAGTCCGCCGGCACTGCGCCCGCGGCCTGGGCCTGCTCCTCCAGGGCCACCTCCGCCAGCTCGACATCGACCGGGACGCCAGCCGCCTCTTTCACCTCGATGTCGTGGGCCAGGGTGGCCAACCGGTCCGTCCACGCCTCGACGACATACTCGTGCAAGCCGATCTTCACGGGCTCGACCACGGCGTCCCACCGGTCGTTGTTGACCTCGGCCATCGGCACCTCGAGCCACGCGGCAGTGCCGCACCGGCGCCAGCGCACCCGGGCGGCCAGGATGTCGTGGCCGTCCCGGTAGATGTCGGCCGAGAGGCGCAGGGGGGCGTTGATGGCCGCCTTGGCCGGGTGGCCACCGGGCGTACGGGGACGCGGGGCGTCGATGATGATGCGACCGATCACGCCGAAGGTGTACCCGGGTTTCGCTTCCCTTGCACACCCGGCGCCGCCGCACGGCGGGCACTGGGACACCCGCTAGCGTTCCCAGGCGATGAGGGCATTGCGCAGTTTCACCGTCCAGCCCCGGCTCCCCGAGCGGCTGCTGCCCCTCCAGGCCCTGGCCATGAACCTCCGCTGGTCGTGGGACGACCGGACCCAGGATCTCTTCCGCTGGGTCGACCCCGAGGCATGGGAACACAGCGGCCACGACCCCATCCGCCTCCTGGCCGTCGTCGACCGGCGCCGGCTCGATGCGCTGGTGGCCGACCGGGCGTTCCTGTCGTTCATGGCCGAGGTCCACGACGACCTGCGCCGCGAGGTCGAGGTCGACCGCTGGTTCCAGGGCCGGGAGAGCCCGTTGCGCTCGGTGGCCTACTTCTCGCCGGAGTTCGGCATCGCCGAGGCCCTGCCGCAATACTCCGGCGGCCTCGGCGTGCTGGCCGGCGACCACCTGAAGGCGGCGAGCAACCTGGGGGTGCCGCTCGTCGGCGTCGGGCTCTTCTACCACCAGGGGTACTTCCGCCAGGAGCTGGAAGCCGACGGGTGGCAGCGGGAGCGCTACGTCGACCTCGACCCTCATGTGATGGCCCTGGCTCCGGTCGACGGGGTCCGCGTGCTCGTCGACCTGGCCGGTACGCCGCTGCTGGCCCGGGTCTGGCAGGCCAAGGTCGGCCGAGTGCCGCTCTACCTCCTCGACGCCGACATCGAGGAGAACGACGACGATGCCCGCACCGTCACCGACCGCCTCTACGGCGGGGACAGCGAGCACCGGTTGCGCCAGGAGCTCCTGCTCGGCGTGGGTGGGGTGCGGGCGCTGGAGCAGCTCGGCCACGAGGCCCAGGTCTTCCACTCCAACGAGGGCCACGCCGGCTTCCTCGGCTTGGAGCGGGTCCGGCGGGCCATCCTCGACGACGGGCTCACCTTCGACCAGGCCATCGAGACGGTGCGGGCCGGCACCGTCTTCACCACCCACACGCCCGTGCCGGCGGGCATGGACCGCTTCCCCCGCCAGCTCATGGAGAAGTACTTCACGAGCTGGGCCGCCGAGTGCGACGTGACCTTCGACGAGGTGATGGCCCTCGGCCACCAGCCCGGCGAGCCGCCGGACGCCCCCTTCAACATGGCCGTCATGGGCCTGCGCCTGGCCGCGTCGTCGAACGGCGTGTCCAAGCTGCACGGGGTGGTCAGCCGCCAGATCTTCGCACCCGTCTGGCCCAACGTCCCGGTGGAGGAGCTGCCGATCCGTTCGGTCACCAACGGTGTCCACGCCCGGACGTGGGTTTCGCCAGAGATGCGCGACCTGTTCGACCGCCACGTCCTGCCCGAGTGGGCCCAGGCCGGCCCCGACCGGTGGGCCCGCATCGACGACGCCGGCGACGACGAGCTGTGGCGGGCCCGCCAGCAGGCCCGCGAGCGCCTGGTGGCCTTCGTGCGCCGGCGCCTGCACGAATCGGCGCTCAACCGGGGCCTGTCCGAGCCCGACGCCGCCTGGTGCGACGAGGCCTTCGACCCGGGCGTGCTGACGATCGGCTTTGCCCGGCGTTTCGCCCCGTACAAGCGGGCCGCCCTCCTGCTGTCCGACGGCGAACGCCTGAAGCGGCTCCTGCTCGACGCCGACAAGCCCGTCCAGCTCCTGTTCGCCGGCAAGGCCCACCCGGCCGACGACCTGGGCAAGGACCTCATCCGCCAGGTCGTGCAGTGGTCGCGCCAGGAGGACGTGCGCCACCGGGTGGCGTTCCTCGAGGACTACGACATGGCCCTGGCCCGGGTGCTGCTCCAGGGCTGCGACGTGTGGCTCAACACGCCCCGGCGGCCCCTGGAGGCCTGCGGCACCAGCGGCGAGAAGGCCGCGCTCAACGGGGTCCTGAACTGCTCGATCCGCGACGGGTGGTGGGACGAGTACTTCGACGGCGAGAACGGCTGGGCCATCGCCTCCACCGAGGGCTGGGACGACCTCAACCGGCGGGACCAGGCCGAGGCCTCCAGCCTGTTCGACCTGCTCGAGCGCCAGATCGTCCCCCTGTTCTACGAGCGGGCGCCCGGCCGGCCCCCCCAGCGCTGGGTGCAGCGGGTGCGCCATTCGCTGCGCACCCTCGGCCCGGAAGTCTCGGCCAGCCGCATGGTGCGTGACTACGTGTCGGACATGTACGAGCCGGCCGCGGCCGGCGCCGACGCCATGCTGGGCGGCGGCCACGCCCGGGCCAAGGCTCTCTCGGCCTGGAAGAAGAAGGTGGTCGACGGGTGGGCCGGCGTGTCCGTCGGCGACATCGTCAGTGACAGCCTGGCCATCGACCTGGGCCAGGACCGTGCGGTGGCGGCCGAGGTCGTGCTCGGCACCCTGAGCCCGGCCGACGTCGACGTCCAGCTCGTGCACGGCGCCGTCGGGCCGGCCGACGAGATGATCGAACCGTCGATCGTGACCATGACCCTCAACGAGCGGTCACCGATCGGCGGGCCGCACCGCTACGAGGGGTCGTTCACCTGCGAGCGCGCCGGCCGGTACGGCTTCACCGTGCGCATCGTGCCCGACCATCCCGACCTGGCCACGTTCGCCGAGCTGGGCCGGGTGGCCTGGGCCGTCCACACCACGCCGGCGCCGTAGCCGGCGGGGCGCCAGGGGTCAGTGGCGGATTTCGAGGAGGGCGTCCTCGGTACCGACGGCGACGATCTCGGTGACACCGGGCACCCGGTCCTTCAAGATGCGCTCGATGCCGGCCTTCAGGGTCATGGTTGACGCCGGGCAGCTCCCGCACGCACCGACCAGCTCGATCTCCACCCGCCCGCTCGTCTCATCGAACCCGACCAGCGTCATGTCGCCGCCGTCGGCCTGCAACGCGGGACGGATGACCTCGATGGCCTCCATCAGCTGCTCGTGCATCGTCATCTCACGAGGGTACAACCCCTGCCTCGGGGCGCTTCTTCCCGACGGCTAAGTTCGACTGACCGTGGCCCGTGTCGTCGTGCGATCGGAGACCGACGCCGCCGGCCTGGCCGAGATCCTCCAGCCCCGTACCGACCTGCTGCTCGAGCGCGACCTGGGCGGCGGCCGCTTCGAGGCCGAGTCCGGGCCGGTCCGGTCCTACCTGCGCACCGTCGAGGTCAAGCCGGGCGCCGCGGCGGGCTCGGCCATCGCCATCACCCAGACGGTGGACTTCCGGCTGGCGGTGCCCTACTTCGGGTGGCTGTTCCTACTGCCCTTCAAGCGGGCCCTGGCCCGGCCGGGCACGGACCGGGCGCCCTGGTGGGCCCCGCCGGCCCGGCTCGACGCCCGGGCCGCCTCCGTCCTGGGCACCCTCGCCCTCCTGACCGTCGCCTCCGGGTACCTCAATACGCTCTTCACCCAGACCATCCCCTTCGCCGGCGACGAGTTCGGGGCCGGCAACTCGGCCCTCGGCGTGGCCGGCAGCGTGGTCCGCGTCGGGGGCCTGGTCGCCCTCTTCGTGATGATCCAGGCCGACCGGCGGGGCCGCAAGGCCGTGCTCATCTGGTCGTCGGTCGCCGGGTGCCTGCTGGCGGTGACGGGCGCCGTCGCCCCGTCGCTGCCCTGGCTCACCATCAGCCAGCTCCTGGCCCGGGCCTTCTCGACCGCGGTCCTGCTGCTGGTGACGATCGTCGCCGCCGAAGAGATGCCGGCCGGGTCCCGTGCGTACGCGGTCAGCCTGCTGGCCATGTCGAGCGGCCTGGGCGCCGGCGTGTGCGTCGTCGCCCTGCGCCTGGCCGACGTGGGGACGCGGGGGTGGCGGCTGCTGTACGTCATCCCGCTGCTGGCGCTGCCGATCGTCGCCGCCGTGCGCCGCAACCTGCCCGAGAGCCGGCGCTTCGCCGCCCCCCACGTGCCGGGGGCCATGGCCGGCCACGGGGGGCGTCTTCTGCTGCTGGCCGCGTCGGGCGTGCTGGTCAACCTGTTCGTCGCCCCCAGCTCGCAGTTCGGCAACCAGTACCTGCGCGACGAGCGGGGCTTCAGCGGCGGACGGATCGGCCTGCTCTCGGTGACGATCGGTACGCCGGCGGTGATCGGCATCGTCGCCGGCGGGCGCATCGCCGACGTCCGGGGCCGGCGGGTGGTGGCCGCCGTGGCCCTGAGCGCCGGCACCCTGTGCACGCTGGGGTACTTCTTCCTGGGCGGGTGGTCGATGTGGGTGGTGGCCACCGTGGGCACGGTGATCTCGGCCGCCGCCATCCCCGCCCTGGGCGTCTACGGGCCCGAGCTGTTCCCGACCGGCCTGCGGGGCCGGGCCAACGGGCTGGTGGCCGTGTCGTCCCTGCTGGGCAGCGCCGGCGGCCTCATCCTGTGCGGCGTGCTGGCCGACCGCTTCGGGCGGATCGGCCCGGCCATGTCGGTCCTCGCCGCCGGCCCCCTGCTCCTGGCCGTCCTGGTCATGGCCGCCTACCCCGAGACCGCGGGCAAGGAGCTGGAGGACCTCAACCCCGAGGACCGGGCGGCCGACCCGCTCAAGGGGCCGCTTGGGCCCTGACCCACTCCGTGACCGCCTCGCACACCTGGCGGTCCTTGCCCCGCATCCCGTGGTCGCCACCATCGACCCACACGTGGGCCACCGGCCCCGGGATCGCCGCCGTCGCCGCCTCCAGCTCGGCCGGCGTGGCGAACGCGTCGCGGGTACCCGACACGAACAGGCACGGCACCGTGAGCCGCGGGAAGTGGTCCACCCGCATGGTCTCGGGCCGCCCCGGCGGGTGCAGCGGGTAGCTGAGCAGCACCAGGCCGACCGCCGGCAGCCCTTCGGCCACGGCCACCGAGCACATGCGGCCGCCGAACGAGCGGCCGCCGAGTACGACGGCCGCCGGCGCCAGCGATGCCGCGCCGGCGGCGATGGCGGCCAGGACCTTCGGCCCGGGCCGCGACGAGGGCAGGTCGATCCGGGCCACGGTGGTCCCCTCGGCGGACAATGCCCGGTCGAGGGCCACCAGCGCCGGGTGGTCGCGCGTGGCGCTGGCGCCCGGGGTCAGCAGGACGGCCGGACCGCTCATGGCAGGAGGATACGACGCGCTTCGGTGAGCTCGAGGATGCGCTGGCCGGCGCCCTCGTGCTCGGCGCCGTGGTCGGGGTGGGACTCCCGCAACAGGCTCCGGAACCGTTGCTGCACCTCGTCGCGGCCGGGCTGGTCGGCGTCCGGGCCGAAGCCGAGGACCTCCAGGGCCCAGCGCTCGTCGGTGGAGAACCGGCGCCACCACGCCGGCGGCACATTGGTGAGGTCGGTGAGGAAGGTCACCAGTTGCGGTGTCGGCCCGTCCTCCCACATGGTGGCCTTGCGGATGGCGGCGAACACCCGAGGCCGGGCGTCGGCATGGAGGCGGGCCGCGGCGTAGACCGCACCCAGGATCTGCGGCTCCGGGCGCCCGTTGCCCTCCAGCTCGAACCGCACGTCGGCCATGACCAGGTCGTCGGGGTGGCCGACCAGCTTGTGGCGGCTGCGGTCGAGCCCGACGACGTCGGTCTGGAACCGGTGGCGCAGCCGGGGCTGGGAGATGCGCCGGTCGGCGTCGAGGTCGTCGACGAGGACGAGGAACTCCTCGCGCAGCTCAGGGTCGACCTCGCCCAGGTGGGCGGCGACGATGCCGCCGAGGAGGATGCCTCCATAGCCCGGCGACGGCTCGGTGGGCAGCCAGTGCGGCCCGAGGGCCACCCGGCGCGTCGGGGCGACGGCGCGCGAGTGGCGGATCTCGATCTCGGCCAGCAGCATCGGAGTTGGCTACACCAGGTCGCGCAGGTACTCACGCACCGCCCGGGCGTCGGCCGCCACCGTGTCCTCGTCGGCCGCCTCCTCCAGGTCGGCCGCCAACGTCGCCGCCAAGGACTGGATCCGCTTCCAGACCGGGCGCTCGATGCCATAGGGCGGGAGGCAGGCGTCGACCGTCAGCGCCGCCTCGAGCACGTCGGCCACCAGCCCGACGTCGGTCGGGTCGTGCTGGAGCCGGTCGGCGGCCACGAACAGGTCGCTCATCGCCGCCTGGGCATCGGCGCCGCCGTCGGCATCACCGTCGTCCTCGGCCAGCTCGTCGACCTCACCCAGCTCGTCGAGCAGGAGGTCGACCTCCTCCTCGGCGACGGCGGGCACGACCAGCACCAGGTCCGGGTGCCAGCGGTAGGGGATGTCGGCCTCGACGAGGGCGGTCGTCGCCGAGGCCCGCTCGCTGCTCTCCCACTGGCCGAGGTCGTACTCGACCTCCTCCTCGGGGCTGGTGGGCGCCAGCATGGCCGGCGGGTCGGCCACGGCCAGCCCGCAGTCGTCGCACCGGAACGAGGTCCGCGCCATCTCCATGGCCAGCTCCTCGCGGAACCGGGCGCCGCACCGGGGACAGTAGGAGGTCATCTCCCGTTCGTCCCGGCCACCGCCGGAGCGTAGCCCCGCCCGCACCGAGTCGCCGCCCGCCTCCCATGCCGAGATAGGGTGCCCGTCATGAGCGCTCACCCCCAGCCCCCCGACCGCAACCTGGCCATGGAACTGGTGCGGGTGACCGAGGCCGCCGCCCTGGCCGCCGCCCGCTGGATGGGCAGAGGCGACAAGGAAGGCGCCGACGGGGCGGCCACCGAGGCAATGCGCGTCGTCCTCGCCACCGTGCAGATGGACGGCATCATCGTGATCGGCGAGGGCGAGAAGGACGACGCCCCCATGCTGTACAACGGCGAGCGGGTCGGCGACGGCTCGCAGCCGGAGACCGACATCGCCGTCGACCCCCTGGAGGGCACCACGCTGACGGCCCTGGGCCGCGGCAACGCCCTCTGCGTGATCGCCGTCAGCGGTCGCGGCACCATGTTCGACCCCGGCCCCTGCTTCTACATGGACAAGCTGGCCGTCGGCGCCGAGGCCGCCGGGTCCATCGACATCACCAAGTCGCCCACCGAGAACCTCAACTCGGTGGCGTCAGCCCTGAGGAAGCCGGTCAAGGACCTGACCGCAGTCGTCCTCGACCGGCCCCGGCACAACGCGCTCATCGCCGAGATCCGCGCCGCTGGCGCCCGGATCCGCCTCATCCAGGACGGCGACGTGGCCGGCGCCATCTCCACCGGGTGGCCCGAGGCCGGCGCCGACATCCTCTTCGGCGTGGGCGGCACGCCCGAGGGCGTGATCAGCGCCGCCGCCCTCAAGTGCATGGGTGGCGAGATCCAGGCCCGCCTCGCCCCCCGCAGCGACGCCGAGCGCGAGAACGTGCTGGCCGCCGGCTTCGACCTCGACAAGGTCATCTTCACCGACGATCTCGTCTCGGGCGACAACTGCTTCTTCGCCGCCACCGGCGTCACCGACGGCGAGCTGCTCCGGGGCGTCCACTACGACAGCAACGGGGCCAGCACCCAGTCGCTGGTCATGCGGTCGAAGTCGGGCACGGTGCGCAGCATCAGCGCCCGCCACCCCCTGCACAAGATCGCCCAGTTCTCCTCCGTCGCCTTCGACTGAGGCGAGCCGGCTTCTTCGTCCGCTCAGCGACCGCAGAGGTAGGCGGAGGGGACAAAGAAGCGCCGGGCGGGCTACTTGTCGTTGCGGGCCGGGTCGAACACAGGGGCGAGCACGGTCGGCGTGAGCGGGCCGAGCAGGGCGCGGATGGCATCGCCGGCCGGTTGCTCGTGCTCGGGGGCTCGGGCGGTCGGCGCCGAGAACCGCCGGGTCAGGCCGGTCGCGACCAGGATCTGGGGGATGCCCCCGTCGATGTCGGCGCCGGCGGTGCCGTCGGCGGCCGGCGTGGGCTGGAACGAGGCGACCAGCCCGGGCGCCCGGGCCAGCGCCGCGGCCAGCCACGCGTCGAGGAAGGGCTTCGGGTTCACTGCCGCCCCCCCGCCCGGGTGGACCTCGAAGTGCACGTGGGGCGGCCCGCCCTGGGCGTTGCCACTGTCCCCGTTGTAGCCGACGACCTGGCCCTGCGTCACCGGGCTGCCGTTCCCCAGGCCGGCGGCGAAGCCCCGCAGATGGGCCATGTAGTAGTAGGTGCCGTCTGGTGCGGTGACGAAGGCGCCCTTGCCCCCCAGGCCGGCGTCCTCGAAGCGCACGACGCCGTCGACCGGCGCCCGTACCGGGGTGTCGAAGGCCGAGAACACGTCGGTGCCCTGGTGCTGGTGGGGCGGCGGCCCGTCGCGGGGGTCGAGCCAGTCGTCGGTCCAGTTGGCCACGCCCAGGACCGGGAACTGGCCCATGCCCAGGGCCAATGCCTCGGGCAAGGTCATGCCGACGCTCTGCAGGGGCTTCAGCGCCTCCACCAGGGCGGCCGTGGTGCTGGCGCCGGACCGTTGCTGGTCGCGCAGGACCACGTCGACCTGGCCGGAGCTGAGGCTCGGCGCCGGCGTGGTCGAGCCGGCGGCCGGCGGCGTGGTCGAGGTGGGCGACCCGGGACGGGCCGGGTCGACCACGATCTTGGTCTCCTGGGGGACTGGGATGAGACGGGTGGCGACCGCGGTCGTGGACGGTGTGGCCAGGGGCACGGTGATGACCGGCGCCACCGTGCTGGTCGTCGCTGGCGGCCCGACCTGCGCCGCGGCCCCCACGGCGCTGCCCAAGAGCGAGAGCGCCGCCGCCATCGGGGCGAGGAGGAGGGTTCGAGGGGTTCTGTTCCGCACGTGGTACCGCTTCAGGAGCCGTTCTGCCGCATCACACGCTACCCCAGTCACCCTTATCGCCGACGGCGGGGCCCTGCGTGAACCGGTCGCAGCCTCGGGCCGCGGCTTCGGACCGGAAGGCGGCGACCAGGTGGCCGGCGACACCGAGGTGGCCGGCATCGTCGGCCACTGCGAGCCAGGCGAGGTGCGCGGCCGGGCCAGCGCACCACCCTTCGGCGTAGCCGGCGACGTTGCCGTCGGCCCGGGCCGTCACCACCAGCCTGGTCGGGCCGAGACGGGCGGCCTGCGGGTCGGGCTCCTGGCTGACCGTCAGCTCCAGCGGCAGCCCACCCCGCCCGATCACGGCCGGGGCGGCAAAGGCGGCATCAGCGATGGGGGCCCAGACCCGGCCCGGCCCTTCCCGCAGCAGGTGCACACGGGCGAAGGCGACCTCGATGGCAAAGTCAGCCAGGGCCGCAAGCGCGGCCGCCACCCGCTCGGGTGAGGCACCGTCGGCCAGCGTGACATGGGGGACGAACGGCCAGGTCAACGGGCGGGCCAGCGGGTCAGTGAACACCCGGTCGCGAAGGGCCCGGACGGCGCCGCCGTTGTCGTCGACCGCCAGGTGCACGGTGGGGTTGTCGGGCAGGAAGGTGGCCGGCGGGCCCAGGGCGACGGTGAACGGGCGGGTGGCCGCGGCCGCGGTACGGAGCACGGTGAGCGCCGCCCCGAGACGGTCCTCCCGCACGTTCACCGGCGGCACGAGGGTGAGGTGGGCCGGCATGCGCCCGAGGGCACCGTCGCCCAGCGCCCGCCGCAACCCGTCGACCTCGGCGGCGGCCGGCGCCGGCAGGAGGAGGGCGACGCCCAGCCTCACGCGGCCCATGCCGCGGCCAGCTCCCCCGCCACCGTGGCCACCACGTACCCGGACCGCCCGCTCAGCTACCGCTGATGTCGTGCAGCGGACAAAGAACGGGGGGCTACGCGCGGGCGGCGGCGTTGAGGCGGGCTTCGGCTCGGGCCCGGGCGGCGACGGCCTCGTCCTCGTCGCCGGCGGCGGCGTCCTTGGCCCGCTGGGCCCGGGCGACGTCGATGTCGGCGGCCAGCTCGGCCACGTCGGAGAGGATGATCACCCGGTTGTCCCGGACCTCGACAAAGCCACCGTGGACGGCCGCGACCTGGTCGCCGGCGGCGGTCTTGACCCGCACGACACCGGTGTCGAGGGCGCCCAGGAACGGGGCGTGGCCGGTGAGGAAGGCGATCTCGCCCCCGCCGGCGGTGCGGCACACCACCATGTCGGCCTCGCCCGAGTAGAGGATGCGCTCGGGCGAGACCAGCTCGACCTGGAGCGTCATCTAGACCCCGGCCTCTTCCTTCGACAGGGTGCGGGCCTTCTCGCGCACGCTCTCCACGCCGCCGACGTTGAAGAACGCCTGCTCCGGGAGGTCGTCGAGGTCACCGTTGGTGAGCTGCTCGAAGGACTCGATGGTCTCGTCGATGGTGACGTTGACGCCCTTGACGCCGGTGAACTGCTCGCCCACGAAGAACGGCTGGGAGAGGAACTTCTCCACCTTGCGGGCCCGCTGGACGACGAGCTTGTCCTCCTCGGACAGCTCGTCGACGCCGAGGATGGCGATGATGTCCTGCAGCTCCTTGTAGCGCTGCAGCACTTCCTGCGTGCGCCGGGCCACCCGGTAGTGGCGGTCCCCCACGACCTCGGGAGCGAGGATGCGGGAGGTCGACGCCAGCGGGTCGACGGCCGGGTAGATGCCCCGGGAGGCGATGTCACGGGACAGCTCGGTGGTGGCGTCGAGGTGGGTGAAGGTGGTGAACGGCGCCGGGTCGGTGTAGTCGTCGGCGGGGACGTACACGGCCTGCACCGACGTGATCGACCGGCCCTTGGTGGAGGTGATCCGCTCCTGCAGCTCGCCCATCTCGTCGGCCAGGGTGGGCTGGTAGCCCACGGCGGAGGGCATGCGGCCGAGGAGGGTGGACACCTCGGAGCCGGCCTGGACGAAGCGGAAGATGTTGTCGACGAAGAGCAGCACGTCCTGGCCCTGCTCGTCGCGGAAGTACTCGGCCATGGTCAGCGCCGACAGGGCGACCCGCAGGCGCACGCCGGGGGGCTCGTCCATCTGGCCGAACACCAGGGCGGCCTTGTCCATGACGCCCGACTCCTGCATTTCCAGCCAGAGGTCGTTGCCCTCACGGGTGCGCTCGCCCACGCCGGCGAACACCGACACACCGCCGTGCTGGGTGGCCACCCGGTTGATGAGCTCCAGGATGACGACGGTCTTGCCCACGCCGGCGCCGCCGAAGAGGCCGATCTTGCCACCTCGCACGTAGGGGGCCAGCAGGTCGATGACCTTGATGCCCGTCTCGAACATCTCCGAGCGGGGCTCGAGGTCGGCGAAGAGGGGGGCCGAGCGGTGGATGTCCCAGCGGGTGGGCAGGTCGCCCACCTGGTCGACGGTGACGTCGAGGGGCTCGCCGATCACGTTCCAGACGTGGCCGAGCACGCCGTTGCCGACGGGCACGGTGATGCCCCGGCCGGTGTTGACCACGGGCGCGCCGCGGCGCAGGCCGTCGGTGGGCTTCATGCAAATGGCCCGGACCCGGTTCTCACCGATGTGCTGGGCCACCTCGGCGGTGATCAGCAGCGACCGGCCCTCGAGGTCGACGGTCATGGTGACGGCGTCGTTGATCTCCGGCAGCGAGTTCGGCGGGAACTCGATGTCGACGACGGGGCCGGCGATGGCGACGATGCGCCCGTCCTTGGCTCCTGAATCACTCATCGGGCCACCGCCTTCGGCGGCTGCCCCGCTGAGCGGGACACTGTGCTTGTCGGTTCGCTCGCCTGCGGCTCGCTCACTTGTAGGCTCCTGATCGGTCGAGGTGGTCGAGAAGAAGGTCGCGGCTGAGGATCGTGTCGGGGAAGTAGTCGGTGCGGCCGTCGGTCTTGGCCTGGCGCAACGCCTCGGCCCCGCCCACGATCTCCATGATCTCGGTGGTGATACCGGCCTGGCGCACCTTGTTGGCCACGATGCCCAGGTTCTTGATGAGCTCTTCAGCGTTGTCGGTGGCCGCCTTCATGGCCCGCTGGCGGGCGGCCTGCTCGCTGGCCGAGGCGTCGAGCATGGCCGCGAACACCCGGCCCTCGACGTAGCGGGGCAGGAGGCGCTCGAGGATCTGGCCGGGCTCGGGCTCGAACTCGTAGGCGGCCTGGGGGCCGTCGCCGGCGCCGGCGCCCTCGATGGCGCCCCGCTCGAGCGGCAGGAGGCGGACGTTGACCACCTTCTGGGTGCCCATGGAAAGGAACCGGGTGTAGACGAGCTCGACCTGGTCGACGCCGCCCGGCTCGCTCGAGCCCCGCTCGTAGCGGGCCATGGCCGCCTGGGCGACCTTGCGGGCGTCCTCGTAGGTGGGCCGCTCACTGAAGCCGGAGAAGGCCTCGCCGATGCGGTAGTCGCGGTAGCGGAAGTACCCCTCGGCCTTGCGGCCGGCCAGGGTCAGCTCGTAGTCACGGCCCTCGGCCTGGTGGGCCTGGAGGGCGCGCTCGCCGGCGCGGATCACGGTGGAGTTGTAGGCGCCGGCCAGGCCGCGGTCGGCGCTGAGCACGATGAAACCGACCTTGCGGACCGGGTCGCGCTCCTGGAGGAGGGGGTGGTCGAGGCCGGCGCCACCCGAGGCCAGGTTGCCCATGACCGCGGTCACCTGGTCGGCGTAGGGGCGGGCCGCGGCCACCCGCTGCTGGGCCTTCACGATGCGGCTGGCCGCGATCAGCTCCATGGCCCGGGTGATCTTCTTGGTGGACTGGATGCTCTTGATGCGGCGGCGGAGGATGCGCTCCTGCCCACTGGCCACGGGCTACTTCCCCTCGACCGTCGTGCCCACCAGAGTGCTCGTGGTCTGGAAGCGGTCCTTGAACCCCTGCATGGCCGCCCGCATCTGGGCGTCGTCGGGCAGGGTACCGGTGGTCCGGATGTGGTTCATGATGTCCGAGTAGCGGCTGCGGAACTCATCGAGCAGCTCCGACTCGTACCGGCCCACGTCGGAGGTGGGGATGTCGTCGAGGTAGCCCTTCGTGCCGGCGTAGATGGACACGACCTGCTCCTCGACCTTCAGCGGGGCATGCAGGCCCTGCTTGAGCAGCTCGGTGAGCTTGTAGCCCCGGTCGAGCTGGGCCTGGGAGAGCTTGTCGAGCTCGGAGCCGAAGCTGGCGAAGGCCTCGAGCTCGCGGAACTGGGCCAGGTCGAGCTTGAGCGTGCCGGCCACCGCCTTCATGGCCTTGATCTGGGCGCTGCCGCCCACCCTGGAGACCGAGATGCCCACGTCGACCGCCGGCCGCACGCCGGAGCGGAACAGGTCGGTCTGGAGGTAGATCTGGCCGTCGGTGATCGAGATCACGTTGGTGGGGATGTAGGCCGAGACGTCGCCCTCTTTGGTCTCGATGATGGGGAGGGCGGTGAGCGAGCCGCCGCCCAGCTCCTTGGAGAGCTTGGCCGAGCGCTCGAGCAGGCGGCTGTGGAGGTAGAACACGTCGCCCGGGTAGGCCTCGCGGCCCGGGGGCCGGCGCAGGAGCAGGGAGAGCTGGCGGTAGGCCTCGGCCTGCTTGGACAGGTCGTCGTAGACCACGAGGGCGGCGTCGCCCTTCTCCATCCAGTGCGAGCCCATGGCCGCGCCCGAGTAGGGGGCCAGGTACTTGAACGGCGCCGGCTCGCCCGAGGGGGCGTTGACCACGACCGTGTACTCCATGGCGCCGTACTCCTCGAGGGAGGCGACGACTTCGGCCACGGTGGAGTTCTTCTGGCCGATGGCGACGTAGATGCACTTCACGCCCTGGCCGCGCTGGTTGATGATCGTGTCGATGGCGACGGCGGTCTTGCCCGTCTTGCGGTCACCGATGATCAGCTCCCGCTGGCCCCGGCCCACCGGGGTCATGGCATCGATGGACTTGATGCCGGTCTGGAGGGGCTCCTTCACCGGCTGGCGGTCGACCACGCCGGGGGCCTGGATCTCGAGACGCCGGGACTCGGTGGTGTTGATGGGGCCCTTGCCGTCGAGGGGCTGGCCCAGGGCGTCGACCACCCGGCCGAGCAGGCCGTCGCCGACGGGGACGGAGAGGATGCGGCCGGTGGCGCTGACGGCCTGGCCGTCCTCGATGTGGCCCATCTCGCCCAGGACGACGGCGCCGATGGACTCCTCGTCGAGGTTCAGGGCCAGGCCCAGGGTGCCGCCCTCGAACTCCAGCAGCTCGTTGACCGAGGTGTTGGGCAGGCCCGAGATGCGGGCGATGCCGTCACCGACCTCGACGATCTGGCCGACCTGCTGGCGCTCCAGGCTGGGCGTGAACCCGTCGAGGTGCTTGCGCAGGACGCTGGTGATGTCGTCCGGGGAGAAGGTGAAGGCGGCGCTGTTCGAAGCGGCGCTGCTCGAGACGGTCGTGTCGCTCATCGAATGGTTTCCTTCAACTGGTCGAGCCGGTGACGGACGGTGCCGTCGATGACCACGTCGCCCACCCGGGCCGACAGGCCGCCGAGGACGGAGGGGTCGACGTGCACCTTGACCTCGACCTCCTTGCCCAGGTTCTTGGACAGGGCGCGGGCCAGGCGGGTGCGCTGGTTCTCGTCGAGGGGGACGGCCGAACGCACCTCGGCGACCGCGTGCTTGCGGTCCGAGGCGGCCCGCTCGACCAGGCTGGAGATGATGGCCGGCAGGTCACGGGCGTGGCCGGCGCCGACGATGAACGACACCAGGCTGGTGGTGATCGGTGTCGTCCGGCCCTTGCCCAGGAGGTCGATGATGATCTCCTGGCGCTTCTCGGCCGGAATTGCGGCGTCGGTGAGGGTGGACCGCAGCTCGTCGGAGGAGCTCAGGACGTGGGAGAGGTTGAACAGCTCCTCCTCGACCACACCCAGCGCCCCTTCGGCGCGCGCCACCTCGAACAGGGCCGCGGCGTACCCGGTGATCTGCTCAGGCTGCATGATCGTCAGGCCGCATTGCCAGCTTCGTCGATGAAGCGCTCGATCAGGGCCAGGTTGGTCTCCCGGTCGAGGTTGCGCTGGACGACCTTCTCGGTGAGCTCGATGGTCATGTCGGCCACGCGAGCGCGCAGGTCGCCCATGGCCCGCTCAACCTGGGCGGAGATGTCGTCCTGGGCCCGGGCCTTGATCTCGGCCACCTCGGCCTCGGCCTGCTTCTTGAGGTCCTGGCGGAGCTTGTCGGCCGACTGGCGAGCTTCCTCGATGATGCGGGCCGACTCGTTCTTGGCGTCGGCCAGCTGGCGGCGGTACTCGTCGAGGATGCCGTTGGCCTCTTCGCGGGTCCGCTCGGCCTCGTCGAGGCTGCCCTTGATCTTCTCGGCCCGCGCGTCGATGCCCTTCTTGACCGCCGGGTAGGCGAACTTGGAGATGAGCACGAAGAGCACGGTGAACGAGATCGCACCCCAGATGATCTCGTTGGTGGCCGGGAGGATGGGGTTCGTGGTCTTCTCGGCCACGGCCCCCGGGGCCTCCGGTGCGAACCGGAGGAGGGCTGTCAGCAGCATCATGGAACCCTCCCTATGCGAACTTGATCAGGATGAAGACGACGAACCCGATCAGGGCGAGGGCTTCGGTGAAGGCGATGCCGAGGAACATGGTGGTCCGCACCATGCCGGCGCTCTCGGGCTGGCGGGCCATGGCCGTGATGGCGTTGCCCACCACGATGCCGATGCCGATGCCGGGGCCGATGGCCGCGGCGCCGTAGCCGATACCGGCACCGATGGCGCCCAGACCTTTGAGCATTTCGTCCGGTGCCGTCTGGGCGAGGGTGTTGATCAGTGACAACAAAGAAGCTCTCCTAACCTTTCGTGAATCAGTGCTCGGGGTGCATGGCCCCGCCGATGTACACGGCGGCGAGAATGGTGAAGATGAACGCCTGCAGCACGGCGACGAGGATCTCGAAGCCCGTCAGCAGGATCAACATGAGGAACGGCAGGGGTAGAACGATCGCCAGCGGGCCCTTGGTGAACAGGGCGGCCGACAGCACCGCGAAGGTCACCAGCAGGAGGTGGCCGGCGAGCATGTTGGCGAAGAGCCGGACGGCCAGGGAGAACGGCCGGACGAAGATCGTCGAGATGAACTCGATGAGGGCGACGAGCGGCAGCAGGAACTTCGGGACGCCAGGCGGGAACAGCATCGACTTGAAGTAGCCGCCGAGGCCCTGGCTCTTGATGCCCACCACGTTGAAGATGACCCACACCATGAGGGCCATGAAGGCGGGCAGGGCCATGCGGGCGTTCACCGGGAACTGGATGAACGGGATGACCTCGAAGATGTTCGTGACGAACACGAAGAAGAAGATGGTGACGAGGAACGGCGTCCAGGGCAGGCCCGTCGGGCCCATGGTCTGCAGGATGATGTCGTTGCGGACGAAGTCGATGCCGCTCTCGACGATGGTCTGCACGCCGGTCGGCACCAGGCTGCCGCGAGCCGCGGCCCGCCCGGCCGACCAGAACAGCAGGAACACGATCAGCGCGCCGGCCCACATGAGCAGGACGACCTTGTTGACCTCGAACGGCGAGTCCTTGAAGAGGATGCCGCGCCACTCCACCAGCTCACCGATGGGCGGGAAATGGAGGGCTGAGAGAACCAGATTCAACGACGCCCTCCTGCGAGCTTGGACGGGGTGGGCTTGAGACCGGGGAAGGCCAGCGACGCCGACACGTGACGGGTCTCCCAGATGAGCAGGCCGAGATGGGTGATGATCAGGCTGAAGCCGAGGGCGGGAACGTCGACCCAGGGCTGGTCCTTGACCAGAAGGAAGATGGCGGTGATCAGGAACAGCCGCATGGCGAACCCGCCCAGGGCGGCGGCCATCAGCAGCGGGAGGCTGATGCGGGCCGCCCAGCCGAGGAGCGCGGCCGAAAGGGCCAGGTTGCCGAGAACAAGCGCCACGGCGAAGGCGGCCGAGACGGCCCCGTCGGCGCCCCATATGAGGCCGGCGGCCAGGACCAGGACCGGCAGGACGGGCACCATGCGCCGGGCCATGTCCGCGGTGATCTGGGCCTCGACGGCCGGGCCGGGGTCGGCAGTGAAGAGGTTGTCCTTGGCGGCCCTGCGGCCGACGTCGGCCGTCATGACGCAGCCTTGTCGGCCCACGGGCCGGCCGCCTCGTGTTCCTTCATGCGGGCGTCGTAGCCGTAGTACATGCGGGCGACCACACCGACCACGCCCATGAGGAAGAAGATGATGGTGAGCACGGGGACCAGGCCCAACCACCGGTCGAGCAGGTAGCCCAGGCCGCCGATGATGGCCGGGGTGATGGCCAGCTCGAAGGCCCGGGACATGCCCTCGCCGGCGCCGTTGTAGAGGTCGGTTTGGGGCGCGACGGCAACGCGGGCCAGCCCGGCTACCTTCTCACGCAGTTCCACCAGACCCCTTCGCTTGTGAATCTGCGCGCAATCTACGGGAAACCTTGCCGTCGCTGCAAGCTGGGTGGCGGCTCGCCCGGGCGCGCCGGCTCCGGGGTGGGTGGCTTCGGCCAGACCGACGAATCGTCGGCTTCCTCGGCCAGCTGGCGGGCCGTCTGGCGGACACCCGGGTGGAAGAGGGTGTAGAGCAAGACGGCCAGCCCGGCCACGACGAACGGCACCACCGCGTTGCCCTGGTTGGTGTAGGTGGGGAGGAGGACGACGCCCGACAGGATGGCCGTCCAGGCCCACAGGATGAGCA
Source organism: Acidimicrobiia bacterium (assembly GCA_023264995.1). Taxonomy (GTDB): domain Bacteria; phylum Actinomycetota; class Acidimicrobiia; order Acidimicrobiales; family AC-14; genus CADCTB01. The sequence goes on along the minus strand of JAHFUR010000014.1, from coordinate 32,548 downwards.
CGGACCGGCGCTGCCCGTGGCCCTGGCGCATCAGGCGGTGGTGGAGGTGCTCCTTGTCGGCCTGGGAGAGCGACGACCGCCGGCGGGCCCGGCGGATGATGGCCAGGGCGGTGTCGACGAAGGGCACGCCGAGGATCACGAACGGGATGACCAGGGGGGCGAAGAAGAAGTAGGTCTGGCCGCTGAACTGGTCGGCCGTGCGCCCCCCCACGGAGATGGTGGTGGCCGCCATCAGCAGGCCCAGCAGCAGCGACCCGCTGTCGCCCATGAAGACCTTGGCCGGGTGGAAGTTGTGGGGCAGGAAGCCGACGCAGAGGCCGCAGGTGATGGCCACGATCAGCGGCGCCATGTTGTCTGGCGAGAGCAGGCCCACATCGGCCAGGCGGTAGGAGTAGACGAAGAAGGCGCCGGCGGCAATGGCCACCACCCCCGCGGCCAGCCCGTCGAGGCCGTCGATGAGGTTCACCGCGTTGGCCATGGCCACCACCCACACCACCGTCACGAGGAACCCGAGGTCGGGTGACAGGACGTAGAAGTCGGCGAAAGGGACCCGGAAGTAGAACATCACCACGCCGGCCAGGCCCAGGATGGAGGCGGCGAAGACCTGGCCGGCCACCTTGGCCGGCGCCGACACTTCCCGCAGGTCGTCGAGCATGCCGATGGCCAGGATGACGATGGCAGCGATGGCCAGTCCGAACGGCTCCGAGGACTCGAACACCGCCCCGAAGCCGGGCATGACCCGGGCCACGCCCAGGGCCGCCAGGAGGGCGATGAGCATGGCGATGCCGCCCAGGGTGGGCGTGGGGCGCTCGTGGATGCGCCGCTCGTCGGGCTTCACCACCGCCCCCCACCGGCGGGCCAGGCGCCAGACCACCGGGGTCAACACGAAGGTGACCGCGGCGGCCACCGCGAACACGACCCCGTAGCGCCACATCAGCGGCAGGCCGGCATCAGCGGGGTCAGCGGTAGGGCTGGAACTTCGAGCAGAGGACGGCGGCGGCGGCACGGATCTCGGCCAGCGCAGCATCGTCGGCCCGGGCCCGCAGGGCCCGACCGACGAGGGAGGCGATCTCGGCCATCTCCGGCTCCCGCATGCCGGCGGTGGTGACGGCGGCAGTGCCGATGCGCAGGCCGCTGGTGACGAACGGCGAGCGGGGGTCGTTGGGGATGGTGTTCTTGTTGAGGGTGATCCCGGCCCGGTCGAGCACGTCCTGGGCCACCTTGCCGGTGAGCTCGGCGTCGAACGGCCGGAGGTCGACGAGCATGAGGTGGTTGTCAGTGCCCCCCGAGACCAGGCGGAAACCCTCGCCCGCCAGCGCCCGGGCCAGCGCCTGGGCGTTGGTGACGACGGCCGCGGCGTAGTCCCGGAAGGCCGGCTGCGCCGCCTCGCGGAAGGCCACGGCCTTGGCCGCCACCACGTGCATGAGCGGGCCGCCCTGCAAGCCGGGGAACACCGCCTTGTCGATGGCCGTGGCGTGCTCGGCCTTGCACAGGATGGTGCCTGATCGAGGGCCGCGGAGGGTCTTGTGGGTGGTGAAGGTGACCACGTCGGCCAACGGGACCGGGCTGGGGTGGGCCCCGCCGGCGATGAGCCCGGCGATGTGGGCCGCGTCGAAGATGAGCAGTGCCCCGACCTCGTCGCAGATGTCGCGCAACGGCTCGGGGTCGATGACCCGGGGGTAGGCGGTGGCGCCGGCGATGATGGCCTTCGGCCGCTCGGCCTTGGCCAGGTCGCGGATCTGGTCGTAGTCGAGGCGCTCGTCGCTCTCGGTCACCCCGTAGGAGACGAACCGGTAGAACTTCCCACTGATGTTGACCGGCGAACCGTGGGTCAGGTGGCCGCCCTGGTCGAGGCGCATGCCCAGCACGGTGTCGCCCGGCTCGAAGAGGGCCAGGTAGGCGGCCAGGTTGGCATTGGCGCCCGAGTGGGGCTGGACGTTGGCGTGGTCGGCCCCGAAGAGGGCCTTGCAGCGCTCGCGGGCCAGTTCCTCGGCTTCGTCGACCACCTGGTTGCCGCCGTAGTAGCGCTTGCCCGGGTACCCCTCGGCGTACTTGTTGGTGAGCACCGAGCCCTGGGCCGCCATGACCGCCGGCGAGGTGAAGTTCTCCGAGGCGATGAGCTGGATGGTGGTGTTCTGGCGTTCCAGCTCGCGGTCGAGGATGTCGAACAGCTCGCGGTCGTCGAACTCGTCGTAGCTGGGCATCATCGTCGGCTCTTCTTCATCGACGGCTCAGGGACCCGGCGAACACCAGGGCCACCAGGCGGTCGATGAGGTCGTCGAGCTCGGTGGCCATCCGCTCGTAGGCCGACCGAGGCCCGCCGTAGGGGTCGGCCACGTCGTCAGCCGGCGAGGAGCCGGTGAGCTCGGAGATGCGCCGGCCCTGCCCGACCCGGGCCAGCCACTCGGCCAGAGGCTCCTCGGCCCGCCGGGGCCCGGAGGACTCACCCCGGCGCACGAGCTCCTTCAGGGTGAAGGTGCGGGGCCAGAGGGCGGGATCGACGACCACCGCCTCCCGGACGTGCTCGCGGGCCATGCCCACCACCAGGTCGGCCGACAGGAGGACCTCCCGGGTCATGGTGTGGCTGCGGTGGGCGGTCATGTCGACGCCCCGCTGGCCCATGATGTCGACGCCGTGGTCGCTGGCCGGGAGGCCGGCCCGCAGCAGGCCGGCCGACGCCACCCGGACGTCGAGCCCCAGGTCACCGGCGCGCTGGCGCAGCAGGAACTCGGCCATCGGCGACCGGCAGATGTTCCCGGTACAGAGAAAGAGAATGTTGATGGGCGGAGTCTAACGAGGCACCCGGGGCCTACCCGGGTGGTTCGAGCGGGGGGGCGGCGACGGCCCGGGCCCGGAGCGTGTCCAGGCGCTCGTTCACCGCGACGAGGGCCGCCTCCAACTGGCGGACGCGGTCCTGGCTGGCCTGCACGCCCGACGTCAGGGCCATGATGCGCTTGCGGGCCTCCTGGAACTCACCCGGCACCCACGCCAACTGGCCCGTGCGCTCCTCGGCGGCCCGCAGCGACGTGACCGTGCGCTCGGCCTCCTGGAGCATGGCCGTGCGTAAGGACTGCACCTCGCCCGGGACCGTGTCGAGCCGGGCCAGCCGGGCGTCGGCAGCCGACATCCGCCGGGTCAGCTCGCCGACCAGCTGTTCGTGCACCTGGCCCGTGCCCCGCAGCGCCTCGAGCTCCATCGTCACCGCGTCGGCCAGGTGGTCGAGGTCGGACCGGATCCCGTCGCCGGCCGTGACGCGGGCCTCCAGGTCGTCGAGCCGGCCGGCGCCGGCCTCGAGCACGTCGAGCCGGGACGCCAGGCCCAGGGCCGCCTGCTCGCGCGCCTCGGACGTGGCCTGGAGCTGGTCGATCTCGTTCTGGAGCGCCCGGCGCAGCATCTGGTCGCGCGCTTGGCCGTCGGTGACGATGGCGTCGAGCTCGCGGCGGAGGATGCGGCTCAGCGCGGCGATGTCCTCCGGCCCGCTGTCGAGCGGTGCCAGCCGGGCTTCGGCCGCGGCCAGCCGAGCGGCCACGTCGGCCAGGCCCTTGGCCTGGGCCGTCGAGATGGCGCTGACCCGGTCGAGGTCCTGAGCGACCAGCCGGCGCAACGCGTCGTCGCGCGAATGAGCCTCGGTGGCCTGCTGGCCGGCCAGGGCGACGAGCGCCTGCTCGCGCGCCGCCGTCTCCCCCGCCAGCAGGTCGTCGTTGGCCCGGACGGCGCGGCGGAGGGCCTGGACCACGGTGGGCAGGGGCTCGAGGGGCTCCACCCGGGCCTCCATCGCCGCCAAGCGCTGGTCCATACGACCGACCTGGTCGAGCACGCGGGCGACGGCCTCCTCGGCGAACCGGGCGCGCTCGGCGAGGGCGTGGGCCGGGTCGCCGGGGCCGGCGCCGGCGGCTTCGACGGCGTCGAGCCGGCCGACGAGGGCGCCCAGCGCCCGGTCGTGGCTGAAGAGCACCGCCGCGCACCGTTCGAGCTCGTGGCGGATGGCCCGGCCCAGCGTGTCGACGGCGCCGGGCACCGCCTCGAGGGCGGCCAGGCGCTCCTCGACCGCCGAGAGGGGGGCCGGCGGCGGCGATGGCGCGGGAGGCGGGGATGGCGGCTCGGCGGCAACGGGCGGTGGCGGTGGCGGTGGCGGTGGCGGTGGCGGTGGCGGTGGCGGTGGCGGTGGCGGGGGTCGAAGGTCGTTGTCGTCACCCGCGCCCCAGCCCCACACCAGGTCGTCGAGCACGTCGTCGTCGCCGGGTGGAGGGGGCAGGGGCGCCGTACCCGACGGCCGCGGCTCGTCGGCGGACACGACAGTCGTGATGACGACCTGCTCCTCCGGCGCCTCGGCGTCAGCCGGTACCGGGCCGTCGAACGAGGCGCTGGGCGCGTCGTCGGCCGGCGACTCCCCACCTTCGGTGGCCACGGTCCCGCACACTACCGGCTCCCCGGCTCCCGCATCTGCCGAGCGCCCTCCGAGCGAACTGGTGACACGTCCGGGGGCCCTGGCCCCCGGATCCGTCACCAGTTCGGGAGGTGGGGACTAGATGGTGCTGTCGGCCCGGCGCCGGCGGGTGGCGACGACGGCGATCGAGCCGATGGCGACGAGGGCCAATGCGACGGCCCCGTAGCGCAGGCTGTTGGCGCCGGTGAGCGACAGCCGGCCCTGGACGGGCTGGGCCACGACGACGGGCGTGACGACCGGGCAGGTCAGGGTGAACGTGGCCGTCTGGGTGGACGTGCCGCCCAGGGCCGTCGTCGAGAGGCCGCTGGCGATCACCGTGTTGGTACCGCAGATGGCCGGCGTGAGGACCGGGTCGTCGATCGAGAGCTGGGTGGCGGAGATCACGGTGATGTCCACCAGGACGAACCCGTTGGCGTTGGCCACCTTGCCCGGGATGTTCACGCCGTTCACGGTGACGGTGACGACGGCGCCCGGGGTGAAGACGCATGTCGGCGCCAGCTGCAGGATGAAGTGCTGCCCGACAGCGACCGAACCTACGTTCTGGATCCCCGCGATCGTCGTGCAGGCTCCGATGCCGGAACCGGTCTGGGCCGACGCCGGCGACGCCAGCGCGAGCACGGCCGTACCCACCATGGCCAGCAGGGCCATCGAGAGAGCCAGAAGTTTCCGCCTCATGTCATGTCCTCCTCAGGACGCCGCAAGAGCGGAAGCGTAACCGAACGCGACCGGTGGAGGGAACTATCCCCTCCGCACGGCCCACTCGACGGTGCGGACCACGTCGAGCGGGCCCTGCCACGAGGAGGCTCCCTCGACCCGCCAGCCGGGCGCGTCGAGGTGCACGTCGAGCGGCATCGGCGTGAGACGGGCCTGGGGTACGAAGCGCAGCCGGAGCCGCCCGTCGCGCACCGCATCGGGGACCACGGTCTCGAACATGAACTCCCGGCGCTCGCCGGCGCCGACCACGGCGATGAAGTTGGCCAGGTTCAGGCCCGACTCCGGCGTGCCCACCTGCATGGTGGAGCCGGCCGGGGCCCAGAACAGCACCCAGGCCAGGTAGTCGCCCGGCTTCTTGGTGAACTCGTCGGGCCCGAGGGCGTACGACGGCGGGGCGTTGACGGGCGCCTGGTTGTCGACGGTGACCGTCGTGCGGACGACGGCCGTCCCCTGGGGGGTGAGGGTGACGTCCTGGTGGACCGACGGCTTGACGTAGTAGTCGAGCTTGGTGCCGCTGCGGTTCTCGACGGCCACATGGAAGGTGCGGTCAGCGTCCACACTGGCCGGCCCCCCGCCCAGGCCCGTGCGCTCGAAGACGGCCTCCTCGGCGGCCTGGGCGCTCCAGAGCTTGAGGTGGCCGCCCCGCGCCGCCTGCCCCAGCTCCCGGCCGAGGGAGACCCCGTCGCGGGCACCAGTCGTGAGCTTGTCGCTGACCAGCTTGAGGACGTCGCCGAGGCGCTCCTTGCGGGCCGTCTGGTCGCTGGTGACGCCCAGCCCGTCGTAGAAGTCCTTCAGCAGGACCCGCCCGACGTTGTCGGCGGTGATGGGCTCGGCCCGGCCGTCGAGGCTCACCGGCCCGACCACCCGGAGCAGGGCGGCCAGAGCCGGCACGTCCATGGCGATGACGCCGTCGACGGCGTTGCCGGTGGCCTGGCGGTACATGTCGACCATGGCCCGCCCGCTGAAGGCGAAGTCGGCGGTGGCGTTGACTGCCGTCCACCGCTGGGTGGGCCGGGCCGGCCCGAAGACCTCCCGGGTGCCATCGGGGAGCACCGTCGGCGCGGCCCGGTCGAGAGGGATGTCGTTGGTCGACCCGCCCTTGCCGATGACCAACCGGCCGCCGGTGAACGACAAGGGCACATAGGACAGCACGATCCCCTGATCGCGCATCTCGGCGTTGTTCTGGAGGGCGACGAGGTACTTGCGGTCACCGCCGGCGCCGAGGAACGTGCGGGCGGCACCCAGGGCGTCGGCACCTTCGGTGAGCCGGCGACCACTCGACGCCGCCACTTGGTCGAACTGGCGCCGGGCATCGCCGAGGGGCCCCCACAACCCGCCGGGGGCCCGGGCCCGGCTCCCGATGGCGTCACCGGTCGCCTTGACCTGCTGCTGGAGCTCGGCCAGGCCGTCGAGGGGCAGGGCGCCGTCGCGGACCTTGGTGCGCTCGGCCAGGCTGTCCACCGCGGCCAGGAGCTGGCGGCCGGCCGCGGCCGCGGCGGCCGAGTCGTCGATCAGGCGGAGGAACCCCGCCCGCTGGCCGCGGACGACGGGGACGGCGCCGATCAGGGACAGGACCGGCGACCCGGCGACGCGCGCCCGGGCGTCGGCGATCGCCGCCACCGCCCCGTCCACCTGGGCCAATGACGCGGCCCGGCCCTCGGCCGTGCCGAGGGCGGCAGGGTCGTCGACCGCGGCCTGGAGCGCGGCCTTGGCCCCGGTGAGCTGGGTGCGGGCCCGCAGGGCCTCGGAGAGCCCGAGCGCGCCCAGCATGCCGGCCACCAGGAGCACGCCGGCCGCGATCCAGCCCCGGCGCAGCAGCCGCCGGCGCCGGCGACGGCCGTGGACGTCGAACCGCCGGCGCCGGCGCCGGCCGGACCGGTGCCGCCACATCCAGGCGGGGCTCCACCATCGGCGCCGCCGCCGGTGCCGGCTGCTCGGACCGCTACTTCTGGATTGGCTCTCGACGACCAGAAGGCGACTCGTAGCGGTAGGACTGGTAGGCGTACCCGTACGAGCCTTCGGTGTCGACCCCGTTCAGCACCGCGCCCACCAGGGGGGCGTCGACCTGGCGGAGCAGCTCGACGGCTCGGGCCGCCTCCTTCCGGGTCGTCGCCCCGGCGACGGCCACGAGCAGGGTGGCGTCGACCCGGCCCGAGAGCACCAGCGCATCGGTGACCGGTAGGACGGGCGGGGCGTCGATCAGGACGATGTCGTACTCGGCCTGCAGCGAACCCAGCACCTCCACGGTGCGCTTCGACGACAGCAGCTCGGAGGGGTTGGGGGGCAGTGGGCCCGATGCCAGGAGCGACAGCCGGGGCTGCTCGGGTACCGGCTGCATGGCCGCAGCCAGGCCGACCTTCCCCAGCAGCACCGAGGTGAAGCCGACCTCGTTGCTCAGGCCGAAGAACTCGTGCACCCGCGGCCGACGGAGGTCACAGCAGACGATGGCCACCGTGGAACCCGACCGGGCCAGGGCGACGGCCAGGTTGGCCAGCGTGGTGGTCTTCCCCTCCTGGGGGTTGGCGCTGGTGATCTGGAGGATGCGCATCGGCTGGTCGAGCCCGAGGAACTGGACCGACGTGCGGAGAGTGCGGTACGCCTCCGCCGCCGGCGACGTGGAGTCGGCCAGCGACACCAGGTACGGCGTCTCCTTGCCCCGCCAGGCGCTCACCACCGGGATGAGGCCCAGGACCGGGAGGCCGGGGGCGACCCGCTCGAAGTCGTCCTTGCTCTTCACCGAGTCGTCGAGGAACTCCCGCAGGAAGGCTAGGCCGAGGCCCAGGACCAGCCCGAACAGGAAGGCGACGATGCCGGTCCGCAGCGGTTGGGGCTCGACGGGCGACGTGGGCACCACCGCCGGCGTCACGAGCTGGGCCCCGCCCTGCTTGAGCGCACCGTCGACCTGGAGCTGGTCGAGCCGCTGCTTGAACAGGGCCTGGGCCTGGATGAGGGAGTCCTTCTGGGCGCCGGTCGGCGCCGTGTCGATCTGCTTCTGCAGCTCGCTGATCTTGGCCTGCACCTGCTGGCCGGCGGCCAGCACGTCGTCGACCGCCTGCTTCCGCCGGTAGTCGATGTAGGACGTGGCATAGGCGTTGGAGAGTGATGCGGCCCGGGCCGGGTCGGTGCTCCGGGCCGTGACGCGGATGATGTCGGTGGTGCCGATGGCGCTGGCCGAGACCTTCGGCGCCGAGCCGAGCTGGGCCCGCACGGCATCGCGCACCGGCGCGCTCGAGAGGATGCGGATCTCGTTCTGGACCTGGCGGGCCGGGTCGGCCCGCACACCGCTGTTGGGGTCGAAGAGGGTCTCGCTGGTCTTGGGTTGGAGCAGCACCTCGGCCTGGCCGGCGTACACCGGGGTCTTCAGGAGGGAGAGCACCACCGCCGGGACGGTGACGAGCAGGGTGACGACGATGATGAGCTGCTTGCGACCGGTGACAACGCGCAGGTAGTCACGGAGCCCGAACTCCCTCGCGTGATCCTCCAGTGCCACACGCCGATGGTAGTGCCGGGCCGGCCTCCGACGCCGTTGCCCCATTCCTCGTCCTGGTCGGAGACTGGGGTATCTTCACAGGAAGTGATTGGCGGGAACGGCGACTGATCGCGGGGGTGACGTACGGGATGCTGGCGGGGGGTGACAACCTGACGGCCGTGGGTGGCCCCGTGCCGGCGGGTGCTCGGCTTTCGTCCCCCATCGGCGCTGACCCGGCCGTGGGGGTCGCCGCCCCGGCAACCGCGGCGCGTACCGGCTGGCGCGGGAAGCGCCTGCTCGACGTCGTCGTTTCGTCGCTGCTGGTCCTGCTGGCGCTGCCCGTCCTCGCCGCCATCGCGTTGGCCATCAAGCTCACGTCGCCCGGGCCGGTGCTCTTCCGCCAGCGGCGGGTGGGCCGCCACGGGACCGACTTCTCCATCCTGAAGTTCCGGACCATGTTCATCGACGCCGAGGCGCAGCTCCAGTCGAACGAGCAGCTGCAGCGCCTGTTCCTCGACGGGAGCCACAAGATCCCCAGCCGCATCGACCCGCGCGTCACGCGGGTTGGCAGGTTCCTCCGCCGGACCAGCCTCGACGAGCTTCCCCAGTTCTTCAACGTGCTGGTCGGCCACATGAGCCTTGTCGGCCCCCGCCCGGTCGAGCGGACGCAGCTGGAGCGCGACTACCAGGGTTTCGAGCCGGCCTACCTGGAGCTGCGCCCCGGCCTCACCGGCCTGTGGCAGGTCAGTGGGCGCAGCACGGTCCAGTTCCCGGAGCGGGCCGAGCTCGACACCCGCTACCTCGCCACCTGCGGGCCGTGGGTCGACACGAAGATCCTGGCCCGGACACCTCTCGTCATCGTCACCGGGCTGGGCGCCGACTAGTGCGGGGCTAGGTGGCCGTTGGGACACCGGGGCCGCGGGTCGCCCTGTGCCACGAGTGGCTGAACGCACGGCATGGGAGTGAGAAGACCTTCGAGGTTATGGCCGCCGCGCTCCCGACGGCGGACCTCTATGCCCTCACCCGGAACCCGGCGGCCGGCCTCGAGTTCGGGGGCCGCCCGGTTTCGACCACCTTCTTGGACCATCCCCTCCTCCGCCGGCAGAGCCGGGCCCTCCAGCTCCCCCTGATGCCGTTGGCCTGGCGCTACGCCACCGGGCGGTCCTACGACGCGGTCATCACCTCGAGCCACGCCTGCGCCAAGGGTTTCCGGCCCGGGCGGCACGCCTTGCACCTTTCTTACTGCTACACCCCCATGCGCTACGCGTGGCTGACCGACGTCGACCAGCGCCGGCCGGCGAGCCCATGGCGGGCGTTCGGGGCCCGCCGGCTCCGGGCCTGGGACCTCCGCGCGGCCGGATGGGTCGACGAGTTCGCCGCCATCTCCACCGCCGTCGCCCGCCGGATCGAGGACTTCTACGGCCGCCCGGCCGTGGTGGTCCACCCTCCGGTGGACCTTGACCGGTTCACGCCGGCGCCGGAGCCGGGCGGCGGCGGGTTCGCCCTGGCCGTGTCGCGGATGGTCCCCTACAAGCGGCTCGACCTGGCCGTCCGAGGCGCCCACCGGGCCGGGTACCCCCTCGTCGTCGCCGGCGCCGGGCCTGAGGAGCAGCGCCTCCGTGCCCTCGCCACCGGGCTGGGGGCCGACGTCCGCTTCGTCGTCGGGCCCACCGACGACCAGCTCGCCGCCCTCTATCGCGATGCCGACGTCCTCGTCTTTCCCGCCGAGGAGGACTTCGGGATCGTCCCCGTGGAGGCCCAGGCCTGCGGCACACCGGTGGTCGCGTTCAGCCGGGGCGGGGCGCTCGACACCGTCGTGGAGGGGGTGACGGGTGTCCTGGTGCCGGCCCAGGACGAGCAGAGCGTCGCCGCCGGCATCGAGACGGCGCTGCGCTCCGGCTTCGACCCCGCGGCCTGTCGCCGGAACGCCGAGCGCTTCTCGGTCGGGCGCTTCCGGGATGCCTTCCTCGACTGGGTCATCGGGGCCGCAGCCGCCAAGGGCATCGCCCTCGACGACCCTCGCCACGCCCACCCGGCCTAAGCCTGTCGATGTGACCGAGGCGAAGGTGGTGCTCGACTGCCGGTGGCTGCCGATCGGCGGGCCCGGGCGCACGACCGAGCTGCTGCTACGCGGCCTGGCCGCCGGCGCCGCCCCAGAGGACTGGGCCCTGTGGGGCCCACCGGCAGCCTCCCGGCTGGCCTGGCCCGGCGCCACCGTGGTGCCGATCACCCACGACCCGAGGCTGGGGCTCGGCCAGCGCCACGCCCGGGCCATGCCCCACGCCCGGCTGGCCGTGTTCATGCACCAGCAGCGGCCCCTCCGCAGTGGGCCGGCGATCACCATGGTCTACGACACCATCGCCCTCCGCTACGGCACCAACCCGGTCGTGCGCCGGCTGAAGCGGGCGTTCCTGGCACGCGTTGCGGCCACGTCCCGACGCATCCTGACCATCAGCGAGCACTCTCGGGCCTCGATCATCGCCGACCTCGGCGTGGCGCCGGAACGCATCGACGTACTGCGCTTCCCCTTCGACGACGCCTTCGTCGACCGGGTCCTCCTCCAGCGCCAGTCGGCGCCACCTGAGCCGGTGGCGCTCTACGTCGGCGGTTTCCTACCCCATAAGAACCTCCCACGCCTTCTCACGGCCTTCGGCACGACGCAGTTCTGCCGCGACGGGGGCCGCCTGACGCTGGTCGGCGGGACGGCGGCGCAGGTCCGCGAGCTCTGGCGGGGAGCGAACCCCGAGGCCCACCGGTACCTCACGGTGCTCCCGTCGTGCACCCAAGCCGACCTCGACCACCTCTTCGCCACCTCTCAGTTCCTCGTCCAGCCGTCGCTGGAGGAGGGCTTCGGCCTCCCGGCGTGGGAGGCGATGTGCTGCGGGCTGCCCGTGTGTGCCAGCGACGGCGGCAGCCTCCCCGAGGTGGTCGGGGCCACCGTCGCACCGTTCCCGGCGGAGGACACCGCGGCGATGGCGGCCGCCATCGACGCCTGCGCGGGCGGCGGGCGCCAGGGCGCCGGGGCGGCCGCGGCGGCGTCGGACCGCCTGCGTGCGACCGCGCCGACCGTCGCCCAGTTCGGCGCGCAGTTCCGTGGCATCGTGGAGGCCAATGTCCCCTGAGGCGGCGGCGAGGCCGGCGTGGCGGCCCGGCCACGGCGTGCCCCTGACGTTCCTGGGCACCTTCGCCGTCGTCGTCGCCGCGGGCATGGCGTACCTGGCCAACGAGAAGCCGGTCTACGTCCTGGGCATCACCGGCCTGTGCGTCTTCCTGTTCTTCCCGCGGGTCTGCCGGCTCGTCTTCGTCGGCACGATCGCCATTGGGCCGATGTTCAACCCACCCGTCGTGGGGCTGGGCAGCGGCCGGGTGTACGTGGTCCAGATCCTGATGGTGTGCACCTTCCTGGGCGCGATCTCGGTCGCGGCCCGCTCCGGGCTCCATGGGCCGGCCACCCAGGTGCTGGTCCTCACGGTCCTGCTGATCGGCGTCGAGACCGTCGGGCGCGCCGACAGTGGGCTGGCGTGGGTCTACCGGCCGCTGCAGGTCTTCTTCGTCGCCTTCACGGTGGTGGCCCTCTTCCGGCACCACGCGCCCCGACCCCTGGTGCTGGCGCTAGCGTGGGGGTCGACCATCGGGTGCACGGCGGCGTCGGTCAACGCCCTGTTCCCCGCCTTCGACCCGTTCCGGTTCTCCCGGCCGAGCGACCTGCCGTTCGTGTCGGCCATCGGCGGCTTCGCCCGGGCGACCGGGGCGTTCACCTACCCGAACAACCTGGGCACCTACGGCGCCTACGCGGTGATATTCGGCGCCTCGGCCTGGCTGTTCGGCCGGCCCGACCTACCCCGGAAGCTGGCGGTGGCGGTCATGGCCTCGGGCGCCTCGGCGTTGCTGCTGGCCGGCTCGCGGGCCGCTGGCCTCGGGTTGACCTGCGCCATCCTCTACCTCACCTACCGCGCCGCTCCGGGCCGCCGCGTCGTGCTCATCGGCGCCGAGGTCGTCGTCGGCCTCATCGTCGTCACCGCCGTCCTCAGCTCCCCGACGGCGCGCGAGATCACCGATCAGCGCGTCCAGAGCGCGACCGGCATCTCACTCACCGGCCGGATCGACGACTGGCGAGGCTCGTTGCGGGAGTTCCGGAAGTCGCCGTTGATCGGCACCGGGGCCAGCGAATCGCGGACGGACAACTTCTGGCTCCTGTACCTGGCCCAAGCCGGCGCGGCCGGCATCGTCATCCTGGCCGCCCTGGCCCGGGTCACCTTCGCGCTGCACCCGGGTCGCGCCCGCGAGCTGGCCCCCGAGATGCGGGCCGGGCTGTTGCTCGCCCTCTGCGTCAGCGGCCTCTTGCAGGACTCGCTGGGCCAGACGCTCACGACCTGGTTCCTCGGCGCCCTGATCGGCGTCGCCCTGCTGGATCCGGCGCCGCCGGCACCCGAGCCGGCGGTCGCCGACCTCCTGGCCGCGGTCGGCCCCTGAGGGGTCGCCGCCGCGGCCCTCTTCTGGACGGCCGCCGCAGAGCGGCACCGCCCGTGGACGCTTTCCGCTCAGCGGCCGGCCGGCTGGAACAGCTCGACGGGGTTCCCCGACGGGTCGTCGGCAAGCACCTGCCGGCCACCCATGCCGGCGATGATCCCGCTGCGGAAGCTGACACCGGCCTGCGCCAGGCGTTCGACTGTGGCATCGAGGTCGTCGAACTCGAGTTGGATGCGGTTCCATCCCCCAGGCGCGGGTCGGGTGCCGTCGGGCATCGCCTGGCCCGCACCGCCCCCGCCACCGGGCGTGTTGAGCAGGAGGCGAAGCTCATCACGTTGCACCATGGCGAAACCCGGCCCGGGACGGAGCCGGACCTCGAAACCGAGGCGCTCGTAGAACTCGACCGACGCGTCGATGTCCTCAACGATGTAGCGCACGCTCACCATTGCTGGGTACCTCCTCGCCCTCGTCCACCTATGCCGGCTGCGCCAGCATGCCTCGAAGTCGCCGCCAGGAGAGGACGGCGACGGTCCACTCGACCGACGACAGCACGGCCAGCGCGCCGTTGACGCCGAAGGACGCCGACGCCGGGATGCTCGCCAGCACGAGCACCGGGCCGGTCAGCATGCGGGCGCGCAGCAGCCAGGCGTTCTGGTCCAAGGCCCGTAGCCCGCTCGTCGCCCCGGTGGACGCCCCGACGGCCGCGGCGAAGACCGTGAGCAGCGGGATGGCCGGCCGGGCGCCGGCCCACGCGTCGGGGAACGTCGCCGGCCCGATCACCGGCAGGACCGCGTACACGACCGCCCCGCACGCCACCGACGCGCCGACCAGGGCCCCGCCGAGCCGGCGGGTCAGCCGCCAGAGCCGGGCCGGGTCGGCCCCGGCCCGCACGCTCTCGGGCACGCCGAAGACCGCCCCTCCGAGGAGGAGGACGATGAGCGGTCCGAGGAACGTCTGCGCCGCCTTCAGCCGGCCGAGCTCGTCGGAGCCAGCGACCACGGCCAGGCCGAAGAAGACCGCGTAGTGGCTGCCGGCGCCGACGAGGTAGTCGGTGACCAGCTTGCCGCACAAGGCCCGGTGGGCGACCAGCCAGCGGTACCCGGCCGCCGGCGCCGGCCAGAGGCGCGTCCGGAGGACGAGGAAGCACCCGGAGACGGCGCCGGCGCCGGCCCAGGCGCCGAGGAGGAGCGTCGCCGGCGCCCCGGTGCCGGCGAGGGTGAGCACGAGCGCCGACCCGACGACCTGCAGGAGCACCCAGAGGCCGTCGGCCTCGGCCGCCATCCGCGGCCGGCCCATGGCGAACCACGCGTACCGGGCCGCGTCCTGGAGGAGGAGTAGCGGGAGGGCGGCGCCCAGGACGACCAACTGCCCGCGGTCGCGCGGCGAGACGGCGGCGGCGACAAGCAGCGCGGCGCCGGCCACGACGGACACGACAAGCGTGACACCGGCCGCGGCGCGGAAGTCGCGCTCGTTCCCCCGGCCCAGGCCGTGCGAGTACAGCAGTGTGACCGGCAGGCCCACCACCGACCGCAGCAACAGCACCAGGAACGTGTACGTCGTGAGGACCACCGACAGCGTGGCGAACTCCACCCGCGAGGCCCGGGAGAGCACGAGGACGGAGAGCACGAAGTTCGAGCTGCTCGACAGGCCTTGGCCGATGAGCGACCACGCCGAGCGGGCCAGTAGCCCTGACCGCGCCGCGCCCACGGGACCAACGGCCCCCGGCTCGTCCATCTGCTCGACCGGCTGACCGTCGTTCCCACCCAAGCCGGAGCAGTCGCCGTCAGCGACCACCGCGGCAAGCTAGCACGGCCCGGCCGACGCTCCCCGGGACCGTCGACGGGCGCCGGTAGTGTGCCGGCGTGGGCCCGGACAGACACCCGGATCCCGCCGAGCGGACCGGGGGGGCACCGAACCGCTTCGTCGAGGCCGCGGCCGGCGCCTCTCGGCGTGCCCAGGGCCGGGGCCGGGCCGGATGGGTCACCAGCGCCGTGACCCGCCGGGTGGCGTCGCGCCTGCTGACCACTGGCGTCTACTCGTACCGGGACCCCTGGGGGCACCTGGTCGAGGCCGACGTGTCGGACTACCTGGAGCGGGCCGGGTTCCTGGGCGCCCACAGCCCCGAGCTCCTGCGCGGCCTCGACCGGGTCGCCGGCCCCGGCGACTGGGTGATCGACGTCGGCGCCAACGTCGGGTTGGTCACCAGCCGGCTCTGCGCGCTCGTCGGCCCGACCGGTTCGGTCTGGGCCGTGGAGCCGCTGCCCAGGAACGTCGAGCGCCTCGAACGCCTCCGGTCCGTGAACGACCTGCGCCAGCTCACCGTGGTCCCCCTCGCCCTCTCGTCGGAGACGGGCACGGCACGCCTGCGGATCCCGGTCCGGGGAGGGGGCGCGTTCGGGTCGTTCGTTGCCACCTGGGAGACCGCCGGCGAGATCGACGTACCCACCACCCGCCTCGACGACCTCCTGGCCGAGCACCCCCATCCCGGCCGGCTCCGGCTCCTGAAGATCGACGCCGAGGGGTTCGAGCCCGAGGTGCTGAAGGGCGCCGGCCAGACACTGGCCACGCTCCGCCCCCTCGTCCTGTGCGAGTTCAACGACGTCCTGCTGCGCCAGGCGGGCACCTCCTCCTCCGCCCTCCTGGCCACCTTCGCGTCGATGGGCTATATGCCGACCACCTCCCTCGAGCGCCGGCCCGCGGCCCTCGAGGGGCGCACGGTCGACCTCCTCCTCGCCCCCGGACCGTCGCCCGGAGGGGCAGCCGGTGGCCCGCGGGCCGACCTCTAGGATGGCGCTCGTGGTCAAGGCCCGCCCCGCTGCCTCGCCGGCGACGGTGTCCCGCTACCCGTTCTCGGCCCGCCCGGAGATGCTGGCCTTCGTGCCGGGCACGGCCCGCACGGTCCTCGATGTCGGCTGCGGCCCCGGCGGGTTCGGTCAGGCCCTCCGCCAGGCCGACCCCGCCCGCAAGCGCGAGCTGTGGGCGGTCGAGGCCGACCCCGCCGTCGCCGCCGAAGCGGCGCCCTACTACGACACGATGGTCACCGGCCTGTTCCCTGAGGCGCTCGCCGGCCGAGAGCGCACGTTCGACTGCATCGTGTGCAACGACGTGCTCGAACACGTCGCCGACCCCTGGGCCACGCTGCGTGCCACCCGGCCGCTCCTCGCCCCCGGCGGGGTGGTCGTGGCCTCGATCCCCAACGTCCGCAACATCCGGGTCGTCGTCGACCTGGTGCTGCGCGGCCGGTGGACCTACACCGACATCGGGATCATGGACCGCACCCACCTGCGGTTCTTCACCGGCGCGTCCATCCGCGACCTGTTCAGCGAAAGCGGCTACACCGTCGAAATGATCAAGGGCATCAACGCAGTCGGCGGGTCGACGTTCCCCGGGGAGGCCACCTGGCGGTTCCTCCTGCGGGACTTCGCCTACACCGGCTTCGCCGTCCGCGCCACGCCGGCCCACCGTTCGTGACCGACGTCGAGCGCGGCGTTGCCGCGGTGGCGGCGCCGCCGCGCCTCGTCGACGACCCGGCGGCGTGCGACTTCTACCACACGATGGACATCCCTGGGCACGGCCACGTCGAGGGCCAATGGGACCTGCGGGGCACCCTGGGCACGTACCTGGGCGGGGTCCCGTTCGCCGGCAAGCGGGTCCTCGAGCTCGGCACCGCCGACGGCTTCATCACCTTCGAGATCGAGCGCCAGGGCGCCGACGTCGTCAGCTACGACCTCTCCCCCGACTTCCGGTGGGACGTCGTTCCCTATGCCCGATCGGCGCTGAGCACGGCCCGGACCGGCGACCCGGGCCACTGGCTGACCACCGAGGACCGGTTCAAGGACGGCATCACCCGGCTGAACAACGCCTACTGGTTCAACCACCGGGCCTACGGCTCGTCGGCCCAGGTGGTCTACGGCGACGTCTACTCGGTGCCCGAGGCCGTCGGCCCCGTGGACGTTGCCATCTTCGGGGCCATCCTCCTCCACACCCGTGACCCCTTCGCCGCCCTGGCATCGCCCCTGCGCCTGGCCCGAGAGACCGTCGTCGTCACCGAGATGCTCGACCGGTTGAGCCTGCCGCCGGCCCTCGTGCGGTTGAAGGACCTGCTGCCCCGCCGGCTCCGCCAACCGGCCATGCGGTTCCGCCCCGACTGGAGGACGGGCCAGAACCCCGACGGCTGGTGGCGCCTCTCCCCCGACCTGATCGTGGCGTTCGTCGGCGTCCTCGGGTTCGAGCGGACCACGGTCAGCTACCACACCCAGCTCTACCAGGGCCGGGCCCGCCGGATGTTCACCGTCGTCGGGCACCGGACGGCTGGGTGACCGACGGCGAGCGACCGGGGCCGAGGAGCACGGCCGTGGTCATCGTCAACTACCGCACCGCCGAGCTGACCACGGCCGCCGCCCGCTCGGTCCTGGCCGAGGATGACGTGGGCGAGGTGGTAGTGGTCGACAACGCCTCAGGCGACGGGAGCGCCGCCACCTTGCGCGAGGCGCTCGGCGACGACCCCCGAGCGCGGGTCGTCGGGTCGCCCAGGAACGGGGGCTTCGGCGCCGGCGTGAACCTCGGCGTCGCCGCCTGCGCCGCGCCGTTCCTCTTCATCCTGAACAGCGACGCCACCGTCCGGCCGGGGTCGGTCGGCCGGCTCGTCACCGCGTTGGCCGCCGACGGCTCCCTCGGCATCCTCGCGCCGGAGGTGGTGCTGGCCGACGGCGTCACGCCCCAACCTCAGGCCTTCGGCCGGCTACCCCGCCGCTGGGAGCTCGTGGTCCCCGGCTGGCGGACGGCGCACGGCGGCCGCCGGGCCGACGCCCTGCGCCCCGAGTGGGTGTCGGGCGTGGCCATGGTCCTCCGTACCGCTGACTTCCTGGCGCTCGGGGGGTTCGACGAGGCCTTCGAGATGTACTTCGAGGATCTCGACCTCTGCCGGCGGGTGATGGCCCGCGGCCAAGCCGTCGGCCGGCTGCCTGCCGCCCAGGTCGTGCACGGCGGGGGCCAGAGCTGGCGTTCGGCCCGCGACCAGAAACGCCGGTACCACGAGAGCCGGTTGACCTACGCCCGCAAGGTCGGCGCCCGCCCCGTCGAGCTCCGCCTCATCCGCGCCACGGGCCGGCTCCGGGTGGCCCTGGCGGCACGGTAGGGCGCCGGCGCCTCAGGAGGTCCAGCCGGCGACGTCGAAGATGACGTGGGTCTGGGCGGAGACGTACAGGGTGACCTTGCCGCCGGCACCGACGGCCACGACGGCCAGGTTGGGCCGCGTCTCGCCCGCGGCAAAGGTGAGGTCTGAGGCCAGTGGGAGGCCACCCCCGGACGGGAAGACAGTGACAAACCCGGGGGCGGCCGGCTGGGTCACGGTGACGTTCAGGACCACGGCGCTCACCCCCGACGCGGGGACCCCTCCCCGGCCGGTGACCTGGACGTCGACCGCGGTGGCCGCCGGCCTGGCCCCGGTGATGCCGCCCGTGCCGTCACGGGTGTCGAGGATGCGGGCCGGCACGAGGGGGGCGAACGTGCCGAGGGTGGCGGGAGTGGAGCCGTCGGTGTACCAGCCACCGACGTCGACGACGATGTCGGCGCCACCGGCCAGGTTGAAAATGGTGACCTTCCCGCCCGTGCCCAGCTTCACGACGGCCCGGTTGGTGACCGTCTGGCCGGCGTTGAAGTTGAGGTTGGAAACTCCGGGCTGGGCCGCGCCCGTCGGCCAGGCGGTGACGAAGCTGGTGGCGGTGGTCCCGGTGGCGACGATATTGAGCACGGCGGCGCTCACGCCCGACACCGGCACGCCGCCGCGGCCGGTCACCTGCAGGTCGAGGCTGGCCCCCGCGCCCAGCCGGACGCCGCCGCCCGTGCCGTCGCGCGTATCGAGGATCCGGACCGGTACCAGCGGGCGGTAGCGCCCGTCACCCGGGCCGGCGCTGTCCGCGTACCACCCGGCCACGTCGAAGAGGACGTGGGTCGAGCCCGCCGAGTTGTACACCCCGACCATGCCGCTGGTGCCGAGCTTGACGACGACCAGGTTGGGCACGGTCTGGCCGGGGGTGAACCCCAGGTTCGACGCCACGGGGAGCGCGTTGCCGGCCGGGAACAGGGTGAGGAACCCCGGCGCGGTGGGCTGGGTCACGGTGACGTTCATCACGACGGCGGTCACACCCGTCGCCGGCACGCCCCCGCGCCCGGCCACCTGCACGTTGACCGCGGCGCCGGGGCCGACCGCACCGACGACGCCGCCCGTGCCATCGCGGGTGTCGAGGATCCGGGCCGGCGTGAGGGGGACGTAGCGACCGCCCGGGTTGATGCCGCAGATGGAGCGGCCGATGTACAGGTCGCCGACTGCGGTCGGCCCCAGCAGCCTGAGGTGGGCGGCGGACACGGCGAACGAGCCATCGCTGTCCACGACCTGCTCGTTGAAGATGTAGTCGAAGCTGTCGCCGACGCCCTCGATGACCCCGTGGACCACGGTGTTCGGCGCCGGGTTGGCGGGCACGGGCGCGAACACCTCGTCACCCTCGGCCGGGGTGCCTTCGGAGATCATCACCGTGCCGCTCGTGACCGTGGCCGAGCCGGAATGGCTCACCTCGGAGGCGGTGCACGAGCTCGTCGCGCCGGACGCGGTGAACTTCTCCTGGAGGGACGTGTTGATCGCGGTGATGCCCGTGGAGCTGGTGATCGTCCCGCCCGCCGCCGTCCCCTGGGTGCTCACATTGACCTGCCCGGAGCTGAAGAGGATGGCCGGGCCGAACTGGACCAGGCGGGTGGTGGCGCTGGCGGTCACCGCGCTGGCCGAACCCCCGGGCGGCAGGAAGGCGTGGGGTGCGGGGCCGTCGTTCATCACCGGGCCACCGAAAATGGTGACGTTGGCCTGGGCCCCGAAGGCGCTCCCCCGCACGTCGAGGACCGCAGCCTCGGCCGGGCCGGCGACGACCACCACGGCGAGCGCAGCCAGCACCATGGCCGTGGCCGCCACCGACGCGACCGAACGTGAGCGGATCCGGGTCACCATGCCATCACTCCTCGCCGTGGGTGTACCCAGTTTCCCACCGCGCCGGGACAGGGACAACCGCTTCAGCCTGCCGGCTCCTGATCAGATCAGAAGTACACGCCGGCGACGTCGAAGATGACATGAGCCTGCGCCGAGACGTACAGGGTGACCTTGCCGCCCGCACCCACGGCCACGACCGCCAGGTTGGGGCGGGTCTCGCCGGCGGCAAAGGTGACGTCGGAGGCCAGCGGGAGGCTCCCGCCCGCCGGGAAGACGGTGACGAAGCCCGGCCCCGCCGGCTGAGTGACCGTGACGTTGAGGACCACGGCGCTCACGCCCGTGGCGGGCACGCCCCCGACGCCGGTCACCACGACGTCGACCGCCGTGGCTGCAGGGCGGATGCCGGCAACACCGCCCGTGCCGTCGCGGGTGTCGAGGATCCGGGCCGGGGGGACCGGGGCGAACGTGCCACCGGTGGCCGGCACCGAGCCGTCGGTGTACCAGCCGCCCACGTCGACGATGATGTCGGTGCCGCCGGCCAGGTTGTAGATGGTCACCTTCCCGCCGGTCCCCAGCTTGACCATGGCCCGGTTCGACACCGTCTGGCCGGCCGTGAAGTTCAGGTTGGAGACCCCAGGCCGGGCCGAACCCGTCGGGAAGACCGTGACGAAGCTGGGGGCAGTCGTCTGCGTCGCCGCGATGTTCAGGACGGCGGCGCTGGCCCCGGTGGCCGGCACACCCCCGAAGCCGGCCACCTGCACGTCGATGCTCGAACCGGGGCCGAGGCGCACGCCCCCGCCGGTGCCGTCACGCGTGTCGAGGATGCGGGACGGCACCACCGGCCGATACCGCCCGTCGCCCGGGCCGGCGCTGTCGGAGTACCAGCCGGCGACGTCGAGGACCACCTGGGTGGCGCCGGCCGAGTTGTAGATGCCCACCATCCCGTTGGTCCCGAGCTTGACGACGACCAGGTTCGGCACGGTCTGGCCGGGCGTGAACCCCAGGTTCGAGGTGGCCGGCAATGCCGCGCCGGCGGGATAGAGGGTCAGGAAGCCGGCGGCGGTCGGCTGGGTCACGGTGACGTTCATCACCACGGCGCTGACCCCCGAGGCCGGTACTCCGCCCCGGCCGGCCACCTGGGCGTTGACCGCGGCGCCGGCGCCGAGCGGCCCGACGATGCCGCCAGTGCCGTCACGCGTGTCGAGGATCCGCGCCGGCGCCAGGGGCACGTACCGGCCGGGCGGCAGCACGGTCACGACCTCGTTGGCGGCGTTGCAGACGCCGGCCACCGGGCTGTTGTTGACGTCGCCGCCATAGGTGGCGATGAACCGGTACACGCCCGGCTGCGACGTGGCGAAGGGTGCGGAGGTCGCCATCCCGTTCCCCGCCACGAGCACGGTGGACGTGAACGCGGCAGCCGTGGCGCACGCGCCGTCGTCGGGCCCGTACAGCTTGAACGTGACCAGCCCGGTGACGGCCACGCCGGCCGCGCCGACCACCGTGGCCGTGTCGGTGAAGGGCACCCCCGGCGCCACCGACGCCGCGGAGACCTGGGTGACGACGGTGGTCTGGACGGGCAGGACCGTGATCGACGCGATGCTGCGCGACGTGCCGTTCACCGTGCCGCCGCCGGTGGCGGTGGCCGTGCCCAGGAGGATCGCCGACCGGGTGGTCTGGATCCCGGGGCTCACCGTCGAGTCGGTGGTGGGGACCCGCAGCGAGCTGAAGGTGAAGCTGATCGTGCACGTGTCACCGGCGCCTGGGGGCGCGAGCACGATGGCGGGCGAGGTGGCGAAGGTGTAGCGGCCCGAGACGTCGGAAGTCACGGTGAAGGTGCGGCCGGCGCAGGCCGTGCCCGCGCCGCCGAACGCCGTCGAGCCGAGCGTGAAGACACCGGTCTCAGGCGAGGTGCAGGCCGTGGTGAAGTCGGCGCACGATGGGTGGTAGGTGATGGAGGTCAGCGTCACCGACCCGAGGCCGACCGACGTGTTCACGATGTTGAGCCCACCGACCACGTTCGAGGCCCCGACAGTCACAGAGGAAGGCCCCTGGATCCCGATGCTGAGCGAGAAGCTCACCGCCTGGGCCGAGGCGGCCGAGGCCAGGACGGTGGCCAGCAGCAGTGGCACGAGCACGAGAGAGCGCCACCACCGCGCCGGCCCCGTTAGGACTCCCATACCGCCTCGGCCCCCCACTCGCCGCTCCTCTCGCCTTCCACCGCCCCAGCCCGTCTTTCGACCAGGCTAGTGGTCCCCCGGGGTACCTAGGAGATCCAGCCGGCCACGTCGAACACGACGTGCGTGCCCGTCGCCGCCACGATGCCCACCTTCCCGTTGGCCCCGACCTGCACCACCACGAGGTTCGAACGGGTCTCGCCGGCGGCGAAGTTGACGTCGGACGCCAGCGGTGTCGCCGTGCCGGAGGGGTAGACGGTGAGGTAGCCGGCGGCGGCCGGTTGGGTGACCGTGGCGTTCAGGATGACGGCGCGGACGCCCGATGCCGGCACCCCACCCCGCCCGGTGACCTGGACGTCGGTCACCGCGAACGGGGAGAGCGCACCGGCCACGCCGCCCGTGCCGTCGCGGGTGTCGAGGATCCGGGCCGGGTCCAGGGGGCTGAGCACCCCGAGCGAGCCGCCGGCGGTCGAGTCGGTGAACCAGCCGGCCACGTCGACGATCACGTCGGCCCCGCCGGCCATGTTGTACACGGTCACCTTGCCGCCGGCGCCGAGCTTCACGATGGTCCGGCTGGCCACGGTCTCGCCGGCGGCGAAGGTCAGGTTCGACGCCCACGGCCGGGCCTCCCCCGTCGGGTAGACGGTGAGGAAGCTGGCGGCGGTCGTCCCCGTCGCCGTGACGTTCAGCACCGCGGCCTCGGCCCCCGACGCCGGGACGCCGCCCCGCCCGGTGACCTGAAGGTCCAGGCTCCCGTCGGGGCCGAGCCGCACCCCGCCGGAGCCGGTCCGGGTGTCGAGGATGCGGGACGGCGCCACCGGGTCGAAGCGCCCGGCGTTGCCCGTGCCCGCCGAGGAGTACCAGCCGGCAACATCGGCGACGACGTGGGTGGTGCCGTTGGGGTTGTACATGCTGATCTTGCCGTTGGGCCCGACCTTGACCACCACCAGGTTCGAGACGGTCTGGGCGGGCACGAAGTTCATGTTCGACGCGAGGGGCCGGGCCGTCCCGCTCGGGAAGACGGACAGGTAGCCGGCGGCCGAAGGCTGCGTGATCGTCACCGTCAGGGCCACGGCGGCGACGTCGGCGGTGGGGATGCCGCCCCGGCCGGCCACCTGCACGTCGATCGTCCCCCCGGCCGGCACGGCCCCGGCCGGAAGGCCGCCGGTGCCGTCGCGGGTGTCGAGGATGCGGGCCGGCGTCAGAGGTGTGTAACGCCCCGGGGGTGAGCTGTCGACCGCGCCGCCGGCGAAGAGCTCGACGCCGATGAACACGTTGGTCAGGGCGAAGCCCCCACCCGACCAGGACTGGCCGGCCGCGGTGCGCCAGGAGCCGATCCCGACCCTTGTCCAGCTGGGGTTAAGGACGTTGGCTCGGTGCCCGCTGCTGTTCATCATCTGGCTGTGGAGGTTCTCGGCCGCCACCAGCGGGTCGGTGGTGCCGCTCATCCAGGCGATGTTCTCGCCGGCGCCGCTGAAGACCAGTCCGGTGGCGGCCAGGATGTTGAACACGCTCTGCGTCGTGCACCCCAGGATCGTGTGGCTGAAGTAGTTCCGCTGGCCCATGTCCTTGGCCCGGCCGTTGACGGTGAAGCCGCAACCGTTGTACGGGGCGTCCTCGGCTGTGGCCCCCAGCGTCGGGTCGGCGACCACGGGCTGAAGGCCGGCGGCCGCCCGGTCACGGTTGACCAGCTCGAGCAGGTGCTGGTTGAACGTCACGTCGGCCGATGCCCGGCCGGCGGGAGCGAGGATGGCCACGACGATGCCCACGGCGGCGATGCCGGCCCGCCACGACCCAGGGCGACGGCCCCGGGCGGCCTCGGTGGCGGGGGAGGCGAGGGAGTCGGTGGAGGGCATCACCCGCCCTTCGGCAACTCCTGACCGGGAATTAAGGCATATTGTCACTCTGCGTGGTGAATCCACCACTAAACGTTAGGACATCGCCGGTCACGTCGTCAGGCTCAAGCTTTCGGTCCCGTGTGCCGACGCTGGCCTCGACATGTTGACAACGAGCGCAAGACGCGTTTGCACCATCCTTCGAGCGGCGGTGGCCGTGGCCCTCCTCGTCGGCCCGGTGGCGGCGATCGCCGGCTCCGCCCCGGCCTACGCCACTGACGACGGCGGGTTCGCGGCCAAGATGCTCGAGCTCGTCAACCAGCAACGGGCGGCCGCCAACGTCGCCCCGCTGCAATGGTCGGCCAGCCTCGGGAGCATCGCCCAGGACGGCCGCTATGACGGGTGCGGCTTCGCGGTGCAGGGGCGGTCCGCCGACATGGGCGCCCGCAACTACTTCAGCCACACCATCGCCGGCTGCGGCACCCAGAACGTGGCCAGCATGTTCGGTGCCGCCGGCGTGTCGACATCGGGCTGGGGCGAGAACATCGCCTGGATGAGCGGCACCACCGACCCCCTGTTGGCCGCCCAGCGCCTGACCAACGACCTGATGGCCAGCTCCGGCCACCGGGCCAACATCCTGAACCCCGACTTCACCCACATCGGCATCGGCTCCTGGCACACGGCCGCCGGCCAGAGCTGGACGGGTGGTGGGAGCCCGTTGACGAACGTGTTCGTGGCCACCCAGGTCTTCGGCCGGATGGCCTCCACCACCCCGACCCCGACGCTTCCCGCCGCCCCCGCGTCGGTCACCGCCGCCGGCGCCGACGCCTCGATCAACGCCACGTGGACGCCGGCGGCGTCGGGCGCCGCAGTCGACAGCTACGGCGTCTTCGTCTGGGACGCCAGCGGGTACACCAGCCGCTACGTGACCGCCTGCGCGACCTGCCGGAGCGCCACCGTGACCGGCCTGACCAACGGGGCGACGTACTACGTGAGCGCCCACGGCCACAACGGGGCCGGATGGGGACCGGCAACGTTCTCCGGCTGGGTCACCGTTGCCGCCACCCCGGGGGCGCCCACCGAAGTCCGGGCCCTGCCCGCCAACGCGGCGATGACCACCTCCTGGCGGGGGCCGACCAACCCGGGCACCGCCATCGACGGCTACGCCGTGTTCGCGTTCGACGACAACGGCTACACCAACAAGTACGCATGGGTCTGCGCCACCTGTTCGACGGCGACCGTGCCGGGCCTGGTCAACGGCCACCGGTACTTCGCCGTGGTCTACGCCCACAACCCGAACGGCTGGGGCGCGGCGACCCTGTCGGACTGGGTCGTGGCCGGTACGCCCGGCCCCCCGGGCAACGTGGCCGTCACCCGGGGCAACGGGTCGGCCAGCGTGACCTGGACCGCGGCATCGAGCTCGGGCACGGCCATCGACTACTACGGGATCTTCGCGTTCGACTCGACGGGCTACACCGGGCTGTGGGGCGTGGGCTGTGCCACCTGCACCGGCGGCAGCGTGCCCGGCCTGACCAACGGCCACACGTACACGCTGGCGGTGTTCGCCCACAACGCGCAGGGTTGGGGCACCCCGACCTACTCCACTCAGATCGTCCCGGCCGCCTCGTAGGACGCGGGGACCGGCGGGCGCGACGCGCCGGATTTTCCGACCCCGAGGGTAACATCGGGCGAATGGGTCGCTGCCACGAGTTCGGCTCCCAGATCCGTGAGGGCTGCGGGCACCCCATGCGGGCCGGCGAGCAGTCGTGTTCGTGCCCGGAGTGCGGCGTGGTCTGCCCGGGCCAGTTCGACGGCTGCCCCGACGTGTGGGCGCGCGGCCCGCGCCCGGTCACCTTCACGTTGGCCCCCGCCATCGAGACCCGGGCCCGGGCCTTGGGAGCCGGGCCGGACCTGGCCCAACCGCAACCCGCGCCGGCCGGCGCGGCCAGCAACGGCGGCGCGGCGGCCGGGACCGGTACCAACGGCCGGAGCGCCAACGGAGGCGGCTACGGCGCCCGCCAGGCACCACCCGCCCCGCCCCGTCCCAGCCAGGCGCCACCCCTCCCCGGGCCGGCCGCCGGGCCCCGCACCGAGATCCTCCAATGGTTCGAGGACGCCTTCGACGAGCTGCGCAACGAGCTGCATGCCGTGGTCAGCGCCGTCACCCGCCAACAGGCCATGCTGGCCGAGCTCCTCGACGGGCGCGACGCCGAGCTGCGGGTGATGATGGTGGCCGAGTCGCTGCCCGAGCTGGCCGCCCAGGCGGCGGCCAAGGCGCTCGCCGACCAGTCTGACGGCCTGGCCGACGTCGTGGCCGCCGGCCTCGACGAGCTCCGGGCCTCGGTGGAGGCCGCCGACCTGTCGAGCGCGGCGACCACCGATGCCATGCGCGAGCTGCTCCGCCGGGTCGAGATGACCGCCGAGATGAACACCGACGCCGCTCGCCAGGAGGGCGCCAGCCGCCTGGAGGCCCTGAAGGCGTCGGTCGGCCGCCAGCTCCGGCCGGTGTCCGCCGCGCTCGCCGAGCTGGGCGACCTGGCCGACGCCGCTGAGGAGCGCGAGGCGGCCCGGGCCCGGTCGATCAAGGCCGGCGTCACCCGCCAGCTGCAACCCCTCGCCGCCGCCGTCGAGGCCGCCGTCGAACGCTCCGACCGCCAGATGGCCGAGATCAGCGCCCGCCTCGACGCCCTGGGCGCGCCGAAGGTACGGGCCCCGAAGGCGGCCGTCCCGAAGGCGGCCATCCCGAAGGCGGCCGTCCCGAAGGCGGCCGTCCCGAAGGCGGCCTCGAAGCCGGCGGCCCCGGCTCGCGCCGCGGCGGCCCGGAAGGCGAGCAAGGCGGCCTCGACCGCCCGCCCCGCCCGAGCCCGCCCGGCGCCGGCGCCGGCGCCCGAGCCGGAGCCGGAGCCGGAGGCTGACACCGCGCTCCTCTACGACTACGAGGCCCCGTTGGCGCCGCCGCCTCCGCCGCTTCTGCTCCGTCGGCGGGCGGCCTCACCGCCACCGACCGGCTGAGGCTCAGCGGGCGAACGCCACCAGCTCGGCCCAGGGGAGGCGCCCCTCGCGCAGGAGCCTGAGGTCGTTGCCCGTGCAGTCGACCACCGTCGACGGGCTCCCGCGGCAAATCCCGCCGTCCAGCACCACCGCCAGGTCGTCGCCGAAGGTCGCGGCCACCTCGGCGGCGCCGGTCAGCGGCGGGCCGCCGTGGAGGTTGGCGCTGGTGGTGGCCAGCGGGCCGGCGGCGGCGCAGAGGGCCTGGGGCACGGGGTGGTCGGGGTGGCGGATCCCGACGGTCAGGCCGTCGTCGCCCAGGTCGGCGCCGAGGCCGGGCGCCACCGGCACGACGATCGTGAGCGGGCCCGGCCAGTACCGGTCCATCAGCCGCCGGGCCAGGTCGGGCACGGCCGCGGCCAGGGTGAGGGCCTGGTCGACACCCGCCACCAGCACGGGCAGGCTGACGTCGCGCGGCCGGCGCTTGGCCGCGAAGATGCGGTCGGTGGCGCCGGGGCGGAACGGGTCGACGGCCAGGCCGTACACCGTGTCCGTCGGGATCCCGATCGGCAGCCCCCGGGCCAGCGCCTCGACGGCCTCCCGCACCGCCGCCGGCGGGACCGGCGCTCCTGTGGCCGAAAGGATCATCGGGGCAGCGTCCCGACGAGGGCCCGGGGCCGGCCGGCCAGGTCGGGCCGTACCTCGACGTCGGTGAACCCGCTGGCGGTGGCCAGGGCCATGGCCGCCTCGGCCTGGTGGGGGGCGATCTCCACCACGACGAGGCCCGGGCGGCGCAGCCAGCGGGGGGCGTCGGCCAGGATGGCCGTGACCGCTTCGAGCCCGGTCGGGCCGGCGAACAGGGCGCCGGCCGGCTCCCAACCAGCAACCTCGGGGGGCAGCTCCTCGCCGTCGCCGATGTAGGGCGGGTTGGCGATCACCAGGTCGACCTCGCCCCGCAGCTCCCCGGGCAGGGCGTCGAACCAGTCGCCGGCGGCCAGCCGCACCCGGGGCGCCACCCGCCCGCCCATGCCGGCCAGGTTGGCCCGGGCCACGGCCAGGGCGTGGTCGGAGCGGTCGGTGGCCCACACCCGCGATGTCGGCGCCTCGAGGGCCATCGAGATGGCGATGGCCCCGGAGCCGGTCCCGAGGTCGACGACGAGCGGCCGGGCCGCGCCCAGGTGCTCGAGCGCGGCGAGGGCGACGTCGACGACCATCTCCGTCTCCGGCCGGGGGATCAGCACCCGGCGGTCGACGACCAGCTCGAGGCGGCGGAAGCTCCAGAGCCCGAGCACGTACTGCAGCGGCTCGCCCCGCTGGCGGCGCTCGACCATGCCCTCGACGAAGGCCACCGTGCGGGCAGGCACGGGGTCGTCCATCCGGGCGACGAGGCCGGCCCGGTCCAGGCCCGACGCCCGCTCCAGCACGAACCACGCCTCGCTCCACCCCAGCGCGGCCTGGGCCCGCCGCTGCACGTCCTTCCAGGTCGTGGCGCCGGCGGGCCCCGCTCGCCGAGGCTCGCTCAGGGCTTCCCGCTCAGGGGGCCGCTCGGGCCCCGCTCGCCGAGGCTCGCTCAGGGCTTCCCGCTCAGGGGGCCGCTCGGGCCCCGCTCGCCGAGGCTCACTCAGGGCTTCCCGCTCAGCGGGCCGCTCGGGCCCCGCTCGCCGAGGCTCGCTCACTCCCCTTGGAGCTGGCGGGTGCGCTCGTCGGCCAGCATGGCGTCGACCAGCTCGTCGAGGTCGCCCTGGAGGACCCGGTCGAGGTGGTAGAGGGTCAGGCCGATGCGGTGGTCGGTGACCCGGTTCTCCTTGTAGTTGTACGTGCGGATCTTCTCCGACCGGCCGCCGCCGCCGATCTGGCTACGCCGGGCCACCGACATCTCGGCCGCCTGGCGGTCCTGCTCGGCCTTGAGCAGCCGCGACCGGAGGACAACCATGGCCCGTGCCCGGTTCTGGATCTGGCTCTTCTCGTCCTGCATGGCCACGACCAGGCCGGTGGGCAGGTGGGTGATCCGCACCGCCGAGTCGGTGGTGTTCACCGACTGCCCGCCCGGGCCGGTGGAGCGGTAGACGTCGATCTTCAGGTCGTTCGGGTCGATCTGCACGTCGACCTCCTCGGCCTCGGGCAGGACGGTGACGGTGGCCGAGCTGGTGTGGATGCGGCCCTGCGACTCGGTCACCGGCACCCGCTGGACCCGGTGGGGGCCACCCTCGTGCTTCATGCGGTTCCACACGTCGTCGCCCTTGAGCAGGAACGTGATCTCGTTGAACCCGCCCATGTCCGACGGGTCGGCACCGAGGACCTCGAGCTTCCAGCTCCGCCGGTCGGCATAGCGGGAGTACATCTCGTGGAGGTCCTTGGCGAAGAGGTTGGCCTCCTCGCCGCCCTCGGCACCCCGGATCTCGACGATAACGTTGCGGTCGTCGTTGGGGTCGCGGGGCAGGAGCAGCACCTTCAGCTCCTCGTCGATGCGGGCCAGGGTGGCCTCGGCTTCGTCGATCGAGGCCTGCAGGAACTCCCGGTCGTCGCCCGCGGACCCGGCCAGCATGCCCTTGGCGGCCCCGAGATCCTCGGAGGTGGCGCGGTGCTCACGGAAGGCCAGGACGATCGGCTCGAGCTCCTTCAGCCGCTTCGAGAGCTTCACGTAGGCGCGCTGGTCGGCGAAGACGTTGGGGTCCTGGAGACGGACCAGGACGTCTTCGTACTCGGTCTCCAGGCCGGCGAGGCGCTCGAACATCACTGCCAGGGTACCGCCGCACCTCCGCCCTACAGTCGGGCGGGTGAGGAGGGGTGCGCTGGCGCTGGTGGCCGCGGCCAACATGGCCCTCGTGGCCGGCGCCGTCACCTGGGCCGTCCGGCCGTCGCACCCGCCGGCGCCGGCCGCCGCCGCGGCCACCGGCTGGGACGCCCTCGACCCGGCGGCCCGGTGCGCCAGCGCGGCCGAGCTGGTCCGCCAGCCCGACCCCTGGCCGACGACCTGCCGCTGGCGGGAGGCAGGCGAGGGGCTGCGCGGCCTCTCGTACCCGCCACCCGCCGGCGACCCACCCTGGGACCGGCCCCGGATCGAGGTCTACCTCAGCCGCGCCGAGACCCGGGCCGACGTGGCCCACACGATCGCCCACGAGCTGGGCCACATGCGCCACACCCGCACCGCCACCTTCGGCCCGCAGTGGCTCCAGGCCCGGGGCCTCCCCGACGGCACGCCGCCGTCGATCTGGACGGAGGACTACGCCGAGGTCTTCGCCACCCTCTTCGGCCCGCCCGTGGACGGCTGGCAGGCCCCGACCCAGCGCCCGTCCCCCGAGGCGCTGGCCGCCCTCAAGGACCAGTTCTTCACGCCGTAGCCACCGGCCGAGGAGGCTGGTCCATCACGCCCTCACCGGGATCTACAGCCCGAAGAGGCGGGCCCTGCTGAGGTCCAGGTGGACGACCCGGTCGCTCTCCAGCGCGTCCCGCTCGCTCCAGTGCCGGCCGCCGTCGCCGATCTGCCAGCCCGAGGGCACCCCGACGGTCACGTGGACGTCGTCGGGGCCGACGGTGGGCTGGCGGTGAATGGCCAGGCGATAGCCCCCGCGGTCGCCGGTGACCGTGCCCGTGAGCCGCACCTCCACAGTGGCGGCCGTGCCCGGCGCGATGTCAACGGTGGTCGAGTAGACGTTGCGGCCCAGCTCGGTCCCCCGGTCGAAGTCCACCAGCCGGCCCGCCACCGTGGCCCGGGCCAGCTGCCATGGCGAGTAGAGCGACAGGTACAGCCGGTTGGTACCGGTCGGGAGGCCGACCAGGTTGCCGATGACCGGGTCGGGGAGGCCGCTGGCCGGGGCGTCGTTGTGGAGCACGACCTTGGCGACGGCCGACAGCCGGCCCGTGCCGGGGTCCACGGTGACGTCGTAGTCGATCTCCCGCCGCAGGAAGGCGTCGATCTTGCTCCCGCCGGCGTTCTGGGTGATCAGGCCGAGGAAGTCGCCGTCCACCGGCGCCATCCGCCCGGACACGCCGGCCTCGTCGAGGAGCGCGGCCTCGGCCGGGCGGGTGGCCGCGACCATCAGGTGCTTGTTGCGCACCGCCGGCCCCAACGACGGGAGGAACTCCTGGGGCGACGGCAGCGACCCGGTGGTCAGGCGCTTCCACGCCTCCTGGGCCACCTCGCCGAGGAAGTCGACCCGCTCGAAGTAGTCGAACCGGGTGTACTGGTCGTAGAGGAGCACCTTGGTGGCGTTGTCGGCCGTGATCGGCTCGGGCCAGCCGGTCACGGTGATCCCCCCGACCAGCTTGAGCAACGCAGCCAGGCCGGCGGGGTCGACGGCGATCACCCCGTCGATCGGCTTGCCCCCCGATTGCGGGTACATCTGGGCGATCAGGCCGGCGACGGTCGGGAAGTCGGGTGAGACGTTGATGCTGGCCCACTCGCCCTGGGGGTTGAAGCGGCCGTAGCGGGTCAGGAACTCCGGGACGTCGCGGAGGACGGCGCCGTCGGGGGGGAGGTTGAAGTTCAGGTCGCCCTTCCGGCCGAACTTCTCCAGCTTGAGCTGGCCCTTGTCGGCGGTGATCTCGCCAAAGCTGCCCATGAACCCGCCGGTGGCCCGGGCCTCGGCCGGCGTCTGGACGGCCAGGAAGTACCGGCGCGGCCCGTCGGCACCCAGCATCGCCGGCAGGTCGGGCAGCGCCTCCGACAGGCCGTGCGCCGCCGAGGTGGCGGCCTCGATGTCGTCACGCTCGGCGTCGAGGCGGTGACGGAGCGGCGGGAGCAACCACGGCGACGATGCCTGGCCGAGCCGACGGTTGGCGGCCGCGAGCTGGGCCACGGTGTCGTCGAGCACCGGGCCGAGGGTCACCAGGCGCTCCAGGGGCACCCGCCCGCCGGTGATCTTCAGGTCCGACGCCGCCCCGTCCGCGGTCGCCCGCACGGCGGCCACCGACAGCTCCTGGCCGCTGACCGCCACCGCGTGGAGCAGGCGCCAGTGCTGGGCCACCACGGGGACCATGGCCGCCGGCTGGGCCCACCAGCTCTCCAGCGTCGACCGGGCGTCGCCGAAGGACCGGGCTGCCGCGTCGAACCGGACCGCGCTGCTGGCCCCTTCGAGCCCGGCGCGGCCACCGCCGACCACGTCGACCCCCGACTGCAGTGACGACCGGGCCAGCAGCGCCGAGGCCCCACCGCCCAGGGCGCCGACGATGGCCACGGCGTCGGCAACGACCTCCGCCCGCCGAACCAGGCGCCGGGCGGCCGGCGCCAGCCCCCGGGCGCCGGCGACCACAACCGGGGCCAGGACGAGCACGGCAAGGAGCGACGAGAACCCCGGGGTGCCGGCGTGGCCGAGGCGCAACGCCACCTGCACGACGACGGCGCTGACGACCGCGTCGAGGCCGGGGCTGGTCGCCCCGCTCGGGAACGAGGACAGGGCCAGCCCAGTACCTAGCAGGGCCAGGTACTGGGCGCCGGCACCGAGCGACGCGGCCACGGCGAGGCCGGCGGCCGCC
>JAHFUR010000047.1 GCA_023264995.1 Acidimicrobiia bacterium | reverse complement strand
CGGGGGACCGGCCGGCACCCACCCGGCGGGCCAGCTCGCCCGCCCGGCGCGCCGCCGAGCGCAGGGCGCCGGCGTCGGCCAGGGGGTGGTGGCCCGCCGCGCCGGCGATCAGCAGCACCCGCTCGGCCACGTCGGCGGGCAGGTCGTCGGGCCGGCCGCGGAGGACGTCGCGGTCCTCCAGCAGGGCGGCGAGCAAGCACGCCGTCCACCCGTCGCCGGCCTCGGTGCCGTCGGTCACCGCACCCACGACCATGCGGGCCAGCCGGGGGTGGAGGGGCAGGTCGGCCATGGCCCGGCCCCGGGCCGTCGGCCGGCCGCCGGCGTCGGTCGCGCCGAGCATCGACAGCAGGGCCTGTGCCTCCTCGAGGGCACGGGGCGGGGGCGGGTCGAGGAAAGCCAGCTCACTCGCCGAGGAACCCCAGACGGCCAGCTCCAGGGCCAGCCCGGCCAGGTCGACGCCGGCGATCTCCGGGTCGGCGTAGGGCCGGCGGGCGGCGTGCTCCAGCTTCGACCACAGGCGGTAGACGACACCTGGCCCGGTGCGCCCCGCCCGCCCGGCCCGCTGCTCGGTCGAGGCGCGGGACACGGGGCCGGTCTGCAGCTTGGTCAGGCCGCTGCGGGCGTCGAAGCGGGGCGTACGGGCCTGGCCCGAGTCGACGACGATGCGCACCCCCTCCACCGTGAGGCTGGTCTCGGCGATGTCGGTGGCCAGGACGACGCGCCGCCGGCCCGCCGGCGACGGGGCCAGGGCCGCGTCCTGGTCAGCCGCCGGGAGGGCGCCGAACAGCGGCCGGATGTCCACGTCGGCCGGGAGGGCGCCGGCCGCCGACAGGGCGGACTCCACCCGGCGGATGTCGGCCGCGCCGGGGAGGAAGACGAGCACGTCGCCCGGCTCCTCCCTGATGGCGCGGCGGACGGCGGCCGTGGTGGCCGCGTCGAGCCGCTCCCGCGGCCGGCGGGGCACCCAGTGGACGGTGACCGCGTGGGCCCGGCCCTCGCTCTCGATGATGGGGGCGTCGCCGAGCAGGGCGGCCACCTTGGCCGCCTCCAGCGTGGCCGACATGGCCAGCAGGCGGAGGTCGGGACACAGGGCGGGGCGGGCGTCGAGCACCAGGGCCAGGGCCAGGTCGGCCTGCAGGTTGCGCTCGTGCAGCTCGTCGAAGATCACCAGGCCGACCCCCGGGAGCGACGGGTCGTGCTGCAGCCGTCTGGTGAGGATGCCCTCGGTCACCACCTCGACCCGGGTGCCCCGGCCGACCCGGCGCTCGTCGCGGGTGGTGAACCCCACCGTCGCCCCTACCTCCTCGCCGAGGAGCGACGCCATCCGCCGGGCCGCGGCCCGGGTGGCCAGCCGACGGGGTTCGAGGACGACGATCCCCCCGCCGGCCAGCCACGGCTCGTCGAGCAAGCGGAGGGGGACGATGGTGGTCTTGCCCGCCCCGGGCGGCGCCACCAGCACGGCGGCGCCGGCGCCGGCGAGGGCGCCCCGCACGGCCGGCACGCACTCCTCGACGGGGAGCCCGCTGTCGATGGTGCTCAGCCGAGGTCGGCGGCGGTGAACAGCGACACGAGGTCGAGGCCCTCGGCCGCGAGCTGGTGGCGACCCTCGCTGCGGTCGATCATGCACAGGACGCCGACCAGGTCGGCCCCCCGTTCCCGGAGGTCGCGGGCCGAGAGCACGACCTGGCCGCCGGTGGTCACGATGTCCTCCACGACCAGGACCCGTCGACCCTCGATGCCGGCGCCCTCGGCCAGCTTGGCCGTGCCGTACTTCTTCGCCTCCTTGCGCACGAACGCCGCCGGCAGGCCGGTGGCCAGTGACAACGCCGTGGCCACGGGCACCCCGCCCAGCTCCAGGCCGGCCAGCACCTCGGTGCCCGGTGGGATGAGGGCGACCGCGGCCTGGGCGACGGCGGCCAGCAGGGCGGGGTCGGCCTCGAACAGGTACTTGTCGAAGTAGGTCGACGACACCTGGCCGGAACGGAGGGTGAACGTGCCGGTCAGCCGGCAGGCCTCGCCCACCCGCCGGGCCAGGTCAGTCAGATCGTGGTCCATGGACCGAGTTCCTAGCCGAACCCCACGTGGCCGTAGGTGCTGCACAGCCCGTAGGCGTTGATGAGCACGAAGGAGGCGACGATCAGCAGCACGATCCGCCGGCGCCACCCGGACAGCAACCGGCCGCTGCCCATCGGCGTCGGCATGTACCAGTTGGGCAGGAGATCGTCCGCGTCGGCCCACTCCTTTGACCCCAGCAGCTCGTTCAGGGGGACGGCATCGTCGCCCACCGCGGCGTCGGGATCGGCGGCCATGGCCTCGGCGGCCAGCTCGTCGTCGGTCGGGTCGTCGTCGGTCAGGTCGTTGTCGAGGTCCACTCCGGCGAAATCGACCATGACCGACGGTACCGCCACCTCGCCCCTTCCGGTAGGCGGGCCGATACCACGGTCGCCCGTAGAGCGACACACCCAGGTCGGCGTCCTGCCACAGCAGCCGGTACGGGCTGGGCGGTGCCGGGAGGATGCCGGTGCGGACGACGTAGCGGAAGCGGGCCGCGAGCTCCGGTGTGAGGAGCGGGGCGGCGATGACGACGTCGCGGTCGGGAAGGAAGTAGGCGACGATGTGGTACAGCGTGGAGTTGTCGGAAAGCGGCAACCCGGGGACCGGCGCGCTGTAGTCCTGGAGGAGCACGGGATCGTGCGGTGGCAGGTACTGGGGCAGGACGCGCAGCCGGGCCTGTGACGCGGAGATCGTGGGCGGGGTGAGCAGGAGCATGTGCTGGGTCTCAGCCGTCGCCGCCACCTGGCCGGCCAGGACGACACCGACGGTGGTCGCGGCCGCCATCGCCGGCGCCCGCCCGGCGCCGGCCACTCGGCTGGCGCCGAGGGCGACGAGGCAACTCGTCAAGGGGACGAGATAGCTCACCGTCTTCACGAAGCCGTAGAGGTTGCCGGAACCGAACCGGACGAAGGCCAGGTAGGCGAGCCCGCCGAGGAACAGCCCAGCCTCCGGCCACCGCCCGGCCCGGACGAGCGCGGCCAGGCCCACGACGAGGAGGGCGACGGCGAGGAGGGCCACCAGCCAGGCCACGCCGGCCCACGCCGGCCCCCAGAACAGCAGCGGCTTGTCCCGGTAGAGGTAGGACACCGAGGCCGAGCCGGTCAGGTAGGGGAGGTCGTAGTGGGTGTCCAGCATGCCGCCGGCCGGGTAGGGCGAGAACAGGTTGCGCGACACCAGGTCCCAGGCGTGGAGACCGCCGCCGAAGACGAGCCAACCCACGCTCGGCAGGCCGAGGCCCAGCCCGCCCCCGGCCACTGAGGCCACGACCCGCCAGGAACGGCCGGGCCGGGCCATGTACAGCGCGACCGCCCCCCCGGTCGCGGCCAGGAGCACGAGGAACACCGGCATGTAGATGGCGACCGAGGCGGCGATCACCCCGCCGGCGAGGACGCCGGTCCGGGCCCGGCCGGTCCGCAAGGCGATGAGCAGCAGGGCGAGCGCGCCCGGGAACAGGGCCGACGCCCGGAGCTGCTGAACGAAGTCGAACCCCGCCGACCAGAACACGAACTGGTTGCAGGCCATGACCACCACGGCCAGCAGGGCGACCCGTCGGGACTGGCCAAGGGCGGCCGTGACCAGCACGTACAGGCCGGCGAGGGCGAGCACGACGCACACCGCGTTCAGCGGCTCGATCAGCGCGAAGGCCGGCCGGCGGACGAGGGCGCCGAGGCCCCCATCGACGGTGCCCAGGCTGCCCGGGTAGAAGTTGGCGATGAGGGTCGGCAGGGCGGGGACGTCGAGCGCCGGCCGCCCGCTCGTCGTGTACGGGTGCCGGCGCATGAACTCGGCTACCGGCGCGTAGATGAAGATGGCGTCGAGCCCGGTGCCAGCCAGGGTGAACAGGCGGACCTTGAACACGTGGGTGAGGAGGACGAGGTAAGTCGCGACGGCGACCGCCGCCGGCAACAGGACGTGGCCCACCGACCTGGCCGCGGCGGTGCGCAGCACCGTCCAGCGGCGCGCGCCGACGACCACCGACACGGTGGCGCCGGCGGCGAGCGTGGCCAGGACGATGACCGAGCTGGCCAGGTACGGCGACAGCCACTGGCAGGCCAGGTACAGCGTGGCCAGGCCGACGACCGGGCTGAGGAGCAGCGCCGGCCCGGGCTCCTCCGGGCCGAGCAGCACGGTGGGGCCGAAGCCGACCACGGCGAAAACGGTGACCGTGACCGCGAGGAAGGCCAGCGCCTCGAACGCCATCGACGCGACCGTCACGGCCGGACGTCAGGGACGATCAGGGTTCGAACAGGCGGGACCGGATACCGAGCCGGTGCAGCCGGTAGCGGCCGAGGACGCCGAAGGTCTTGAGGCCGTAGACGATGCCGGCGCCCAGTCCCACCGACGAGGCGTCATTGAAGTACCGGGTCGTCACCGGGAGCTCCACGATGTCGAAGCCGAAGTGGACGGCCTGGACCAGGATCTCGCTGTCGAAGGAGAAGTCGTTCGCGTTGCGCAGGAAGGGCACGGTCTCGAGGAAACGCCGGCTGTAGGCCCGGTAGCCCGTGTGGTACTCGGCCAGGTCGCGGCCCAGGACGGCGTTCTCGCAGCGGGTCAGGAAGCGGTTGGCCAGGAGCTTCCACAGCGGCATCCCGCCGGCCCGGGCGCCTCCGGGGTCCATCAGGCGGGAGCCGAGCACCACGTCGGCGCCACCGACGCGCACGGCGTCGACCAGTTGGCCGAGGAAGGCGGGGTCGTACTGCCCGTCGGGGTGGAGCATGACGACAACCGACGCGTGCTGGCGGATGGCCTCCAGGTAGCACGTCTTCTGGTTGCCGCCGTAGCCGACGTTGTGGGGCAGGGCGATGGTCTGCAGCTCAAGGGTGGCGGCGACCTGGAGGGTTTCGTCCTTGCTGGCGTCGTCGACCAGGATCACCTTGTCGACGACGCCGGGAAGGATGCGCTCGTAGGTGTCCTTCAGGGTGGCCGCCGCGTTGTACGCCGGCATGACGAGGACCACCGGGCCGGCGTCGGTGGCGATCGTCTCGTCGGCCGTGACCGGCGGCGAGGTGGTCACGGTCAGGACACCGCCGTGCGGCAGACGGCCACGAGGTCGAGCGACTCGTCGAGCCGGTCGGCGCTCAGGAAGAAGTCCTCGGGCACGATCGACAGGGCGAGGGGCTCGGGGTGGCGACGGTGGCGGGTGAGCTGCTGGTCGTAGAGGCGCTGCTTGACCGCGCGGGGCACGAACCGGCGCAGGCGCAGCGGGTCGAGGCTGAGCAGGGCATCGAGCTTGCGCCGCTCCTGGTGATGGAACTCCATGTAGCGCTCGGAGCCGAAGATACCGAGAACCTCGACCGACGTGAAGTAGGGCCGGCACATGGCGTGCAGCTCAGCCGGGTCGCACTCGAAGTAGTGGTACGGGTCGATGATCTCGTCGGGGCGGCCGAACGTCAGCCGGTTGGGCGTGACGATGACCGCGGTGCCGCCGGGTTCGAGTACCCGGACCATCTCGGTCAGGGCGCGCGCTGGGTCGGGTACGTGCTCGATGGACTGCACGCTCATGATGCCGCCGAAGCTGGCGCGGGCGAAGGGCAGCCGGCGCATGTCAGCCGCGGCCAGGGGCCGCTCCTGGCCGGCGAGCGCGAGCGGGGACAGGTCGAGGCCGACGCTCGGCCGAGGTGCCAGGAGCGCGGCGGAGTGGCCGATCCCGCAGCCGACGTCGAGCACCCGGCCGGGCCCGAGGAACGGCACGCACAGGGCG
Source organism: Acidimicrobiia bacterium (assembly GCA_023264995.1). GTDB lineage: Bacteria > Actinomycetota > Acidimicrobiia > Acidimicrobiales > AC-14 > CADCTB01. Next base: position 21,022 of record JAHFUR010000047.1, on the reverse strand, counting down.
TAGTCGGACACGTGGCGCTGCCACGTGGGGTTGAAGCCGCCGGTCCTGGTGGTGACCCGTTCTCCGGTGACCGTCATGGCTGCCCAGCTTAGGCGCCGACCCCAAGGCCGGCCCTGGGGGTCGCCGCCGGCGCCGCGGAGTGCCCGCCGCCGGCGGGACGCCGGCGGGCCAGGCGCCGGCCCACCGCGATCGACGGTCGTTCGACCAGCCCGTGGACGGCGCACGCCACGGCCACGGCCCCGACGACGGCGACGGTCGCCGCTGCGTAGTAGTTGCCGGTGCGGACGAAGACCACCCGCATGACGACGTACCCGGCCACCGCGTGGACCAGGTACAGCGGGTAGCTCACGTTCGACAGCATGTCGAGGGGGCGCCAGTAGGGCAGCCGCCGGCGGCCGAGGTAGAGCCCGCCGAAGGCCACCAGGGCGATGGCCGAGGACGTGAGGTAGACGCGGGCACTCGGGGAGACCGGCCCCCGCAGCATGGCCACCGTGAACGCGACCAGCAGGCCGGTCCCGCCGGCCAGCCCCCGGCCTGGCGGCCACCGGCCCTGGAACACCTGGTGGAACACGAGGCCGACCAGGATGAAGAGCAGGAACGTCCCGTTGAAGGCCAGCCAGAACAGCACCGACGACGGGCGCTGGGCCGGGCCGGCCACGAGGGCCAGCGCGGTGAGGCCGGCGGCCAGGCCGGCGATGACCCGGCCGTCGTCGAGGCGCCGCCGCCACGCCACCAGTGCGGCCACCACGTAGAACAGCTCCTCCACCGCCAGGGTCCAGAACACGGGCTCGATCCAGCGGGCGCCGGCGTAGGGGCTCACGAGCAAGGCATTGGCGGCCACGGCCCGGGTGTCGTAGGGGAGCACGTAGCCGAGGGACCGGAGGTGGGCGACAAGGGTGAGCACGGTGATCCCCAGGCAGGCCCACAGCGTCGGGTAAAGGCGGAAGAACCGGCGCACCAGGAACCTGCCCAATCGGCCGTCGCGTAACGAGAAGGGGATGACGAAGCCGCTGACCAGGAAGAACAGGAACACGCCGATGTGGCCCAGGGAGATGCTGTGGTCGGTGAGCAGCTCGGTGGCCCGGGCCCACGGCGGCCGGGGGAGGCCGGCGAGCGGCGGGAACAGGGCGACGGCGCCCACGGTGGGCTGGTCGGTGAGGAAGAGCTGCCCGAAGTGAGCCGCGATCACGAGGAGGCACGCCGGCCCACGGACGGCCTGGGCGAACCAGACCCGACCGTCGGCGGTCCACCCCTGGCGGCTGTCCCCTCTCACGCCGGGGCGGTCTGCGCCAGTTCGGGCGCGGCAGCGGCGGCCGGCGCCGCCGGCGGCCGGCGCCGGCCGCCCACCCGCATCAGCGGCCGTTCGACGAGGTAGAAGCTGGCGGCGGCGAGGGGGATGGTGACCGCCAGGGTGACCAGGGTCAGGCTGACGAACCGGTTGCCCGGCACCCAGGTAAGGGCTCCGTGGTCGGCGAGGGCGAACATCACCGTGAGGTGCCACAGGAAGATCCCGTAGGAGATGTCGCCGAGCCAACGCAGGGCCCGGGCCCCCAGGAGCCGGCGTACCGGCCCGCCGGCGTCGTGGCCGAACACGGCGGGCAGCATCAATGCCAGCACGATCAGCCCGAAGCCGACGTGCTCAATGACCTGTTCGGCCGTCGTCAGGTCGTAGGGCGAGGCCGAGACCGGCAGCACCCGGAGGCTGAGGAGCAGGAAGCCGCCGATGCCGGCGGCCCAGGGTACGAAGGAGTGGTCGCGAAGGAAGCGGGTAGGGCCCCAGTCGGCCTCCCGCCCGTGCGACCCGACCGAGACGACGGCCAGGCCCATGCCCAGGGCGAACCAGAGGAAGTGGCCGAGCACCGTGCCGTACATCCAGGTGTAGCGGGGCCGGTAGAGGACCCAGAAGCGCAGGACCGCGGAGGCAATGCCCAGGGCGGCCAGCACCACGAGGTCCCGCCGACGGCCCACGCGCGGCGACGAGCGGGCCGTGAGCCGGGCCATGGCCAGCCCGTAGAGGGGGAGCACCAGGTAGAACGCCACCTCGATCGACAGGCTCCAGGTCTGGGCGATGCCGCAACCTTCGGTGTGCCGGGCGCACACCGCGCCGGCGTGGAAGATCGGGTAGGGCTGGAGCAGCCCGTAATAGACCCACCAGTTGCCGGTGAACACGCCGTAGAGCCCGGGGACCACGGCCAGGACGGTGAGGGCCAGCCAGTAGGCCGGGGCGATCCGCAGGAACCGCCGGCGGGCGTAGCGGAGCACGGACGGCGGGCTCTGGCCCCGCTCCCGAGCGGCCACGAAGGGCCGGTACAGGACGAAGCCCGAGATCAGGAAGAACAGGGTCACGCCGATGTTCAGGTGGGCGAGGATGCCCTTGAACGACGAGTTGAAGATGGCCCCCGAGACGAAGGCGGTATGGGTGAGGACGACGGCCAGAGCGGCCAGCGCACGCAGCGAGTCGAGCAGCGGGAAGCGGGGGTTCGAGGTCGGCGCCGGCAGGCCGGTGGCCGTCCTCGCGGAGCCCGTCGCTTCGGGCTCCGACCGCACGTTCACGTCGTCCCGGTCCAGGTCTGGTGGGCGGGCTCGTCGGTGTAGGCGACGATGGCTTGGCCCCACGGGCCGCTGGGCGGCAACAGGAACACGCCTTGGGGCACCGTCACCGGGAAGTCGGCGTAGGCCAGCATCTTCTGGAACGCGCACGTGCTGAACACCCAGTACGAGTTGCCCTCGCCGGCCTCCTTCTCGGGAGCCGGGTAGCCGAACGACATGAGGGGTTGGTCGGGCGTGGCCTCGAAGGCGGGGTCGACGGCCGTCTCGATGATCAGCATCTCGTTGGTGATCGACCGGATGGCGGCCAGGGCGCCCAAAGGGTTCTGCAGGTGCAGGAGCAGGGACCCGCAGAACACCACGTCGAAGGTCCCGACCGTGTAGGGGGACAGGTCGTACACGCTGGCCGGCCGGTACTCCACGCTCGACCCGCGCATGGCGTGGGCCATGCGGAAGTGGGCAGGCCACGACCGGTTGTTGGAGGCGTCGCCCAGGCGGGTGCGCATACGCGGCATCCAGTCGCAGGCCCCGATGCTGGGCACGTCGACGGCGACGACCTTCTCCGCGCCTCGCCGCTCCATCTCGAAGGCGAAGAACCCGTCGCCGGTGGCGATCTCAAGGACGGTCTTGCCCTTCAACGACGCGGGGATCCCGTAGTTGTCGATCACCGACCGGTGGTCGAAGATGCCCTTCGAGACCAAGCCGTTGCCCAACTCGACGGTGTGGTACCAGCCCTGGAGCCGGGGGTCGTCCTGTGACGTCGGTAGCGATTCCACTAGCTGGTCCTCCTCTGGGCGGCCCGCTTCAGGCGCAGCGCCGTCCCCAGAGCCTTCTTGGACGCGTCGGCGGCGCCGGGGTACCGGGCCGAGACCTTGGTCAGGCGGCGGGCCACGCCGAGGCCGGCCTGGCCGATGTTGTCGAACAGGGCGGAGACGGCGTCGGTGCGGCCCCGGGCCTCGACCACGTCCCGGCGCAGGTGTTCGAGGCGGGCCGATGTGCTGAGGACCGTCTCCTTCACCGAGGCGTAGTGGGCGCGAGTGCTGCCCATCACGTAGGCGTACTGGTCGCGGAGCAGGGCCAGCTCGCCCTGCATGGCCAGGTAGCGGCCGCGCAGGATCCCCACCTCGGCGATGAGGGCGGTGTGCTCCGCGGCCACGGTTGCGTTGAGGGCACGCGACGCGGAGAGGTGGCGCTGGGAGGTGTCGAGGAGGAAGCGCAGCTCGGCGATCTGGCTCGTGTAGCGGTGGGGCACGTAGTCGTCGAGCACGTTCACGGGCGTGGCCAGGGCCGCAGCCAGGTGCTCGTCCTCGGCCCGCACGTAGTAGCGGTTGAGGCCGTCGAAGGCGGCGAACACGTAGTCCGCGTCGAGGAGGATGTCTTCCCACTGGTGGTGGGTGGAGATCGTGGTGTTGGGCTCGGTGGCCTCGACGAGCACCACGCGGGGCCGCCACGTGCGCCAGTCGCCGCCGGCAAGCACCTGGCGTTCGTGGCCCTCGACGTCGATCGACATGAAGTCGATGGTGTCGGTGACGTACTTCTGGCAGACCTGGGCCAGGGTCATCACCGGGACCGTGCGCTCGACCAGGGTCAGGCCCGAGTCGCGGTGGTGGGCGGCCTGGTCGGCCGAGAACGTGGACCAGCCGGAGCTGGGATCGGACTCGAACAGCGTGAGCGTGCCCTCATGGTCGGACAGGCCCACGTTGAGGTTGGTGTCGCGTGGGCGCCCGGCTTGGAGCCGCTCGAAGTGGGCGGCGGCGGGCTCGACGTTGATGCCCTGCCAACCTCGGTCGGAGAAGAGCTTGGTGACCGAGTGCAGGACCGGGTCCATGGCCCCGACGTCGATGAAGAAGCCCTTGATCCCCGGGGGGAACAGGCGGGCCAAGAGCACGTCCTCGTGGTTCTGGGCGTACGACGTGGTGGTCATTGCAGGACGGGGCTCTCCCGGGTGGCCTTCCATGCCAGGGCGGCCCGGGTGGCGTCGTCGGTGTCGCGGGCCAGCTCGTCGAGTATCTCGACCACGCCGGGCTCGGCGAGGAGCGCCGGCTTGGCGTGCGAGAGGTAGGCGGCCATGTACCTCCGGTGGTTGACGTTGAAGTGCCGGCAGTCGGCCTGGATGCGCTCGACCTGTTCCTGGACGGTCATCGGCGGCTCGACCCGCCAGCCGCTCAGGCCGGCGGGGGGCTGCTTGAACGCCAGGCAGTCGAGCATGGTCTGGGGCTGGAGGTCGGCCGCGCTGATCGGCACCAGCCGACCGGGCTCGATCATGTGGTTGGTGTAACCGAGCTCCTCCAGCGCGCCGAGGAGCTCGTTGGGGGTCAGCCCGAAGAAGTCGAGGGTGTAGCCGTTCGACTCGAACAGCAGGGGCGGGGCGTCGGGCCCTTCGAGCAGCTTGCGCATGCTGCGGATCACCCGGATCTCGCTGCCCTCGACGTCGAGCTTCACGAACGCGATCGGCGACCAGCCCATCTCGGCCAGCAGCTCGTCGAGGGTCACGGCTGGGACCTCGACGGAGGGGAGGTTGGTCACCTCGCTGGCCACGTGGCCCCAGGGGCCGTTGGCCGAGAACCGCACCGTGACCGGCTCGTCGCCCGCGACGGCGTGGATGACCCGGAGGTCGAAGAAGCCGTTGGCGGCCGCACTGGCGTGCAGCAGCTCGGCGTTGCGGGGCGAGGCCTCGATGGCCAGCACATGGCAGCCGGCGGCCGCCGCGGCCAGGGCGAAGGTCCCGAGATGGGCGCCGAGGTCGACGACCCTGTCGCCCGGGCCGACCAGCTGGAGCATGAGGCTGACCAAGGTGGGGTCGAAGACGGCGCCCCGCTTGAGCACGGCGGCGACGGGGTCGTCCATGGCGGTGTCGATGGCCACGTCGAAGCGCAGGCCCTCGGCGATCACGACGGGATGGACGGCCATCTCGTCGTCGCGGGTGCCGGCCCCCTCAGGAGCCAGTTCGGCGGCGGCCGACAGGTGCCCGGTGATCTCGGCCAGCAGGCGGTCGATGTGGGCGGTGCCCTCCCGACTGGTGCGGTCGAGCTCGGCCAGGTGGTGGTCGATCTCCTCCCGCCGGCCCTGGGCCTCGGCGGCGGCCACCGCCACCGTGTGCTCGTGCCGGGCCAGGAGGCGCCCCCGGCCCCGGTTGGCGGCCTCGATCTCCTCCCACGTGCCGGCCAGTGGGTCGCCGGCGGCTTCGGGCGCGACGGCCGCCGGCTCCTCGGCCGGGGCGCCGGCGCCCCGCCGGGTCAACAGCGACCGGTTGTACCGGCTGATGTCGGCCAACGTGTCCGTGGTCGGCCGGGCCCACTCGTTGCGGGCCGAAGGGTACGACTCGGTCTTGCGCAGGGTGAGCTGCACCGAGGTGAACACGTACCCGCCCTGGAGGAGGACGAGGTGCGGGAAGTCCCAGGAGGAGTGGTCGGCGAAGGGGTCGGTGCCGCCGAGGGCCTTGACCCGCACGTCGTGGTCGATGATGGCCTGGGTCAGGTGGCGCTGGGTTTCGAGGGTGGCCGGCGACACGTCCACCTGCAGGTCGTCGACGAGCTCCAGGCCACTGGCGTCGATGATGTAGCGCTGGAGGTTCTCCCGGGAGAACAACAGCGTCAGGCCCGGCCACCCGATCCCGCCGGGGGGGCCGCTGAGCTGCATCTCGGTGGAGAGAGTGAGCACGCCGCCGGGCTTGAGTACCCGGCCCATCTCGTAGGCCGCGTTGGCCACGTCGGTGAACTCGTTGAAGTGCTCGATCGAGCCCGACGAGAAGATGCCGTCGAAGAAGTTGTCGGGGTAGCGAAGCGAACGCCCGTCCATGTGCTGCACGACGAGGCGGTTCGGGTCGTACTCGTAGGGCGACACGACCCCGGGCTCGACGAGCATGGCCAGCGGGGCCAAGGTCTGCCACTCGCCGGCGCCGAAGTAGCGGTCGGTCGCGAACACCTGGCGTGCGAAACGGGTGAGGTAGAAGAGCGTGTCCTCGGTGCCGGCGGCCACGCCGAGGATGACGGCGTCAGGGTGGAGGGCGCCGCACGCCCGAAGGGACCGGGCGGCCATGGCCACCTCCCAGTCCTTCCGGTGCTCGTTGCCCCGTGGGAAGTCGGCGGAGTAGTGGGGGAGCTTGTGGGCGCAGACGTCGAGGATGGTGGGGAGGAGGTCGGGGTGGGAGAAGTCCTCGATCTCGCACAGCTTGTTGAAGGGGAGGCTGCTCACGAGCGGGCTCCGGCGGAGGCGATGACGCCGGCGTAGCCGGCCGCCATCCGCCCGATGCTGGCCGCTTCGGTGAAGTAGGCGCGAGCTGCGGCGGACATGCGTTCCCGCCGGCCAGGGTCGGCGGCGAGCGCGGCGAGGTGCTCGCTGAGGACGCCGACCTCGGCGCCGCCGGGGGGGACCAGGAGGCACACGTCGTCGGGGAGGAACTGCCAGTCGTCGAGCTGGGTGACGACCAGGGGCCGGCCCGCGGCGAGGGCGCGCACGAGGGTGGCCGACATGTGCTTGGTCAAGGGGGCTCGGAGGTTCACGACTGCGTCGCAGCAGGCAAGCTGCGCGTCGAACTCAGGCATGGGAACGTACCCGGCGAAGCGCACCTGCGGCAAGATGCCCAGCTCGGCGGCCAGCCCGACGAGGTGTTGCTGGTAGGCGGGGTCGAGCGCCTCGCCCACGATCAGCAGCAGGCTGTTGGGATGGCTGACGAGCAGCCGGTGCATGGCCTGCACGCACGAATCGACCCGTTTGACCTGGTGCACGATGCCGAAGACGCCGACCACGAAGGTCGACGGGTCGATGCCGAGGCGGTACCGGGTCTCGGCCGCGTCGAGCGCGGCGTGCGGGCCCTGCGGGTCGCGGACCCCCATGGGCACCGTGTGGGCCGCCGCGGCCCCGAAGCGGTCCTCGATCTCGGCCCGCGCCGAGTCGAAGTGGACGATCTGGGCCACGCTGCCGTCGATCACCCGGCGCATCATCGGGTGCTCGGACAGGAAGGCCCACAGGTCGGCGTGGGCGGCCACAGGGTCACGCTCGGCCCGGTCCTCGATGGCGAGCAGCGCGTCGAGGGCGTCCTGCCCCTCGAGGGCACGGACTTCCCGCCGGAAGCCGGCCAGGTCGTCGTGGTCCTTGAAGTCGGCGTAGAGCACGTGGCTCCACATGAGGTCGTGGAGGACGACGATCCCCGGCACGGCCTGCATCGGTCCGTACATGTACAGGTGGAAGGTCGACCCGCCCATCTGGTACACGACCGCGTCGAACGGAGCCTGCCGCTGCCGGCGCTCGAAGGCGCTGAAGTGCTGGATGCGGAGGTCGCGGAGGAGCGCGCCGTCGGGCAGGTACCCGTCGTCGACGAACACCTCGATGTCGTGGGTGGCCCCCATTTCACGGAGCAGCTCGACGCTGTAGTCGGCGATCCCGCTGTGCTGGGGCGGCAGCGGCGTCCACATGGCCACCCGCGGCCGCTTCGGACCGGTGCTCCCGTGCTCGTCTGGCCCCGCGACGGTGGCCCGGTAGCTGGCCAGGGTGGCCTGGGCCAGGGCCTCGCCGGTGAACATGCCGGCCCGTGCCAGCCCGAGGTCGCGCATCTTGGCCCGGCGGTCGGGGTCGGCGTGCAGCTCGGCGATGGCGTCGGTGAAGCCCCAGACGTCCTCGGGGTCCACCAGCACGGCGGCGCCGCCGGCCACCTCCGGCATCGACGACGACGTGGTGGTGACCACCGGCGCCCCGCACGTCATGGCCTCGAGGACGGGAAGGCCGAACCCCTCGTACTTGGACGGGTGCACGACCATGGTGGCCGCGTTGTACAGCGCGGCCAGCTCCATGTCGGCCACCACGCCGGTGAGCACGAGCTGGTCGCCGATCCCCAGCCGCTCGGCCATGGAGCGCACGTAGACGATGGAGCTCTCGTTGAGGTGGCAGGAGATCACGAGGGGCAGCTCGTCGCGCAGCGCGGAGGGGAGCAGGGCGAAGGCCTTGAGCAGGGTCTCCAGGTTCTTGGCGTGGTGGATGTCGCTGACGGCCAGCACGAACTGCTCGCCCAGCCCGTGGGCGGTCCGCAGCCGGCGCAGGTGGCCGTCGACCTCCTCGGGGGCCAGCACCGAGAAGCACGGGTCGGCGATCGGGTACACCAGGTCGGTGCGGGCAGCGGGGAACCCGAGGTAGAGGGCGGCGTCGCGGCTCGAGCACTCGGAGATCGACTGGAGCCGGGCGGCGCGGTGGAGCAGGCCGAGGGTGCGCATGTAGTAGTCGCAGCCCGGCCAGCTCTCCAGGTACTGGGCCGGGAAGACCAGGGGGATTACGTCGTAGAACGTGGCCACCATGGGGCAGGCGTCGAAGTCGGCGATGACCGGGCCTTCGAGCAGGAACGGCGTGGTGGCGTGGAACACGTCGGCGCCGAGACCGTCGACCCAGTCCTGGAACTCGGCCGAGCGGCGCAGGGCGGTGGCCGGCTCGGTGCTGGACCCGGTGATCCGCATGTCGGCCGGCAGCCGGCGGACCTCGACGTTGGGCGCGGCGGCGATCTCCGGGAGGACCAGCGACACGTCGGAGTCGGCGTAGCAGACGAGGACGAACTCGTTCTCGGTGTCGACCCGGAGGACCTCGCGCAGCTGTTGCTGGGTGAAGCGGCCCATGCCGCGGTGGATTGACGACGGGCCGACCACGAGGATCCGGTAGTCGACGGCTATGCGCATCGGGTGGTCCTGTTCACGGGAGGTGGGGCATCGTCACCCCAGCTGGCGGAGGCGGTCCTTGACGCGCGCGGCTGCGTGCTCCCACGTGAGGTTCTGGGCCACGAACGTAGCCGCGGCCGCCCCCTTGCTGCGAGCCTCGTCAGGCCGGTCGACGACCTGGCGCATCAGGAACCGGAGGTGCTCGAGGTCGGGGTCGGCCCAGCGGAACCCGTCGTAGTAGGGGCACTTGGCCTTCGCCGCCACCATGGCCCGCACGTCGAGGGGGTACCCGAGCTCAGAGGTGAGGAAGTCGGCCGGTCCGCTCCACGCAGTGGCGATGGTCGGCAGCCCGCACGCCATGGCCTCCAGGACGGGCATGCCCCAGCCCTCGCCTCGAGTGGGCAGGACGAAGCAGTCGGCCGAGCGGTAGAGGGCGCCCATCTGGTAGTCGGTGAACTCGGCGTTGACCAGGACCACGATCGGTGCGCCCGGGTCGAGCCCCAGCTTGGCGATCTCGCCGTGCACGTCGACGTCGGGGTCGTGGTTGTACACCGAGACCACCAGCACGACGTCCTCGGCCTCCTTGAACTCCTGGGAGAAGGCTCGGAGGAGGATCTCGGCCCCCTTGCGCTCGCCCCATTCGAAGACCGAGAGGAAGGTGAAGCGGTCGGACGGGCGGAAGCTGGCGATGCCTGGGTGGTAGTAGTCGACGTCGACGCCGAGGGGCATGACCCGGACCGGAGCCTTGACCCCGCTGGCCGCGAAGCTCTCGACGTTGAACGACGCCGGCACCCAGACCTCGTCCATGGCGTTGCAGCCCTTCACCCATTCGGGGGGCAGGCCGTCGACTTCGAGCATGGTCCAGCCGACCCGCCGGCGGCCGGTGACGCCCTCGAACACGTCGGCCTGCGACAACGCCACCTGGGGCACGTCGGTGCGCACCGGACGGGCCCGGATGTCGTCGAGGAGCGGGTGGCCGAGCTGGCCGTCGTCCTCGCCGTAGGCGTTGCGGTACATGACCCGGGCGCCGGCGAAGTTGAGGGCCAGCATGAGCTTGCGCGAGGCCAGGGCGTAGCCCGGGGCGCGGTGCAGGATCGAGTGCCACACCAGCTCGCTGTCGTAGCGGTCGTGCTCGAGCCAGCCTGCCCACTTGCGCTCGAAGGTGCGGTTCGACCGGTTGAACATGGTCCAGAAGTCGACGTTGTTCTCCCGGGTGCTCACGTTGCCGTGGTGCACGGAGGTGACGCTGCCCGCGAAGACCACGCCGAGGCCGGCCTTCTGGGCCCGCACGCAGTAGTCGGCATCCTCGAAGTAGGAGAAGAAGTCCTCGTCGAGCCCGCCGATCTCGTCGATGCACCGCCGGGTCAGGTACACCTGGGCGAAGACCACGCTCTCCACCGGGCGGGTGCGCGTGGCCTGGCCGATGTCGAGCTCCAAGCCGCCGAGCTGCTGGCCGAACAGGGCCAGCGGGGGCATGTAGCTGCCCAGGTGGCTGATGAGGCCGGCGCCGTCGACCAACCGGCAGCCGACCACGCCGACGCCGGGTGTGGCGTAGGCCGCCTCCTGCATGCCGCGGAGCCAGCCGGCGTCGCCGATCTCCACGTCGCTGTTGAGCAGGACGACGTCGTCGCCACCGGCGGCGGCAATGCCCTGGTTGCACGCTTTGCTGAACCCCAGGTTCTTGGGGTTGGTGATAAGGGTGAGGCCCTCCACCGTGCCCAGCCACTCGACGGTGCCGTCCGTGCTGCCGTTGTCGACGACGACCAGCCGCCAGGCCGGGTGGTCGGTGAGCCGGCGCAGGGTGCCGATGCAGGCCTGGGTGTACGCCAGCGCGTTCCAGGTGGGGATGACGACCGTGACCGGTCGTACCGTCGTGCTCAACCCGGTAGGTCCCCTGCCGCGTGCTCGTCGGTGTGCTGCTCCTGGGCCAGGCGGAGCTGGTCGACCACGTCGAGCACGGCGTGGTTGAACCGGGTCTGCTGGTCCATGATCGGCTGGACGTACCACCGCAGGCCCCGCCGCATCACCCGTTTGGCCATGCGCACCGCGCCCCCGACGATGGGGCGGGCCGAGCCCGAGTGGAACTCGATGCGGATGTCGGCCATGTTCCGCAGCCGGGCCATGCGGGGGTCGACCTCGTGGTCGGCCACCACGTAGGTCACCGCCGGGCGCTGGGCGGCGGGGCGGGCGGCCCGTTTGGTCAGGGCCGCCTCGACGGCGCGCATGGTGCGAGGGACGTCGGAGCCGCGCAGCATCAGGCCCGGACGGGGGAGCCGGAGATGGTCCACGTCGTCGGGACATGGATGAGGCCGCCGCCCATGGGCAGGCCGGGGTTGTCGAGCACGACGAAGCTGTACTCGCGGTCGTGGAGGTCGAAGATCTCCTTCACCTCCGCCCGTTCGAGGGAGATGGTGACGAGGTACTGGCCCTTGAGGAGGGGCATGGACGGCAGGGTCATGTCGATCGTGCCCGCCTCGGCCAGGTTCAGCTTGATCTTCGATCCCTGCGTGCTCTGGCCGAAGACGTAGGTGTGGTTGTCGGCCCGGAACACGGCGATGCCGCAGGTGGCGTCCTCGATCGGGCCCGACGCCCGGTACCCGACCCGCACGGTGAGGGACTGGCCGGTGCAGAACGAGGGGACTTCGTCGCCGTCGGCGTCGAGGAACTGCACCCCGGTGATCTCGGCCTCGCCGGAGCCGTAGCGGTTCTCGGGCAGCGACTCGCGCTCGCGGGGCTGGGTCATCCGCTTGTGGACGCCCCCGAGGTAGGCGCCGACCACGTCGTGGGACAGGCCGGCCTCACGGACCACGCCCGACTCGATCCACACGGCCCGCTTGCACAGCGCCCGGATGGTCTCGAGACTGTGGGACACGAGCACGATGGTGCGCCCCTCGGCCCGCAGCTCGGCGATGCGCTGGTGGCAGCGCATCTGGAAGCTCTCGTCGCCCACGGAGAGGACCTCGTCGATCAGCAGGATCTCGGGGTCGACGCTGATGGCCACCGCGAACGCCAGCCGGGTGTACATGCCGGTGGAGTAGTTCTTGACCGGGATGTCCATGAAGTTCTCGATGCCGGCGAACTCCACGATGCCGTCGTACTTCTTCTCCATGTCGCGCCGGGTGTGGCCCAGCAGCGAGCCGGCCAGGGCGACGTTCTCCCGGCCGGTCAGCTCGGGGTGGAACCCGGTGCCCAGTTCCAGCAGGGGCGACACGGTGCCGTTGACCTCGACCCAGCCCTTGTTGGGGGTGAGGATGCGGGCCATGGTCTTCAGCAGGGTCGACTTGCCCGAGCCGTTGGCGCCGATGATGCCCATGGTGGAGCCGGACGGCACTTCGAGGTCGACGCCCTTGAGCGCCCAGAAGTCCTCGAACATGTTGCGCCGGGAGAGCACCTTCTCCTTCAGCGTGTGGGACCGCTGGTGGTAGATGCGGTAGCTCTTCCATACGCCGGCGCAGGTGATGGCGATGTCGGCCATCAGACGATCTCGGAGAACGTGCGCTGGAAGCGCCCGAAGACGCTGGCGCCCACGGCGAGCGCCACCACCGCGCAGGCGGCGTCGTAGGCCAGGAGCTTGATGTCGGGCGCGTGGTTGAGCACCACGACGTTCCGAAAGCCCACCACGACGCCGGTCAGCGGGTTCAGGCGGAGCAGGGTCAAGAGGCTCTCTCGCTTGGCGACGAAGCCCATTGAATAGATGATCGGCGTGCCCCAGAACCACAGCTGGACGAGGACGGCCAGGAAGTGGGCCAGGTCGCGGAGGTGGACGTTGACGGCCGAGACGAGCATGGCCAGCCCGAACGACAAGGCGACGACGATCAGCACGATCACGGGTACCCAGAGCAGCTGGAGGCTGGGCAGGCCGACGACGGCCAGCGTCAGCACCAGCAGCACGCAGACCTCGAACCCGAAGGTGACCAGCGAGGAGAGCACCGTGCTCAGGGGGAGGATGGCCCGAGGGAAGTACACCTTGTTGAGCAGGTAGCCGGAGCTGGTCACGCTGGTGGCCGACGTCAGGATGGAGCTGGCGAAGAGGTTCCACAGGGTGAGGCCGGCGTAGAAGTACACGGCGAAGGGGATGGCGTGGTGGTCGGGCCGGGCCACGTCGGTGGCGGGCGACGTCTTGAACAGGAGCTTGAACACGAAGTAGTAGAGACCGACGACCAGCAGGGGGGTGGTCAGCGACCACAGCATGCCCAGGAACGTGCCCCGGTGGCGCACCTTCAGGTCACGGCGGACCAGGTTGGCCGTCAGCTCGCGGGCGCCGGCCAGCTCCCTTATCGCCGCGAGCGAGCGGGTGGCCCGGCCGACGGGGGGCGGGGAGCCGGGCCGTGATGGACCCGAGATCGTGATGGCCACGGGTCACCAAGCTACCAGTGCCACCCCGACCGGTGACAGCGACGGGGGCCTGCCGCCCCAGATCCGTCACCGCATTCGTTGGCCCAGCTACCCCTCGGTGGGCTGGTCGCGGACGCCGGCGACGGCGGCCCACAGGTCGGTGGCCGAGGGCGGGCCGGTGAACGACGTCCGCACCACGCCGTCGCGGTCGGCGACGACGATGATCGGGACGGCCTCGATGTGGTACCGCCGGTGGAGGTCGGGACGGGCCTTGACCTCGGCCTCGTCGACGGCGACCGCGGTGCTGGCCAGCACCCTGGCCTGCTCGACGGCCTTGGCGCAGGAGTCGCAGGTGGCCGACGTGAACACGGCGACCAGCCACTCGGCTTCCGGGCGGGCGAAGTCGGCCCGGTCGAGCTGGGCCGGCACGGCCCATGACCCCTGGGTCGGCGCTTCCGGCCGCCGGCGCTCCATCACCATGGCCACGACGACCGCGACCAACACGACCACGCCGGCCAGGATGAACCGTTCCACTGGTCCCAGTATCGCCGCCCCGCAGTAGGTGAACGCTTCACCTATTGCATCGGGGCCGCGGACTTGCGACGATCACCGTCAGTTCCGGGCAGCGGATACGGAGGGGGCCGGCCGGCCACCAGGGCTCGCACCAGCGGGCCCGGGTTGCGACGGTCATGTGGGGGTACTGGGTCGATGATCCGGAGCCGCCGTCGGCCGGCCGGCCCCACTCCGACCTCAACGACGCCGGCGGCTCAGCGGAGCGGGACCGCCGCCGACATGGCCAGGCCTGGGGCCTTGACGCGGTAGAGGTCGCGTTCGACGATGACGGGCGCGTCGGCTGTCACCAGCATCGGCGCCGTCGCCCGCTTGGTGACGTCGTTGACGCGGAACGCCTTCCGCTGGCCGGGCTGGACCTCGATGGCGGTGCCCACCACCAGGGGCGTGCCGTCGGCCAGGACGCTCAGGGTGACGGACGCCTTGCGGGGGCCGGGGTTGAAGATGACGACCCACTGGTCGGTGGTGTCGTCGGCCGCGCCGGCCGCTGTGGCCCACCGCTTGGCCGGCAGCCGGGCGCCGAAAGCCAGGGAGATGCCGGTGCGGGTGCTGGGCGCGACACCGTCGATGGCCCGCTCGACCACCACGTCGGGGCCGCTCAGGGACCGGATGGTGGCTGAATGCGGCACGCCCTTCGGGATCCGGCTCTCGTCGGCGGCGACCACCGCGACCCGCGACTCGCGGGGGACGGTGAGGCGGATGGGCTCGGCGTCGCCGCTGTCGAGCGCCAGGTCGAGCTCGACCTGGGCCTCGGCGGGGCCCGGGTTGTAGATCAGGTACCGCTCGGCCTGGCCGTCGGCGACGAGGCCCTCGGCGAAGTACCAGAGGGGGCCGGGAGCGGCGGCCCCCAGGGCCACGGAGATGCCCTTGCGGCCGGCGGACCCGTCGAAGGTCTGGGCCCGGCCGGTGATGAGCCGCCCGGTCCGGGCGACCAGGCTCACCGACACCGACTCGCGGCGCTGGACGAAGTCGCCCACGTTGATGGTGGTCAGCGCCTGGGCGCGCACGAGGAGCCCGGTGAGGGCCTGGGGCGTGACCACCCCCTCCTCGGTGCTGAAGACGACATCGACGACGGCGTCGTCGGGGAAGGGGTTGAGGGCGAGCAGGACGTCGGAGGCGTCACGGGTGGTGACCCCCTCGGCGAAGTACCACGACGCCGACGCCGACGAGGCGCAGGGCGACACGCTGTCGCCCAGCGCGCCCAGGGTGACTTCCTCGGCCACGGCCTCGCCGCCGTCGAACTCGATCAGGGCCGAGGCGAAGGCCGATGTGACCACGTCGGCCAGGCGCACGCTGGCCCGGCTGGCCGGCGCCACCGAGATCGGCGTCTTGCGGCTGTCGCCCTTGTCGGGGAACACGGTGACGGTGCCGGTGAGCCGGCGGTCGCCGGCATTGGCGACGACCACGTAGCCCTCACCGGTGGCCCCGGTGACGGGCCCGCCCGGGCAGTACCAGGCCGAGGAGCGGGCCGACGCCGGCGCGGCGATCGGCACCTGGGCCTGGACCGAGGTGACCTTCGACGGGCTGGCCCGCCCGACTCGCCCGTCGGCGACCCCGCCGGCAACCAGCAGCGTGGCCAGGACGACGATTGCCGGCAGGCGATGGGTGCGCCCGGACGGTTCGGCGCGCGAACGTTCCCGGGCCGGGGCCCGCGAGCTCTGGTGGTCGCGCCGGCTGGACCGGCGCCGGCGCCGGCGCCCGAACCCGCTCACCGGGCGCGGCCCGGTGCTCGTCGCCTGGACCGGCCTTCCGGGCCGCTCACCGGGCGCCCACTCCCGCCGAGGCGGTCGGAGTGAGGATGGGGATGAGCTGGGTGTCGTCGTCGCGGGGCGCCGGCCGGGCCCGGGTGCGCCACAGCGCCGACGCGGCCACGGCCCACAGCAGGAAGGGCACGAGGGCGAGGGGCCAGCGGTACAGGGGGGTGCGGTACCGGAGCCGGGCCGTCCCGGCCGGCGCGCCGGCAAAGGCGTTGGCCACACCGAAGGCGTCGGAGCGGGCGATCGTGCGGCCGGCGACGGTCAGCTCCCACTGCGACGAGGGCGCCTCCGCCACCAGGACGGTGCCCGGCCCGGGGAGCGTCCCCTTGAACCGGACGGGGCCGGCGCCGGCGAGGACGGGCAGGGCGCCGGAGAGGTCGCCGCCGACGCCCGCGCCGGAACGGGCGGCGCCGGCGCCCGCATCGGTGAGCACGGAACGGCCCGCGGCCCATGACACGTTCTCGTAGACGTCGAGCGCGGGGTCCGAGGGGAGGAGGCGGAGGTCGAGCTGCGACCCGAGGGCCCGGGTGAGGGCGGCCGGGACGGCCAGCTCCTCCGGCCGGCCGGTATCGGTGGCGAGCTGCTGGGGGACGACGATGTAGCGGACGCCCATGGGGGCCAGGATGCGCCCGAGCCGGGCCGTACCGCCCCGGCGGGCGACCTGCACAGCGTCGCCGATGGCGCGCGTCGCTCTCGACGGTGGCCCGGGCCACAGGTCGGAGATGTCGGGAGGGCCGTTGCGGGACGTGGCATAGGCCACGCCGGCTTCGCCTTCGAGGGCCCAGCCGTCGAGGGGGAGGGTGGCGGGGTCGCCGATCCACAGGACGCGGAACGCGCCGTCGGCCACCTGGGCGGGCATCCAGCCGACGGAGCGGGCGACCTCGGCCGTAGGGAGGTGCCAGGAGCCGCCGGTGGCCGCGGCCAGGATGGGGAGGACGGCGGCCATCAACGCCAGGCCGCTGGCCAGCGGGGCGGCCTGCCGCCAGCTGAACCGGTAGCCCCGCAGGTCGACCTGGGCCGCCGCCGCCCCCATGGCCACGGCCCCGGCCAGGGCCGCGGCCGCTGGGGCCAGGAGGAGGTCGGGGTCCTGGAAGCGCACGGGCAGCCAGCCCCGCCCGCCGGCCCACGCCAGCCCGACGCCGGTCAGCGCCACCGCCCAGAACCGCACCGCCCATGCGAACCGCCAGTCGCGCCCGACGAGCAAGGGCATGGCCGCCACGGCCAGGAGCGCCCAACCGAAGAGGCCGGCGCCGACCGGGCCGACCTGGAAGCGCAGGAGGGCGCCGAAGCCCCAGGCCCGGCTCGGCATCCGGCCGACGCCGGCGACTGTCGACCAGCCCCCGGGCACGACCAGCGCCACCGACCAGGGGAGGAGGAGCACGAACGCCACGGCCACGCCGGCGACCGCGCCGCGCAGGGCGCGGGTGGCCGGGCCGAACCCGCCGGCCAGGAGGGAGCCGACGACCAGGCCGAGGGCGGCGACGACGACGGGCACGCCCATGCCGGGCACGAAGGTGCTGGCCGCCGCCAGCGCGACACCGAGGACGAGGTAGGCCCGGCCGGCCCCGCCGGCGCCGGGCTCCCGCCCCCGCCGCCGGCCCCCGCCGCTCCCGAACGGCTCGAGGCCCGTCATGCGGGCCAGCAGGAGGAGGAACCACGGCATGGCCGCGTAGGCGATGAGGCCGGTCCAGCGGCCCCGGGCCAGGGCGTTGTACGGCAACGGGACGGCGAGTACGGCGATCACGGCGGCGATCCGGGCCATGGTGGAGCCGAGCGGCCGGGCCAGGCGCCAGGCCCCGAACGCAGCGAGCGGCCAGGCGCCCAGGACCAGCACCTTGGCCAGCGCGCCCATGTGGCCGAGGAAGACTACGCCGAGGACGCCGAGGAGGCCGAGGGCCGGCGGCGCCGGCGATGCCGACCCCATGCCCGTGGTGCGCCAGCCGTCGAAGGCGTGGGTCAGCAGCGTCGACGGCCGCGGGAAGGGCGCGAACTGGCCGACGGCGGGGAGGCGGCCGGTGAAGAGGTGGCGGGTGCCGACGACCAGGCCCAGGGAGAGGAGGCAGAGGAGGGCAGTGGCCGCCCGCGCCGGCCCGCTGCCCACCGACTCGACCAGGTCGTGGCCCGCCTCCACCAGGTGCCGGGCCCGCTCCTCGGCGTGGAGCCGGCGCTGGAGGTACATGGTCAGGCGGGAGCTGCCCCGAGCCTGGAGACGGCGCACCTCGGCGTCGGGCACGGCCCGGGCGCGACGGACCGCGGCGCGCAACGGGCGCAGCTCCCCGAGATGGCGGAGGTTCCAGGTCCAGGCGCCCAGGACGTCGCTGGCCTCGTGGCCTCGGCGGGCGACCAGGGCGACCAGCGCCTCGACCACGGTGGCCACCATGGCCTGGGGGAGCACCCGTAGGAGGTGGAGCCACGTGTAGTTCTTGAACATGGCCCGCAGGTGGTTCCGGGGCTCGAGGCGGGACCGTTGCGGGTCGGCGCCGGGCGCCTCCTTGGCCGCTTCCCGGTGGCGGACACGGGCGGCGGGGGCCACCACCACCCGGGCGCCGGCGGATTGGGCCCGCCAGCACAGGTCGACATCGGCGCCGTAGTCGGACATCGACGGGTCGAAGCCGCCCAGCTCGGCGAACAGGTCGGCCCGCACGAGGAGGCAGGCCGAGGACACGGCGAACACGTCCCGGACGGAGTCGTGCTGCTCCTGGTCGAGCTCGCCGCGGTCGACCAGCGGCGTGCAGGCGCCGGTCTTGTCGACCGACAGCCCGACGCTGAGCAGGCGGTCCTCGCTGTCCCAGTCGACCAGCTTGGGGGCGACGATGCCGGCGTTGGAGCGCAGCGACTCCTCGACCATCAAGCGCAGCGCGTCGGGCTCGGGCGCCACGTCGTCGTGGCAGAACACCAGGTAGGCCGCCCCCTGGACGGTGTTGAGCACGTCGTTGGCCGCGGCCGCGAACCCCGGCGGACGGCCTTGGCGCTCGGGCCGGCGAAGGAAGGCGTCGGGCAGGACGGCGGCCACCCGGGGGCCGGGGTCGTCCACGCCACGACCGTCGATGACCAGGACCGACTGGTTCGGGTAGTCCTGTGACCCCACCGCCTGCAGAGCCTCTTCGAACCATTCCCCGGGTTGATCGGCCACGACGACCGCGACCAAAGGAGGTGCGGATGGCTGCGAATCCATTCTCGCCCCGAGGCTAGCCGGACCACTCCCAGCCACCCTGGCACCCCCGTTCGTGGTTTCCTGGTGGTATGGACGACGACGCTGCCGCACGGGCCCGGGACGCGCTGTACACCGTGGTAGGGCTCGGCGTGCTGGGCATCCAGCAGGCCCAGCTCCGGCGCCGGGACCTCCAGCGCGACCTGGCCAAGCTGGCCGCCGAGGTCGACAAGGTCGTCGACCCGTTGCTCGACACGCTGGTCGCCCGGCTGCCGGATGACGCCCGCCCCCTCGTCACCCAGGCCCGGTCCGCCGCCCTCGGTGTCCGCCGGGCGCTCCTCGGGCAGTGAGCGGCACGGAGGGCCGGTCGGCGGGGATGAAGGGCCGCCTGCTCGTGGCGTCCCCCGACCTGGGCGACCCCAACTTCGAGCGCACCGTGGTCCTGCTGCTCGAGCACGGCGACGAGGGGGCGCTCGGCGTCGTCCTGAACCGCCCGAGCGAGCTCGACCTTGCTGAGCCCCTCCCTGAATGGGCCCGGGCCGCGGCCCACCCCTCGGTGGTGTTCATCGGCGGGCCGGTGGCGCCCAGCGCCGCGGTCTGCCTGGCCCGGCTCGGACGGCGGGGGGTGGCGGCCGGCTGGCGGCCGCTGCTCGGGCCGCGCGGCCCGTTCCGGGGGCACCCGAGCGTGGGGTTCGCCGGCGGCCCGGTCGGCACGCTCGACCTCGACAGTGACCCCGACGACACCATCCCCCGCCTCGACGAGATACGCGTGTTCGCCGGCTACGCCGGGTGGGGGCCTGGCCAGCTCGAAGGCGAGATCGCCGACGGGGGCTGGTTCGTGGTCGACGCCGACCCGGGTGACCCGTTGTCGCCGGCGCCCGAGCGCCTCTGGGGCACCGTCCTGCGCCGCCAGCGCGGCGCGCTGGCCCTCTACGCCGGCTACCCGCCCGACCCGACGCTCAACTGACCGAGCGGTAGACCTCGGCGTGGGCGGCCGCCGATGCCTCCCACGTGTGGCGGGCGGCCACCGTCAACCCGAGCCGGCGCCGCTCCGGTGCGCCCGGGCCGCCGGCGACGGCGGCCTCCAACCCGGCCGCCAGGTCGTCGACGTCGCCGGGGCGGGCCAGCACGGCCGCGCCTGCCGCCACCTCCTCCATGACGGTGCCCGACGTGGTGACCACCGGCGCCCCGCAGGCCAGCGCTTCGAGCACCGGGAGCCCGAACCCCTCCTCGAGCGACGGGTAGGCGACGGCGGCGGCGCCCCGGAGCAGCGCCGGCATGTCGCCCTCGGCCACGTAGCCGAGGCGCCGGACCCGGCCGGCATGCGTCGCGCCGGCGATGGCCTGGTCCACAGCGGCCACCCCCCAGCCGGGGGCGCCGGCCAGGCACAGGGTGAGGTCGGGCGTCGACGCCGCCATGCGGTCGAAGGCGCGGACCAGGGTCGGCACGTCCTTCCGGGGCTCCAGGGTGCCGAGGAAGGCCACGTACGGCGGGGTGACGCCCAGCCGGGCGAGCGCAGCCTCGTCACCACTTCCGCTGGGGCGGAACTTGGTGTGGTCGACGCCGTGGGGGACAACATGGACAGGGGCGCGGGGCCGGCCCCGCTCCTGGAGCAGCGCGGCGGTGGTCGCGCTGACCGCGACCAGGGCCGCGGCCCTCCGGGCCGAGGTGAGAATGGCGGCCCGGAAGAAGGCCACCTTGGCCCGCTGGTGCCACTCCGGATGGGTGAAGAACGACAGGTCGTGGATGGTCACGACCGCCGGCAGGCCGAGGGCCAGCGGCATCGTGTAGTGCGGGCCGTGGTGGACCTGGGCGCCCATACCCCGGACGACCCGGGGCAGCCCGACCTGCTCCCAGGCCAGCCGCAGCGGCCGGCCGCCGGGGGCGCAGGCCACCACGGGCGCCGGCCACCGGGCGTCGTCGCCGGTGCGGGCCACCACGGTCAGCCCGACGTCGTCCCGGCCGGCCAGGGCGGCGGCCAGGGCCAGCACGTACCGGCCGGCGCCGCCCGGCGGGTCGGGGAT
>JAHFUR010000073.1 GCA_023264995.1 Acidimicrobiia bacterium | reverse complement strand
CGGTCCGGGCGGCACGGGCCGGCCGGCCCCGGCCCGCCGGCTTCCCGGCCGGCGCCGGGGGACGGGGGCGCGTGCCCCGGGCCGGCGGGGCGGTCCGCGTCAGGATGTCAGTGGGCATGTCGGGCCTCCAGGAGGGCGTGGACGGCGGCGGCGAAGTCGTCGCCCCGCTCGGCGTAGGACCGGTACCAGTCGAACGAGGCGCACCCCGGCGACAGCAGGACGACGTCACCCGGGCGGGCGGCCTCGGCGGCGGCGGCCACGGCCTCGGCCATGGTGGCCGCGACTCGGACGGGCCGGCGGCCGGCGAACGCCGCCGCCACCTCGGGCGCCGCCTCCCCGATGGCGACCACCGCCCGCAACCGGTCCGTCACCTCGGCCAGCTCGGCCAGGTCGAGGCCCTTGTTGCGCCCGCCGGCCAGCAGCACCACGGACTCGAAGCCGCGAACCGCGGCCACGGCGGCGTGGGGGTTGGTGGCCTTGGAGTCGTCGTACCACCGCACCCCGTCGGCGTAGGCCACCAGGGCCAGGCGGTGGGGCAGCGGGGCGAAACCGGCCAGCGCGGCCCGCACCCCGTCGAGGGTGGCGCCGGCGGCGAGGGCGGCCGCCGAGGCGGCCAGGGCGTTGGCCACGTCGTGGGGCAGGGCCCGGCACAGCAGGGCGACCTCGAGCAGCGGGCCGTCCGGGCCGACCAGCCACCCGTCGGCCACCGTGTAGTCGGCCGGCGGCGCGCCGTTCCGGCCCTGGCCGAGCCCGAAGGTGACGACGCGCGACGGGGCGAACGCGGCCTGGGCCATGACCGCCGGGTCGTCGGCGTTGACCACGGCCACATCGCCCGGGCCCTGCTTGGCCCAGATCCGGGCCTTGGCGGCCACGTAGGCGTCGACATGGCCGTGCCAGTCCAGGTGGTCGGGCGCCACGTTCAGCCACACCGCCACGGCGGGACGGAACGACTCGGTGAACGCCAGCTGGAACGACGACACCTCGGCCACCACCACGTCGAGCTCCTCGTCGGCGACGGCATCGCTCAGGGGGAGCCCGATGTTGCCGGCCGCGATCGAGCGCAGGCCCGAGGCCACGAGCATCTCCGCCACCAAGCTGGTCGCGGTGGTCTTGCCGTTGGTCCCGGTGACGGCGACCATCGGGCAGATCGACCAGCGCGACGCCAGCTCCACCTCACCTCGGACGGCCACGCCGGACGCCTTGGCCAGCCCGTAGACCGGGTGGGTCGCCGGCACCCCCGGGCTCGGGACGACCACGTCGGCCCGGACGACCAGGTTGGCCAGGGCCTCCAGGCTGGGGCGCTCGACGAGCAGGATCCCCAGCGCCGCAGCCGCGGCTCGGGCATCGTCGCCGGGGTCGTCGTCGACGGCGGCCACGTTCACGCCCCGGGCCAGGAGGTGGCGGGCAACAGCCTGGCCGCTCCGGGCCAGGCCGACGACCAGCGCCCGCTCGGCCAGTGCCGCGGCCGGCGCCGAGGCCGGCCCGGGCGGCGCCACCGAGGCGGCCATGACGGGCGGCTCGGCCGGCGCCGAGACGGCGTGGGCCGTCTCGCCGGCGACCGCGCCGGCGTCGACGACGGTCTCGGTGGTCATGCCGTCGCCGGCGTCGACAACGGTCTCGGTGGTCACGCCGTCGCCGGCGTCGACGACGGGCTCGGTGGTCACGCCGTCGCCGGCGTCCGGCGCCGGCTCGGTTGTCGCGTCGTCGTACAGGTCAGCCAAGACTCGCCCCCCGGCATCCGCTCTGCAGGAAATCGGCATAGAACAGGCCCACGGCGACGGCCGTGCACAGCGAGGCCAGGATCCAGAACCGGACGATGACCGTCGTCTCGGGCCAACCCACCAGCTCGAAGTGATGGTGGATCGGGGCCATCCGGAACACCCGGCGGTGGAACGTCTGGAAGACGGCCACCTGGATGACCACCGACATGGTGATCATCACGAACAGCCCGCCGACGACCGGCAGGAGGAGCTGGGTGTTGGTGGTCAGGGCCAGGGCACCGAGCCCCGTCCCCAGGGCCAGCGACCCGGTGTCGCCCATGAAGATCTTGGCCGGCGCCGCGTTCCACCAGAGGAAGCCGGCGCAGCTGCCGGCCAGGGCGGCGGCGATCAGTGAGAGGTCGAGGGCGGGGCCGACCCCGTAGCACTCGGGATGGCGGAACTCCCAGAACCCGATGAACACGAAGGCGCCGAAGCCGTACATGGCCGAGCCGGCAGCCAGGCCGTCGAGCCCGTCGGCCAGGTTCACCGCATTGGAGACGCCCAGGAGGATGAGCAGGGCCCAGAGGATGTAGACGGGATTGGGCAGGCCGATGTCGAGCGAGCGGGCGAAGGAGAGGTCGGTGTTCACCTTGGCCCGGTAGACGGCGAGGATGGCGAAGGCCAGGAAGACGACGACGAGGGAGAGGCTCTTGGCCTTCTTGTTCAGGCCGAGGCTGCGCTGGCGGGAGATCTTGATCCAGTCGTCGGCCAACCCGACGCCACCGGCGCCGAGCACGACGACCACGACCAGGACGCCGGCGGCCGTGAACACCGCGCCGGTATAGAGGTGGCTGGCGACGTACCCCACCGCGGTGGCGCCGATCATGGTGATGCCGCCCATGGTGGGCGTCCCGGCCTTGGAGAAGTGGCCGGCGGGACCGTCGTCGCGGATCTGCTGGCCGATGCCCCGGGCCTGGAGCGACCGGATCAGGATGGGGGTGCCGAGGATGGCGGCCATCAGGGCCGTGGCGCCGGCGATGAGCAGCGCTACCATGTTTTTTTCCCGGACGGGGGCCCTGCCCCGTCCTCCTCCGAAGCGGCGGGGGCCCCTGCGCCGCCGCCGGCCGTGGTCCCGGCCTCCGGCCGGGCCGCGCCGGGCCCTTCTGACCGCGCCGACGGGGGCCCCGCCCCGTCCTCCTCCGAAGCGGCGGGGGCCCCTGCCCCGCCGCCGGCCGTGCTCCCAGCCTCCGGCCGGGCCGCGCCGGCGCCGGCACTGGCGCTGGCCAGGGAACCGAGGAGCTCGGCGGCGACGGCGCGGTCGTCGAAGGGGAGGACCTGGCTGCCGACCACTTGGGTGGTCTCGTGGCCCTTGCCGGCCAACACGACCACGTCGCCGGCGGCGGCGGCGGCGAGGGCCAGGCCGATCGCCGCCCGGCGGTCGGGCTCGACGACGAGACTGCCGGTGCCGGCGGCGCCGGCGCGGACCTGGTCGATGATGGCCCCCGGGTCCTCGTTGCGGGGGTTGTCGGAGGTGAGCACGGCCAGGTCGGCCAGGCGGGCGGCCACCTCCCCCATGAGGGGGCGCTTGGTCGGGTCGCGGTCGCCGCCGCAGCCGAAGACCACCAACACCCGCCCGCCGGCGGCCAGCGCCCGGGCCCCGGCCAGAGCCTGCTCGAGGGCGGCCGGCGTGTGGGCGTAGTCGACCAGCACCGAGAAGGGCTGGCCCCGCTCGACAGCTTCGTTGCGCCCGGGCACCGAAGCCAGGTTCGACAGGCCGGCGGCCACCGCCGGCGCCCCGACACCCAGCTCCCGGGCCGCCACCGCCGCGGCCAGGGCGTTGGCCACGTTGACCACACCGATCATGCGCAGGCGGACGGGCTCGCCCTCCCACAGGAAGCTGCTCCCGGAGCGGTCGACGGACAGGTCGACGGCGTCGGCCAGCGAGAACGGCCGGGTCGGCAGCGCGGCGGCCGCCAGCAGGCGCCGGCCCCACGGGTCGTCGGCGTTCACGACCGCCACCGCGGCCCGCTCAGGGTCGAACAGCGTGGCCTTGGCCGCGAAGTAGTCGTCGATGGTGGGGTGGAAGTCGAGGTGGTCGTGGCTGAGGTTGGTGAAGACAGCGACGGCGAACCGCATCCCGTCCACCCGGTGCTGGACCAGGGCGTGCGAGCTGACCTCCATGGCCACGGCCTCGAACCCCTCGGCGGCCAGCTCGGCCAGGTGGGCCTGGAGCTCCGGCGCCGCCGGCGTGGTTCCCGGGCCAGAACGAGAGGCGCCGCCGGAGAGCGTCCCGATGACGGCGGCCCGCCGGCCGTCGGCCTCGAGGATGGCCCGGAGGAAGTGGGTGGTGGTCGTCTTGCCGTTGGTGCCGGTGACACCGACCACCGCCATCCGCCGGGACGGGTGGTCGAACAGCGCCGCCGCGGCATGCCCCATGGCCGAGGCCACATCGTCGACCAGCACCTGCACGACGTCGAGCTCCAGGAAGCGCTCGACCAGGAGGGCGACGGCGCCGGCGGCCACCGCCTGGGCGGCGAAGTCGTGGCCGTCGACGTTGAGCCCGGGGACGCAGCAGAACAGCGCGCCGGCGCCGACCGACCAGGAGTGGTGGCTGACGGCCACGATCTCGGCCCCGTCCGGGTCCCCCCGGATGGCGCGCACCTGTACCTCCCCGAGCAGCCGACTGAGTCGCACGCGGTCCTTATGGTCTCGTCGGTGAGAGGCCGAGCGTACCGGCCGGTCCGCCGGCCGGGATACCGAAGTGGCGGATGCCGAAGCTCCCGATGGCGGCGAACACGGGCGCGGACACGATGCCGCCGAAGTACGGGGTCGGCTCGTCGAGCACCACGATGGCCGACAGGCGGGGGTTCTCGGCCGGCAGGAACCCCACGAAGCTGGCCATGTAGTTGTCGCTGTAGCCGGCCTGGGTCTCCGAGGGCTTGCGCGCCGTCCCGGTCTTACCGGCCACCGTGTAGCCCTCGATGCGGGCCAGGGTGCCGGTCCCGACGTCCACCGCGCCGGTGAGCATGGACGCCACCTGGGCCGCGGTCGTCGCCGACACGACCCGGTGCGGGGTCGGGACCGGGGCGGCGTGCTCCTTCCCCGATGCGTCGACGGTCGACTTGACCAGGCGGGGGGCGACGTAGACGCCGCCGTTGGCGATGATGTTGTAGGCGCCCAGCATCTGGACGGCGGTGACGGCGACGCCCTGGCCGATGGGGATGCTGCCGATCGACGTCCCGGACCAGTCGCCGGGGTCGAGCATGATCCCGCCGGACTCGCCGGGGAAGTCCAGGTCGGTGGCGTCGGCCAGCCCGAAGGCCCGCAGGTACTTGTCGATCCGGTTCTTTCCCAACCGCTGGGCGATCTGGATGGTCCCCACGTTGGAGGAGTGGGCCATGATGTCGGCCGTCGTCCACCACATGAGGGGGTGAGGTTCGGCGTCGTGGAAGGTGGCGTCGGACACGACCAGGGTGTCGGCCACGTTCATCCGGGTATTGGGGTCGACGATCCCCTCTTCGAGGGCGGCGGCAACGGTGACGACCTTGTTGGTCGACCCCGGCTCGAAGACCCGGGTCACGGTCATGTTGTCGGCCGGCGGCGCCGGCGCCGTCCCCGGCTTGCCGGCCACCAGGTTGGCCATGGCCAGGATCTCGCCGGTGGCCGGGTCCATGACCACGGCCATGCCGCCCTTGGCGTGGGACGACACGATCGAGTCGGCCAGCACCCGCTCGGTCTCGTACTGGAGGGCCCGGTCCAGGGTGAGGACGAGGTTGTCGCCCCGGGCCGACGGCTTGAGCTGGCGGAGGCCGGCGGCGATGTCGTTCCCCTTCGGGTCCCGCTCGACGAGCAGTTCCCCGGCCCGGCCGGTGAGGGCCTTCTCGAACTGCTTCTCCAGGCCGGACAGGCCCTCGTCGTCGGTGCCGACCTGGCCGATGACCGGTCCGGCCAGGGTGCCGGACGGGACGATCCGCTTGGGCTCGTCGAGGAACTGGACACCGGTGATCTTGAGGCGCTTGACGGCGTCGGCCACCGAGTCGTCGACCTTGCGGGCCAGGTAGACGAACCGGGCGTCGGAGTGGAGCTTGTCGCGCAGGACACCCTCGTCGACCTGGAGCACGGGGGCCAGGGCCTTGGCCGCGGCGATCGGGTCGGTCACCACCGACGGGTCGGCCCACACGGTCTGGCTGCGGGTGGACACGGCCAGCTCGGCCAGGTTCCGGTCGAGGATGGCACCCCGCTCGGCCGGGAGGACGATCGACTGGATGCGCTGGGACTCGCCGAAGACGTCGTAGCGCTTGGCCGAGAAGCCCTGGACCACGGTGAGCTTGGCCACGACGGCCACGAAGGCCAGGCTGAGGATGACGAGCAGGAACACCAGCCGGTGGCGAACGGGAGGCGCCGGCTGGGCGGCGGCCGCCGTGGTGGCCCGGCCGCCGGTGATGGCCCGGAGGCGGGGGGCGGCCGGGTACGGCCCGGGCCGGGCCAGCAGCCGCGACGGCCCGGACGCGCCACCCG
>JAHFUR010000046.1 GCA_023264995.1 Acidimicrobiia bacterium | reverse complement strand
CCGCGCCCGGCCGGCGATCGGCCCGAGCGGCGGGCGCGGCCTCCCGCCCGCAGCCCCGCCGGCGGGGCGGTCGACACCGATGACCTCGTGGTCACCGGCCAGTCCGCCCTCGACGCCGGCGACTTCGCCACGGCCGTCGTGGCGTTCCGGAAGCTGGCCTACCTGGAGGCTGACCACTCGATGGCCCATCTCCACCTCGGCCTGGCCCTCGAGGCCTCGGGCGACGCCGGCGCCGCCCGGCGGGCGTTCGCCACCGCCCGTGCCCTGCTCGACGCCGGCGACCAGGGCCGGGCCGAGGCCATGCTCGAGGGCTACCAGGTGGGCGAGCTGGTCCGCCTCCTCGATGCCAAGCTCGGCCCCGGATGACCGAGGCCAGCCGGGGCGTGAGGAGCGTGGTCCGGTTCCGGACCGCGGACGGCGAGTTCGCGGTCGACGTCGACCACGCCCGGGAGGTCCGCACGACAGTGGGCATGTTGCCCATCCCTTCCCCCGGCCCCCACGTCGTCGGGTTCCTCCCCCATGGCGAGGGGACGATCACCGTCGTGGCTCCCTTGGGCGCGGGGCGGGACCGGGTCCTCGTCCTCGATCCCGACGGCGTGCCGTTCGGGCTCCACGTCGTGGACGTCTCCGGCGTGGTGGCCGTCGACGAGGCCACCCTGCAGCCGCCGCCGGCCGGCCAGACCGGCGACCTCGTGTCGGGCGTGATCAGCGGGGACGGCGGCGTCGTGCTCCTGGTCGACGCCCGGGCGGTGGCCCGCACGCTGCTGCCTTGATGACCGGCACGCTCACCGACCGGATCCCGAACCCGGCCGGCCCCGAGGCGGTCCTCGACGCGTTCGTCGCCTGGTCGACGGACCAGGGGCTGGCCCTGTACCCGGCCCAGGAGGAGGCCCTGATCGAGGTGGTGTCCGGGTCGAACGTGATCCTGGGCACGCCGACGGGCTCGGGCAAGAGCCTGGTGGCCGCCGGCGCCCACTTCACCGCCCTCGCGGCCGGCCAGCGGAGCTTCTACACGGCGCCCATCAAGGCCCTCGTCTCGGAGAAGTTCTTCGACCTGTGCACCACGTTCGGGCCCGATGCGGTCGGCATGATGACGGGCGACGCCAGCGTGAACAAGGACGCGCCGATCATCTGCTGCACGGCCGAGGTGCTGGCCAACCTGGCGCTGCGGTACGGCCCGGGCACGCCGGCGGACCACGTCGTGATGGACGAGTTCCACTTCTACGCCGACCCCGACCGGGGCTGGGCCTGGCAGGTGCCGCTGCTCGAACTGCCGAAGGCGCAGTTCCTCCTCCTGTCGGCGACACTGGGCGACGTTGAGCGCTTCCGCACCGACCTCACCCGACGGACCGGGCGGCCGACGGCGGCGGTCATGACGGCGACCCGCCCGGTGCCGCTGGTGTACTCCTACCGCACCACCGCCGTGCACGAGACGTTGGAGGAGCTGCTGGCCACCCAGCACGCGCCGGTGTACGTGGTCCATTTCACCCAGGCCGCGGCCGTCGAGCGGGCCCAGGCCCTGATGAGCGTCAACGTGTGCTCCCGCGCCGAGAAGGACGCCATCGCCGAGCTCATCGGCGGGTTCCGTTTCGCCGCCGGCTTCGGGCGCACCCTGACCCGCCTCGTGCGTCACGGCATCGGGGTCCACCACGCCGGCATGCTCCCGAAGTACCGCCGGCTCGTCGAGCGGCTGGCCCAGGCCGGCCTGCTCAAGGTCATCTGCGGGACCGACACGCTCGGGGTCGGTATCAACGTCCCGATCCGCACGGTGCTGTTCACCGCCCTCTCCAAGTACGACGGCACCAAGACCCGGCACCTCAGCGCCCGGGAGTTCCACCAGATCGCCGGCCGGGCCGGGCGGGCCGGGTTCGACACACTGGGGACGGTGGTGGTGCAGGCCCCCGACCACGTGGTCGAGAACGAGCGGGCCCTGGCCAAGGCGGGTGACGACCCCAAGCTGCGCCGCAAGGTGGTGCGCAGGAAGCCACCCGATGGCTTCGTGTCGTGGGGGGAGCCGACGTTCGAGCGGTTGGTAGCGGCGCCCCCCGAACCGCTCACGTCCAGCTTCTCGGTCACCCACGCCATGCTCATCAACGTGATCGCTCGCCCGGGCGACGCCTGCGCGGCGATGCGCCAGCTTCTCAAGGACAACCACGAGCCCCGCGCCGCCCAGCACCGCCACACCCGGCGGGCCATCGCCCTGTTCCGGGGCCTGCGGACCGCCGGCGTCGTCGAGGCGCTCGAGGTTCCTGACGCCGCCGGCCGCCGCCTGCGGCTCACCGTCGACCTCCAGCCCGACTTCGCCCTCAACCAGCCGCTGTCGGCCTTCGCCCTGGCCACCTTCGAGCTGCTCGACCGGGAGTCCCCCGAGTACGCCCTCGACATGCTCTCCGTGATCGAGTCGACGCTCGACAACCCGGCGCCGGTGCTCGCCGCTCAGCGCTTCAAGGCCCGGGGCGAGGCCGTGGCCCAGATGAAGGCCGACGGCGTCGAATACGAGGAACGCATGTCCCTGCTCGAGGCGGTGACCTACCCCAAGCCCCTGGCCGAGCTGCTCGAGGCCGCCTTCTCGATGTACCGGGCCGGCCATCCGTGGGTGGCCGACCACGTGGTGGAGCCCAAGTCGGTGGCCCGCGACCTCTACGAGCGGGCCATGGCCTTCGCCGACTACGTCAACCACTACAGCCTGGCCCGCTCGGAAGGCCTGCTGTTGCGCTACCTCACCGACGCCTACAAGGCGCTCAACAAGACCGTGCCCGAGGAAGCCAAGACCGAGGATCTACGCGACCTCATCGAGTGGCTGGGCGAGCTGGTACGCCAGGTCGACTCCAGCCTGCTCGACGAGTGGGAACGGCTGCGCGTCTCGGCGGTCGGCGAGCCCGCAGTCCTGCCGGCCGACGACGCGCCCCCGCCGGTCACGGCCAACCGGCGGGCGTTCGGGGTCATGGTCCGCAACGAGCTGTTCCGCCGGGTGGAGCTGGCCGCGCTCCGTCGCCACGACGACCTGGGGGAGCTCGACGCCGGCAACGGGTGGCCGGCTGCGCGCTGGCGTGAGGCGCTCGACGCCTACTTTGCCGAGCACCCGTCGATCGGGACGGGGCCCGATGCCCGCGGGCCGCAGCACCTGATCGTTGACGAGGCACCGAGTGGGTGGCGGGTGCGGCAGATCTTCGACGACCCGGAGGGCGACCACGACTGGGGCATCTCGGCCACCGTCGACCTGGCCGCGTCGGACGAGGCCGGCACCGCCGTCCTGCGGGTCACCGCCGTCAGCCAGCTCTGAACGCGGCACCGTCGGCCGGCCGCCCCGAGCGTTTGGTCGATCGGTGGTGCCATGGCGACCCCGATTGACCACACGCTCGCCAACCACCGGGCGTCATGCGGACCGGACCGACGCGTCAGCCCGCCGGCGCTGGGGCCCGACTGTGGCCGCCGGGTCGGCGGCCGACTCAAAGCCGGCCCGGAACACCGAGAACCGCGTGCACAGGCTGCCGGCGCACAGCAGCGCCCCGGCCGCCACGGCCGCCGAGCGCCGGCGCCGCCCGCCCAGCACGGCCAATGCCGCGCCCGCCCCGGTGCACACCTCGGCGGCCCGGGCCAGCCGCCCGGCCCGGCCGTCGCGGTACGGGCCGCCCACCTCGCCCAGGCGGGACTCCATGGCCCGGAAGGCGCCCAGCTCCAGACCGGCGCCGAGGACGGCCAGGCGCCGGGCCGGCCCGGCCTCGGTGACGGGGGTACAGGCCAGGGCGATCCCTGACGCGCTGGCGGCGGCGCTGCCGGCGAAGAGAAAGGGCAGCTCCCGGTGGGCGCCGTGCCACGCCGGGATGGCGGTGTCGGCCACCAGGACGGCGGTGTAGGTGGCCACCACGGGCCCGAGGGCGGCGGCGACGCCGGCGGCCAGCCGGCCCATTCGCGGGAGCCGGCCGGTGACGACGCTCGCCGCGGCCAGCATCGACGCCGGCCCGAACGCGGTGAGCACCCAGCTCCCCACGCTCATGGGCGACGTCGGCTTGGCCACGCGCAGCATGTTCAGGAAGCGCGACGGCCGGCCCAGGTCGACCACCAGGAGCGGGCCGCTCGCGGCCAGGCCGGCGGCCGAGGCCACGAACGCGGAGCGGGCCAGCCGGCGGTGGCCGGTGATGCTGGCCGCGAAGCCCAGGACCGACGACGCCCCGGCCACGCCGCCGGTGAAGAAGTACAACGCGATCGCCGGCTTCCACACCGGCGCCTTGACGACGGGGCGCCCGTAGTAGCTGTCGCCGGCCGTCACCGTGGCCGCCGGCAGGCGACCGCTGCCGCGCCGATCAGCGTGAGGGCGGCGCCGGCCGCGGCCTTCCACATGCGGGGCAGGTCGCGGGTGGTGACGACCGGGTCGGGCGGCAGGCCGTAGACCTCCGGCTTGTCGAGGAGCAGGAAGAAGGCGCCGAACCCGCCCACACCGTCGGTCTCATCGGCCCCGTACAACTGGGCGCCGGCCACGCCGGCGTCCTGCAGCACGCCGAGACGGCCGGCGGCCCGCTCCCGCAGCTCGTCGTGCGGGCCGAACTGGATCGACTGGGTGGGGCAGGCCTGGGCGCACGCCGGCTCCAGGTCTGACTTGAGCCGGTCGTAGCAGAGGGTGCACTTCCAGACCCGCCCGTCGGCCTCCCGCTTGTCGATCACGCCGAACGGGCACGCCGGCACGCAGTACCCGCACCCGTTGCAGATGTCCTGCTGGACGACGACGGTGTCGAACTCGGTGCGGAAGAGGGCACCGGTGGGGCACACCTCCAGGCACGCGGCGTGGGTGCAGTGCTTGCAGACGTCCGACGACATGAGCCACCGGATCCCGTCGTCGCCCAGCCGGGGCACGGTGACGGGCTGCTCGATGAAGGCGACGTGGCGCCACGTGTCCGAGCTCAGCCCGCCGGTGTTGTCGTAGGACGTGCCGAGGAAGTTCAGCCCGTCGTCGGGGACGTTGTTCCACTCCTTGCACGCCACCTCGCACGCCTTGCACCCGATGCAAATCGAGGTGTCGGTGAAAAATCCCATCCTCATGGCGACGGGCACCCGGGTCCTTCGGACCTCGCCCGTCGCGTGCCGGCGGGGCCCCCAGCCCCACCGGCGAGCCGGACGCGATTGGATCGCTCGCTCATGGGCGGGGCCGCCGGCCCGGGGCGATGTCGCAGGTGGCGGCTTTGACCTCCTGGATGTGGACGTTGGGGTCGAGGGCCAGCGGGAACAGGTCGTTGGCCGCGTCGCCCGTCGACAGGCCCTTCCAGCCCCAGTGGTACGGGAGGCCGACCTGGTGCAGGTCGCGGCCCTGCACCCGCAGCGCCTTGACCCGGTCGGTGACCAGGACCCGGGCCTCGATCGTGGTCCGCGACGACGTGATGGTGGCCCAGCCGCCGTTGGTGAGGCCCCGCTCGGCGGCCAGGGCCGGGCTGACCTCGCAGAACATCGCCGGCTGCAGCTCGGCCAGGTGGGCGAGGAAGCGGGACATCCCGCCGGCGGTGTGGTGCTCGGTGAGCCGGTAGGTGGTCATGACGAACGGGTAGCTCGTGCCCACGGAGTCGGTGTTGTAGCGGTTGTGGCGGCGCCGGAACGTTTGGCGGAGCGGGTTGGCCTGTTGGGCGTACAGCGGGTTGGTGAAGGGTGACTCGTGGGGCTCGTAGTGCGACGGCAGGGGGCCGTCGACCAGGCCGTGCGGCGCGAACAGCCACCCTTTCCCGTCGGCCTGCATGATGAACGGGTCGTCGCCGCGGAGTGCGTGCTCGGCGACGGCACCCTCGGTTGGCACGTACCCGGGCGCCTTGTCGACGACGAAGTCGGGGACGTCGTGGCCGGTCCACCTCCCCGCCTCAGGATCCCACCACACCAGGGCTTTGCGCGCCGACCACGGGTTGCCGTCGGGGTCGGCCGAGGCCCGGTTGTAGAGCACCCGCCGGTTCGCCGGCCACGCCCACCCCCACTCGAGGGCCATGTGGTCCTGCTCCTGGCCGGGCTTCCGTCGGGCGGTCTGGTTGACCTCACCGGCGTAGCACCCGCTGTAGATCCAGCACCCGCAGGCGGTGGAGCCGTCGGCGTTGAGCGCGGTGTACGCCGGGACGGTGTGCCCGTCCGGGCCCACGCCGTTGATCTCGCGCAGCACCGCCTCGGCGTCGGGGTCCTGCATGTCGCCGACCAGGGGGTAGTCCCAGGTGAGGTCGAGGATGGGCCGGTCACGCGGGTCGGTGGAACCGGTCAGCTTCTCCCTGATGATGCGGCCCAGGTGCCAGTAGAACCACAGCTCCGACCGGCAGTCGCCTTGGGGCTCGACGGCCTTGTGGTGCCATTGGAGCATGCGCTGGGTCTGGGTGAAGCTGCCGTCCTTCTCGGTGTGGGCCGCGGCGGGCATGAAGAACACCTCGGTGCCGATGTCCTCGGTGACCAGCTCGCCGCTGTCGATCTCCGGGCCGTCCTTCCAGAACGACGCGGTCTCGATCTCGACCAGGTCGCGCACCACCAGCCAGTCCAGCTTGGCCATGGCGAAGCGGTGCAGCCGGCCGTTGGCCGAGCCGACCGCCGGGTTCTGGCCGAGGACGAAGAAGCCGGCCACCTTGCCGTCGTCCATGTCCATGATCGTGCGGTACGACGAGTGGTCGCCGGTGATGAACGGCATGTAGCCGTAGGCCCAGTCGTTGTCGGCCGTGGCCGCGTCGCCCCACCACGCCTTCAGCAGGCTGACCACGTACGCGTCGGCGTGGCCCCAGAAGCCGGCGGGCGCGGTGGCCGCGGCGACGTAGTCGGCCAGGGTCTGGTGGTGGGCCGCGTGGGGCATGGGCAGGTAGCCGGGCAGGATGTTGTAGAGCGTGGGGATGTCGGTGGAGCCCTGGATGCCGGCGTGGCCTCGGAGGGCCATGATGCCGCCGCCGGGGCGGCCCATGTTGCCCAGGAGGAGCTGGATGATGGCCGCGGTGCGGATGTACTGCGCGCCGACGGTGTGCTGGGTCCAGCCGACGGCGTAGCAAATGGTGGACGTACGCTCGCGGTTGGAGTTGTCGCACAGGGCCTCGGCCACCGTGGCGAAGTCGGCGGGCGAGACACCGCACAGCTCCTCGACCAGCTCGGGCGTGTAGCGGGCGAAGTGGCGCCTGAGGATCTGGAAGACGCAGCGCGGGTCTTCCAGCGTCGGGTCGCTGGCGCCGGCGTACTGCCACGTCGCGGTGTCGTAGGCCTGGGTCTCGGGGTCCCAGCCGGAGAACAGCCCGTCGAGGTCCTCGGTGCCCTGGTAGGCCTCGTCGATGAGCATCGACGCGTTGGTATAGGCGGCGACGTACTCGCGGAACTCACGGCCGTTGGCCAGGATGTAGTTGACGATCGCCCCGAGGAACACGATGTCGCTCCCGGCCCGGAGGGCGACGAAGGTGTCGGCGATGGCACTGGTGCGGGTGAAGCGGGGGTCGACGTGGATGACCCTCGCCCCTCGGGCCTTGGCCTCGACCACCCACTGGAAGCCGACGGGGTGGCACTCGGCCATGTTCGAACCCATGATCAGGATGCAGTCGGAGTTGACCAGGTCCTGGAGGAAGTCGGTGGCGCCGCCCCTACCGAAGGAGGTCCCCAGACCGGGGACCGTGGAGGAGTGTCATATCCGGGCCTGGTTCTCCACCTGGATCGCCCCCAGCGCCGTGTACAGCTTCTTCATGAGGTAGTTCTCCTCGTTGTCGAGGGTGGCTCCTCCGAGGCTGGCGATGCCCAGGTTGCGGCGGTTCGGCGCGTCCCACGTCGCGGCCCGGGTGGCGATGACCCGGTCGGCGATCATGTCCATGGCCCGGTCGAGGGGAAGGTCCTCCCAGCCCGTGCCGTGGGGCCGGCGGTACTTGATCCTGTACTCCCGGCTCGGCCCGGTGACGAGCTGCTTCGAAGCCGAGCCTTTGGGGCACAGCCGGCCGCGCGAGACCGGGCTGTCCGGGTCGCCCTCGATCTGGATGACGGTCTCGTCCTTCACGTAGACCCGCTGGCCGCACCCGACCGCGCAGTAGGGGCAGACCGACTTCACCACCCGGTCGGCTGACTCGGTGCGGGCCTCGAGCGCGGCGGACCACGGCGACTCGGCGGCGGAGCGCAGCCCGAGGTGGTCGGGGCCGGTGAGCTGGCGGACGACCGGCCAGGAGGCGATGAGCTTACGGGCGGTCGTCATCCACCCTCCGCGGCCAAGGCTCGCTCGGCCACGGCGACCGCCTCGGTCAGCGCCTCCTCCCGGGAGACGCCGGTGCGGACCAGCTCGGCGAAGAACTGGCCGGCGAGGAAGGTCGAGAGCGGCGCGAACCGCCGCTCACTGCCATGGGCGACCACCCGGGCCAAGTCGAGCACGGCGTCGGCCTCCTGGTCGGTCAGGCTGAGCCCGAGGGCCTCGGCGTACCGCTCTGGGTAGTTTGCGCTCATGCCCATCACCGCCCGGCGTCAGGTGACCAGGATCGCCGAGACTAGCCGCGAGATCCGCGTTGACACCCTCGTGGCCGAGGAGCCGCTGGAGATCCGCGTCGGCGGTCGGTCGTTGGCCGTGACCATGCGCACGCCGGGCCATGACTTCGAGCTGGCCACCGGTTTCCTCCTCGCCGAAGGCCTGATCGCGGGCGGGTCCGACGTCGCCACCGTCAGCTACTGCCCGGGCCCCGACGTGCAGGCGTTCAACGTGCTCGACGTGGCCCTGCGCCCGGGTGTGCCGGCGCCGCCGGCGGCGGCGTCCCGGCCCTTCCTCACCACGTCATCGTGCGGGCTGTGCGGGAAGGCCAGCATCGACAGCGTGCGGTCGAAGTCGGCCTACGACGTGGCCGGCGACGAGCTGCGGGTGCCGGTGGCCACGCTTTGCGCCTTGCCGGGCCGCCTGCGGGCCGCCCAGAAGGTGTTCGAGAGCACCGGTGGTCTCCATGCGGCCGGCCTGTTCGATGCCGAGGGCCGGCTGGTGTGCCTCCGGGAGGACGTGGGCCGCCACAACGCCTTCGACAAGGTGATCGGCTGGGCGGTCATGCACGGCCGCCTCCCGCTCGCCGGCCACGTGATCCTGGCCTCGGGCCGGGCCAGCTTCGAGCTGGTCCAGAAGGCCCTGATGGCCGGCATCCCGTTCTTGGCCGCGGTGTCGGCGCCCTCGAACCTGGCCGCCGAGCTGGCCGAGGAGGCAGGTATGACCCTCGTCGGCTTCCTCCGGGGGGCGACGATGAACGTCTACGCCGGCGCCCAGCGGGTGGTGTGACCGGGTGCCGAGTTGTGTATTACGCTAATCGGGTGTGGAGATCCTGGCTCGATCTCTCCGACGGCCGGTTCCTGGTCATCCACGCGATGACGCTGCGCCCGACCTTCTTCGAGCTGCTCCCAAGGGGGGACGACGCCTCATGACAAACCCGAAGACGTACGGTACCCGGTCGGGAAGGGTGCTCACCGATGCAGACGTCGAGGCCATGGCCGACGAGGTGGTCGCCTCGGACTACGACGTTGACCTGCTGAAGGCTCGCCGGCGAGGGCGGCCGTCCATGGGCACGGGCCCCGCCGAGGTGGTCCCGGTACGGATAGATCCTGAGCTTCGAGCGGCCATGGAAGCCCGGGCGGCTGCGGACCACACCACAACGAGCGAGCTCATTCGCGAAGCGCTCCGTCGGTTCCTCGAGGTGGCCTGAGGTCCTACTTCGTTCCGGGCGAGGTCGCCGCGTCGGCAGCGGACAGGTCGTCCGGGCGATTGACGTTGAGGGTGGCCAGGCCGACGTTGATCGTGGGTGTCGCTGGCGGGAGGAGGCGGTGAGCCGACGAACCCGGGCCAAGCCCGAGGGCGCCGGCTCGGCTGAGCAGCTCCGACGTCCGGTAGGCGGCCAGAAGTGGGTTGGGGCCGCCCACGTCGGCCGCGGCGACCGCATCCGCGTTCAGCGCGACGAGTAGGAGCCGGAGGTGGTCGGTGGTCAGGAGCGGCAGGTCGACGGCCAGCACCAGGGCGACGTCGCACTCGGGCGCGGCGGCCAGCCCGGCCATCACCGCCGGCACCGGTCCTCCGCCCGGCTCGGCTTCCGACACGAACTCCACGCCGGCCACCACGGTCGGGCGCACCGGCCCGACGACCACCAGCCGGTCGCACACCGGCCGGGCCGCACCCAGCACCCGGTCGAGCATGGTCACACCCCCGACGAGCAGCGCGGCTTTGTCCACGCCGCCCATGCGGCGGCCGGCGCCGCCGGCCAGCACCACGCCGGCGGTCGTCATCTCGGGCGCCGCCCACCGGCGCCGCCGGCCAGCACCATGCCGGCGGTCGTCACCCGGGGCCGGTGGTTAGGACGGGCGGGTCGTGGTGGTCCGGCCCACGCCGCCGAGGGGGGCCACCGCGTGGGGCACCGGCGTCTGCACGCACCCGGCATCGCGGCCGAGCAGGTGCCAGGCCTGGATGTCGCCGACGCCGTACTCGGTGCGGCTCAGGGTCTGCTCCAGCAGCTGCTCGTGCATGATGGCGTTCTTGCTCTCCACGTGGCCGAGCCCGAACACGTGGCCCAGCTCGTGGAGGATCACCCGGCCCCACGAGATGCCCGAGCCGTAGCCGTCGGGCACGGGCGCCTCGCGGGCGAGGTCGATGCGGGCGTCGGCATTGAGATTGAGCATCCCGGTGACGATGGCTCCGTCGACCACCTGCCCGTTACCCATGCCGGCGATGACGACGTCGTTGCGGCCCTGGCTGCCCAGCTTGCCCCAGCTGACCACGATCGGCGCCCAGCGCTCGCCGTAGCGGCCCGGGTCGTAGGCCTGCCGGGCGAAGTCGAACCGGTCGGTGGTCGTCGTGCCGTCGTCGACGAAGGTGTAGCCGCCGGCGTCGGCGATCATCTTGAAGGCCTGGCGGACGTCGGCCAGGCCGCCGGGGGGGGCGTCGGCGGGGTTGATGATGAAGTGGATGGGCTCGCAGGGGTTGAACCGCACCGGCTTGCAGCCGTCGGGCGTGGTGAAGAGGAACGAGTAGTTGAAGGGCAGGGCGCCGGTGGCGCCCCGGTCGCGGTTGTCGTGGCCCTTGGCCGGGCACGCCGGGTCCTCACCCGCGGCGGAGGCACCGGACGCGGCCGGCTGCGACGACGGCGCCGGGCTGCTGCCGCCCCCGCCGGCCATGGCGACGGCGGCCGCGGCCAGGACCAGGACGGCGACGACGATGGCGACGATCACCGGAACCCGACTTCCGCCGGCGCCCTCCTGGGTGAACTTCCCCTCCACCTTGAGCGGGGCCATGCCTTCGGCATCGGCGACGACCTGGAACGGGCGGTCCACGGTGCCCTTGCGGAGCTTGGTGCGGGGGCTGACCCGCAGGTTGGCCGAGACCGAGTTGCCGGGCGCGGCCTCGAGGGTGACCGGCTCGATGTCGAAGTCGAGGTGGCCGTCGGGCTCGGACGCGGTCATTCGGGCCCGTGCCGGCGTGTTGCCCCGGTTGGAGAGGGCGACGGTGTGGTGCGACGGCCCGCTGCCCTGGGCGGTGGGCGGGTTGAGGGTGGCCACGAGGTCGGTGAACGGGGCCACCTCCACGATGCCGTCGGCCACCGTCGAGATGGTCTTGTCGTTGACCGAGGTCACCTTGACGGTGAACGGCAGGGGGCCGGCCGGCGGCTTGGGCGCCTTCGGCAGCCGGAAGAGCACTTTGACCGAGCCTTCGCCGCCGGGGGGGACGACGACGGTCGGCGGGGTCACCCAGCCCCACTGGGCCGCCTCACGGTCGATGATGAACGAGTACTCGTCCTCGGTCGTGCCGGTGTTCTTGACACGCACCTCGCCGCCGGTCACGGCGAGTGCCGAAACTGCCAGCGGGCGCGGAACGATGACCGCGTCAACCCCCATGGTCCCGACACTACCTCGCAGCCTGGTGCCCGAAGCCTCAGGAGCGGCTCCAACGCACGGGTAGGATGCCGGCTGATGACGTCGCCTTCGCACGACGAGGGAGGCCTCGACCGGATCGTCACACTGCCGAACGCCATCTCCCTGGTCCGGCTCGCCTGTGTGCCCGTGTTCCTCTGGCTGCTCTTCGGGCGGGAGAACCGGGTGGGCGCGGCCCTCCTCCTGGGCGGGCTGGGTGCCACCGACTGGGTCGACGGCTACATCGCCCGCCACTTCAACCAGGTCTCGAACCTGGGCAAGGTGCTCGACCCCATCGCCGACAAGGTCCTGCTCGTCACCGGGATGGTGGCCATCCTGGTCGACGGCTCGGTGCCCGCCGTGATCTTCTGGCCGGCGATCGCCCGTGAGGTCCTGGTGGCCGGCACCACCATGGTCCTGGGGGCGCTGGGGGCCCGCCGGATCGATGTCAGCTGGGCCGGCAAGTGCGGGACGTTGCTGATGATGGTGGCCTTTCCGCTGTTCCTGTGGGGCCACGGCCACGGCCCGGCCACCGCCCTGGCCTGGGCCGTCGCCCTGGCCGGGCTGGTGATGGCCTGGTACGCGGCGGCCACCTACGTGCGCCCGGCCATGGCCGCGCTCCGTGAGGGACGGGCCGCCCGCGAGGGTGGGGCCGGCACATGAAAGCCGTGATCATGGCCGGTGGCGAGGGCACCCGGCTCCGCCCGCTCACCTCCAACCAGCCCAAGCCGCTCATGCCCCTGGCCAACCGGCCGATGATGGAGCACATCGTGCGGCTCCTGAAGGCCCACGGCTTCGAGGACATCGTCGTCACCCTGGCCTTCCTGCCCCAGACCATCCGTACCTACTTCGGTGACGGGGCCGAGTTCGGCGTGCGGATGGTCTACGCCACCGAGGAGACGCCCCTCGGCACCGCCGGCTCGGTGCGCAACGCCCGGGCCCAGCTCGACGAGCCCTTCCTGGTGATCTCGGGCGACGTCCTCACCGACATCGACCTCAGCGAACTGGTGGCCGTCCACGAGCGCAAGGGCTCACTGGCCACCCTGGCCCTGAAGTCCATGGAGAACCCACTGGAGTTCGGGATCGTGATCACCCGGGAGGACGGCTCCATCGAGCGCTTCCTGGAGAAGCCGACCTGGGGCCAGGTCTTCTCCGACACGGTGAACACGGGGATCTATGTGTGCGACCCCGCGGTGTTCGACTACATCCCCGAGGGCGAACAGGTCGACTTCTCCGGCGACGTCTTCCCCGGCCTCCTGGCCGACGGCAAGCCCATCTTCGGCCACATCGCCGAGGGGTACTGGGAGGACGTCGGCACCCTGGAGGCCTACCTCAAGGCCCACCGGGACGTGCTCGACGGCAAGGTGGCGCTCGACGTGCCCGGGTTCCGCATCGCCGAGGGGATCTGGCTGGGCGAGGGGGCCGAGGTCGACCCCGCGGCCAAGGTCATGGGCCCGGCCATCATCGGCGACTACTGCCGGGTGGAGGCCGGGGCCCAGCTCCGCGAGTACTCGGTGCTCGGCACCAACGTCATGGTCCGGCCTGACGCCTTCATCGAGCGGTCGGTGGTCCACGACAACGCCTACATCAGCCAGGGCGTCCGTCTGCGGGGCTCGGTGATCGGGCGGTCCACCGACCTGCGGGACCACGCCCGGTGCGAGGAGGGCGTGGTGGTGGGCGATAACTGCTTCGTCGGCGACCACGCGGTCATCAACCCCGGCGTGAAGGTCTACCCGTTCAAGACGGTCGAGCCCGGGGCCATCATCAACTCCTCGATCGTCTGGGAGTCACGGGGCGCCCGGACGCTCTTCACCCGGAACGGCGTGACGGGGCTGGCCAACGTGGACATCACGCCTGAGCTGGCCTGCAAGGTGGCCATGGCCTACGCCACCACCATGAAGAAGGGCTCGACGGTCACCACCTCGCGCGACTCGAGCCGGGCGGCCCGGGCCCTCAAGCGGGCGGTGATGGCCGGCCTGAACGCCGCCGGCGTCGACGTCACCGACCTGGAGATGGCGCCGGTGCCCGTGACCCGGTTCCAGGTGCGGCGGTCCCAGGGCCAGGGCGGCGTCACCGTGCGGCTGGCTCGGGGTGACCCCCAGTCGGTCACGCTGCGGTTCCTCGCCGCCGACGGCACCGACGTCGACGAGGTGGCCCAGCGCAAGATCGAGCGCACCTTCTACCGGGAGGACTTCCGGCGGGCGTTCGCCGCCGAGATCGGCGACATCAGCTACCCGGCCCGGGCCCTGGAGCACT
Organism: Acidimicrobiia bacterium; assembly: GCA_023264995.1. Taxonomy (GTDB): domain Bacteria; phylum Actinomycetota; class Acidimicrobiia; order Acidimicrobiales; family AC-14; genus CADCTB01. Next base: position 12,766 of record JAHFUR010000046.1, on the reverse strand, counting down.
ATTCGGCGGCCATGCTGTCCGGCGTCGATGCCGGGCTCATACCTGCCGCCGGCTTCCAGCTCGTGCTCGACTACGCCTACGGGTCGACGTCGCTGGTCATGCCCAACGTCCTGTCCAAGCTGGGGGCCGACGTCCTCTCGGTGAACCCGTACGCGTTCACCGCCGGCGCCGCCGCCTTCGAGCCCCGGGCCCACGCGGCCCGGGTGGCCGGGCTGGTCCGGTCGTCGGGCGCCCACCTCGGGGCCGTCATCGACCCTGACGGGGAGCGGCTCACGCTCATCGACGACGAGGGCCACGTGCTGTCCGACGAGCAGTCCCTGCTGGTCCTGGTGACCCTCGTGTCCGCCCAGGTCGCCGGCGCCCGGATCGCCCTCCCCGTGGCCGTCAGCTCGGCCGCCGAGCGCATCGCCACCGACAACGGGGCCGAGATCGTGTGGACCAAGGTGTCGGCCAGCCACATCATGGAGGTGGCGGAGACCACCCAGGGCGTGGTCCTGGCCGCCAGCCAGGACGGCGGGTTCATCTTCCCCGACTTCCTCCCGGCATTCGATGCCACCGCCGCCCTGGTGCACCTACTCGAGCTGCTGGCCCGGTCGGGGCTGCGGCTGTCGAAGCTGGTCGCCGGTCTGCCCCGGCTCCACATGGCCCACGAGAGCGTGGTCACGCCCTGGGAGCAGAAGGGCCAGGTCATGCGCCGCGTCGTCGAGGCGGCCAAGGACCGCGAGGTGGTCCTGGTCGACGGGGTGAAGATCCTCCACGAGGACGGATGGGCGCTGATCCTTCCCGATCCCGACGAGCCCGTGACCCACGTGTGGTCCGAGGGCCCCTCCGACGTGGAGGCCCGCCACCTGGCCCAGGAGTACGCCCGGCGGATCCGCCAGCTCCTACGGTGACCCGGCGCCGGCACGGTCCCCAGAGCGCTAGCGTCTCCCGCCATGAACGTGCCCGAGGACCGGCGGTATACCAAGGACCACGAGTGGGCGCTGCTCGACGGCGGCCGGGTGCGGATCGGTATCACCGAGTACGCCCAGGACGCCCTGGGCGACGTGGTGTTCGTGCAGCTGCCCGACGTGGGGAAGGTGGTCGAGGCCGGCGGGCCGTGCAGCGAGGTGGAGTCCACCAAGTCGGTGTCCGACGTGTACGCGCCGGTGGCCGGCACGGTGGTCGAGGTCAACACCGAGCTGGCGGAGGCTCCTCAGCGCCTCAACGAGGACCCCTACGGCGCAGGGTGGATCTGCGTGATCGAGCCCGCGGTGCCGGGTGCCCTCGACGCCCTCATGGACGCCGGCGCCTACTCGACGCTCATCACCTGATGCCGGGGCAGCCGCCGGCGAGGTTGGCCGGGTGAACGAGGTCTTCTGTACGCACTGCGGGCACCGCAACGCCGCGGGGGCGAAGTTCTGCGCGTCCTGCGGCGCGGCCCTCGAGGCCGACTCGGGGGAGGAGACCACCATCACCTTCGCGCCGGTGGACGCCACCGGCGAGATCATCGACGAGGACCTGGCCGTCGCCCTGAGCGAGCTCCCGGAGTCCGAGGCCATGGTCGTGGTCAAACGGGGCCCGAACGCCGGGTCGAAGTTCGTGCTGGAGGGTGATGTCACCCGCGCCGGCCGGCATCCCGATTCGGACATCTTCCTCGACGACATCACCGTGTCGCGCCGCCACGCCGAGATCGTCCGGGCCGGCGACGGGTACAACGTGCGGGACGCGGGGTCACTGAACGGCACCTACCTGAACCGTGAGCGGATCGAGGATGCGCCGTTGGCCAACGGCGACGAGCTCCAGATCGGCAAGTTCCGCTTGGTGTTCTTCGTCGGCGGGCTGGGGGAGGAGTTGACGTGAGCGGCACCGTGGAAGACCGGGCGTACCTCTCGATCGGGGAGGTGCTTGCCCTCCTCAAGGAAGAGTTCCCCGACGTCACCATCTCGAAGATCCGGTTCCTGGAGAGCCAGGGCCTGCTCGACCCGGAGCGCACGCCCTCGGGCTACCGCAAGTTCTACGACACCGACGTCGAGCGGTTGCGGTGGATCCTGCGCCAGCAGCGGGAGCACTTCCTGCCCCTCAAGGTGATCAAGGGGCGCCTCCGCGGGGGCGCGGTCGAGGCCGAGGCCATAGAGGTGCCCGCTGAGACCGTCGCCGCCGCCGCGCCGCCCGAGCCGGCCGAGCCCGAGGTGGACGACGTCGACGCCCGGCCCGAGCCCGAGCCCGCACCGGTGGCCGAGGACGTGCCGCCGGCCGTGACCGAGCGCGTGCCGCCGGCACCGGCCGCCGCCGGGGGCAACGCCCCGCGGCCCCGCATGGCCGAGCCGACCCCGCCCCGTGCCCGCCCGGCGGCCCGCGGCGCCGCCGGGCCAGCCGCACCGGCCGCACCGCGGGCGGTGCCGGCCCCGCCCGTGTTCGAGCCCGCCCCGCTCACGCTCTCGTCGGGCGGGGTGAGCATGACCGTCGGCGAGCTGGCGTCGGCGAGCGGCTTGGAGGACGACGACATCCGCGAGCTGGAGCGCTACGGCCTGTTGAGCGGCCGCCGGGCGGCGTCGAGCGTCTACTACGACGAGGAAGCCCTCATGGTCGCCCAGCTGGCCGCCGGCTTCATGAAGTACGGCGTCGAGGCCCGCCACCTGCGCATGTACAAGACCGCCGGCGAGCGGGAAGCGGGGTTCCTCGAGCAGGTGGTACTGCCCATGCTCAAGCAGCGCAACCCCCAGGCCCGCCGCCAGGCTGCCGACGCCCTTTCCGACCTGACCCGGCTGGGCCAGGGCCTGCGCGCCGCCATGCTCCGCCAGGCGCTGCGGAAGTACATCGAGGGGCAGTGACCTGTCTCGGGGCCCGGTAGAGCCCCCTCGCGTCCTCATCCCGGCCGCGGCGTTGGCCGCCGGGGTGGCCCGCGTCGCCGCGGAGATCTCGGGTGCCCACGGCGACGGCGTCGTCCTGGTCGCCGTGCTCAAGGGCAGCCTGCCCTTCCTGGCCGACATGGTGCGGGCCATGACGGTGGCGCCGGTGGTCGACTTCATGGCCATCTCGGCCTATGCCCCGGATTCGGGGCGGGTCCGCATCGTCAAGGACCTCGACCTCGACATCTCCGGGCGGGCCGTCGTCCTGGTCGAGGACATCGTCGACACCGGCCTGACCCTGCACTTCCTGCTGGCCGAGCTGGGCCGGCGGGGGCCCCAGTCGCTGGAGGCGTGCACGCTGCTGGACCGCACATCGCGCCGCATCATCCCGACGCCGGTCGACTACCGGGCCTTCGAGATCGGCGACGAGTTCGCTCTGGGCTACGGGCTCGACTTCGCCCAGCGCTACCGCAACCTCGACCGGGTCGTGGCCGGTGACCTCGACGTCCTCCGGGCCGACCCGGACGCGTACGTCGGCTCGCTCTATGCGGGGTAACGTCCAGGCGTGGTCGAGATGCACCTGGTCGGGGTCCGCGTTGAGATGCCCACCAACAGCCCGATCGTCCTCCTGCGTGAAGCCGAGGGGCAGCATCGTGTCCTCCCCATCTTCATCGGGCCGGTGGAGGCCACGGCCATCGCCTTCGCCCAGAACGGCGTCGTCACGGCGCGGCCGCTGACCCACGACCTCCTGCGCGACCTGCTCGTGGCCCTGGGCGTGGGGGTGGAGCGCATCGTCATCACCGAGCTGCGCGACCGTACGTTCTACGCCGAGATCGAGATGACCACCAACGGCACCGGCTACAAGGTGTCCAGCCGCCCGTCGGACGCCATCGCCCTCGCCGCCCGCCTCGGTACCCCGATCTTCGCCGACGAGGCCGTCCTCGAGGAGGCGGCGGTCACCATGAGCGACGACGACGAGGAGGAGGAGGACGACGAGGTCGAGCGCTTCCGGGCCTTCCTCGACGACGTGAACCCCGAGGACTTCGCCTCCTAACTGCCGGCGGGCACCCGGGCCCTGCGGGCCACGCCCGCCGGCGCCGGCACTCCGCTCCCTCCACAGGTCGTTGACCTCTTCTCCACAGCGACCTACGCTCCTGACAAGGGCGTAACTACACACTGTGCGTAGGCGCCTGACCGGCTGGAAGAAGGGGAACGGATGGGCGAGGACGATGTGGTCGGGTTCCGGGGGCCGCAGGTCTGCAAGATCGTGGGTATCACCTATCGCCAGCTCGACTATTGGGCGCGCACGGATCTCATCCGTCCGTCCATCGCCGACGCTCGCGGGTCGGGTACCCAGCGCCGGTACTCCTACCGCGACCTGGTGGAGCTGAAGGTCATCAAGGGCCTGCTCGATGCCGGCGTGTCCCTCCAGTCGGCCCGCCGGGCCATCGAGTACCTCCGCGACCACCTCGGGGAGGACATCGCCACCGCCAGCCTGGTGATCAACGGGGCTGGCTCGGTGCTCGTCCGCACCGACGGTGAGCTGGTCGACCTGGTGCGCCAGGGCCAGGGCGTGCTGTCCATCGTCGCCCTGGGCGGGGTCAAGGACGCCCTCGATGCCGCCATCACCGAGCTGCGCCCGGCCCGTCCGGCGGACGTGAGCCGCCACCCCTCCCAGGGCCTGGGCGGGGCCCTGGGCGCTGTCGCCGGCGGAGGGGGCTAGTCGCCCTGACCGAGCGGCTCGACTCCGGCCCGGCGGCGGGTGACCTGCCGCTGCCTCACAGCGTGGTGCGCTTCGCCCATAACTCGGAGCTCCAGTTCGCCAAGCTGCTCGACTTCTACGGGATCGTCTGGGACTACGAACCCCGCACGTTCGTGCTGGAGTGGGACAACGAGGGCCGCTCGGCCCAGGCGTTCACGCCTGACTTCTACCTGCCGGCCTACGACCTGTTCATCGAGATCACCACGATGAACCAGAACCTGGTGACCAAGAAGAACCGCAAGGCCCGGCGCCTCCGGGAGCTGTACCCGGAGGTCAACATCCGGGTCCTCTACCAGCGGGACTACCTCAACCTGCTGGTGAAGTACGGGCTCGAGCCGCCCTCCCAGAGCATCCCGCCCGTCGACGACAGCGTCGAGCCCCTCCCGTTGCGGTTCGCCAAAGCCGCCGCCGACAACCGAGCGCCGGCCCACGGCCGGCGCAAGCCCGCCTGAGCCCCGACCTCGTCCTCGCCCTGGAGTTGGCCGACCTGGCCGACGCCCTGACCATGGCCCGGTTCCGGGACCGTGACCTGGTCGTCTCGACCAAACCCGACCTGACGCCGGTCACCGAGGCCGACCGGGGCGTGGAGGAAGCCCTGCGGGCCGCCATCGCCCGGGCCCGGCCCGGCCACGGGGTAATGGGCGAGGAGTACGCCGCTGAGCGCGCTGGCGCGCCCTGGCAGTGGGTCCTCGACCCCATCGACGGCACCAAGAACTACGTGCGGGGGATCCCGGTCTGGGCCACCTGCATCGCCCTCCGGCATGACGGCGCCGGCGTGGCGGGGGTGGTGTCGGCGCCGGCGCTCGGCCGGCGCTGGTGGGCCGCGGCCGGCGGCGGCGCCTTCGCCGGGCCCTGCCACCCGGGAGGGGTGGGCTCGCCGGCCCACGTCTCGGCGGTGGCCGACCTGGCCGACGCCCAGCTCAGCTACGACAGTGTCAAGAGCTTCGAGGCCTACGGCCTGGGGGAGCGGTTCCTGGACCTGGCCCGGCGGTGCTGGCGGTCACGGGGCCTGGGCGACTTCTGGTCGCACGTGCTGGTGGCCGAGGGCGCCGTCGACGTGGCCGCCGAGCCGGAGGTGTCGGTCTGGGACGTGGCGGCCGTGCAGGTCATCGTGGAGGAAGCCGGCGGCCGCTTCACCGACCTGGCCGGCGTCGCCCGCCCCGACGGCGGCAGCGCGGTGTCCACCAACGGCCTCCTGCACGACCAGGTCCTGGCCGCGCTGGCCCGCTGATGCCCGGAGGCGGGGCGGGCGCTCGGCCGGGGCATTCGAGGCCGGCGCCGGTGCGCCGGTAGCCTCAGGGGCCATGTCAGAGCGCCGGTCCCCGCTGGATGCCGCCCACCGGGCGCTCGGCGCCAAGATGGTCCCGTTCTCGGGCTGGGTCATGCCCTTGTCCTACCCGACAGGCACCCTGGCCGAGCACCGCACGTGCCGGACCGGCGCGGTGGTGTTCGACGTCAGCCACCTGGGCACGGTGCGCCTCCAGGGCGCCGGCACCTACGACGCCATCCAGGCCGCGTTCACCAACGACCTGGGCAAGGTCGGGCCCGGCCGGGCCCAGTACACCCACCTTCTCGACGACGACGGTTCGGTGCTCGACGACATCATCGTGTGGTGGGTGGGGCCTGACGAGTTCCACGTGATGCCCAACGCCGCCAACACCGAGCGGGTACGAGCCGCGATCGGTGGCGACGACATCACCGGGGCGCGAGCCGTGCTGGCCGTCCAGGGCCCGGAGTCCCGGCGGTGGTTGGCCGACGTGATGCCCGACGCCGCCGCGGTCGGTCGGTTCCATGTCGCCCCCGTGACGTGGCAGGGCATGACCTGCATCGTCGCCGGCACCGGCTACACGGGCGAGGACGGCGTGGAGATCGCCATCGGCGCGGCCGGCGCCCCTGACCTGTGGGAGGCGCTGCTCGACGCCGGCATCCTCCCCGCCGGCCTGGGTGCCCGCGACACCCTGCGGCTCGAAGCCGGGCTGCCGTTGCACGGCCACGAGCTCGGCCCAGGCATCACGCCGGCCCAGGCCGGGCTCGACTGGGTCGTGTCGTGGACCAAGGGCGACTTCCGGGGCCGCGCCGCCCTCGAGGCCGAGCGCACGCGTGGGGTCGAACGCATCCTCCGGGGCCTCGAGGTCGAGGGCCGCCAGCCGCCCCGGGCCGGGTACCCGGTGATGCTCGACGGCGCGCCGATCGGCGAGGTCACCAGCGGCAACTTCTCGCCCACCCTGGGGCGGGGCATCGCCCTCGCCTTCCTCCCGCCGCCGCTGAAGGCCGGGGCGCCGGTGTCGGTCGATGCCCGTGGCCAGCGGATGGCCGCCCAGGTGGTCTACCCGCCCTTCGTCACCCGCCGGCGGGGCTGAGCGCGGTGCACTTCGTCCCCCACACCGACGCCGAGGTGGCGGAGATGCTGGCGTCCATGGGCCTGTCGTCGGTCGACGAGCTGTTCGCCGCCGTCCCCGCCGCCCTGCGCCTGGCCGGCGGCGTCGACCTGGCCCCCGGCCTGGCCGAGGCCGACGTGGCCGGCCGGTTCGACGCCTACGCCGCGGCCAACCGGCCGGTCGGGCGCGGCCTGGTCTGCTTCGCCGGCGCCGGCGCCTACGACCACGACATCCCCTCGGTCGTCCACGCCCTGGCCTTCCGGTCCGAGTTCGTGACCGCCTACACGCCCTACCAGCCCGAGGTGGCCCAGGGCGTGCTCCAGGCCCTCTTCGAGTACCAGACCCTGGTGTGCCGCCTCTTCGGTCTCGACGTGGCCAATGCGTCGCTCTACGACGGGGCATCGGCCCTCGTGGAGGCGGTGAACCTGGCCGTCGCCGCCACCGGCCGCCAGGAGGTATGGGTGTCCCGGGGCGTCCACCCCCACTGGCGTCAGGTCGTGGCCACCCTGGCGGCCGGCACCGGCCACCGGGTGGTCGACGTCGCCCTCGACGACGGGCTGACGGCGTGGCCGGCGGCCGGATCGCCCGCCGCCCTCGTGGTCCAGAGCCCGAACTACCTCGGCTGCATCGAGGGGGTGGGGGCGGCCGGCGAGCTGGCCCGGAGCCTCGGGGCCCTGCTGGTCGTGGCCGCCGACCCGGTGTCGGCCGGCCTGCTCCGGTCGCCCGGCTCGCTGGGCGCCGACGTGGTCGTGGGGGAGGGCCAGCCCTTCGGCGCCCCGCTGTCCCTCGGCGGGCCCTACCTCGGCCTTTTCGCCTGCCGCCGGGAGCACGTGCGCCGGCTGCCCGGCCGGCTGGTGGGCGAGACGCTGGACACCGAGGGCCGGCGGGCGTACGTCACGACGCTGCGCACCCGCGAGCAGGACATCCGGAGGGAGAAGGCGTCGTCGAACGTCTGCACCAACCAGACGCTCATGGCGGTGGCCTTCCTCGTCCACCTGGCCTGGCTCGGCACCGCCGGGCTCCGCGAGCTGGCCCTGCGCTGCGCCCGGGGCACCCGCTACTGCCGGGAGGCCCTGCTGGCCGTGGAGGGCGTCGAGCCCCTGTCCGGCGCCCCCGTCCTGCGTGAGTTCGCCGTCCGCACGCCGGTCGCCGCCGGCGTGGTCGTCGACCGCATGGTCGAGGCCGGGTTCCTCGCCGGCGTGGCCCTGGGCGAGGAGTACGGAGGGGGCCTGCTCATCGCCGTCACTGAGAAGCGCACCAGGGCGGAGATCGACGCCTTCGTCACCGCCTTCGAGAAGGCGGTCCGATGAGCACCGGGAGCGCCCCGGGTGGGCGGGCGACCAGCGCCCCCCTGATGGGCCGCGACCCCGAGCCCACGTTGTTCGAGCTGTCGTCGCCGGGCCGGACGGCGGCCAACTTCCGGGCGACGGGCGTCCCCGAGTGGTCGGCCGAGGAGCTGGTGCCCGCCGGCGCCCTCCGCGACGAGCCCACCCCGGTGGCCGAGGTGTCAGAGCGCGACCTGGTGGCCCATATGACCCGCCTGAGCCACCGGCAGTTCTCCGTGGACCTGGGGGCCTACCCCCTGGGCTCGTGCACCATGAAGTACAACCCGAAGCTCTGTGACGACGCCGTGGCCCGGGCCGGCCTGGCCGACGTGCACCCCGCGTCGCCGCCGGCCCTCACCCAGGGCTGGATGGCGTTGCTCGCCGACCTCGAGGACGCGCTGTGCCGCATCACGGGCATGGCCGCGGCCACCCTCCAGCCGCCGGCGGGTGCGGCCGGCGAGCTGACGGGGCTGCTGCTGATGCGGGCGTTCCACGGCGCCGGTGGCCAGGGCGGCCGGCGCCGGCGGGTCCTGATCCCCGACTCGGCCCACGGCACCAACCCGGCCTCGGTGACCCTCGGCGGCTACGAGGTCACCCAGGTGCCCTCCGACGCCCGCGGCTGCGTCGACCTCGACGCCCTGGCCGCCCGACTCGACGACGACGTCGCCGGCATCATGCTCACCAACCCGAACACCCTCGGGCTGTTTGAGGAGGACATCGTCGCCATCGCCGGCGCCGTGCACGAGGTGGGCGGGCTCCTGTACTACGACGGCGCCAACCTCAACGCCATCCTGGGCGTGACCCGCCCGGGCGACATGGGGTTCGACATCGTCCATATGAACCTGCACAAGACCTTCGCCGTCCCCCACGGCGGGGGCGGGCCGGGCGCCGGCCCGGTGGCCGTCACCGATCGGCTGGCCCCCTACCTGCCCGGCCCGCGCCCGGTGCGCACGGCCGAGGGCCCGAGCGGGGGAGGCGATGCCTATGAATGGGCCTATCCCGAGCACTCGATCGGGCGTGCCCATTCCTGGCACGGCAACGCCCTGGCCCTGGCCCGGGCCTGGTCGTACATCCTGGCCAACGGGGGCGACGGGCTGGCCCGGGTCTCGCAGGCCGCCGTCCTCAACGCCAACTGGCTGCGCCACCGCCTGCGCGGCACCTACGACATCCCCTACGACCGTCCGTGCATGCACGAGCTGGTGGCCTCGGCTACCAACCTGAAGCGGGCCCGAGGCCTGCGGGCGCTCGACGTGGCCAAGCGGATGCTCGAGGAGGGCTTCCACGCGCCCACCACCTACTTCCCCCTGGTGGTGGAGGAGGCGTTGATGATCGAGCCCACCGAGACGGAGAGCCCGCAGACGCTCGCCGCCATGGCCGACGCCCTGATCAGGATCGCGGCCGGCACCGGCGACGATGCCCACGCCGCGCCCCGCACCTCACCCGTCGGCCGGGTCGACGAAGCCCGGGCTGCCCGCCAGCTCATTCCGACCTGGGACGCTCGCCCGACCTGAGAATTGCCGATTTCCGGTGTGGGGTGACAGAGATCGAAGCAGGACCCGGCGGACCCGTCATTTGTGCGACGGGAGCGCGACGATGAGCCCGCCAGGTCGGATCTGCAAGGGCCGTCCACCGAGGAAACCCCTCCCCAGTCTCGGTCCGCCGCACCGGCGATGCAACAGGTTTCGGTCGTCGAGGGCCAAATGACCTGGTCCCGGAACAGGTGTTGGACACCTAGTCATCCGGGCACCTAGCCAGAAGACACTTCTTTACAGGTCTGCGAGACGGGTGTAGTCCTGTGTCGACCCGGGGGTATCCCCCTTGGTGACGCCTACGTCCTCAGTGCTCATCGCACCGTCGCTTTCCTTCAACGCGCTCCGAGAACAGGGGGGTTCGAATCGATGCCCGCAACCAAGGCCGCACCAAAGGCTGCTCCTCCGGAAGAGACCGTGATCCACATCCTCTGGATCAATGCCGGCCTCAGCTGTGACGGCGACTCGGTCGCCCTCACCGCCGCCACTCAGCCGAGTATCGAGGAGATCGCCCTTCAGGCGCTGCCTGGGCTGCCCAAGATCGCCGTCCACTGGCCCCTGATCGACTACGAGTGCGGTCCCGTCGGCGGCGCCGACGACTTCATCGAGTGGTTCTTCAAGGCCGAGCGGGGCGAGCTCGAGCCCTTCGTGCTCGTGGTCGAAGGGTCGATCCCCAACGAGGCCATCAAGGCCGAGGGCTACTGGTGCGGCTTCGGGAACAACCCCGACACCGACCAGCCCATGACCACCAGCGAGTGGCTCGACCGCTTGACCCCCAAGGCCACCGCGGTGGTGGCGGTGGGCACCTGCGCCACCTATGGCGGCATCCACGGCATGGCCGGGAACCCGACCGGCGCCATGGGCGTGCCCGACTACCTGGGCTGGGGCTGGAAGTCCAAGGCCGGCATCCCGATCGTGTGCATCCCCGGCTGCCCGGCCCACCCGGACAACATGTCCGAGACCCTGCTGTACCTGCTCTACATGGCCACCGGCCAGGCGCCCATGATCCCCCTCGACGACGCCCTGCGGCCGGCGTGGCTCTTCGGCAACACCGTGCACGAGGGCTGTGACCGGGCCGGCTACTACGAGCAGGGCGACTTCGCCACCGAGTACGGCTCGCCGAAGTGCATCGTGAAGCTCGGCTGCTGGGGCCCGGTGGTCAAGTGCAATGTCCCCAAGCGGGGGTGGATGAACGGTGTCGGCGGGTGCCCGAACGTCGGCGGTATCTGCATCGGCTGCACCATGCCCGGCTTCCCGGACAAGTTCATGCCGTTCATGGACGAACCTCCCGGCGGCAAGGTGTCGACGGCCGCCAGCAGCGCCTACGGCGTCGTCATCCGCGGCCTGCGCACCATCACGGCGAAGACCGTCGACCAGGAACCCCAGTGGCGCAAGAAGGGCCAGAAGCTGCTCACCGGCTACCGCTCGGAATGGCGATAACCCACACGCGCTGAACCCGGCGCCGCCGCGCCTCGCTGCCGCCGGCCCTTCACACACCACCTTTCGTCGAACTCTCACCACTCCAATAAGGGGGACTTCTTCACATGGCAACCACGATTCCGAAGAGGACCGGGTCAACCAAGGACAGTCGCGACAGCGAACTGGTCGAGATGGCGTGGGACCCGATCACCCGCATCGTCGGGAGCCTCGGGATCTACACCAAGATCGACTTCGGCACCGGCCGGGTCGTCGACTGCCACTCGACCTCGTCGATCTTCCGGGGCTACTCCATCTTCATGAAGGGCAAGGATCCCCGGGACGCCCACTTCATCACCAGCCGCATCTGCGGCATCTGCGGTGACAACCACGCCACCTGCTCGGTGTACTGCCAGAACATGGCCTACGACGTGCGCCCGCCGCACCTGGGCGAGTGGATCGTGAACCTCGGCGAGGCGGCCGAGTACATGTTCGACCACAACATCTTCCAGGAGAACCTGGTCGGGGTGGACTACTGCGAGAAGATGATCGCGGAGACCAACCCGGGCGTGCTGGACCTGGCCAACGCCACCGAGGCGCCCAACGCCGCGGCCCATGGCTACCGCACCATCGGCGACATCATGCGGTCGCTCAACCCCTTCTCCGGCGAGTTCTACCGGGAAGCCCTGATGGTGTCCCGGTACACCCGGGAGATGTTCTGCCTGATGGAGGGCCGCCACGTGCACCCCTCCACGCTGTACCCGGGCGGCGTCGGCACCACAGCCACCATCCAGCTCTTCACCGACTACATCACCCGCCTCATGCGGTACTGCGAGTTCATGAAGAAGGTCGTGCCCCTGCACGACGACCTGTTCGATTTCATCTACGAAGCCATGCCTGGCTACGAAGAGGTCGGTCGCCGGCGCATCCTGCTCAACTGCTGGGGCGCCTTCCAGGATCCCGACGTCTGCAACTTCAAGTACCGCGACATGACCGAGTGGGGCCGGGCCATGTTCGTCACGCCCGGCGTGGTGGTCGACGGCAAGCTGGTCACCAACGACCTGGTCGACATCAACCTCGGCATCCGCATCCTGCTCGGCAGCTCGTTCTACGACGACTGGGACGGCCAGCCCATGTTCGTGGACCGCGACCCCCTGGGCAACCCGGTGGACCGGCGCCACCCCTGGAACCAGCACACCATCCCCCAGCCCCAGAAGCGCGACTTCGACGGCAAGTACAGCTGGGTCATGTCGCCCCGCTGGTTCGACGGCAAGGACCACCTGGCCCTCGACACCGGTGGCGGCCCGATCGCCCGCCTGTGGTCGACCGCCCTCTCGAACCTGGTCGACGCCGGCGGCTGGGTCAAGGCCACGGGCAAGAGCGTCGTGATCAACCTCCCGAAGACGGCCCTCAAGCCCGAGGTCAGCTTCGAGTGGAAGATCCCGAAGTGGTCCAACGCCATCGAGCGCAACCGGGCCCGCACCTACTTCCAGGCCTACGCGGCGGCGAGCGCCATGCACTTCGC
>JAHFUR010000045.1 GCA_023264995.1 Acidimicrobiia bacterium | reverse complement strand
CTGCCCGCCGGCGGCCACCGCCGTCGTCACCCCGCCCACCGCCGCCCGCCTGGCCCTCACCGGCTCCAACAGCGCCACCCTGGCCGGCATCGCCGGCCTGGTCCTGCTGGCCGGCAGCGCCATGGTGCTGCTCAGCCGGCGCCTGGCCGACAGCTAAGACCCAGCGCCACCCCCGGTCCCGGCCGGGCGTGAGCAAGACGACGGCCCGCGGCTCCCTTCTCCCCGCGGGCCGTCGTTCGCGCTTGTCGAAGGGCGACCTTAGGGGTACCTTCGAGAATGTGATCGGGTACCCGAAGAGCGCACCGCCAGCCGGCGTGGAGACGGGGATGCGCCGGGTCACATGGGTGCGGGTCGTGATCGACGACGAGGGCCCCCACTGCGATGTCGTCGGCGTCGGCCACCGCCTCCCCGCTGTCCACCATGTGTCGCTGGCGACGGCCACCGCCCTGGCCGCCAGTGGGGTACCGATCACCGTCCGGACGGCCCGCTGAGCCATCCCGGCCCCGCCGGCCCGGCCGGCGCTACGCTCCCGGCATCCGACCCTCCCCGCGTCCCGGGCTCGCCGCCATCGCCGTCGCCGCCGCCCTGCTGGCCGCGTGCGGCCAGGACCGGCCCACCCAGACCGCCGGCCCGGCCCCGACGGCTGCGGCCGCCGCCCCCCGCTCCTATTCCGCCGAGCTGACCACCACCGACGGCTACCGCTACCGGGTCACCGTCGCCGTGGGGGCCGGGTCGGCCACGGGCGACCCCACCGCCTGCCCGGGGGCGGCCACGCCCGGGCGGGCCTACCTGCCCGTGACCCTGACCGTGGCCAACGTGGCCACCGACCGGCCGGCGCCCTTCCCGCCGGTGCGCGTCGAGCTGACGGCCACCGCCGGCGCCAAGCCGGCGCCGGTCCTCGTCCGCGACGCCACCGCCACCGCCGGCGCCTGCACGTCCAGCCCCCGGGTGGCAACCCTCGCCGCCGGCGCGTCGGCCGTGTTCCGGGGCAACAGCCCCGCCATCGACGAGGGGGCCGCCGCCGGCCGGGCCGGGACGATCGACGTCAGGGTCTCGGAGACCACCTTCACCCTCTCCGCGCCGGCGCCCTGACCCCCCTACACTCGCGTCCCGTGGCAACGATGGCTGGGCCCTTCATCGTCACCGCCGCCCTCCTCGCCGCCGGCGGGGCGCTCAAGGTCGTCCGCCCCGCCCCCACCGCCGGCGCCTTGCAGCAGATGGGCCTGCCGGCGGCGCCGGCCCTTGTCCGGGTGGGCGCGGCCGTCGAGCTGGCCGTCGCCGCCGGCGCCCTGGCCGGCGCCGGGCGGCTGGCCGCGGCCCTCGTGGCCGTGTCGTACGTGGGCTTCGCCGCCTTCGTGGCCGCCGCCCTCCTCCGCCACGTCCCGTTGGCGTCGTGCGGGTGCTTCGGCGTGGCCGACACCCCGCCCACCGGCGTCCACCTCGGCCTCAACCTGGCCGCCGCCGCCGTGGCCGGCGCGGTGGCCCTGGGCGCCGGCGGGGCCGGCGGCCTCACCGAGATCACCTCCATGGACGGCCCCATCCTGGTGCGGGCCAGCTTCGTGGCCCTCACCGCGGCCTCGGCCTGGCTGGCCTACGCCGCCCTCGCCCTGCTGCCCCGCCTCCGGGCGCCCCAGCAATCATGAGCCAGTGGCTGGCCGAGAAGACATCGGCGGTGCTGGGCGCCCGCACCTCCCGGCGGGGGTTCCTGGTCCGCAGCGCCCTGGCCGGCTCGGCCCTGGCCGTCACGCCGCTCAAGTACGTCCTGCGCCCGGGCACCGCCTACGCCGCCATCTGCGGGTGCGCCGGCTCCAACTGTGACTGCGGGTCGGGCTGCTGCGACGGCTACACCGAGTTCTGCTGCGCGGTCAACGCCGACGGCACCAACGCCTGCCCACCGGGCACCTTCGAGGCCGGCTGGTGGCGGGCCGACGGCTCGCGCTTCTGCGACGGCCCCCGGTACTACGTCGACTGCAACGCCAAGTGCGGGGCCAACGCCTGCTCGTGCGGCTGCGCCGGCGGCAACTGCGACAACCGGCGGGCGTGCTGCAACGTGTTCCGCTACGGCCAGTGCAACACCCACATCTCCTGCTACGGCGCCATCGCCTGCCGCATCGTCACCTGCACCCCGCCGTATGAGACCTTCAACTGCGACCGCACCACCCTCTGGGACGACTCCACGGCCAACCACACGGCCACCTGCCGCACCCTCACCCCGCCGGCGCCGGTGGGGCCGATCGTCCCCGGCATCGTGGCCGCGCCCTTCGGCGACCGCATCACCGTGAGCCACAGCGGCAAGGCGCTCGACGTGGCCGGCGTCTCCATGGACGACGGCGCCGGCGTCATCGTCTGGCCCCCCAACGGCGGTGTCAACCAGAAGTGGAACATCGAGCCCCTGGGCGACGGCAACGTCCGCCTGGTCGCCGGCCACAGCGGCAAGGTCCTCGACGTGGCCGGCGCCTCCAAGGAGGACGGGGCCGGCATCGTGCAGTGGCCCTGGAACGGCGGCCCCAACCAGCGCTGGAAGATGGAGCGCCTCGACGACGGCATGTACCGGTTCACCGCCGGCCACAGCGGCAAGGTGCTCGACGTGGCCGGCCTCAACGCCGACGACGGCGCCCCGGTGGTCCAGTGGCCGTGGAACGGCGGCCCCAACCAGCGTTGGCGGCGCCAGACCGTCTGATGGTGGGCGTCGGTCATGGCTGAGGTCGTCGCCATCCAGACGGTCGCCATCATCCTGCTCGGCCTGCTGGTCGTGGGGCTGCTGCGCAGCCACGCCGAGATCCTCCGCACCCTCCACCAGCTCGGCGCCGGCCTCGACCCCGACGGGGCCAGCCCGGCCGCCGGCGTCACCAGCGCGGTGGCCCCGCCGGTCCGCCGGGGGGCGGCCACCGGGTTCGACCTGGCCGGCGTCACCCCCACCGACGAGGCCGTCCGCATCGGCGTGGTCGGCGCCCGCCAGAGCACGGTGCTGGCCTTCCTCTCCAGCGGCTGCGGCACCTGCGGGTCGTTCTGGGGCACCTTCGGCGGCGCCGGCCGCCTGGCCGTCCCCGGCGATGCCCGCCTGGTGATCGTCACCAAGGGCCCGGAGGCCGAGAGCGAGTCGGCCATCCGCGACCTGTCGCCGGCCGCCTTCCCGGTGGTCATGTCCACCGAGGCGTGGCTCGAGTACAAGGTCCCGCACACGCCTTACTTCGTCTACGTCGACGGGCCGTCCGGGCGCATCATCGGCGAGGGGTCGGCGCAGTCCTGGGACCAGGTCGTGTCCCTGTGGAGCCAGGCCCTGGCCGACGACGCCAGCCGGGCCGCCGGCGGCGAGGACCGGGCCGACCGCGAGCTCCTGCAGGCCGGCATCCGCCCCGGCCACCGCAGCCTGTACCCGCCCCAGGCCAACTGACCATGCCCGCCTGGCTTGTCCTGGTCACCGGCGTGTGCGTGGCCGCCGTGGCCGGGGCCCGCGCCACCTGGTCGCCCTGAGGCGAGTCGATGCTGGCCAGCATCCACCCGCTCGGGGAGCGGGCTCGTCACCGTCGCTGGGGTGTGACCGCGGGCGCCTACGTGCTGGCGTCGACCGCGGCGGCCACCCTGTTCGGCGCGCTCCTGGGCGCCGGCGGCGGCCTCCTGGCCCTCGGCCCCGGCCCCACGGCCCTGGCCGTGCTGGCCCTGAGCGCCGCGGCCCTGGCCTTCGACCTGGGCGCCGGCGGCCTGCGCCTGCCCACCGTCCACCGCCAGGTCGACGAGGACTGGCTGGGCCGCTACCGGGGCTGGGTCGTCGGCGTGGGCTTCGGGGCCCAGCTCGGCGTCGGCGTCGTCACCATCGTCAACACCGCCGCCGTGTACCTGGCCCTCGCCCTGGCCCTGCTCAGCGGTTCCGCCCTGGCCGGCGCCGCCGTCGGCGCCACCTTCGGCCTGGTCCGGGCCCTGATGATCTTCGCCGTGGCCCGGGCCCACCACCCCGACCAGCTCCGCCGCGCCCTCCGCCGGGCCCAGGCGTGGCGGCCCCTGTCCGAACGCGCCGGCATCGCCGTGCAGGCCGCCGCCCTGGTGGCGGCCGGCGCCGTCACCATCGCCCACTGAGGAGCCCGCCGTGGCCACGCTGACCCGCCAAGGACTGGAAATCGAGCTGCCCGACGGGTGGGACGGCCGCATCTACCGCCGCGAGGCCGACGACGGCGCCGTCACCCGCCGGGCCCTGCACGCGGCCAACTTCGCCCTGCCGCCCAACCTGGGCGACTACGCGGTCGGCGCGGCCGAGCGCATGACCGCCGGCGACGTGCTGGTCGTGCTCATCGAGTTCGACCCGGCCCGGGCCGGCGAGGGCCTGTACAAGAACGAGGGCCTGCCCACCGGCCTGAGCGCGGATGACTTCAGCCCGTCGGCCATGCCCCGGGCCATGCCCGGCCGCACCGCGGCCCAGTGGTTCTTCTCCGTCGCCGGCCGGGCGTTCTGCCTCTACGTCGTCCTGGGCAACCACAACGGCCGGGCCACGCTCATGCCCCTCGTCAACCAGGTGGTCGGCACGCTGCGCATCGACCGCTGATCAGGTGATCACCACGCCGGCCAGGTCCTCGGCCGGCGGGTAGTTCGGATCCATGTCCTGGAGGGTCTCGACCAGGATGCGGCTCACCGCCCAGTTCCGGTACCAGTTGCGGTCGGCCGGGACCACGTACCAGGGCGCGGCCTCCGTCGAGGTGCGGCTGAGGGCCTCCTCGAAGGCGGCCATGTAGTCGTCCCACCGGGCCCGTTCCTCCAGGTCGCCCTTGCGGAACTTCCAGCGCTTGGCCGGGTCGTCGAGGCGGTCCTGGAAGCGCTCGGCCTGCTCGTCCTTGGAGATGTGGAGGAAGAGCTTCACGATGCGGGTGCCGGCGGCGGCCAGGTTGGCCTCGAAGCCGTTGATGAGGTCGTAGCGGGGCCGCCACACGGCTTCGGGCACCAGCTCGTGGACCCGCACGACCAGCACGTCCTCGTAGTGGGAGCGGTTGAACACCACCACCTCGCCGGCCGCCGGCGTCTTGGCGTGCACCCGCCACAGGAAGTCGTGGCTGCGCTCCTCCTCGGAGGGGACCTTGAAGGACGCCACCCGGCAGCTGGCCGGGTTGAGGCCCCGGAAGACCGACCGGATGGTGCCGTCCTTCCCGCCGGCGTCGATGGCCTGGAGCACGACCAGGAGCGACTGCCGAGCCTCGGCGTACAGGCGCTCCTGCAGGCCGGCCAGCTCGGCGGCCAGGTCGGCGGTGGCCGCCTCGGTCTCGGCCTTGTCCCCCGGCGCGCCGGCGGTGGTGCGGGTGTCGACCTGGCCCAGGTGGGCTTTCGCCCCCGGCGCCACCCGCCATCGGTGGGCGTGTCCCTTGGCCATCGGCCCAGGCTACGCGCCGTCGGCGCCGGGATCGCAGGCGATGGCGAACCCGGCCCGGGCGATGAACGACGGGAGCGCCCGCGCTGCGGCCCGGTAGCGGTCCTTCACCGGGTCGGGGAGGTCGGCCCAGGCCACCAGCTCGGGCGTGTGCCGGCGCCCCTCGTCGAAACGGGCCCCGTGGGCCCAGCCCTCGGCCTCCCGCTCGCCCCGCCAGCGCTCGTGCTCCAGCTCGGCCAGGCGCTCGATCTCCGCGGCGGAGAAGGTGACCGGGGGCGCGTCCCAGTCGGTCCAGGGCTCGATGTCGTACCCGAGGGCGGCGAGCTTGGTACCGAGGTGGGAGGCCTGGTGGCGGCTGCGCTCCTTGGCCGTGCTGTCCAGTTCGTCCCAGTCGCGCAGGGCCGGGTCGCCGGCCTCCATCACGCCGGCCTCGAGCTGGTGGCGCACGTCGTCGCGGTGGATGGCCCGGGCCAGGATCTCGAACGCCCCGTACACCAGCACCTCGGGGCGGCACGTGCGGTCGAGCACGTCGAACACGGTGAGGCGCGAGCGCAGGGCGTCGGCGCCGCCGGCCAGGGCCGCCAGCCCGCCGCGCTGGGTGGTCAGGACCACCACCTGCACGTCGCGCCGGCGCAGCTTGCGCTGCACGGCCAGGGCGGCGTTGAGCCCGCACGCGTCGTCGTCGAGGCAGATGTAGATGCGGGCGTCGCACGGGTCGGTGATGCGGGGCAGGAACGGGCAGTCGTCGAACTCGGGCGAGCTGACGCCGATGTCGTGGACCACCAGGTCGGCGGCGCGGTCGAGGCTCGGGTAGCGCCGGCGGAGGTCCTCGACGGCCGCGGTGGCGTCAGTGTCGACGGGGATGACCCGTAGCCGCGACCCGTCGCTGGTGACCGAGAGCCAGCGCCGGGCCAGGTGGGCGATGAGGTTCTTGCCCATCCGCCCGGTGCCGATGACGATCACCGCCGGCGGGCGCCCGGGGGCCAGCGGCTCGGCGAAGGCGGGGAACTCGTCGAGCAGGGCGGTCGGCACGCTCTGGAACGGGTTGAAGAACTGGATGAGGCACGACGAGTCGTCGTGGCTGGCGAAGGCCTCCTCCTGGAGCAGGCCGGCCAGGCCCTCGTCGCCAATGTGCACGAAGCAGGTGAGGTGGCGCGACCGGCGGTCGCGCACCACGTCGCTGGCGGCCAGGGCCACCCGGGCGTTGGTGCCGTCGTCACCGCAGGCGCACACGAGGTACCGGGCGTTGAGCACGCCGGCCCGCCACAGCAGCCCCCGGTCCTGGGCGTCGCCGAGCAGGACCACGATCCCCTCGGACCGGCACTCCTCGACGGCGGCGTGCATGGCGTCCTGCTCGATCACGACCACGGCGTAGCCGGCCTCGTGGAAGGCCTTGGTGACCCGCAGGCCGATCTGGCCGAGCCCGCAGACGATGACGTGGTCCCGGCGCAGGTAGCGGACCCACGTCCGGGCCGCCCGCTGGCCGAAGATGGCGAACACGGCCCGCACACTTGCGGTGGCTGCCGTGGCCAGGGCCAGGAAGCGGGCGACGTCGAGGGTGACGGGCGTCGGCCCGTCCACCAGCCCGGCGCCGGCGGTCACGAAGAAGAGCTGGACCGAGCGGTAGAGGGCGTCGGAGAACGAGCGGTCAGGGTCGCTCTGGCTGAACCCGACCAGCCCGAGCGCCAGCGCCACCAGGGCGGCGGCGACCAGCACGACCCAGCCGTGGTCGTCCCACCGCCGGCGGGCGCGGGCCCGCCAGCGCGACCGGGCCGGGCGCGCCGGCGCCGGCATCGGCTCCATCGTGCGTTCGCTCGTCTCCCAGCCCTTCACCCAGTCGGGAGAGGATACGCGGCGCCGCTCACGCCCCGCCGGCGGCTCGCAACCGCCCCGCTGTTGTCTCGGGGGCGGTGTCGTTGACGAAGGCGCCGGCGCCCAGCTCCGAGCCGGCCAGGTACTTGAGCTTGTCGGCCGTCCGGTGCAGGGGGGTGAACTCGATGTGGAAGTGGCTGAGGTGGCGATGGTCGCCACCGTCGGTGGGCGCCTGGTGCATCGACATCACGTAGGGCAGGGGGAAGCCGAACAGGCGGTCATAGCCGCCCACGACCTGGCGGATGAGGCCGGCCAGGGCCAGCCGCTCGGCGTCGGTGAGCTCGAGGAGGCTGGGCGCATGCCGGCGGGCGGCCACGTGCACTTCGTAGGGGAAGCGGGCGGCGAACGGCACGAAGGCCACGAAGCTGGCGTTCTCGGCCACCACCCGCACGCCGTCGGCCTCCTCCCGGGCCACCACGTCGCAGTAGACACAGCGGCCCGTCGCCGCGAAGTGGGCGCCGGCCATGTCCAGCTCCCGCTGGGCCCGGGGCGGGATCTCGGGGTAGGCGTAGATCTGGCCGTGGGGGTGGTGGAGGGTCACGCCGACGGCCACGCCCCGGTTCTCGAACACGAACACGTAGGCCACCTCGGGCCGCCGGCCCAGCTCGGCGTACCGGTCGGCCCACACGGCCACGATCCGGGCGATGCGGGCCTCGTCCATGTCGGCCAGGGCCAGGTGGTGGTCGTCGGAGTAGATGACCACCTCGTTGGCGCCGGCGGAGGGGGCCACCGGGTACAGGTCGGTGCTCTCGACGTCCGGCGCCGGCGGCTGGCGCAGCAGCGCCGGGAAGCGGTTCTCGAACACGAACACGTCGAACGCCGGCAGGGGGACCTCCGTCGGCGGGTGGCCCGGCCGGGTCGGGCACAGCGGGCACAGGTCCTCGGGCGGGAGGAACGTGCGGTCCTGGCGGCGGGTGGCGAACATGCGCCACTCGCCGCTGACCGGGTCGTAGCGTCGCTCGGTCACTGGCCGCTCCAGCCGGCCACGACGGTCACCGCGCCATCACTTCCTCCGCCGGCGGGCCCTGCCAGTCCCAGTGGGCCATCTGGGGGAGCCAGCCGGCCAGGTGCCGGTCAACGGGCGGCTGGAAACGGTAGGCCGGCAAAGCGGCCGCCGGCGCCCCCCGGGCCGCGGCGGCGTAGGCGGCCGACATCGACGACGGCCGGCGGTCGAGGCGCGCGTCGAGCCAGTAGACGCCGACCGGGTCGACGTCGCCGTCGCTGCGGCGCAGCAGCGAGCCCCAGTCGCAGGAGTCGACGAAGGGGAACCAGCAGTACCCGTCGACCGGCACGCCCCGGGCCGCGGCCGCCTCGCACTGTTCGAGGGTGTACTTGAGCCAGCTGGCCCGGTCGGGGGCGAACCCGCGGATGTTGGTCTCGCCCAGGAGGCAGGGCAACCGGTAGCGGTCCCAGTACTCGACGAACAGGTCGGCCAATGAGCCGGGCTCGGGCGACGCGGACCGGCCACCGCCGCCGGCGGGGTAGTGCCACTGGTTGTGGGCGTAGTAGTCCAGGCCCAGGATGTCGACCGTTCCCGGCGCCAACTGGAGCAGGGCCTCGCCGCCGGCGGCCAGCACGTCGGCCACGAACGGCCGGCGAGGGTCGATCGGGCGGCCCAGGAACAGGTCGAGCAGAAAGAAGCGCCGGTCGTTGGCTAGGTCGGCCGGCGCCGAGGCCCCGGTGGCCCGCTCGGCGGTGTCGACGTAGACGTGGCGGGCCCGGGGCAACAGGTCTCGGTAGGCCCAGCTGGCCCCGGCCACCGCGGGCAGGACGTTGCCCGCCAGGGCCAGGAACCCCCGCAGCCCCTCCAGGTACGGCGGCCACACGCCCATCTGCCCGCACAGCAGGAAGGTGGTGAGCGGCTCGTTGAACAGGGTGTACTCCTCGACCCACGGGTAGCGGGCGGCGAAGGCCTCGACGTAGCGCAGGTAGGCGCCGGCGAAGCGGCGGTCGGCGAAGCCCCGCCGGAGCCAGCGGGGGTAGCTGGTGTGGTGGCACAGGTCGACGATGGGCCGCATGCCGTGGTCGCGCAGCCAGCCCAGCACCTCGTCGGTGGCCCGCCAGTCGAAGGTGTGGCGGTCGGGCTGGATCCGGTGCCAGCGCACCGGGTAGCGCAGCCGGCTGACCCCGCAGGCGGCCAGCAGCTCGAGGTCGGCCCGCCAGCGGGTGGCGTGGCCCGAAGCCTCGGTCCCGTCGACGTCGAACGCCGGCTGGTAGGTGGACTCGAAGGCCCCGATGAGCTCGATCCGGCGGACGTTACCGTGGTGGCCCATGGCGACGGTACGGGCCTTCGCCCCTGGGCGGGTCAACCTCATCGGCGACCACACCGACTACACCGGCGGGTGGGCGCTGCCCATGGCCGTCGAGCTGGGCACCACGGTGGAGGTGGCGCGGGGCGGCCCGGTGGTGCACCTCGCGTCGGCGGACGACGCCGAGCCGGCCGCCGTTGCCCTCGATGTGGCCGATCCCCGGGCCGTGGAGCCGGCGTGGGCCCGGTACGTGGCCGGCGTGGTGGCCGTCGTCCGGCCGGCGGAGGGGGCGGTGGGCACGGTGCGCACCACCCTGCCCGTCGGCGCCGGCCTGTCGTCCAGCGCGGCCCTGGAGGTGGCGACGGCCCTGGCCCTGGGCTTCGACGGGCCGCCGCTGGCCCTGGCCCGGGCGTGCCAGCGGGCCGAGCACCTGGCGTCGGGCGTGCCCAGCGGGATCATGGACCAGCTGGCCTCGGTGCTCGGGGTGGCCGGCCACGCCCTCCTGGTCGACTGCCGGTCCCTCGACGTGGTGGCCGTGCCCGTGCCGGCGGGGGTCGACGTGGTCGTCGTCCACTCGGGCGAGGCCCGGGCCCTGGCCGGCTCGGCCTACGCGGAGCGCCGGGCCCAGTGCGAGGCCGCCGCCGCGGTGATCGGCCCGCTGCGCGACGCCACCGTGGCCGACCTGGCCCGCCTCGGCCCCGGCGTGCTCCGGCGCCGGGCCCGCCACGTCGTCAACGAGAACCGGCGGGTCCACGAGTTCGTCGACTGCCTGCGGGCCGGCGACCTCGTCGAAGCCGGCGGGCTCATGGCCGCCAGCCACGCCAGCCTCCGGTTCGACTTCGACGTGTCCACGCCGGCCCTCGACGCCCTGGTGGCCGAGCTCACCGCCACCCCCGGTGTCTACGGCGCCCGGCTCACCGGCGCCGGCTTCGGCGGGTGTGTCGTGGCCCTCGCCGACCCGTCCAGCCCGGTGCGGGGCTGGCGCCTCCACCCGTCGGCCGGGGCCCGGGTCGGCCCCGCCGCCGACGCTGACACTGGCCCGGCGGCGGGCGGGCGGTAGAATGGCGACAGTTGTCACGGAACCCGCTCGACCTGGGAACCTCGGGGCTCTCGCGCCACGCCAGCGCCAGCGCCAGTGCCGTCGCGCGCCGGGCCCAGGGGTGAGGGTATGACCCCCTACGAGATCCTGGGGATCGGGCCCAAGGCCAAGCCGGCCGAGATCACCGCCGCCTACCGGGTGCTGGCCCAGATCTTCCACCCCGACCGTTTCGCCAGCGCGCCGGCCGCCGTCCAGAAGGAAGCCGAGCGGCGCATGGGCGAGGTCAACGACGCCTACGCCTTCTTCCGGGGCAGCAACAACAGCGCCGGGGAGAACTCGGTGGCCCGCACCCGGGCCGCCCGGGCCGCGTCGGCCACCCCCTGGCACGAGGTGGTCCGCCACCGGGCCCAGGCCGAGGCCCACGCCAAAGAGGTGCGCCGGGCCAAGGAGGAGAGCACCCGCCAGGGCAAGGCCATCAGCCGGCCCAAGTCGGGCGGGGCCAAGCTGGCCCTCGCCGGCATGGGCGAGGCCCTGCACACCAACAAGATCACCTGCCGGGAGTGCAAGAGCATCCAGTGGCTGCCCGACGGCTGGCGGGAGCGGCTCGACCAGACCGACTTCTACTGCTCGATCTGCTCGCGCCTCATCCTCGCCCGCTAGGGCTCGCCCGCTGAGGTTCGGCGCCTTGACCGCTGGCGGTGGTCAATTCACCACCCAAGTCGGCGCCTATTTCCCGGAAATCGGCCGGTTGGCCCGGCGCGCCCCTTGAGGATGTTAGGGCACTCTATGTTCAGAACACTGGCCGACCGCGCTCTATGTTCTGCACACTCTTTCGCCCCCCTTTGAGGTCGTCATACAATCCCGACCTGTAGGCATCCCGGCCGCATTGGAGGTAGTCGTCAGTGGCTTTGTGGTGGATCGGAAACATCGTGCTCATCGCGGTGGTGGCACCTGTGTGCCTGCTGTTCCTCAACCGGGTCTTGCGGCCCGTGTTCGAGATTAAGAAGTACGTCGATGACGTGCTGGACCACGGGGTCAAGCTGACGGGCACGCTCGACTGCGTCCCGAACCTGATCCGGTCCTGTGAGCTCACCGGCTCGGCCCGGCTCAACGTGACCCGGTACGGCCTGGCTCTCGCCCGGCTGCTGCCCCAATAACCCCTCTCCCCATCCACCGCTCGTTCGCAGAAAGGACACCATGGGCGCTGCCACTGTCGTGACGCTTCTGGGGGTGGCCATCATCGTGGCCGCCATCGCCCTCTACCTCATCATCATCTCGGCCACGCTGAACCACGTGAGCTACACGCTGGGCACGGTCATCGTGGGCGTCAAGTCCATCGTGTACCAGACCGACCCGGTGCCCAAGTACGTCGGCATCATCCTCAACGACGTGACGGCTATCGACCAGGCGGCCAAGCAGTTGCTGGCGTGGGGCGAACGCTCCGGCGCCGACTTCGCCACCGCGTACACCACCACCAGCTACGTCGCCGCCACCTAGCGCCATGGCATCGCTGATCAAGAAGGGCCGCAAGGGCGGCGCAGCGGAGGAGGCCACCAGCTCCCAGGAGATGGTGGCCGTCGGCGGCACCGCCGACCCGGAGGCGCCCACCAACGCCGGCTTCGTCTACTCCCCGCCCACCCCGCCGCTGCCCAACATGCCCAGGTCGTACGGGTCCATGTCGGGCTACGACCAGGGCGCCACCTATTCCCCGCCCAGCGGCGCCGGCGACTTCCAGCTCCCGCAGCGGTACATGCCCGCCGCGCCGCCGCCGTCGCGCGACCCGGACACGGGCACGGGTGGCCTGCTCCAGCGGGTGCTGATGTTCTCGGGCGAGACCAGCGCCGCCGAGCGCGACCGGGTGGCGGCCGAGGAGTTCGCCCAGGCCATCGCCCCCGTCATGGAGTACATGCGGGCCAACCAGCCCGACGCCAGCACGCCCGAGGAGGCGGCCCGGCTGTGGGCTGAGAACCAGGGCTCGATCACGCCCGACCCCCAGGGCGGGTCGTTCGTGGCCGGCGACGCCTTCGACCACGACGCCCGGATCTACTACCGCCTCCTGCGGCGGGACTACGAGCGGTACCCCCGCCCGTCGGAGCGGGGCCAGCGCAAGCAGTCGCCGTACCTCCACCAGGTGTACGGCAAGCTCACCGGCAACAAGGGCTGGTAGCACCGACGTAGAAGGGCCCGGCTGGCACTCGCCAGCCGGGCCCTTTCGTTTGTCTGGTCCTACCCCGGCTAGGCCGAGGGCAGGGTGACGGTCAGCTCGAAGTCGACGTCGTCGCGCAGCTTGATGGCGCCCATCATGGCCGAGAACGGCTTGATGCCGAAGTCCTTCTGGGAGATGGTGGCCTTGGCCGTCACGGTGGTGCCGTTGACGTTGATGGCCACGTTCACCGGGCGGCTGGTGCCCACGATGGTCATGGTGCCGGCGGCGGTGAAGTTCGGCTCGGCGCCGGCCACCGACGAGGACACGAAGGTGAGCGTCGGGAACTTGTTCGAGAGGAGGACGTCGTCCTCCATGTTCTTGGCGATCTTCTTGCGGTCCTTGTCGCTGAGCGACATCACGCCGCCGACGGCCTCGACGATCTCGATCGACCGGGCGTCGATGGTGAGGTCCGCACTCGATGCCGCCGGGTTGTCGGCGTCGACGTTGAGCGAACCGTTCCACCGGGTGGCGGTCAGGACCAGGTCGTGGGCCAGCTTGGCCCCCATGCCGTCCTTGTAGCTCCTGATCAGCAGCTTGCCGTTCTCGGGACCGATCGCGTGTGAACCACTCTTGATGTTGATGTGTTGCTCCTCTCAGACCGGCGCGTCGATAGCAAATGCCCGGCGCCGTGATGGGTAGGACAGAAGCGTAACCGCTGGGGTGCTGCGGCTTCTAACCCGCCGGCGCCCGGCGGGCGGCAATGGCCGCCTGGCCCACGCTGACCCCGCCGTCGTTCGGGGGGAGGTGGCGGTGGACCAGCACGTCGAGGCCGGCGGCTTCGAGCTCGGCGACCACGACGGCGGTGAGGCGGGCGTTCTGGAACACCCCGCCGCTCAGGGCCACGGTGCCGAGGCCGTTGGCCGCGGCGGCCCGGGCCGCGGCCGCCGCCGCCCCCCGGCCCAGGCCGGCGTGGAAGCCGGCGGCGATGGCGCCGGCGTCCACGCCCCGGTCCCGGTCGGCCAGCACCCGGGCCAGCAGGGGGCCGGGGTCGAGCACCAGCATCCCGTCGGCGCCGCCGGCGGTCACCTCCAGCTCGTAGCCTCCGGGGCCGTCGAGGGGCTGGCCGGCCGCCGCCGCCTCCAGCTCGATGGCGGCCTGGGCCTCGTAGGTGATGTGGGCCCGCAGGCCGAGGAGGGCGGCGACCGCGTCGAAGAGGCGGCCGGCGCTCGACGTGCGCAGCACGTCGGCCCGGTGGGCCAGGTCGAGCACGGCGGCCCACCGGTCGTCGACGCTCCGGCCGTAGCGCTCGGCCTCGCCGTCGCCCAGGGTGGCGGCCAGCCAGGCGATGGCCATCCGCCACGGCTCGCGGGCGGCCCGGTCCCCGCCGGGGAGGGCCACCGGGCGCAGGTGGCCGACCCGCCGGAAGCCGTCGAGGTCGGCCACCAGCAGCTCGCCGCCCCACGCCGTGCCGTCGGTGCCCAGGCCCAGGCCGTCGAAGGCCAGCCCGAGCACGGGCTCGGTCCGGCCGTGCTCCACCAGGCACGAGGCGATGTGGGCGTGGTGGTGCTGCACGCCGACCGCCGGCAGGTCGAGGTCGGCGGCGAACTTGGTCGAGAGGTACTCGGGGTGCAGGTCGTGGGCCACCACCGCCGGCGTGACCCCGGTCAGGCGGCAGAGGTGGTCGACCGCCTGGAGGAAGGACCGGTAGGCGGCCAGGTGCTCGAGGTCGCCGATGTGGTGGCTGGCCACCACCGTGGCGCCCTTGGCCACCGCCACCGTGCTCTTCAGCTCCGCCCCCACGGCCAGCACGTGGCACGCCGCCGCGGTCGGCAAGGCCATGGGCTCGGGGGCGTACCCCCGGGAGCGCCGCACCATCTGGGGCCGCGTACCATGCGGGCCCGGCGCGGCGGCGGGGCTGGGGCCCCCGCCGCCACGGGCGGGCGTGGCGCGAAGCACCCGGGTGCCCGCCCGGACGACGGAGTCGTCGCAGCGGATGTGGATGGGGCGGTCGTGGGTGAGGATGGCGTCGACGAGGGGGCCGAGGCGGGCCAGGGCGTCGGCGTCGTCGTGGGCGATGGGCTCGTCGGACAGGTTGCCGCTGGTCATCACCAGCGGGCGCCGGCACCCGGCCAGCAGCTGGAGGTGGACCGGCGTGTAGGCCAGCATCAGCCCCAGCTCGGGCAGCCCGGGGGCGACGCCGGCGGCCACCGCGGCGTCGGGCCGGCGGGGGGCCAGCACGATGGGCCGGCGGGGCGAGGTCAGCTCCGCCTCGGCCTCGGGCGACAGCTCGCAGAGGGCCCGGGCCGCCGGCAGGTCGACGAGCAGGGCGAAGGGCTTGTCGTCGCGCTGCTTGCGCCGGCGCAGCTCCCCGACGGCGCCGGCGTCGGTGGCGTCGCAGGCCAGGTGGTAGCCGCCCAGGCCCTTGACGGCCAGGACCCGGCCGGCGCACAGCATGGCGACGGCGGCGCCGAGGGCGTCGGCCGCCTTGGCCAGCACGCCCCCGTCGGGGCCGACCAGGGAGAGCTGGGGCCCGCACACCGGGCAGCACGTCGGCTCGGCGTGGAACCGCCGGTCGGCCGGGTCGGTGTACTCCCGCCGGCAGTCGGCGCACATGGCGAAGCCGGCCATGGTGGTGGCCGCCCGGTCGTAGGGGATGGACCGGATGATCGTGTACCGGGGGCCGCAGTTCGTGCAGTTGATGAACGGGTAGCCGGACCGGCGGTCGGCCGGGTCGAACAGCTCCCGCTCGCAGTCGGCGCAGGTGGCCACGTCGACGGGCACGGCCACCGCCGGCGCCCCCGCGGCCCGGCTGTCGACGATGGTGAAGCCGGTCCCGCCCGTGACCGCCAGCGGCTCCGCCGTCAGCGTCACCACCCGGGCCAGCGGCGGCGCCTCGTCGACCAGCCGGGCGGCCAGCCGGTCGAGCGCCGGCGCCGGCCCCTCGGCCTCGACGACCACGCCCAGGCTGTCGTTGCCCACCCACCCGGTCAGGCCCAGGTCGGCGGCCAGCCGGTAGACGAACGGCCGGAACCCGACGCCCTGGACGGTGCCGGTGACCCGCAGCCGCCGGCGCTCCGGAGGCGTCTGGTGCCTCAGCAGATGCGGGGGAGGGGGTCGCCGACGAGCATGTCGACGATTCTGTTGCCCCCGAAGATGGTGTTGAGGATCACGATGCCCGGCGGGTCGTCGCGGATCTCACCGATGACGGCGGCATCGACGCCGAAGGGGTGGGCCTGGAGGGCGGCCAGGGCGGCGTCGACCTCCTCGGCCGGCACGACGGCGACCAGCTTGCCCTCGTTGGCCACGTACAGCGGGTCGATGCCCAGGATCTCGCAGGCGCCGTTGACGATGTTGCGGATGGGCAGGGCCGACTCCTGCATGACGACGGCCACCTCGGCCTCGCGGGCCAGCTCGTTGAGCACGGTGGCCACCCCGCCCCGGGTGGGGTCGCGGAGGAACCGGGTGTTGGGCGCGGCGGCCAGCAGATGCTCGACCAGCTCGCCCAGGGGGGCGGAGTCGGTGGGGATGTCGGCCTCGAGGGCCAGGTCGCCACGGGCGATGAGCACGGCCACCCCGTGGTCGCCGATCTTGCCCGACACCAGCACCTTGTCGCCCGGGCGGACCGACTTGGCGTCGAGGCGGATGCCGGCGGGGATGACGCCGACGCCGGCGGTGGTGATGTAGACGCCGTCGCACGCGCCCTTGTTGACCACCTTGGTGTCGCCGGTGACGATCTGCACGCCGGCCTTGCGGGCGGCGGCGGCCATGTCGGCCACCAGGTCGCGCAGCTCGGTGATGGAGAACCCGTCCTCGATGATGAAGCTGGCCGAGAGCCACTGGGGGACGGCGCCCATCATGGCCAGGTCGTTGACCGTGCCGTTGACGGCCAGGTCGCCCACGGAGCCGCCCGGGAAGCGCCGGGGCTTGACGACGTACCCGTCGGTGGAGAAGGCCACCCGGTCACCGCCGGGCAGCTCCAGCACGGCCCCGTCGGCCATGGTTTCCAGCGACTTGTTGCGGAAGGCCTCGAGGAAGACGGCGTCGATCAGGGCGGCCGACGCCTTGCCCCCGGCCCCGTGGGCCGAGTTGATGAACTCGTCCTTCAGCTTGGGCCGGCGCCGGCGCCACGCCTCGATCCGCTCGAGGACTTCGTCCTCGTGGGCGTAGTCCTGGCGCGAGCCGTCGTCGCCCGGGCCGGTCATACCGGTTGCGGTGTGCGGCCCAGCTCCACCGGCACGGTCTGGTGCTTGGTGAACCGGCCGTAGTTGTAATAGGCGGCGCACGCCCCCTCGGAGGACACCATGCAGGTGCCGATGGGGGTCTCGGGCGTGCACGCGGTGCCGAACACCTTGCACTCCCAGGGCTTGATGACGCCCTTGAGGACCTCGCCGCACTGGCAGGCCTTGGGGTCGGCCACCCGCACGCCGGGCACCTCGTAGAGCAGCTCGGCATCCCAGGCCGCGTACTTCTCCCGCAGCTTGAGGGCGGACTGGGAGATGAAGCCCAGGCCCCGCCACTCGAAGTGGGGGCGCAGCTCGAAGACCTCGGCCAGGATCTCGAGGGCCTTGGGGTTGCCGTGCTCGGGCACGGCCCGGGTGTACTGGTTCTCGACCTCGCAGCGGCCCTCGTCGATCTGGCGCAGGAGCATGAGGATGGCCTGCAGGATGTCGAGGGGCTCGAAGCCGGCGGTGACCAGGGGCAGCCCGTACTGCTGGGGCACGAACCGGTAGGGCCGGTTGCCGATGACCGTCGACACGTGGCCTGGGCCCAGGAAGCCGTTGAGGCGCAGGTCGGGGGAGTCGAGGATGGCCTTCAGCGGCGGGACGATCGTGACGTGGTTGCAGAACAGGCTGAAGTTGGTGACGCCCTTCTGCATGGCCTTCATCACCGTGACCGCGGTGGACGGGGCCGTGGTCTCGAACCCGACGGCGAAGAAGACGACCTTCTTGTCCGGGTTGGCCATGGCGATGCGCAAGGCGTCGAGCGGCGAGTACACCATCCGCACGTCGGCGCCCCGGGCCTTGGCCTCGAGGAGGTTGCCGTTGCCGCCGGGGACCCGCATCATGTCGCCGAAGGAGGTGAAGATCACCCCCGGCGTCTCGGCCACGGCGATGGCGTCGTCGACCCGGCCCATGGGGATCACGCACACCGGGCACCCCGGGCCGTGGACCAGCTCCACCGTCTCGGGCAGGACGTTCTCGATGCCGTGCTTGTAGATGGTGTGGGTGTGGCCGCCGCACACCTCCATGAACTTGTAGTGGCCGTCCTTGGCCAGGTCGGTGATGTGGCTCAGGATCTGGCGGGCAGCCGCCGGGTCGCGGTACTCGTCGACGAACTTCATAGCTGCACGTCGGCGCTCAGGTCGCGGATCTCGTCGTCGTAGACGCTACCGAGCTGCTTGATGAAGTCGAGGGTGCTGGCCGCCTCCTCCTCGTCGATCTTGGTCATGGCGAACCCGACGTGGATGAGCACCCAGTCGCCGACCTTGAGCCCGCCGGCATCGCCCATCACCAGGCCGACGTTGACCTCACGACGAACTCCGTCGACGTCGACGGTGGCCCGGTGATCGGCCGGGTCGATGATCTCGACCACTTGGCCGGGGATCCCGAGACACATCTGCGTACCTCCAAAAGCTGGGAAGGAAAACGGGTTCGGACTCCCAGTCTCTCACCTGGGAGGTGATCTTTCAGGGCCGGGATACGGCGACTTTGGTGGGCAGCGTGTCGAACCGGTCGAGCAGCGTGACCAGGATCTCCCGCACGTCGCGGAGGCTCTGGACCGACTCGTTGAGCCCGTTGCGGCCGTACTCGGTGAGCACGTAGGTGCGCCGGGCCGGCCCGGCCTGGGACGGCTCCCACCACGAGGAGACCATCTCCTCCTTCTCCATGGCCCGCAGGTAGCGGTACAGCCCGCCCGGCTCCGCCCCCTTGATGCCCATGCGCCGGACCTGCTCCAGCAGCTCGTAGCCGTGGGACGGGCCCTCGGCCAAGAGCAGGAGCAGGCAGGGCTTGAGGTAGTGCCGGGGCAGCGCGCCGTTGGAATCGGTGGACGTCATGCTCATTTCGTGGCCTTTCCTGCCTCGTGGTCACGGACGGGGGCCCTGCGGGCGCGGGCGCATGCGTCGGCCTCGGCCTGGGAGGTGTGGCACCAGCATTCGTCGTTGCACTCGCTGGCGACGGGGTGGACGAGATCGGTGAACGCGGTGGCCAACTGGGCCTCGCCCTCGGCCCGGGCCCGGGCCGACAGGGCGTACCACTCGCCGTCGCGCACCAGCGAGCCGTCGGCCACCAGCAGCTCGACGTACGCGGCCAGGTTCTCGCCGGCGCCGGCGCCCAGGTAGGTGCGGATCAGGTCGAGGTCGACAATGTCGCCCAGGCCTTCGCCGTACAGCCAGTAGATGACGGCCAGGATCTCGCTCCGCCAGAACAGGACGCGTAGCTGCTCGGACTTGGGAGCCGAGGACGTCATCGGGTGCCGCTCGAAGTGGTAGCTGGAAACCGGATAGATACAATATACATCTATAGGCCCGGGGGCGGGTGCCTTTCTTGGCCCCGCTGTGCGACAATGCGCGGGCATGTCCCCGAAGAGAGAGCGGTCAATGAAGAGTCGCTGAGCGCGTCGTGTGAGTTCGCCCGGTCGGGCGAAGCTCCGGACCGCCCAGCGCCAGCCAGGCTGAGCCAGCCTCCTGGTCCGGGCGGTCGAGAGGCTCCACCTCTCCCGTCCACCCACCACCAGGAGGAAACCCAGTCATGTCACCCGAAACCGCGGCCGTGCCCGCCTACCTGGCGCGCCTCGCGCCCGTGCTCACCGATGTCGTCGGCCCGGCGGCCGCCGAGATCGACCGCACCGGCGCCTATCCCCGCGCCGCCCTCGACGCCCTGGGCCGGGCCGGCCTGCTCGGCCTGATCAGCGCCCCCGAGGTGGGGGGCAGCGGCGAAGGCCACCGGGCCGCCGCCGCCGTGGTCCAGGCCGTCGCCGAGCACTGCGGCTCGACCGCCATGGTGCTGATGATGCACTACGCCGGCACCGCGGTGATCGAGGCCTCCACATCAGAGGCAGCCGGCCTCGCCGACGTCCGCGAGCGCATCGCCGCCGGCGACTACATCACCACCCTGGCCTTCTCCGAGGTCG
The DNA here is from genome assembly GCA_023264995.1 of Acidimicrobiia bacterium. Classification (GTDB taxonomy): domain Bacteria; phylum Actinomycetota; class Acidimicrobiia; order Acidimicrobiales; family AC-14; genus CADCTB01. The sequence continues at coordinate 7,370 of JAHFUR010000045.1, read as the reverse complement.
GGTCGCGCAGCATGTTCTGGGCCCCGATGTCGACGGCCACCGCCTCCGGCGGCACCGTCACCCTCGACGCCCAGAAGAGCTGGGTCACCTCCGCCGGCGAGGCCGACGGCTACGTGTGGTCCAGCAAGCCGCTGGCCGCCGAGGGGGCCAGCACCATCTGGCTGATGCCCGCCGGCGCCGAGGGCCTCAAGGTCGGGGGCCCGTTCGACGGCCTGGGCCTGCGGGGCAACTCGTCGAGCCCCATGAGCGCGTCCGGGGTCGAGCTGCCGGCGTCGGCCATGCTCGGCGCCGACGGCGGCGGCTTCGACATCATGCTGGGGGTCGCCCTGCCCTACTTCCAGGTCATGAACTCGGGCTTCTCGATCGGCACGGCCAGCTCGGCCACGGCCAAGACCGGCGCCCACGCCGGCGCCACCCGCTTCGAGCACCTCGACCAGTCGATGGCCGACAACCCGGTGGTGCGGGCCAACGTGGCCCGGATGCGCATCCGCACCGACGCGGCCGAGGCCCTCTTGCTCGACACCCTCACCGCCCTGGAGACGGGCCGGGCCGACGCCACCCTGCGGGTCCTCGAGGTCAAGGCCTTCGCCAGCGAGACGGCGATCGAGGTCACCGACCTGGCCATGCGGGTCTGCGGCGGCGCCGCCTTCCGCAAGGAGGTCGGGGTGGAGCGCAACTTCCGCGACGCCCGGGCCGCCTCGGTGATGGCCCCCACCACCGACACGCTGCACGAGTTCATCGGCCGGATCGCCTGCGGCCTCCCCCTCTTCTAGTGGCCGGCACCTTGCTGATGGGGGCCGTCGCCTACGACCCCAAGGTGGTCACCATCTGGGACGGCTTCCGCGACTGGTTCGCGGCCCAGGGCCTGGCCTTCGACTACGTGCTCTATTCCAACTACGAGCGCCAGGTGGAGGCCCTGCTCGCTGGGCACGTGCACGTGGCCTGGAACTCCCCGCTGGCATGGGTGCGGGCCGCCCGGATGGGCCCGGTCACCGCGGTGGCCATGCGCGACACCGACTGCGACCTGACCTCGGTCGTGGTCGTGCGGGCCGGTTCGGGTATCGAGTCGGTGGCCGACCTCACCGGCCTCACCGTGGCCGTGGGGGCGGTCGACTCGCCGCAGGCCACCCTGATCCCCCTCTCCTACCTGCGCTCGCTGGGCGTCGACGACGTGAAGGTCCAGGTCCACGACATCGGGGTGGGCAAGCACGGCGACCACGTCGGCGGTGAGCGCGACGCGGCCCGGGCCCTGGTGTCGGGCGCGGCCGACGCCGCCTGCATGATCGACGGGAACCACCTGCTGTTCGGCGTCGAGGGGACGATGCCGGCCGGGTCCACCCGCATCCTGGCCCAGACCCCGCCCTACGACCACTGCAACTTCACGGTCGTCGCCGGCGCCCCCGCCGACCTGGTCGAGCAGTTCCGCGCCCTGCTGCTGGGCATGAGCTACGACGACCCCCAGGTCCGTCCGCTCCTCGACCTCGAAGGCCTGAAGGCGTGGCGTGACGGCCGCACCAGCGGGTACGCCCAGCTCGAACGGGCCGTCGACGAGGTGGGGTTCTACGACGCCGGCGGCAACGTCACCGCCGAGGACTACCGGCCCTGAACGTCGTCGACCTCGAGGGCCTGGGCCTCGACCAGGGTGGCCACCTCCTCCTGAAGCGAGCCCTGGCCGCCGTGCCCGTCGGCCAGGCCGTGGAGGTGCGGGGCCGGGCCCCAGAGCTGGCCGTCCACCTCCGGGCCTGGTGCCGGGCCCAGGGCCACCGGTTCGACTGGCCGTACGTTGTACGGGGCTCGGCGGCCGGCGCCCACCGGCGGGGGGCCCGGGCCGCCGGCGGCCGCCACGCCGTGGCCGCCCATGCCCCGGGGCACTGGGGTGTGGCCGCCCGGGGCGCCCTGGTCGAGGCCGGCGGGCCCGATTTCCCCTTCGCCCTCGACGACAAGGACGAGGTCTGGACCGCGGCCGCCGCCGGAATCTACCGCCAGGCCGTCGCCTCGCAGTGGGACCCGGCCACCGCCGTCGACTGGGACGAGCCCTTCGAGCTGCCGGCCGAGGTCGAGGCCGCCGTCGTCCAGGTCATGACCTACCTGATCGAGAACGAGAACGCCGCGCTGGTCGTGCCGGCCCGGTTCCTCGGCCAGATCCACCCCCACTTCCGTGAGGTGGTGGCCGTGCTGGCCGTGCAGGTGGCCGACGAGGCCCGCCACGTGGAGGTCTTCACCCGCCGGGCCGAGCTGAAGGGCATCCCCCTCGGGCTGTCGACCGCCGGCGGGCAGGCCTCGCTGCTCACCCTCATCGAGGAGCCCGACTTCGCCCTGGCCCACTTCCTGCTCTCGGTGCTGGGGGAGGGCACGTTCCTGTCGCTCCTGTCGTTCCTCGAGCGCTTCGCGCCCGACCCCGTCACCCGCCGGGTCACCCACCTGGCCCTGGCCGACGAGGCCCGCCACGTGGCCTTCGGCATGGCCCACATGGAGGCGGTGCTGGCCACCGACCCCACCCTGCACGCCCGCCTGGCCACCGCCGTCCGCCGCCGCCACGACGCCCTGGCCTCCACCGCCGGCCTCAACGCCGAGGTGTTCGACGCCCTCGTCGTCCTGGCCGCCGGCGCCTTCACGCCGGCGGCCATCGCCGAGGGCTTCGCCCGGGTGCAGGCCCTCGAAGCCGACATGGACGAAGGCCGGCGCCGGCGCCTGGCCAAGCTGGGCTTCGACCCCGACGAAGCGGCCGAGCTGGCCGAGCTCCACACCCGCAACTTCATGTAGGCCGGCGGCCGTCGGCCCTTGCCGCCGGCGCCGGCGGGGCGTAGATTTGTGGCAAGAGCCGGAGTGGGGCCGGCCGCACACATGGGGGTTGACATGGTCGTTCGACGTGGCGTGGCGTGGGCCAGCGTGATCGGCGCAGCGATTGCCGTGGTGGTAGGTGCGGCGGCCTTCGCCTGCACCAACCTGGCCACCCTCAACCTGAGCGCCACCTCCGGGAAGGCCGGCGACGTGGTCACCGTGACCGGCTCGTCCTACCGCATGCCCTCGGGCGTGACCACCGGCGTGCAGCTGCGCTGGAACGCCCTCGACGGGCCGGTCCTGGCCGAGGCCATCCCCGACAAGGTCGGCAACATCTCGGCCAGCATCACCATCCCCCAGGCCGCCCCTGACAACTACGTGATCGTGGCCATGCTGCGCGACGCCAAGGGCGCCGACACGTCGGGCACGCCGTCCCGGGCCCAGTTCCAGGTCGTCGGCGGCGCCGGCAGCGCCACCCCGGCGCCGGCGCTGGCGTCGCAGGCGCCTGCGGCCAACGCCTCCGGCGGCAGCTCCGGCGCACCCCTGGCCCTGCTGGTCGGTCTCGGTGTGCTCGGCCTCCTCCTGTTCGGCAGCGGCATCGTGGCTGCGGCCCGGGCCACCCGAACCAGCACGGCGCCGGCGGCCGCCGCATCCCGTCGCGACTGACGGCACCCACCCTCCGTTGACCACGAACCTCCGCCGGTGGGCGGGTCGCGCCCTTGGCGCCGCCGCCTTTGGTGTCGTCGCCATCGCCCCGGTCCTGCTGGTCCCGCCGGCCGGCGCCGGCCAGGACGCGCCGGCGCCCCGGGTCACCGGTGCGGTCCAGGTCACCGACAACCCCAACAGCGTCCGGGCCCACATCGTCCCGCTGATGACCCGGAACCCCACCAACGGTGAGCTGGTCATCGGCGAGGTCGACGCCCGCGGCACCCGCGAGTGCGTGGTGCACATCTCCTCGGACGGGGGGCGGAGCTGGTCGCTCGGCGGGCCGTTCATGGTCAAGCCGTTCACCGACTGCTCCATCGGCGCCGAGTTCGGGCCCAGCATCCAGCCCTTCTTCGACCGCGACGGCGTCCTCAACGTGGCCTTCGCCGCCAACGACCCGGCCAAGCTGGCGTCGTCGGACCGCCCGACGAGCACCACCGACGTCCGGGAGGACATCCCCCGCAACTCCTACCTGGCCCGCTCCACCGACGGCGGGCGCACGTTCACCACCGTGCTCGTCGCCGCCGGCAAGGAGGGCAGCACCCAGACCGCCTACATCGACGCCCCCTCCGGCGCCGTCGACCCCGTCAACCCCCGCAACGTCTACGTCGGGTGGGCCCAGGGCGACTGGAGCAACGAGAAGGACCCGATCCGCACCATGGTGGCCGCCTCCACCGACGGCGGCAAGACCTTCGGGGCGCCGGTGGAGATCAACGGCGGGGTGGGCGCCGACTACACGTTCCTGGTCGTCGACACCAAGGGCGTGGTCCACGCCACCTTCTGGTCGCGCGGCGTCGGCACCGAGGCCTGGGACCCCACCCAGGCCCGCATCAACGGCCGGCGCAACCCCACGCCCCTCGTGCACGCCTGGTCGGCCGACAACGGCAAGACGTGGGAGCGCAACAACATCGACCCCGGCAACCAGCGGGTGTACCGGGCGGCCCCCCTGGCCGTCGACCTCAACTCCGGCGCCCTGTATGCGGTGTGGCACCAGTACCCCGACCCGCTGAACTTCGAGGCCAACCGCGACGGCAAGGACAGGGTCGACGTGTACTTCTCGGCCTCCACCGACGGCGGGCGCACCTGGTCCAAGAAGGTCGTGGTGAACGAGGGCCCGCAGAGCGGCGTCAACCATGAGCTGCCCGGGATCGCCGTGGCCCCCAACGGCCGCATCGACATCGCCTGGTACGACTACCGCTTCAGCCCCCGGACCGGGAGCGGCGCGGGCGTCCAGGACGTGTTCTACGCGTCGTCCACCGACCAGGGCCGCACGTTCTCCCGCAACATCCGGGTCACCGACCGCTCGATCGACCGCTCCATCGGGGTCTACGCCGGCGCCATCGGCGTGAACATCAACGTGGGCATCACCTCCACCGACTCGGCGGCCTACATCGCCTGGCAGGACACCCGCAACGGCCGCCCCAACACCCAATCCGAGGACATCTACACCGCGTCGGTCCAGCTCGGCGGCCCCACCGCCGACACCGGGACGCCGGCGTCGAGCGGCAACGGCATCGCCGGCTGGGTGTTCCTGGTCTCCGGCATGGCCATCGGCGCCGGCGTGGCCTGCGGCCTCATGTGGCTCGCCGTCTCCCGGTCGCGGGGCAACCCCACTCCGTCTGCCGCCTGATCCTTTGTCCGCTGAGGCACCGCAGGGGTAGTCGAGCGGACAAAGAACGGGTCAGTCCTTGAGGGCCACCAGCTTGTCGGTGAGCTTGCGGACGGCGGCGATGACCGGGCTGGCCGGGTCGAAGTCGATCAGGGGGATCTCGGCCTTGTCGGCATCGAGGACCTGGGTGCTCCACGGGAGCTCGGCCTCGAGGATGAGGCCGTGGCGCTCGCAGTACTCGGCGATGGCCGAGGCGTCGTCGGGGGAGCGCAGCTTGTTGGCCACCACGCCCACCCGGGGGATGGGCAGCTCGGCGGCCAGGGCGGCCATGCGCTTGGCCGTCTCGAACGAGCGGTAGTAGGGCTCAACGACGAGGAGCAACGCGTCGACATGGCGGGTGGTGCCCCGGCTGAGGTGCTCGGGCGACGCCTCCAGGTCGAGGATGCTGATGGTGTTCTCCAGCTCCTCGATGTCGGCCAGGAGGGCGCTCACCGTGGCGTGGGCCGAGCACAGGCAGCCCTCATCGGCGTGGGCGGGCATGGCCATCTTCAGGACGTGCACCCCATCGGGGGCCAGGCCCCCGAAGCGGGTCACGATGTCCATGACCGGCTCCTTGAGGGCCGCCTTCCCGTTGAGGTTGCGGGAGACGAGCCCCATGGGCAGGGGCTGGATGGCCTCAGCCAGGTCCCGGCCGATGCCGAGGGCGGTGGCCACGTTGGGGTTGCTGTCGCCGTCGACGACGATGACGTCGTGACCCTGCCGGGCGAAGAGCCGGGCCATGGTGGAGGAGAGGGTGGTCTTGCCGGCCCCGCCCTTCCCGGCAACGGCAACACGCAGCGTTGTCACGTGGTCAGGCTCTCCACGGGGGCGCGATCGGTGATCTTGTCGTACCGGGCCAGGTAGGCCGACAGGAAGCGCCGGCCCTCACGCAGGGCGCCGGCCCAGGCGTGCAGCCACTCGACACCCTCGTCGGTCAGGCGGTAGCTGCGGCGGGCCGGGCCGGCGGTGGAGTGCTCCCACCACGAGGCCACCAGGCCGTCCTGCTCCATGACCCGCAGGGCGCGGTACAGGCCACCCGGGTCCACGTTGCGCAGGCCGAGCTGGGCAATCTGCTCCAACAGGTCGTAGCCGTGAGCCGGCGTTTCCGCGATGAGCAGGAGCAGGCTGGCCCGCAGGTAGTTGCGCGGCAGCCCTCCCTGCGGCTCCTCGGTGCTGCGTACCTTCATTGACCCTCCCGGTCCGTGGGCTGCGACGTGAGTAGGTGAGATTTCAGTGCTGGCTGCAAGTTCGGTGCTGGCTGCAAGTTCGGTGCTGGCTGCAAATTCAGTGCCGGCTGCCATTTCAGTATCGGTCAGTGCTCGTGCTCGTGCAGTTGCTCTTTCATGGCCCGGTCCCGCATGCACGCATCGGCCTCGTCGGGCGAGTTGTGGCACCAGCAGTCGGCGCTGCACTCGCCGTGGGTCGGCTTCATGAGCTCCTCGAAGGATGCGGCGAACTCCAGGCCACCCTCGCGGGCGCCGGCCTCGGACAGGCGGTAGCGCTCCCCGACCCGTTCGACGTAGCCCTCGATGAGCAGCCGGTCGAGGTACTGCACGCCGATGTGGGAGTCGACGCCCAGGAAGCGTTCGAGCAGCGTGGCATCGACCTGGTCGCCGAAGCCTTCGCCCTTGAGCCAGAACATGACCTGCAGGATCTCGCTCCGCCAGTAGAGCGCTCGGAGCGCCTCTGACTTCGGGGGGTGCATGACTTCTTCCACTGAGCCTCCTGGAAGTCAGCGTGCGACAAGGACCGGTCTGGTCGACGGGGTGCCGTCACTGCGATACTGCGGACTGCTGGAACTGCCGGGTACGTCTGACCAGCTCAGTGAACTGCGCAACACCCTGTCCGATTCCACCAATCTTTCCTGACCGGTGGGACCAGATAGGTGTAGTCTACATCTACCAAACGAGGAAAACGGGGGGTTCTTTTCATGCCGTCGACCAGAGGCCGGGCTACCACCGCCGCACCGACGATCCGGCGCCGCACCGCGGGCGGGTCGCGGGAGATCGTCCTTCCTGAGGGCGCCGAGGGCACTGTCGTCCCCGCCGGCGCCCCCGGCATCGAGAACTGGCGTGACAACCCCCTCGACCCGATGGCCCCCATCGGCGTGCGCTCCCGGGCCATCGAGCCCGACTCCAGCCGCATCCGCCTGGGGCCGCTGGAGAAGATCTACCTGATCTGGATGGTCGGTGGCAGCTGCGACGGTTGCACCGTGTCGGTGACCGCCGCGGTGCAC
>JAHFUR010000013.1 GCA_023264995.1 Acidimicrobiia bacterium | reverse complement strand
AAGTGACTCGCAAGTGGCCGCCCACGGAGGAATGGTCGGCACCCGGCGACGCGGTCTTGAGGCTTCCTCGTTCGGACCTGCGCGGACCCCGTTAGGTTGCAGCGGCGAGTCTCGGGACCAATTGTGGTTGCAACCCCAGTGACGGGCTGGGCTGCCTGCCGGGGGGGGGGTCAGTTTCCGAGCAGAAGGGAGCATGAACGCCCGGCGGTCACGCGCCAGCGCGTCCGCGTGATACGGCGGAACGACGACCGGGGTCCCGCAGGAGGAACGACGACCGGGGTCCCGCAGGAGGAACCGCAGCAGCACCGGATGGTCCCTCCTTGACGTGACGTCGTCATCACCCAGCTCCCGCCGCCGGCGGAGGTAGTCGATGGTGGACGTACGTGCCGGTAGGCCGAGGGCCGGCGCGCACCATCGGCGGACGGCCAGTCCCACCGGGCTGTGCCAGGCCGAGTTCGGCCGGTCGGCCTCGGTGAGGAGAAGTTCGATGTCCGCCGGCGTCTGGGCCAGCAGCGCATGGCAATGCGCATCGATCAGCGGCAGATCGCCGAGGACCTCGCCGGCGCTCAATGGATCCAGCGGGTGGCGGCGACCACGTCCTCGTCGCTCATGCCCCCGAGCCGCCCGACCTCCGCCCGCCGCACGGCCACGAAGGCATCGAACAGCGTCTCCCCCATCGCATCCCGAAGGACTTCGTCGCGCTCCAAAGCATCGGTCGCCTGGGCCAACGACCGTGGCAGTCGCGCCGGCTGGTCGGCTGGCGCCAACGAGGCCGGGTCGACGGTGACCTCGGGTGGGAGCCGCGCCCCCTGGTCGAACGTGGCGCACATCACGGCCGTGGCTGCGCCGACGACGAGGTAAGGGTTGGCACTCAGGTCGAAGCACTTCAGCTCGGCGTTCGCCGAGCCGGCGGTGACCAACCGCAGGCCGGCCTCCCGGTTCTCACGACCCCAGCACCTGAAGGCGCCCGCCCAACGCTGCGGGACCAGGCGAAGGTAGCTGGCCACCCCGGGCGCACCGACCGCACACAGGGCGGGCAGGTGCTCCAAGAGGCCGGCCAGCGCCGACTCGCCCTGGGTAGTGAGCCCATGCCGCCCGTCGCCGCCGGCCAGCAGGTTCGTCCCCTCTGACCACACCGACAGATGGAGATGCCCGCCGTTGCCGACACCCCCGGCGACGACGACAGGCGCGAACGACGGCCGCAGGCCATAGGCCTGGGACACGGCGCGGATCGTCTGCTTGACCAGCACGAGCCGGTCGGCCGCCTCCACCGGGCCCGTGGCCGCGACCGAAAGCTCCATCTGTCCCGGTGCGTACTCGGGATGCAGCTGGTCGACCGGAACGCCCTCGGCGGTCAGGGCATCGAGCAGGTCGGCCAGGTAGTCCGCCAACTCGACCACCCTGGTCATCCCGTAGGCCGGTCCCCGGCACGCCGGTGTTGTCGCGTCGCCCTCGTCGAGGCCGACGAACCACTCCACCTCGAACGCCATCTGGAGCGACAGACCGGCGCCGGCGGCTCGGGCCGTCATGTTGCGGGCGAACGTGCGCTGGCAACCGGCGTACGGCTCACCCTCCTGCGTCCGGCGGTCGGCCGGCGCCCACGCCCAGCGGGGTACCGGCTGGAGCACGGCGATCCGTTCGAGGTCGGGGAACAGCCGGAGGTCACCGACGGGCCCGCCGGTGTGGTCGCTCATCGTCATCGAGTCGTCGCTGCCGTACACGTCGAACACCGGCGACATGCCCACGCCCCTCGCCGTCGCCGCCTCAAGCCGTTCGACCGGCACCGCCTTGACCCGCGTGATCCCGGCGTTGTCGACCCATGTCAGCGCGACCGCTCGCACCCCGCTGGCCCTGAGCTCGTCCGCCTGAGCGTCCATTCCGCGCAGCGTACGCACTCGAGCGCGACCACCGGCGAGGCACCTGCGAGGCCAGTGAGTGCGCCGTCGTCTCGGCGCGCGACCTCGTGGCCTATGGGCGCGTGGTGGACGTCACCAGGGTCGCAGTGACGTAACGGTCGACGGCGGGTGGAGTGGGCGTCTTCAACCCGAACCTACCGAGATTGGCGGCGTATGCGGCCGCCCATTGCCCGTTCGAGTAGGACTTTTCGAGCAGGTCGTTGATGAAGGTGCGAAAGGCCTGGTCGCCACGCTTGACGCCGATGCCGTAGGGCTCCTCGGTGGTCGGGATGCCGACGAGCCGGAACGCGCCGGCACCCTTGTCGACTTGGGCAAGGAGGATCGCATTGGCGGAGGCCACGGCATCCACCCGACCGTCGGCCAGGGCATCGGTGCATTGCGCGCTGGCGGTCATCACGATGAGCTCAGCCTGCGGCGCCTTCGCCTTGACGTTGGGCTCCGTGAACGGGTTGGTGCGAGTGAGGCAGACCTTCTTCCCGTTCAGGTCGGTGATGCTCTTGATGGTCGTGTCGCCGGTCTTCACCATGAGGTCCTGCCCGGCAATGAAATACGGGCCGGCGCCCCTTCGCCGTGGTCGTGTGCCGTGGCGGCTCTTGCCGCAACCGGTCGACGCTACCCGGCAACGTTACGGCGTCGGTTGGGGCAGGCCGAAGAAATTACCAGTGGCCCAGGTCGTCGCCGCCAGCGGCCGACCAAGCTGTCCGGCATCTGGCACAGCGGTACGGCTAGAGCACCAGCTCGCCGGTCCAGCTGATGGTGAAGGCCCCCGTCGCCAGGTTGGCGTCACCGACAACCGAGCCGTGACCGGTCACGCCGGCGAACCGGCCGGTGCCACTCGTCACAGTCCAGTGGCCGGTGCCATGGAACACGGAGGGGCTGACCGGGCAGGACACATCGGTCTGGGTGAACGTCAGGGTTGCCCCGTTCGCCGCGGTCACCGTGGCGACATGGGTGTTGGCCAACCCGCCGGGGCAGCTGTCGTCCCCACCGGTAAGTGTGATGTTCCCGGCACCCGTCACCTCGCCCATTTGCAGAGCGCGGCCGGCGCCTGACCACGCGAGCGTGGTCTCGCCAGTGAAGGCGATCTGTCCCTGGGCGGTGGCTTTGAACGGCACCTCTGCGCTGGCTGACCACGCCGGACCGCTCCCAATGAGCGACGCGGCAAGCACGAGCACCGCAGCCGCAACCCCGCCGATCCCCCGTTGAGCCCTCATCCTCTGTACCTCCTTGGTCGAGATGAGGGTGATCCTGAAGGTGGCGGCGGCTCCGCACATGAGGCATTCACCCCCGGGATGCAGGCCCAAGGAAGTGCCCCGAACCAAGGGTGTCGTCGACGTACGCCATGCCGTGTCGGCGACGGGCGGCGCCCTAGACTGGGTGATGTTGACTGCGCCGTGGGGGCTGTTGGTCCAGAGGGGTTCCCTGGCCCTGGTGGACGGTCGGTTCAGGGAGTGTGAGCGCCTGGCCGCGGAGGCGGCCCGAGCGGCCGGCGCCGGCCCCGAACCTGGCCTGCTGGCCGCCGCGTGTTGCCGCGAGCAGGGACGTGCCGCCGAGGCCGACGTTCTCCTGCGGGGCCTGGTGGCGGCCCACCCGGAGGCGGCTGAGGCCCAGGCGCTCCTTGGCGCGGTGCTGTGCGACCTCGGTCGCGATGGTGAGGCCCTCCGCCAGCTCGCCACCCTCGAAGCCCGGCCCTCGAGGGTGGAGGTGGCTGCCCTGGCCGCCGAGGTCGTGGCCGCACTCGACCTCCCCGACCACGCGGAGGCACTCCACCATCACCTGGCGGCCCACGGGTCGACGTTCGCCGGCTGGCACGGCTCGATCGCCCGCCACCTGGCCCTGCTCGACCACGTCCTCGGTCGCTGGGACGACGCCGAGGAGCACTTCCGGCGGGCACTCGATGCCAACTACGCCGCCGGCGCCCCCGTCCTCGTCGCCCACACCCGCCGGCAGTACTCGGCCCTGCTGCGGGCTCGAGGAGGGCCGGGCGACTGGGAGCGGGCCGTGGACCTGCTCGGCCAGGCGGCCACGATCTACCGCCGGCTGGAGGTCGAACGGTTGGCCGACCAGGCCGAGGTCGTGCTGAGGCGCTGCCTCGACCCGGGGGGTGACCTCGGGCCGGCCGGCGAGGCCAACCTGTTCCGGCGGGCGGGCAACGGTTGGGAGCTGGCCTTCGCCGGCCAACGGGCGGAGATCGGCGACGGCGCAGGTCTGGGCCACATCGCGGCCGTGCTCGCCGCCAGTGGCCGACCGGTCCAGGTCCTCGACCTGGTCGGTGCGGACGAGCCGGCCGTGGCCGACGGCATGGTGGTCGAGTACCGGGCCCGGCTGGCCGACATCGACCGCCAGATGGCCGGCAACGACCTGATCGCCGCGGCGTTGGCCCGGGCCGAGCGTGACATCCTGCAGGCCGAGCTGGACGAGGCCCGGTCGGCCGCCGGCGACCCGGTGGACCGGGCCCGGCGACTCGTGGCCCTGCGGGTGCGGACGACGCTCGACGGGATCGAGAGCGCCCTGCCCGTCCTCGGCCGGCACCTCCGGCGCAGCATACGGACGGGCACCTTCTGCGTCTACGAGCCCGACCGCCCCGAACGGTGGAAGATTGGGTAGATGACCGACATCCCCCTGCCGGTCGCGGCACTTGTCCTCATCCTCGGCTCGGTTGTCCTGTCCGTGGGCGGGCTGCTCATCGTCCGCCGGCTTGGCCGGGGCCAGAGCACCCGGCACAACGACTTCATCGGGCTGATCTTCGCCCAGGTCGCCCTGCTCTACTCGGTGCTGATGGCGTTCGTGGTGTTCTCGGCCTACCAGCGGTTCACCGATTCGGCCCATACCGTCACCAACGAGGCCGCCTCGGCGGTCGTGGCCTACCGCGACACCCAGATGTTCCCCGAGCCGATCCGCTCGGAGGCGCAGGCCGCGTTCCGGGCCTACGTGACCGAGGTCATGGGCAACGAGTGGGCCAGCCACGGCACCGTCAAGCCCCACCGGTCCCGCGACGCGCTCAACCCGGTCTGGAACGCCTACCGGAAGTACCAGCCCACCGAGAGCTTGGCCCAGGCCGAGTTCGACGGGGCCATGGGCCGGCTGCACGACCTCGAGCTGGCCCGCCACGAACGCCACCTGGCCGGCGAGGCCAGCCTGCCCAACGTGTTCTGGTGGCTCCTCGTCGGCGGAGGCATCGTCACCGTGGGCATGTCCTACCTGTTCGTGGTCGAGCGGCGGAGCGTCCACGCGCTCCAAGTCGGGCTGCTCTCCGGGTTCATCGCCAGCGTGCTGTCCCTGATCCTCGCGCTCAACTTCCCCTTCACCGGCGACGTCCATGTCAGCCGGGGCCCGTTCAAGCACTCCTTGTTCAACTTCGCCGCCCTCGACCTCCAGCCCGGGCCGGCCACCGGCCAGGTGCCCTCGCGCGTCGAGACGGTCACCGTCGACGCCCGGAAGGCGTTCACCGACACCGGGGTCGACGTGGCCGTCGGCGACCGGGTGGCGGTGAGCGCCACGGGGGTTATCTTCCACGACGCCACCGGGAGCACCGGCCCGAACGGGGTGGCCGAGCGGCGCGACCTGACCCAGTACAACGTCCTCGACACCGAGAACCACGGCGCCCTCATCGGCCGCATCGGCGACGCCGGCGCGCCGTTCGCGGTCGGGAGCGACTTCGCCTCGGCCAGCCTGGCGCCCGGCCGGCTGTGGCTGGGCATCAACGACAAGGGGGTCGACAACAACAGCGGCGCCTTCACCGCCACCATCACGGTACGGAAGGGGTGACCCCGCCCGCGGCCGGCGGCGCGCCCGGGGGCGCCCTGGCGGGCACGGTGCGGGCGGGTACGCCGGCGGGCCGGTGGGTGCTGGCGGCCACCGTCATGGGGTCGGGCATGGCCTTCCTCGACGGCACCGTGGTCAACGTGGCCCTCCCGTCGATCGGCCGTGACCTCCACGCCGGCCTGTCGGGCCTCCAGTGGACCCTCGACGCCTACCTGCTGACCCTCGGCGCCCTCCTGCTGCTCGGCGGGGCGCTGGGCGACCGCTACGGCCGGCGCCGGCTGTTCGAGGTGGGCCTGGTGAGCTTCAGCGTGGCGTCGGCGTTCTGCGGGCTGGCGCCGACGCTCGGCGCGCTGGTCGTGGCCCGCGCCGTCCAGGGCGTCGGTGGGGCCCTGCTCGTGCCGGGGAGCCTGGCCCTGCTGTCGGCCAGCTTCGCGCCCGAGGACCGGGGCCGCGCCGTCGGCGCCTGGTCCGGGCTGGCCGGCGCCTTCAGCGCCATCGGGCCGTTCCTCGGCGGGTGGCTGGTCGATGCGGTGTCGTGGCGGTTCGTGTTCCTCATCAACCTGCCGATCGCCGCGGTCGCCGTGTGGGTGGTCCGGTCTCACGTCCCCGAGAGCAGGGACATGGGCGTCTCCGCCGGCGGGCGCCTTGACCTGCTCGGCGCGGCGGCGGCCACCGCCGGCTTGGCCGGTGTGGTGTTCGCACTGATCCAGGGCACGGTCGACGGGTTCACGCCGGGAGTCGTTGCCGCCGGCGTGGGCGGCGTCGTCGCCCTGGGCGCCTTCCCGTTCATCGAGCGGGCCCGGGCCGAACCGTTGGTGCCCATGGAGATCTTCCGCTCCCGACAGTTCAGTGGGGCCAACGCCACCACCCTGGCCGTGTACGGGGCCTTCGCCGGCGCCCTGTTCCTGTTCGTCGTCCAGCTCCAGCAGGGCTTGGGGTACTCGGCGTTGGAGGCCGGCTCGGCCATGCTCCCGGTCACCCTGCTCCTGGTCACCCTGTCGGCGCCGGCCGGCCGGTTGGGCCAGCGGGTCGGGCCCCGCGTCCCGATGACGGTGGGGCCGCTGGTTGCCGGCCTCGGCCTGCTCCTGCTGAGCCGAGTCGGCCCCGGGACCAGGTACGCCACCGGCATCCTCCCCGCGGTGATCGTGTTCGGGTGCGGCCTGGCCCTGACGGTGGCCCCCCTGACCGCGGCGGTGATGGCGGCGGTGGAGGAACGGCACCTCGGCGTGGGCTCCGGCGTGAACAACGCCGTGGCCCGCGTCGCCGGGCTCCTGTCCGTGGCCCTCCTGCCTCTGGCCGCCGGTCTGCACCATGTCGAGGGGGGCACGCCCGCCTTCGCCGCGGGCGTGAGCACCGCCCTGCGTCTCTCCGCCGGCGTCTGCGCCTTGGGGGGTGCCGTCGCCTTCCTCTCCGTCCGGCGGGCCGCCCCGGTGCTCCCGTTGACCCAGCCGAGCATGACCACGGCATGTAATGACCAGGCAGTGTTGCGATGATGGGTCGGTGACCACCACCACCCGCCGCCGCCGGCCCCTCGTCATTGCCGCCTTCGTTGCCGTCCTGGCCGTGGCCGCGGTGGCCATCGCCTACGCCACGTTCTTCACCAGCGACGCGCCGCCGCCCCTGGCCCTGAGCGACGAGCCTGGTACCACGGCGCCGGCCACCTCCGTCGCCGTGGCCCCGACGACCGTTGCCGGTTCGCTGACCACGGCGGCGCCGGCGCCGTCCGGAGCCGGCAGCGCCGACCTCGCCGGCACGTGGCGGGCGTCGGCGGGCTCGACCGCCGGCTACCGGGTCCGGGAGAAGTTGGCCGAGCTCCCGGCCAAGAGCGACGCGGTCGGCCGTAGTACGGCCGTGACCGGCACGGTGAAGGTCGAGCATGCCGGTGATGCCCTGATGGCCACCGAGGCCAGCTTCGAGGTCGACGTGACCAAGCTGGTCAGCGACGAGAGCCGGCGCGACACCCGCATCCGCACGGACGGCCTGCAGACCAACCGGTTCCCCAAGGCCACCTTCGTGTCGACCAAACCCATCGTCCTGCCGGCCGCGGCGGCTACCGGGCAGGCGGTCAAGGCCACGGCCGAGGGCGACCTCACCCTGCACGGCGTGACCAAGCGGGTTTCCATCCCCCTCGACGTGCGGGTGACTGGCGGGAAGGGCGAGCTGGTCGGCTCGCTCGGCTTCCCGATGAGCGACTTCAACATCGTCCCCCCGAGTATCGGCGGGTTCGTCACCGTCGACCCCGACGCCACGCTCGAGTTCAAGCTCGTGCTGGAGAAGGCGTAGTCCCCGCACGTAGCGGAACGGCCTTTGGGTAGGGCATCCTTGGAGCGGATGACCGCCCGCTCACAGGAGGTCCGTGCCCCGGAGCTCGATGCCATGGCCTGGCTCGGCGCGCTCCGTGGCGCCGCCGAAGCGGTGAGCGGCCACGCCACCCTGGACAATGCCGCCCGTGAGGTCATCGCCCTGGTCGGCGCCGTCGCCGGGTGGCCGGTCGGGCGCCTCCTGTCGGTGAGGGGTGGCCATGTGACCCATACCCGTGTCTGGCAGGTCGACGGTACGGACCGCTACCAGGCCCTGGCCGCGGCCAGCGACGTTGGCGCCGGGCGCCTGGCCGAACGAGCCGTCGCCATCGGCGATGCCGTCTGGACGACCGACCTGGCCGAGCTCGGCCCGATCGCCGCCGAGGCGTCGCACGCCGGCTTGGTGGCCGCCGTCGCCCTGCCGATCCTGCGAGGCGGGGATCCGGTCGCCGGCGGCTCGGTGGCCGTGGTCGAGTGCTTCACGGACACCCTGGACCGGCCCACCGCCCTGGTCCTCGACCTGGCCGCCACCGCAGTCGGCCAGCTTGGCCGGATCGTCGAGCGCGACCGGGCCCAGGCGGCCAGCGGTGAGGCCGTCCTGCTGACCGAGGTGGCCCACGACGCCTACATCGCGGTCGACGACCTGGGCCGCATCGTGGACTGGAACCCGGAGGCGGAGGCCGTCTTCGGCTGGGCACGCGAGGAGGCGCTCGGCCGGGACCTGGTCGAGCTGGCCGTCCCGGAGCGCCACCGCCCGGCCTTCGCTGAACGCCTGGGCCAGCTCGCCGCCGGCACCGACCGGCCGGTGGCCCCCCGGCGCGAGCTCACCGCGCTGCATCGCTCGGGCGCGGAGTTCCCGGTGCAGATCACGGTGTGGACGGCCGGCGGTGACGGGTCCCGCCGTATCTGCGGCTTCGTCCGCGACCTCAGCGAGCGCAAGCGCTTCGAAGGCCAGTTGGCCAGCCAGGCCCTCCATGACCGCTTGACCGGCCTCCCGAACCGCGTCCTGCTCCGCGACCGCATCGAGCACGCGCTGGCTCGCGCCGGGCGCCGCGGGATATCGGTGGCGCTGCTCATCGCCGATATCGACCGGTTCAAGCTCGTCAACGAGGGCATGGGCCACGACGGGGGCGACCGGCTGCTCGTCGCTGTCGCCGAGCGGCTCACCCAGTTGCTGCGGCCGGGCGACACCGTGGCTCGGATGGGCGGCGACGAGTTCGCCCTGCTGTGCGAGGACATCACCGGCTATCACGAGGCGGCCCGCATCGCCGCCCGGGTGGTGGGCGCGTTCGACAAGCCGTTCCATGTCCAGGGCGCCGACATCGCCCTCACGACCAGCGTCGGCGTGGCCGTGGGCGCGGTGGGCGGCCCCGCGCCCGAGCTCCTCCTCCGCGATGCCGACGTGGCCATGTACCGGGCCAAGGACGCCGGCCGCGACCGCTACGAAGTCTTCGACGAGACCATGCTGGCCGACGCCACCGAACGGTTGTCGGTGGAGAACGACCTCCGCCGAGGCATCGCCCAGGGCCAGCTCCGGGTCTACTACCAGCCCATCGTCCATCTCGATACCGGAGTGATCGCCGGCTTCGAGGCCCTCGTGCGCTGGCAGCACCCCACCCGGGGCCTGATCCCGCCGGTCGAGTTCATCCCATCGGCCGAGGCCACCGGGCTCATCGTCCCGCTGGGCCGGTACGTGCTCGACGAAGCCTGCCGCCAGGCGGCCTCGTGGGTGGGCTCCCACCCAGCGGGGGAGCGGCTGCGCATCAGCGTGAACGTCTCGGCCAAGCAGCTGGCCCAGCCCGGCTGGTCCGACGAGGTGGCGCAGACGCTGGCCGAGTCGGGCCTGGCCCCTCGCCAGCTCGTGCTGGAGATCACCGAGAGCGTCCTGATGGACGACACCGACGCCACCGCTGTGCGCCTCGAGGAGCTGCGCCGGCTGGGTGTGCGCATCGCCATCGACGACTTCGGCACCGGCTACTCGTCGCTCGGGTACCTGCGCCGCCTTCCAGTCGACATCCTCAAGATCGACAAGTCGTTCATCGACGGCGTGGCCGAGGGCCCGCACGAGTCGGCCCTGGCCCGGGCCGTCGTCAAGCTGGCCTCCACCCTGCGCCTCGAAGCCGTGGCCGAGGGCATCAGCACCCGCAAGCAGCTCCTCCAGCTCCGCCGGCTCCGCTGCCCGTTCGGGCAGGGGTTCTACTTCTCGCGGCCCCAACCGCCGGCGGCGATCCCCCGCCTGCTCGACCTCGGCGTGCTCGAGGGCGTCGACCCGGGCGAGTAGCGGAGGCCGCCGGCCAGGAGGAGCAGGCCGGCGACCACGAGCCCCCCGGCCAGGGCGGCGAGCGGGGCGACCGGCGGGGCGCCGGTGAGGGCGAGGGTGCGCGGTTCGCCGGGGCTCGGCGCCGGCGCGGGCGCCGGGGCCGCCGCCGCCTGGGCCTGGCGCTGGGCCTCCTGCAAGCGGGCCAACGACGCCGGCGTGAACGCGAAGGCGAAGGTGCGCACCCGCCCCTGCTGGACGATGAGCTCCCAGGTGGCGTCGAGGCTCGACAGGCCCAACCCGCGCAGGGCGTCGACGGCGACCGTGCCCGACATGGTGACCCGCTCGGCGGCCACGACCGGCGGGCCGATCACGGCCACGAAATGGGCGGTCGAGAGGTCGCGCTGCCACTGGCGGATTTGCGTGGTGCCGATGAAGACGCCGCGTACGTCGTTGACGATCGCGTCGGGCGTGAAGAGCGCGACCGCACCTTCGACGTCGGCCCGGTTCTCGGCGTCGATGAGGGCCACCGCGGTGGCGGCGGCATCGGCCTGGGCGAGCGCCGGCCCGGCACCCGCGGCGCCCATGGCCGCGACCAGGACGAGCGCGGCGGGGAGGCCGAGGATGCGCTTCCACGCAGCCATGCCCGGCCCTACAGGTGCTCGGCGGCGGCCTTCTGCACGCCGGCGGTGATGACGTCCCAGTCGGCACCCGGCTTGCGGGTGACGGTGACGAACGTGTTGACGCCGAACAGCGACTGCACGCCCTCGACCGCGAACACGGCCTCGGCGAAGGGGTTGCCGGCGGCGGCTTCGGCGTTCGCCAGGTTGAGCGTGGCCGGCAGCTTCACGTCGAGGTCGTACTTCATGGCGTTGGGGTTGGGCGTCGGGGAAGGGGTGGCAGTGGCCATGGACGGGCATGCTAGGCGTTAGCTTGACGGGGCATGAGCCGCGCGTCCCGCCCTGAGGGCCCATCCGGCCGCACGCTCCGCTTCGCCGAGCTGGTGCAGGGCCGAGAGGAGGACCTGCCCCTCGACGAAGCGGCCCTGCTGATCGCGGCCCACGCCCGGCCCGACCTCGATATCGGGGCCGAGCTGGGCCTCCTCGACGCCCTGGCGGCCCGGGTCGACGACCACTCGCTCGACGGGTGGCGCCGGCGGCTGTTCATCGACCTCGGCTTCTCCGGCCAGGTGGAGGGGTACTACGAGCCGGCCAACTCGTTCCTCGACCAGGTCGTGCGCCGGCGCCGGGGCCTGCCCATCACCTTGTCGGTGGTGGGCATGGAGGTGGGCCGGCGCATCGGCCTGCGGTTCGAGGGTGTCGGGATGCCCGGCCATTTCCTCCTCCGCCACGACCGAGATGTGTACGTCGACCCCTTCGAAGGGGGCCGGGTGCTCGACAGCCAGGGCTGCGCCGACCGCTTTCGCGCTGTCAACGGGCCTCGGGCCGCGTTCCGGACGACCTACCTCGACCCGGTGGGGCCGCGGGCCATCTTGGGCCGGATGCTCAACAACCTGAAGTCCGTCTACGCCGGCCGGGGCGACGTCGGCGCCCTGTCCTGGGTGTTCGACCTCCGCCGCGCCCTACCCGGCGCCGGGCCGCTGGAGGGGCGCGAGTGGGCCCGGGTAATGGGGGCCACGGGCCGCTTCGAGGAGGCGGCGGGCGAGATGGAGGCCCTGGCCGAGCTCCTTCCCCGGCACGAGGAGTCGCTGCGGGCCGAGGCCGCCGGGCTCCGTGCCCGGCTGAACTGACAGAGGAGGTCTCGATGCAAATACCCAAGCCGACCGAGGTGGACAAGGAGCGGTTCCGCGTGCTGGTGCCGGACGGCCCGGGCATCGAGGTCAAGCCCATGTTCGGCAACCTGGGCGCGTTCGTCAACGGCAACATGTTCATGGGACTTTTCGGCGCCGCCATCGGGGTCAAGCTCGACGAGCCCGACCGGCACGCACTCCTCACCGACGGCGGCGGCCCGTTCGGCCCGGAGGAGCGCCCGATGACCGGGTACGTGACCCTCCCCGAGGGCTGGGGGCCGGCGGACGCGGAGCCGTGGGTGGCCCTGGCCCTCCAGTTCGTGGGGGCACTGCCCCCCAAGAAGAAGAAGGGCTGAGCCGGGGCGGGGGGGAAGCGGGGCGAACGGTCACACGTTGGCGCACTGGCCGACCTTGGCCCCGCTGACCAGGTTGTGGGACCCTTCCGAGTCGCCGATCTGTGGCGCCGGCGAGTTGCCCGAGCACACCAGGTTGCCGGCGATGACGTTGCTGACGTACTCGTTGCCGTCCTCGTCGGCCAGCACGTTGTTGGTCATCGTGACGGTGCCGCTCACCGTGTTGCGGATGAAGCCCATCCAGAAGCCGTTGTAGCCGTTGACCGTCACCGGGCCGCGGATGTAGTTGTCCTCGATGGCATTCCAGGTGATGCCGAACGGCCCGCCGGTTGGGCCCGAGCCGCCCTGGATGTCGACGCCGTCGAGGATCGTCATGAAGTGGATCTGGACCGACCTCGCCGACGTGGCATGCACGCCACCGAGGATGGAACCGTTGCGGCCCGGGTGGTCCTCGTCGCCGAGCACGAAGGTGGCGCCGGCACGGACGTAGAGCCCGCTGCGGACCGTGACCCCGCCGTCACTGAAGCAGGCGGCGCCGGCCGGGACGACGACGGTCCCGTAGATGCCGGGGGCCAGGAACCCCGAACAGTTCGTCGTGACCGCCGCGCCGGCGGCGACCGGCGATCCAACGAGGGCGGCCACCCCGACCGCTACCGCCCCGAACAGCACCCGCACTCGCTTCATGCCCGTCGTCTCCCTTCGCCATGTGGCACAGCCGTATGGATGACTATGGCACTCCCCGGCCGGCCTTTGCCCGAGGCCGTACTCTCGCGGCTGTGGAGCGATCCGCCCTTCAGGGTCTCGCCGCCTTCCGGTGGGGTGCCTGGTTGTGGATGGCGACGGTGCTGGCCGTGTCTCGCGACCAGCTGGAACGGCCGTGGCTCGCCGGCCTCCTCGTGGGGCTGGCGTTGACGGTGACCGCCGTCTCGACCGCGCTGTTGCGGGCCGATCCCGGTGCGGCCTGGCGTTCGCTCCCGGTGGTGGCCGAGCTCTCGGTGGGGGCGTTGCTGGTGCTGTGCGACGGCGTGGCCTACGGCCCCGGCCACGCGTTCTCGACGTCGCAGTCCTTGGGTTCGGTGTGGCCCCTCGCCGGGATCCTCGGCGCCGGCCTGGCCTTCGGCCCGCTGCTGGCCGCCGGCGCCGGCGCCCTCTTCGGGGTCGCGCGGCTGGCCGCTGTCCTCACCAACGGCGCGTCGATCGACACCGGTGGGCGGGCCCTGTCGATCACCAACAGCGTGGTCTTCTACGCCCTGGGCGGGGCCGCGGCCGGGTACCTGGCCCGCTTGCTGCGCCGGGCCGAGACCGAGATTTCGGCGTCCCGTGCCCGCGAGGAGGTGGCCCGGGCCCTCCACGACGGCGTGCTCCAGACGCTGGCCGTCGTCGAGCGGCGAGCCAACGACCCGGCGTTGTCCCGGTTGGCCCGCGAGCAGGAGCGCGAGCTGCGGGACTGGCTCTTCGGCTCGGCGGCGCCGGCGGGGGCCGTCGCCGACGTCGGTACCGCGCTGCGGGCCGCGGCTGCCCGCTTCGAGGACGCGTTCGGGGGCCGGGCCCAGGTGTTGGTGGCCGACGACCTGCCGGCCCTGGGCCCGGCGGCGGTGGCGGCGCTGACCGGCGCCGCGGGCGAGGCCATGGTCAACGCCGGCAAGCACGGTCGCGCCTCGCGGGTGCAGGTCTACGTGGAGCCCGACGTCGGCGGCGGGGTGTTCTGCTCGGTGAAGGACGACGGGCTGGGGTTCGACGTCGCCTCGACGGCGGAGGGGATCGGGTTGTCGCGCTCCATCCGCGGCAGAGTGTCGGAGGCGGGTGGCCGGGTGGAGGTCCTGAGCGGCCCCGGCGCCGGGACGGAGGTCGTGCTGTGGCTCCCCTCATAAGGGTGGTGGTGGCCGACGACCACCCGATCTGGCGCGACGGTGTGCGTGCCGACCTCGGCGACGGTTTCTGGGTGGTGGCGGAGGCGGGCGACGCCGACGAAGCCATTGCCGCCATCCGGGCCCACGCGCCCGATGTGGCGGTGTGCGACCTCCAGATGCCCGGCGGCGGAGGGATCAAGGTGGCCCGCACCTGCGGCGAGGCGACGCGCATCGTCATCCTCACGGTGTCCGAGCAGGAGCGCGACCTACTCGACGCGGTGGCGGCCGGAGCCGTCGGCTACCTCGTCAAGTCGACACCCGGTCCCGAACTTCGGGCCGCCTTGGGGAAGGCGGCGAAGGGCGAGCCCGTGTTCTCGCCGGCGCTGGCCGCGCTCGTGCTCGGCGAGTTCCGCAAGCTGGCCAAGGGGTCGTCAGGGGTCTCGCCCCTTTCCGAGCGCGAGCGCGAAGTGCTCCAGCTGGTGGCCCGGGGCCACTCGTACAAGGAGATCGGGGCCCGGCTGTTCATCGCTGAGAAAACGGTCGAGAACCACGTCCGGAACATCCTCGGCAAGCTGCATCTCAGCCGGCGCCAGGAGCTCATCCGCTATGCCTTGGAGCACGGGATCGACTGACGATCGGCTCGGCGCCGGCCGATGTGACCGGCTCATGCCCCGTCGTCCGTATGCTTCTCGTTGATGGGCCGACGGATCGTGGTCCTCCTCGCCGGCCTTGTCGTCCTAGCCGGCTGCTCTCGGTCGGCGCCGGCCGCGTACACGTCGGGCGCCGGCGCCATCAGGTTCACGGGTGCCGGCTTCGACCTCCACGCTGCGGGCCCGGTCGGTCGCGCCGAGTCCGACCTCACCTGGGCCGGGGTGCTCGACACCCTCAACCGGTACCTCGACGCCGGCGTCCTCACGCCGTTGCGCTCGGGCGGCCCGGCCGGCGACCTGGCTCCGCTGTTCACCGGGCCGGCGGCGGCCCGGGTCACTGCGGTCACCCCCGACCGGTTCGCCTTCATCGACGAGAACCTGCCGCCGGTCACCGACGTGCGCAGCCGGAAGGCCGTCGCCACCCTCACCGCGCTGGCCGGCCCGGACAGTGCGATGAGCGTGGTCACCGCCGACCTGGACCTGCACCTCACCGGCTGGGTCGGGTCGTCGGCGCTCACCGTCGACCGCACTGGGGAGCTGGTCCTCGTGCCCGAGGGCAGCACGTGGCGGATCGACGCCTACGACCTGCAGGTGACCCGCACGCTCGACGGGGCCACGACCACGACGGCGGCGGCCAGCCGGTGAGGCGGCTCCTCCTGGCCGTCGCCGTCCTGGGGCTCGGCCTCGGGGCCCTGGCGCCGGCGGGCCAGGCCGCGGTCGAGGTGACCAAGGTCGACGAAGGCCACTTCCGTCCAGTCCCCGGCCAGCCGGTGTTCGTGCTGGTGGTGGGCCAGGACGCCCGCCCCGGCCAGGACCAGTCCCGGGGCGACGCGCTCCACCTCATCGGGATCAACGCCGCCGCCGGCAAGGCCACCATCCCGAACATCCCGCGCGACACCTGGACCGAGATCCCCGGCCGGGGCCTCGACAAGATCAATGCCGGCAACTACTACGGCGGGCCGGCGCTCCAAGCCCGGGCCGTCTCGGCCCTGGTCGGCGTCGACATCCCCATCGTGCTCACCACCGGCTTCCAAGGGTTCTCCGACATGGTCGACGAGCTGGGCGGGGTGAACGTGAACGTGCCCGTGCCCATGAACGACCCGACATCGGGCGCCGTCTTCCCGGCGGGCACCGTCCGCATGGACGGCGGCGCCGCGTTGGCCTTCTGCCGCAACCGCAGCCTGGCCGGGGGCGACTTCACCCGCACCCAGGACCAGGGCATCCTCATCCTGGCCGGGCTGGCCAAGCTGCGGGGCTCGGCCCCCAGCGCCGCCAACACGCTGAAGTGGATGGAGGTGCTGGCCCGCCACACCCGGTTGGACGGCATCGGCCTCGGCGACCTCTACCGGCTGGGCCGCCTGGCGCTGTCGGTCGACCCGGCCAATGTCCGCAACGTGACCATGCCCGGCACGACGGGGCGGGCGGCCAACCAGTCGGTGGTCTTCGCCGGCGCCGGCGCTGCGGCACTCTTCGCCGACTTCCGTGACGACGCCGTGCTGCAACGGAGCTGATCAGCCTCGAGCTTCCGTCACCGCTTGGCCTCGGGGACGGCGGCGTCCGCCGCGCCCATGTACTCCTGCACGAGGGCGTCGGCCCGTTCGACGTCGCACGGGGCCGTGTAGAGGATGTCGCGGCACTCCTGGTAGAGCCGGTCCACCCGGCCGTCCTCGTCGCGGCCGCGGTTGCCGACCTTGGCCCGGTAGGCCTCCAGGAGGGCGCGGAGCTCGTTCTGGCGGGCCAGCGGGGCGGCGTTGGCCTCCTCGGCCTCCCGGGCTGCGGCCATGCACGCGTCGGCCGCCACCGACCACCCCGACAGGCCGGCGCCGGCCGCCTCCCAGTCGCCCGCCTCGGCGAGGGCCTGGAGGCGGGCCAGCCAGGGCCCGAGCGACTGGTCGCCGGCGGCCTGGAGGTCAGGCGGTCCGACCAGGTCGGGCCGGGCCCCGACCTCGGTGCGGGCCAGCTCGAGCGTGGCCGTGGCCTTCTCCACCAGCTCCTCGATCTCGACCAGCTCGGCCGCCGCCTTGACCAGCTCGTCGGGCACGATCTGGCGGAGCTGCTCGAGCGCCTCCACCCGGGCGCCGGCGGCGGCCATGAGACCGTCGAGATCGGCGGGGCTGGCGACGGCCGCCGGCCCGGTGACCGCCGTCTGGAGCGCGGTTTCCAGCGCGGTGATCTCCACGTCGCCACCGGCACCGACGGCCTGGGCCCGGGCGATGATGTCGTGGGCCGCCGTCTGGGCCTCGTCTGCTGGTGACGTCATGGCCGCCAGGCTACGGCGCGTCCCGCCCGAGGAGGCGCCGGAGGGGCTTGCCGCCCGCAGTGCGGGGGATCCGGCTGGTGACGACGATCTCACGGGGGAGCTTGGCCGCCGACAACCGGTCGCCGGCGAAGGCCCGGAGCTCGGCCAGCGTCGGGGGGCCCCCGGGGGCCCGGGGCACGACGTGGGCCACCACCCGCTCGCCCCACTCCGGGTCTGGCGCGCCAACTACACACACGTCGGCCACGCCCGGGTGGCCGGCCAGCACGGCCTCCACCTCGGTGGGGCTGACGTTCACGCCGCCGGTGATGACCAGGTCGCGCAGCCGGTCGACGACCCGCAGGCGGCCGACAGCGTCGATGGTGCCGGCGTCGCCGGTCCGGAGCCAGCCGTCGGCGGTGAACGCCGCCCCCGTCTCCGCCGGCGCCAGCCGGTAGCCCCGCATCATCGTCGGCGTCCGGACCAGGATCTCGTCGGCCTGGCCCAGGGAGAGCTCGACGCCGGCCAGTGGGTGGCCGTCGTGCACCACGCCCCCCCACGTCTCGGTCAGTCCGTAGGTGGCCACGATGTTGGGCCCGCGCTCGTGCACCGGGCCGCCGCCCAGCAGGATCCGGCGGAACCGTCCGAGGTCGGCGCCGGCGTCGCGTAGGCGCCGGACCATGGTGGGTACCAGTGAGACGAGCGTGGCGTCGGCTCCGGCCACCGCCGCCACCTCGAAGCCGTCCAGCACGGTGACGGGTGTGCCCGCCGTCCAGGCCCGGCCGAGCACCGCCAACCCGGCCACGTAGTGGAGGGGCAGGCAGGCCAGCCACCGGTCGCCGGCCTCGATCTCGAGGGCGCCGGCGATGGCCGCGCCCGAGGCGGCCAGGCCGGCCCACGTGAGCTCCACGCCCTTGGGCGCACCCGCTGTCCCCGAGGTCACGACGACGGCCGCCACGTCGGGCTCCACGCCCTCGTCCGGCTGCACCCGGGCGACGATGGCGTCGACCTCGACGTCGGGCGCACGGGGGTCCAGGACCAGGACGGCGTCGCCGGCGTCCCACGCCCGGCGGATGGCGCCGGCGGCCTCGATCGGGGGCCGGCGGACCGTCACGAGACGGCCTGTGCCCGGGCTACCCATGGCCCGTCACCGTACGGCCTCGGGGCCGGACGGGACCATGCCCAATACGCTGGCGCCCGTGGCGACCCGCATCTGCCCCCAGCTCTCGGTCCGGCGCAGCGCCGAAGCCGTCGAGTTCTACAAGGCCGCCTTCGGGGCGGTCGAGCTCTACCGGGTCGAGAACGCCGCCGGCGAGGTGGTGTCGACCCTGGCGGTGGACGGCGCCGAGTTCTGGGTGGCCGAGGAGGCGCCGGCCCACGCCAACTTCAGCCCCGAGACGCTCGACGGCGGGACGACGCGCATGCTCTTGGAGGTCGACGACCCTCGCTCGGCCGTCGACCGGGCCGTCGCGGCCGGCGCCACGCTGGTCTACCCCGTCCACCTGGCTCACGGCTGGCTCCTCGGGCGGGTCGTCGACCCGTACGGCCACCACTGGGAGGTGGGCCGCCCACCGGCGCGCTAGCGCTTCTTCTTGGGCAGCTTGTTCATGGCCCGGTGCACGATGCGGGCCTGCCGGTTCTCGGCCGCCTTGGCCCACGGCTCCTTGGTCGACTCCTCGAGCTCGCCCTGGACCTTGGTGTAGCTGGCCACCCGGTCGCGATCGAGCCGGCCCGAGGCCACGGCGGCAACGACGGCGCACCCGGGCTCGTTGACGTGGCGGCAGTCCCGGAACCGGCAGCCTTCCCCGATCGCCTCGATGTCGGGGAAAGCCAGGGCCACGCCCCCCTCGGCCCCGGTAAGGCCGACCGACCGCAGGCCCGGCGTGTCGATCAGCACGCCCCCGCCGGGGATCACCAGCAGGTGCCGTGACGACGTGGTGTGGCGGCCCTTGTGGTCGCCGGCCCGCACCGCCGCGGTGGCCTGGGCCTCCTCTTCGGACAGGAGGCGGTTGACCAGGGTGGACTTGCCTGCGCCCGACGGGCCGAGCAGGACGGCCGTGCGGTTCGGGCGCAGGTGGGCCTGGACCCGGTCGACGCCGAGGCCGTTGGCCGCACTCGTCAGCACCACGTCGACGCCCACGGCCCGGGCCTCCACGGTCTTGGCCAGCACCTCGGCGTCGGGGGCGGCGTCGGCCTTGGTGAGGACCACCACCGGCCGGGCCCCGCTGTCCCACGCCAGCACCAGCTCGCGCTCGATGCGGTTCAGGTTGAGCGGCCGGTCGAGCGAGGCGACCACGAACACGATGTCGATGTCGGCGGCCAGGAGCTGGCCCTCCCGTTCCAGCGCCGACCAGCGGGGCAGGATGATGGCGACCGCGGGCCGGGGCTCGCTGGCCAGGGCGACCCAGTCGCCGGTGGTGGGCAGGACCTCGGCCATGGCTCGGACCTGGCCGCCGGCGGTGCGCACGGTGCAGCGGTCGCGGTCCACCCGCCCGACCCGGGCCGGCTGGTGGTGGGCTTCGGCGACGGTGGCGTAGAGGGCGGCGACGCGGTCGTCCCAACCGAGGGGGATGAGCGCGTCGAACCGCGCGTCGGGGAACACCTGCGTGCGGCCAGGGTAGCCTGGCGGTTCGTAGGAGTAATCGCTCTAGGAGTAGTCGCTCCACTCTGAAAGGCAGCCAATGGTCGACTGGGAGCAGCGCGGGGACTGGCAGGACATCCGCTTCGAGGTGGCCGACGGGATGGCCAAGATCACCATCGACCGGCCCGAGGTCCGCAACGCCTTCCGGCCGCTGACCATCGTCGAGCTCTCGGCGGCCTTCGAGCTGGCCCGCGACGACCCGCAGGTGGGTGCGATCATCCTCACCGGCGAGGGGCCGCTGGCTTTCTGCTCCGGCGGCGACCAGAAGGTCCGAGGCGACGACGGCTATATCGACCGCCACGGTGTCGGCCGCCTGAACGTCCTCGACCTCCAGATCCAGATCCGCCGGCTGCCCAAGCCGGTCGTGGCCATGGTGGCCGGCTACGCCATCGGCGGCGGCCACGTGCTCCACCTGGTGTGCGATCTCACCATCGCCGCCGACAACGCCCGCTTCGGCCAGACGGGCCCCCGCGTCGGGTCCTTCGACGGTGGGTACGGCGCCGGCCTCCTGGCCCGTACCGTCGGCCAGAAGAAGGCCAAGGAGATCTGGTTCCTCTGCCGCCAGTACGACGCCCAGGAGGCGTTGGCCATGGGCCTGGTCAACACCGTCGTGCCCCTCGACCGGCTGGAGGAGACCACGGTGGCGTGGTGCCAGGAGATGCTGGCCCACAGCCCCCTGGCCATGCGCCTGCTCAAGGCGGCGTTCGCGGCCGACACCGATGGCCTGGCCGGCGTGCAGCAGCTGGCCGGCGATGCCACCCTCCTCTACTACCTCTCCGAGGAGGCCCAGGAGGGCCGCGACGCCTACGTGCAGAGGCGCCCGCCAGATTTCTCCCGTTTCCCCAAACGCCCGTGACGTCGGCTGCCAACTGGTTCCAGGGTGCCCGGCCCCGGACGCTCGGCGCCGCCGTCTCGCCGGTGGTCGTGGGCACTGCCGTTGCGTCGCGCTACGGCGACCTCGTGTGGTGGCGCGCCGCGTTCTGCCTCCTGCTCGCCATCGCCCTCCAGGTCGGCGTGAACTACGCCAACGACTACTCCGACGGCGTCCGGGGCGTGGATACCCAGCGGCGCGGCCCGGTGCGCCTGACTGCGTCGGGCCTGGCCGCGCCGGCGCATGTGAAGCGGGCCGCGTTCGGGTCCTTCGCCGTGGGGGGCGTGTTGGGCATCGTGCTGGCTGTCGCCGTCGACTGGCGGCTGGTAATCGTCGGCGCGGTCTCGATCCTGGCCGCCGGCCTCTACTCGGGCGGTCCCAAGCCCTACGCCTCGTCGGGGTTGGGCGAGGTCATGGTCCTGGTCTTCTTCGGGTTCGTGGCCACATGCGGGTCGGCGTACGTGCACCTGCAGCGGGTGCCGTGGCTGGCGGTGGCCGCCGCCCTGCCGGTCGGCCTGCTGGCGTGCGCCATCCTGCTGGTCAACAACCTCCGCGACGTCGATTCGGATCGCGACGTCGGCAAGCGCACGCTGGCGGTGCGGGTGGGCAAGGCCCGGACTCGGACGCTCTACCGGGGGTGCTTCGCGCTGTCGGCGCTCACCGTCGTGGCCTTGGCCCCGCGGGCGCCAGGGGCGCTGCTGGCCCTGGCCGCGGCGCCCCTGGCCATGGCCCCCTTGCGGACGGTGGCCACCGAGACGGGCGCGCCGGCGCTGGTGCAGGCCCTGATCGGCACCGCCCGCCTCCAACTCGTCCTCTCGGTGCTGCTGGCCGTGGGCCTGGCCCTGTGATGACCCTGACCGAGCACCGGGTGCGGTTGCCGTTCGCCCTGCCGCCCGGCTCCCGGGACGCGGTGCTGGTCGAGGGACCGTGCGGCTGGGGGGAATGGTCACCGCTCCCCGGCTACCCGTCCGACCCCGCCGCCTGCCGCCGGGCCGCCGAGGAGGCGGCCACCGCGCCGTGGCCGCCGGCGGTCCGCACCCGGGTGCGGGTGAACGGCCTGGTCCCGGCCATCGGCGCCGACGCGGCCGCCGCCCTCGCCGCCCGCTGGGCCGACGTGAAGGTCAAGGTGGGCGACGCCGGCGACATCGACCGCGTCGCCGCCGTGCGCGACGCCATCGGCCCGCACGGCCGGTTGCGGGTCGACGCCAACGGGGCGTGGGACGTCGAGGCGGCCGTGGCCACGATCGCCCGGCTGGCCCCCTTCGACCTCGAGCTGGTCGAGCAGCCGGTGGCCTCCCTGGACGACCTGGCTGCCGTGCGCCGGCGGGTGGCGGTGCCCGTGGCCGCCGACGAGTGCGTGCGCGACCTCGACGATGCCCGCCGGCTGGCCGTGCTCGACTCCGCCGACGCCCTGGTGGTCAAGGTGCAGCCTCTCGGCGGTCTGGCCGCCACGTTGGAGATCATCGCCGCGGCCGGCGTGGTCGCCATCGTGTCGTCGATGTTCGAGACCTCGGTCGGTCTGGCCGCCGGCCTGGCCCTCGCCGCCGCCCTCGACGAGCTGCCGTTCGCCTGCGGCCTCGGCACGGCCGGCCTGTTCGCTGACGACGTGGTCGACGACCCGCTGGTTGCGGTCGACGGCTGGCTCACCGTGCGCCGGCCGGTGCCCACGCCCGACCGGCTGGCCCGCTACGAGGTGGGTGGGTGAAGGACCAGGAAGGCGGCCAGGAGGCGGCTGAAGCTGCCGGGCCGCTCGAGGTGGGCGGCATGGCCGGCGCCGGCCACGGCCACCACCTGGGCGTTGACCCCGATGGCGTCGGCCATCTCCTCGGCGATGTGGCAGTACCGGGCGTCGTCCTGGCCGGCGACGGCCAGCACCGGCATATCCAGCGCGCCGAGGCGGTCCCACAACGGCTCCTGTGCCCCCGGGCCGAGCCGGCGCAGGGCGGCGGCCAGGCCGGCCGACGTGTTGGCCCGCCGGGCGGCCAGGTCCTCGGCGGTTGGCTCCAAGGCGGCGAACATGGGTTGCGCCAGCCACCGGTCGAGGAACGCCGCCGTGCCCATGCGCTCGATCTCGCCGGCCAGGGCCTCGTCGGCCGCCCGGCGCGCCTCCCGTTCGGTGTGGTCGGCCAGGCCCGGCGATGCGCCCACCAGCACCAGGGCCTGCACCAGGTCGGGGCGGTCGAGAGCCAGGCGCAGGCACAGGCGCCCGCCCATCGAGTACCCGACGTAGGTGGCCCGCCCGCCGGCGTCGCCGATGGCTGCCGCCGCCTCCGCGAAGCTCATGTCGACGGCGCCCGACCCGCCGTGGCCGGGCAGGTCCACCCGCACCACCTGGAACGTCTCCGACAGCGGGACGGCCAGGTGGGCCCACGACGCCAGCGTCTGGGTGAAGCCGTGCACGAGCACCAGGCGGTCGGGGCCCCGCCAGTCCAGGGCGCGGTGCAGCGCGTCGGCCATGGGGTGATCTTCACATGAGTGGCACCGCCGACCTGAACACTGCGCTGTCGCGGTCCCTGGTCGACGAGTGGGCCCGGGGCGGTGTGACGATCGCCGCCGTCAGCCCCGGCTCGCGTTCGACGCCGCTGGCCCTGGCCCTCGCCGGCGACGGCCGCATCGCCGTCCACGTCTTCCTTGACGAGCGGTCGGGGTCGTTCTTCGCCCTGGGCGCGGCGGCGGCCTCGGGGCGGCCGGCGGTCGTGCTGTGTACGTCGGGGACCGCGGCGGCCGAGCTCCACCCTGCGGTGCTTGAGGCGTCCCACGCCCGGGTCCCGCTGATCGTGTGCACGGCCGACCGGCCGCCCGAGCTGCGCGATACCGGCGCCGGCCAGACCGTCGACCAGCTCAAGCTCTACGGGGACGCGGTGCGCTGGTTCGCCGAGGTCGGCGCACCGTCGGAGGCCGACGCCGGCAGCGGGTACTGGCGGTCGGTGGCGGCCCGGTCGGTGGCCGCGGCCGCCGGCCCACCCGCCGGCCCTGTGCACCTCAACCTGGCGTTCCGCGAGCCGCTGCTCCCCACCGGCGAACTGGTGACCCTCCCGCCGGGCCGGGACGACGGTGCGCCCTGGGTGATGTCGCCCGCTGGTCGGCCACCGCCCACGGCCGGCGACGTCGACCGCCTGGCCTTCCTGGTTGCCGCCGAGCCGCGGGGGGCGATCGTGGTGGGGTGGGGCGCCTGCGTGGGCCCCGACGTGATCGAGCGCTTCGCGGCCGCGTCCCGATGGCCGGTGCTGGCCGACCCCATCTCCGGCGCCCGCCAAGGTCCGGCGGCAGTGTCGACCTACGACGCCCTCCTCCGCTCGCCGGCCATGGCCCGATCGCTGCTCCCCGATGTCGTGGTCCGCATCGGCGCGCCCCTGACCGGCAAGGTGGCGACATCGTGGCTGGCCGGCGCCGGCCACCAGGTCCTTGTCGACCCCGACGGCGCCTGGCTCGACCCTGGCCGCTCGTCGGCCGAGCGCATCGTCGCCGA
Source organism: Acidimicrobiia bacterium (assembly GCA_023264995.1). GTDB lineage: Bacteria > Actinomycetota > Acidimicrobiia > Acidimicrobiales > AC-14 > CADCTB01. The sequence goes on along the minus strand of JAHFUR010000013.1, from coordinate 79,540 downwards.
CCCGTCGGCCCTGCTCGACGCGGTGGCTGCCCGCGGCCCGGCCCGCACCCAGTCGTTCTGGATGAGCACCTGGCAACAGGCCGAGGCCGTGGCCCGCCGCGACCTCGACGCCCTGCTCGACTCGTGGCCCGAGCCCTTCGAAGGGCGCGTGGCCCGTGACCTGGTGGCCGGGCTGCCGGCGGGAGCCACCCTGGTCGTCGGGTCGAGCATGCCGGTGCGCGACGTGGAGTCTTTCGCCCGTCCTCGTACGGGCCTCCGGTTCCTGTCCAACCGGGGCGTGAACGGGATCGACGGGTTCGTCTCCACCGTCCTGGGGGCCGCCGCCGCGGCGCCCGGCCCGGTGGTCGCCCTCTGCGGCGACCTCACCTTCCTGCACGACGCCGGCGGGCTGCTCGGCGCGGCGCGCCGGGGGATCGACGCCACCTTCGTCGTGCTCGACAACGACGGCGGCGGGATCTTCAGCTTCCTGCCCCAGGCCCGGGCCGGGTTGGCCGAGCACTTCGAGACGCTCTTCGGCACACCCCAGGGCGTCGACCTGGCCGCACTGGCCAGCGTCCACGGGATCGGTTCGGAACAGGTGACGAAGGCCGACGACCTGATGCCAGCGGTCGAGCGGGCGGTCGCCGCCGGCGGTGTGCGCCTGGTCGTCGTCCCCACCGACCGGGATGACAACGTCGTCCGGCACCGGCTGGCGTGGGAGGCGGTGTCGGTCCCCGGCGGCAGGGCCAACGGGTGAGCGTCGCTGCCGGCGCCCGCCGCCACCCGGTCGTCGCCGCCACAGTGGCCGGCTACATCGTGGCCTGGACCGTCTACGGCCTGGTCGCCGGCTCCCGCCTCATGGCGCCGTACGTGGTCATCGTCGCCGGCCTGGCCCTGGCCATCGCCGCTGCCGACGCCAAGGTCCATTTCAGCCTGCTCGTGCTCGTCGGGCTGGCCGTGTGGGGGTTCGGCCACCTGGCCGGCGGGCTGGTGGCCCTGAGCGGCCCCGGTGACCGCATTCTCTACAACGCCGTTTTCCTCCGCTGGGGCCACTTCGACAACGTGGTCCACGCCATCGGGTTCGGCACCGCCGGCATCGCCGTGTGGGAGGCGAGCCGGTCGTGGCTGCCGGTCGAGCCCGGCCACCCGCTGGGCACGGCCGTCGTCGTGTGCCTCCTCGGGCAGGGCGTCGGGGCGTTCAACGAGGTGGTGGAGTTCGCGGCCAGCCACTTGTTGGCCGCCACCAACGTCGGCGGCTACGAGAACACCGGCCGCGACCTGGTGGCCAACCTGCTGGGCACCGCGGTGGCCGGCTGGTGGGTCAGCCGGCGGGAAGCACGACCCCGGTGACGCCGCCGACGCCGGCGATCAGCGCCGGCGGATGAGGGTGACGCCGTCGCGCACGGTGGCCATCACGCACGTCACCCGAGGGTCGTGCACGACCAGGTCGTTGAAGGCCCGGATGGCGACGGTGTCGTCGCTCTGGTCCTCGGCGTCCAGCACCCGCCCGCTCCACAGCACGTTGTCGGCCACGATGAGCCCGTGGTCGGCCAGCAGAGGCAGGACGGCCTCGTAGTAGTTGGCGTAGTTGGTCTTGTCGGCGTCGATGAACACGAGGTCGAAGGGGCCTGTGAGGCCGGCGATCGACTCCAGCGCCGGCCCGACCATCACCTCGATCTGGGCGCCCCAGGGGCTGGCGTCGAAGTGCCGGCGGGCGGCGGCGGCCCGCTCGGGGTCGAGCTCGCAGGTGACGATCGTGCCGCCAGGCGCCAGTGCGGCGGCCATCGACAGGGCCGAGTAGCCGGTGAAGCAGCCGATCTCGAGGATGCGGCGGGCACCGGCCAGCCACACCAGGGTCTCCAGGAACCGGCCCTCGAGGAGGCCCACCATCATCCCGTGGGCCTCCTGCGTCGAGCGGGTCTCGGCGGCGACCTCGGTCATGAGCGGGCTCTCGGCCGTGGTGTGGGCGGCGGCGTAGGCCTCGAGGTCCTCGGGGACGATCACCCGCCGAGCCTACGGCGCGTCGGTACCCTCGTCGCATATGGACCGCGCCTTGGTGCACCTGAACCTGTGGGTGCTGGGGGCGCTCGTCGTCGTCGGCCTCCCGCTGGTGACGGTGGTCGTGCAGGCGGTCGTGCGGCGGGCGGCGCCGGGGATCATCGAGGGCGAGCACAACGACGTGGCCGGGTTCCTCATCGCCGTGGTCGGCGTGGTCTACGCCGTCACCCTGGCGTTCATCGTGGTCGTGACCTGGGAGGACTTCCGCGACGCCCGCGACAACACCGAGCATGAGGCCGGGGCGCTGCGCAGCGTGTACCGAGACAGCCAGGCCCTGGCCGAGCCGACGCGGTCGCAGATGAGCGACCTGTCGGTCCGCTACGCCCGTGAGGTGGTCGACCATGAGTGGGCGGCGATGGACAACGGTGGCAGCAGCTCCGCTGCCTTCGACCTGGTCGGCCAGCTCTACGGCACCCTCGCCCGTGCGACGGCGGGGACGCCCACCCAGGAGACGTTCCTGGCCGATGCGCTGGTGCGGGTCAACGACGTGGCCGAGGACCGGGCCCAGCGGATCACGGTGGCCGAGGAGGGCACGGTGAGCGTCCTGTGGGCGGCGATCATCATCGGGGGCATCGTCACCCTCGGCTTCGCCCTGCTCTTCGGGGTGTCGAACGAGCGGCTGCACTACGTCATGGTCGGCGGGTTCGCCGCCGTTCTGGCCCTCCAGATCCTGGTGATCCTGGTGCTGAGCCACCCGTTCTCCGGCGACGTGCGCGTCAGTCCCGAGCCGTTCGCGCGGGTCGTGCGGGACTTCGCCGGGTGACAACCGCGATCCCCAGGCCTCGCGACAGCCAGCGGGCCCGGCTCTACCGGGCCGAGGGCGAGGTCGACGCCGGCCGGCGGCTGCCCACCGTGGAACGGATGCAGGCGTGGGTCGACGGGCTGGTGGCCACCGAGTGGTTCGTGGCCCGCTGGGGCGACCGGCACTTCGAAGTCCGTCCGGGCTTCGGCCACCGGCGGGCGACGGCCGACCAGCACGGCGTGCTGCAGATGCCCAAGTGGGCCCGCAGCGAGCTGGTCCTGCTCCACGAGGTGGCCCATTGCCTGACCCCCGTGGCCTACGCCAGCCATGGCCCCGAGTACGCCGGCGTCCTGCTGGCCCTGGCCCGGCGGGGGATGGGGCCGGGCACGGCTCAGTTGCTCGAGGACGCCTTTGCCCGGGGGCGGGTGCGCTGGACGCTGGCCGCGGTGCCCGAGGTCAGGCCCGGGTGGCCGAGGGTGGCGAACAGCAGGCAGATGGCCGACTGCGCCAGCACGCCCGGCGCCAGCGTCGGCGACGGGCCGACCGACTCGCTGAACGCGGCCCACCACCGTGAGAATGCCGACATCGTCGGCCACTTCGAGGTGTAGCGGAAGTCCAGCGGGGCGGCGCGGTAATTGGCCAGGACGTGCTCGAAGATGCCGAGGCCGGCGGTGAGCACGACCAACACCGCGATCACCCGGACGGCCAGTACCGCCGGCCGTCGGGGCCGGACGATGAGCAGCAGGCCGGCGAGGGCCAGTGCACCGAGCGCGTACCAGGGGATGAGCTGCACGGCGGAGGTCCAGTGACGGCTGAGGGCCAGCTCGACCGCCGTCGCCGCCGCGCCGGCCATGGCCAGGGCCAGGAAGCACCGGCGCAGCAGGGCCACCGAGACCGTCACGGCTAGAGGCTCAGGGTGGCGACGATGGCGTCGACGACGCCGGGACCGGGGTTGTACTTGACCAGGTTCTGCCGCAGCTTGGCGAAGGTCGGGTCATTGGTCGGGTAGGGCCGGTACTCGACGACCTCGACCGCCCATCGGCTGGCGTTGGCCACGCCGGCCGCGTCGAGGGCGGCAGCGATCTCGGCTTGCGTGGCCGTGTTGGCGGCCACCTTCTTGACGGCCGGCGCCGGCGCCGCCGTGGTCGTCGTCGCCGCCGCGACCGCAGTGGTGGCGGTTGTCGCCACGGCGGCAGGCACAGTGGTGGGCGTCACGGCCACCGTGGTTGGCGTGGTGGCGACGGTGGTTGCCCCCTGGGCGCTGGGGCCGACGGTGGACGGGTCCGAGTTGCTGCCGCCACAGGCAGAGAGGGCCAGAGCACCGGTGATGGCCAGCGCCGACAGTCGGGTGAGTGATCTCATGCCGACACTCTTGCCCACGAACCTGGGAGGGGACCCGGAGCCCGCTGGGAGTTCTCCGCCTCGGGACGCGCCCGTCTCATGTCGAAGTGCTAGTGACGGGGGAAGCTGATGAACGTCACCGCCCCTGCACAGGCCCGCGACAGCTCCTCCGCCCGCTCGGGTACCGGGTGGTTGCGGCGCCTTGCTCCAGTGCTCGGGCCGTACAGGCGCCGGATGGTGCTGGCCGTGGTCATCGCCGTGGTCGGCCAGACGATCACCGCCTTTACCCCGCTGGTGCAGCGGGTGATCCTCGACGACGCCGTGTTCAGCTCCAAGCGCCGGCTGGCCCCCTGGGTCGGCGTCCTGGTCGGGCTCGGCGCCCTCGCCTTCGTCGCCAACTACCTGCGCCGGCGGGTCGGCGCCCGCCTGGCCATCGACGTGCAGCGCGACCTCCAGCTGGCGGTGCACCATCACCTGCAACACCTCGACTTCGCCCGGCACGACCAGCTCCGCACCGGCGACGTCATGTCGCGCGCCACCGCGGACATCACCCTGATCCAGATGTTCCTGCAGCAGCTCAGCATGACCGTCGGCAACCTGGCCCTGCTGGTGGTGGCCCTCGCCGTGATGGTCGTGCTCTCGCCGGCGCTGGCCCTGGTGATCGCGGTCTGTGTCCCCGCGTTCGGGTTCGTGGCCGTCCGGTACCGCGCCCGCTCGTTCCCGGCGTCGTGGATGGACCAGCGCTACGAGGGGGCGGTGGCCGGCGTGGTCGAGGAGGCGGTGACTGGGGTCCGGGTGGTCAAGGCGTTCGGCCAGGAGCAGCGGGAGCTGGAGCTGCTCGAAGACGAGTCCCGGCGGCTGTTCCAGTCGCGGATCCGTACCGCCCGGATCACGGCGCGCTACAGCGCCACCCTCCAGGCCATCCCGTCGCTGGGCCAGGTGGCCGTGCTCGCCCTGGGCGGGTGGCTGGCGCTGCGGGGCCATGTCTCCCTCGGCGTGTTCCTGGCCTTCTCGAGCTACGTCCTCCAGCTCACCGCTCCTGTCCGGCTCCTCTCGGGCGTGTTGGGGACAGCGCAGCAGGCCCGGGCCGGGGCCGAGCGGGTGCTCGAGCTGCTGGCCGTCGAGCCGGTGGTCACCGATCGGGCCGGCGCCCGGCCCCTCGACCAGCCGGCGGGCCGGGTGGCACTCGAGCACGTGTCGTTCGCCTATGGCGACGGCCCCCCCGTCCTTCACGACGTGTCGCTGCGCATCGAGGCGGGGGAGCGGGTGGCCATCGTCGGCCCGTCGGGCTCGGGCAAGTCGACCCTGGCCCTCCTCCTCGGCCGCTTCTACGAGGCCGGCGCCGGCGCGGTGACGATCGACGGGGCTGACGTCACCCGGTACACCCTGGGATCGCTCCGCCGCGCCGTCGGCATGGTCTTCGAGGAGACGTTCCTCTTCTCGACGACCATCCGGGAGAACATCGCCTTCGGTCGCCCCGATGCCAGCGACCACGACGTGGTCGAGGCGGCCCGGGCCGCGCAGGCCCACGCCTTCATCGTCGCCCTGCCCGACGGGTACGACACAGCGGTCGGCGAGCGGGGCTTCACCCTCTCCGGCGGCGAGCGCCAGCGCATCGCCCTGGCCCGGGCTGCGCTGGCCGACCCGAAGATCCTCGTGCTCGATGACGCCACCTCGGCCATCGACGCCCGCACCGAGGAGGCCATTCACGGGTCCTTCGAGGCGCGGATGGCGGCCCGGACGACGGTGCTCATCGCCCACCGGCCGTCGACCCTCCGGCTGGCCCAGCGGGTGATCGTCCTGGACGGGGGCCGTATCGTCGCCGAAGGCACCAACGAGGAGCTGCTGGCCCAGTCCCAGTTCTACCGGGAGCTGCTGACCGGCCCCGAGGCCGGCAGCGAGGACACCCGCGCTCCCGAAGTCGACGCGGTCGACCCCTCGGCCTGGCCCCTCGGCGTCTCCCGTGAGGGTGCGCCCCGGGTGAGCAGCCGGGCCGTCAACGTCATCGCCGAGGGGTCGGGCCGCCACGGTGGCGGGATAGGCGGGGGCGCGTCCCGGCTGGCGAAGCTGACCACCGCATCGCCGGAGCTCCTGGCCGCGGCCGGAGCCCTCCCCCCGTTGGCGGGCGAACCCCAGGTGGACCTCGACGAAGTGACGGCCCTCGACGACACGTTCTCGTTCCGCCGGGTGCTGCGCCCGTTCCGGGGGGCACTGGCCCTCGGTGTCGCCCTGGTGGTGGTGGACACCCTCACAACGCTGGCCGGGCCGGTCCTGATCCGTACCGGGATCGACAACGGGGTCGTCCACCGGTCCCTCGGGTCCCTCCGGGCGGTCTGCATCGTGTTCCTCGGCGTCCAGGTCCTGAGCTGGCTCAACGCGGTGGCCATGACCTACCAGACGTCGCGCACGGCCGAGCGCATGCTCTTCGGGCTGCGGGCCCGGACCTTCGCCCACCTCCAGCGTCTCTCCCTCGGGTACTACGACCAGGAGATGGCGGGCCGGATCATGACCCGCATGACCTCCGACATCAACGCCTTCGCCCAGCTCCTGCAGCAGGGCCTGCTCACCGCCATGGCCAGCCTGCTGGCCGGCGTGGGCGTGGCCGTCGCCCTGGTCGTGCTCGACCCCCACCTCGCCCTGGTCGTGGCCGTGGTGGTGCCGCCGCTGGTGGCCGCCACCCTCTGGTTCCGGCGGGCATCGAGCCGGGCCTACATGACCTCGCGGGTGCGGATCTCGGCCCTTTACAGCGAGCTGCAGGAGAGCCTGGCGGGCGTCCGGGTCAGCCAGGCGCTCGGCCAGCAGGCCACCAACGAGGCCCGGTTCGCCCGCCTGGCCACGTCCTACCGCGACGCCCGAGTGCGCTCGGCCGAACTGATGGCCCGGTACTTCCCGCTGATCCAGCTCCTCAGCACGGTGGCCAAGGCCATCGCCCTGGCCGAGGGCGCCCACATGGTGGCCGAGGGCCGGCTGACCCCCGGGGCGCTGATCGCCTTCCTGCTCTTCCTCGACCAGTTTTTCACGCCGATCCAGCAGCTCTCCCAGGTGTTCGACCAGTGGTCGCAGGCCCGGGTGGCGGTCACTCAGCTCAGCGCGCTGTTGCGGACCCCGACCATGACCCCGGCGGCCGTCCACCCGGTGCCCCCTGGCCGGCTGCGCGGCGACGTCCGCTTGGACGGCGTGCGCTTCGCCTACGCCAGCACCGGCCAGGTGGCGCTGCACGACGTGGACCTCGACATACCCGCCGGGCAGGTCGTGGCCCTGGTCGGTGCCACCGGCGCCGGCAAGTCCACCCTCGTGAAGCTGGTGGCCCGGTTCTACGACCCCGACGCCGGCCGGGTGCTCATCGACGGCGTTCCCCTCCCCGAGCTCGACCTGGCCGCCTACCGCCACCAGTTGGGCTTCGTCCCCCAGGAGCCGTTCCTGTTCTCGGGGACGATCCGCACGAACATCAACTACGGGGCGCCTGACGCCCGTGACCTCGACGTCGAGCGGGCCGCCCGGGCCGTGGGTGCGCACGAGTTCGTCAAGTCCCTCCCGGACGGCTACCACACGGTCGTCACCGAGCAGGGCCGGTCGTTGTCGGCCGGGCAGCGCCAGCTCCTGTGCCTGGCCCGGGCCCATCTGGTCGACCCCGCCATCCTGCTGCTCGACGAGGCCACGTCGAACCTCGACCTGGCCACCGAGGCCCAGGTACAGCGGGCCATGAGCCTGGTCGCCCGGGGCCGCACCACCCTGCTGATCGCCCACCGCCTCCAGACGGCCCGGGGCGCCCAGCGCATCCTCGTGGTGTCCGACGGCCGCATCGTTGAGGACGGCAGCCACGAGGAGCTGTTGCGCCTCGGGGGGCGCTACCGCGAGCTGTGGGCCACGCTCGCCGGCTCCGGCGCCGGCCACCCGTAGCGTCGGGGGGATCCGGTGACGCCGGCGACGGTCACCGGTTCAGGGGGTCAGCGCGGCTCGCATGACGGCCAGCTTGGCCTCGGTCTCGTCCCACTCGGCGTCGGGATCGGAACCGGCCACGATGCCGGCGCCGGCCACCAGCCGGGCCCGGCTGCCGTCGAGGGTGGCCCCCCGCAAGGCGACGGCCCAGTCACCGTCGCCCCGGGCGTCGACCCAGCCGACAGGGCCGGCGTACAGACCGCGGTCGAACGCGTCGAGCTCGGCGATCGTGGCCAGTGCCGCGTCGAGCGGGACGCCGGCGATGGCCGGCGTGGGGTGGAGGAGAGCGGCGACGTCGAGCGCGGAGACGGTGGGGTCGCGTAGCTGGCAGCGGATCATCGTGGCCAGGTGGGCCACGGTGGACAGCCGGACGACATCGGGCCCGACGGCCAGGGTCGGGCCGTCGGCGACGAGGCGCAGCTTCTGCCGCACGTCCTCGACGACCAGGCGGTGCTCGTGCTGCTCTTTCGACGATGCGGCGAGGGTGGCGGCCAGGCGGCGGTCGTCGCCGGCCTCGCCCCCCTGGGCGACCGTGCCGGCCATGGGCCGGGAGAGGACGTCGCGGCCTCGCCGGCGGGCCAATAGCTCGGGGCTGGCGCCGACGTAGGCGCCGACGGCGTAGGTGAAGCTCGATGCCTCGTGGTGGCGGAGCCGGTCGACGAGGGCGCCGGCGTCGAGGGCGCGGCCGAGGTCGACGGTGGCCTCGCGGGCCAACACCACCTTCGACAGCCGGCCGTCGCCGATCCGGCGCAGCGCCTCGTCGACCGAGGCGGTCCAGCGCCGGCGCTCGTCGCCCGGCGCCGGCGGCAGCGGGGCCGCCGGCCATGCCTCGGCCGTGTCGTCGGCCGGGCCGATCTCGGTGACCCAGCACATCCCGCCGGCCGTCCGGCCGGTGATGCGCGCCGGGATGACGAGCTGGCCGTGGCCGTCGAAGCCCATGGCGCCGACCGCGAGCGGGCCGGTGCCCGGCTCGGCGAGGGGGTCGTCGCCGGCGATCTCGGCGAGCAGGGCGCCGGCGCCAGCGGCCGCGACCCGAGCAGCCACCCCTGAGGTAGCCAAGCCGAACCCCTCGGCGAACCAGGCGAACCCGCCGGGGCCGAGGGCGTCAAGGGGATCCACGTCGCCGTCGAGGATCCAGGTGCGGCTCCGCAGCCCGGTGCACACCCGCGTCATCGGCGCACGCGCCCTTCGGGGCCGTGCCCCGATGAGTGTCTGCCAGACCGGCCTCCCGGGCCGGTCATCGACGCGTGCCAGTGAGCAACTGGGCGATCCCCGTCGACAGTGGCCGGCGGGCGGCGGCGCCGAAGCCCGACTCGGACAGCATGGACACCATGCGGGCCGGCGGGGGCAGGTAGGCGACCGACTTGGGCAGGTACTGGTAGGCGTCGCGGTCGGACAGCAGGCCGCCGACGAGGGGGACGACCTTGCCGAAGTACTGGCCGTGGCCCCAGCGCAGGACGGCGTTCTCGGGCTGAGCCACCTCAAGCAGGGCCATCCGGCCCCCGGGCCGGAGCACCCGGGCGCACTCGACGAGGAACGGCTTGAGGGAGGCGAAGTTGCGCAGGGCGAAGCCGCATACGATGCCGTCGATCGAGGTGTCCCGGAACGGCAGGACGAGCGCATCGCCGCGGACCAGGGGGGCGGTCGTGCGTTGGGCGGCCAGCATGCCCGCCGAGCGGTCGACGCCGACGGGCCGGTAGCCCCGCTTGGTGAGCTCCCGGCACAGGTCGCCGGTGCCGCAGGCCAGGTCGAGCACCTTGGCGCCCGGCGAGAGCTGGAGCGACTTCACCGTCTTGCGCCGCCACCCCACGTCCATGCCGAAGGTGAGCAGACGGTTGAGCATGTCGTAGCGGGGGGCGATGGCGTCGAACATGGCGTCGACGGCCTTGACCTTGGCCTCGCCCTGGGGGAGCTCGGCGGTCATGCCGGCTGTGCATTCTTGGCGGCGATCACGCCGACCAGGCCTCGTCAGCCGACGCCGCCGCCAGCTCGCTCGTGTCGCCCACCGACTCCAGGTGCTCCTGGGCCACCTGGAGCAGGATGCGCTGGAAGTGGTGGGCGACCAGGCCGGCCACCGCCGGCAGCAGGGTGCGGAAGGCCTCCACCAACCGTTCGGCCTTCTCGTCCTCGGGCAGGTTGGACGCCCGCAGGGGCTTGCGCACCCAGGTGTCGAACAGCTCGACGGCCTCGGCGGCCACCTCCCGGGTCATGGCGTGGTGGTGGCGGGCCAGGGTCACCAGCTCGGGGAGGGGCAGACCGGCTTCGAGCAGGCGCATGCCGCCGGTGAGCATGGCGACGTCGGCCGGCGTGAAGCACGGCTTGCCGGCCACGACGCGTGGGATGAGGAGGCCCTCACGGAGGAGCGAGTCGAGGACGGCCTGGGGCACGCCCAGCCGGCGGGCCAGTTCGTCGATGCCGAAGAGCTCCTCGCCGCTATCGCCGGCGTCCTCGGCGCCAGCCACCGCCGCGGCCAGAGGCTCGTCGGCCGGGTCGAGCTCGCCGGCCAGGAAGCGGCGGATGACGGCCAGGGTGAAGCCGCGCCGCTGGAGCTCCTTGATGCGGGCGAGACGACCGAGGTGCTCGTCGTCGTAGAAGGCCAGCCGGCCGTCGCGCCCGGGCGGCGGGAGGAGCCGTTGCTTCTGGTAGTAGCGGATCGTGTCGACCGAGACCTCGGCGGCCAAGGCCAGCTCTTCGACCCGCATCCTCATAGTGATCATTCTAGGAGCAATCACTCCCAGAGTCACGCCGGCAACCGCAGCCGGGGGACGATCGCGTGCTGGCGCGCTGATCGGCCGCCTAGGACGCGGCGATGTGGGCTGCGACCTGGCGCTTCAGGCGGGCCAGGATGGCGCCCATGCCCCGCAGGCGCTGGCCGGAGATGGCCTCGGCCAGGCCCATCTTCAGGTAGAAGTCATTGGGCGTGGCCAGGACGGCGGCCGGGGTGGCGCCGTCGAGGCCGGCGTGGAGGATGCCGGCGAACCCGCGGGTGGTCGGCGCCTGGTCGGGGACGTCGAAGTGGAGGTGCACCCGATCGTCGGCGTCGACCTCGGTGGCCAGGAAGAACGGCGTCATGCACTCCGGCACCTGCTCCATCAGCTCGCGGTGACCGGCCAGCTCCTCGGGCAGGGGCGGCACCTTGCGCGAGTACTCGAGCAGAGCTTGGAGGCGAAGGTCCTTGGGGGCGCCGGCGAACAGGTCGACGATCCGCTGGAGGGCGGGGGGTGCCGCGCCGGGCTCGGTGGCGTCCATGCCTGCCATGTTCCCACGGGTCGCTGGCTCCCCCTCGCCGGTCGAGGTCCGGGGCGGGGAGCCCGGCCGGCGTCGCACGCCGACGGCAAACCCGACGCCCCTCGGGGTGCGATCGGCGGTTTGATCGGCTTAGTCCGCGTGATCGGGCGATCCGGACGACACCGGATGGCGCACCCACTGCGTGTCGCCCAGCACGGATGACAGCGGTACCGGATGGCCTACAATCCGCGGTTGGCGGCTGAACTCGGCCAGCCGGGAGGGGATTGTCATGGGACGACGCGCCGGGATTGTGCTGTTGGGGCTGTTGGGGACGCTTGTCGGCCTGGGTCTCGGTGCTGGCACGGCGGCCGCGGACGATGGCACCACGACCACGGTGACGCCGAACACGAACCTCGCTGCTAGTCAGATGGTGTCGGTGAGCGGTACTGGTTTCGGTGCCAACCAGCCGGGGACGATCCGCCAGGCGATCGAGATCGGGGGCAATCTCCAGTTCGGCTTGATCATCGCCAACTTTACGACCGACTCCACTGGGTCGTTCGGCCCGGTGGCCGTCACGGTGAGCCGGACGTTCACCACCATCGCCAACACCCAGGTGACGTGCAGCACGACGCAGCCCTGCACGGTCCTCGCGTCGACGGACCAGACCGAGCAGGCCGACCACGCGCCGATCACCTTCGCAGCGCCCGCGCAAAGCAGCATCTGCCAGCAGCTTCAAGCGCAGAAAGCGGCCGTGAACGCCCAGGTCACCGCCATCGAAAACTCCCTGCCGACGAACGTGCATATCGCTCAGCTAGAGGCGATTCGGGCGCAGGCCAACGCGCAGTTCAGCGCGGCGCTGGCCGGGGCTGGCTGTCCAGCGACATGACGCTCCGCGATCAAGCCTGAGCGAAGGCTTCGCCCGCCCGGCGGGCCCGGCGGCGCTCAGACGCCCGAAACGGGTGCAAGATACGAGAAGGCCGCGACGCGGGGCTGCCGTCATCGTTGTCGCGTCCGCGACCCTTCTTCTTGACCGAGGCTCGATTTCTGTGCTGGGAGGCGGAGGTGCGGTGCCCTGGAGATTCGAGATCCCGTATGCCACCGAAATCCAGACGGTTGCCTCTCCCGATGGCCGGCGCTACGAGATTCTCGTGCATCGGGACGTCCCCGACAACGCACTTGCCGGATGGCCGAAAACTCCCATATAACGCCGGGCCGAGGCCGGGGGGTGGTGGCTATCGTTGGGGGGTGGACGTCATCGAACTGGATCGACGTGCTTCACTTGGCATGGCGGCCCTCATCGACGGGACTTCGGTGGAGCAGCACGAGTTGCCGACACCATGTCCGGAATGGACCGTGGGAGACCTGCTGGCCCACATCGTTGCGGGGAATCTCAAGTACCTAGAGATCGCCCGGGGCAGCGACTGGGCCCGGGGCATGCCGGGCGTCGAACTCGGCCATGACCCCGCTGAGACATACCGACGGACGGCCGCGGTAATGCTCCGCGCGTGGGAGCAGCCCGGCGTCCTCGAACGAGAGATCACCCTGCCGATCGGTCGCGGCCCTGCGGCTGCGGCGCTTTACGTCCACCTTGGGGAGACCCTCGTCCACGGCTGGGACCTGGCGAAGGCCAGTGGACAGAAGGCCTCCTGGGACGCCTTCGTGGTTGAGGCCAGCCTTGCCCAGTTCAAGAGCTGGCTTCCCGCACAAAGACCTCCCGGGACGCCGTTCTCCGACGCCACCGCCTCGGGCGACGATGCTGCGCCCATCGATCGTCTCGCCGCCTACCTCGGACGCGACGTCAGCGCCTGGTCCCCCTGAGTGCAGGGCCGTGCCGAAGGAAGGACCCGACGAGGGCCCGGAGCTGCTCCGATCGCTGCATGACCTCGGTGTGCTTTGTGCCGGGCAGGACGGCCAAGCGGCAGTCGGGAAAGAGGTCGAGCATCTCGGCGGCGTGGTCGAGGCGGACGAAATCCTGGTCGCCGATGACGAGGAACGTGGGGGCGGTGACCGAGCGGATCTCGTCGTCGGTCCAGCCCGGCCAGTCGTGGACGACCGGCTGCATCCGCTCGAGGAACGGGAGGAAGTGCTCGGGGTTGGGCGCCACCGCCCGGTAGTCGGATTGCCAGGCCGCGAACTCGTGCTCGGTCGGGAGGCGGGGATCGTCCTGCTTCGGTGCCGTGATCTCCGGGTGATAGCCGTCGGGCCGGATGTTGACGGCGGCGAGCACGAGACTCCGGACCTTCGACGGGTGCCGTACGGCGACGCCCGTTGCCGTCAGGGCGCCGAGGCTGAAGCCCCAGAGGTCGGCCGGTCCGCCGCCGGCGATGCGGTCCACGAGCTCGGCGACGTCGTCGGCGAAACGCTCGATCGACATCGGTCGGCCGGTGTCGGGAGTGTGGCCGTGGCCCTGAAGCTCGACCCCGATCACCCGACGGCCCTGGGTGAGCCACGGGAGCACGTCACCGAAACTCCGCTCGAAGGTGAGAATCCCACCGTGGAGGGCGACGAGCGGCGGCCCGTCGGGCTCCCCGTGCTCCTCGTACCAGATGGGAACGCCGTCGATCTCCTCGTGAGGCATCGTCCCCACGATGTCAGATCTCTAGTGCCAAGGCGGGCTCCGCGACGAGGGAGACGAGCAGCATCCGGAAATCAGGCCGCGCTGTCCTTGCCAGCTCCGGATGTGGACAGCAGCGACCGCCTCCGCATCGTCGACCGACGCGACCCGGACGTCCTCGGACAGGAGAATGAAGGAGCGATGTCGCTCAACCGGAAGGCTCACAGAACAGGCGCCTGATCGGTGTCTTTGGATCGAGGAGTGGTCCTATCCACGAGGTGTTCGGGGCCATCGGGCTGACCCGTATCGCCAGCAAGGAGACCTACGGCCGAGTCGACGGTCTCCAGCCGATGTCCTGACATTCGCGAGAAAGGGCACGAGCCGCTATGCCTACCTGACCGGAGAGCAGTTCTCTGCGCGAATTTTCGATCGTCTTCACGAGAGAGACGAGCCGCGGGTAGCGGCCGGCCACCAGTGCGAGGTCTCTTCCGCTGTCCTCCACCGTTGGCGCCGCGTGCGCCTCAGCACCGTCGTAGTCGAGCCAGTCGTAGACGCCCATCACCTCCATGCAGGCGCGCAGGCCCGGCTCCAACCGCGAGCGCTCGGCGTCGTGGCGGACTCCGACGAGATAGATCGCAAGAGCGCCGACCACGAGGCAGATCAGGCCCGCCGTCCCGATCGCCCTCCTGCCATGCCGCCAGGTAGACAACGCCACCCCTCTACGCCACGAAGTACCTGCGCCCGTAGCGTAACGGGGCGCGCGGGGACAGACACCCCCTGATGGCAGTCACGCCAGCGGCGTGAGGCGGGGACACGCGCTTCCGGTTCGTCATGGCCGCAGACGGGCTCGCAGGCAAGACCGTGGTCATGCCCGGTTCAGCTGCAGGCCGCCGGCCTCGGCCGACCTGGCGGAAACAGCCTCGGTACGGAGCGCGATCGCCATGGCGAGCAGGCAGGCGCCGTAGAGGCCGACGCCGGCGGCCAGAACCGGGGTGGGGCCAAGGAAGACCAGGACCGTGGTCCACAGCCCGGCTACGAGGGGTGTGTACCGGCGCCAGCCGTGCCAGATCCCTGCCGACAGGGTCGTCTTGCCGATCATGAGGAGCCCAATGGCCGAGAGCACTGAGCCGAGGACGAAGAGGGCGATGGCTGCCACGACGCTCGTGTCGTCCACCAGGGCGGCGCGGGGCGGGATCGAGGCGAGCTCGGCGGCGCCGAAGACCAGGGCCCCGGCCACCGCGAGCCCCACGCCGGCGCGCGCCGTTCGCGATGCCCCGGCCACGCCGTGACGACCGAAGGTGACGAGGCCGTCGGCGACGAGCAGGTGGAGTACGAAGTACAGCAGAGAGACGCCGACCAAGGCGTCGGCCGTCCAGGGATAGCTCCATCTTTGGTCCGACACGTTAGTCGACGGCACCATGACGAGCTGGACGAGCATGCCGCTGATGAACGTGGCGGCGGAGCCGATGATGAATCCCGTCGTGCGTCGCCGCACGGCTGCGGGGTCTGTTCGAGCCATTTCTGGACCTCCTGTGGTCGATGTGTTGGCTGCTGCCCGTTCTAGGAGCCAGGCGACCGCGCGTCATCGGTGCCAGCGCGAGACTCCTGCTACGCGTCACCACTGAGCGAGGTTGCGCGCCAGCACCGTTGCCGGCGTCGTCGACCGCTGCGACAATCCACGTCGTGGGCGTCCTCCGGTTGCGTGCTTGGCCGGCGGCGGTGCTGACGGCCACAGTGGCGATAGAGCTCGCCGCGGTCACGCTGTCCTGGGGTCTGGAGCCGACCTACGACACCGTCATGTACGCGGTCGCCACCGTGACCCTCGCCATCGTCGGCGCCCTTATCGTGTCGCGCCACCCTGGTCATTGGATCGGCTGGTTGTTCTACGCGTCGGCCCTTTCGAACGGGCTGACCACCGACCTGCCGCAGGGCTGGGGGTTGCGGGCGGCCGCGCACGGATGGCCGGCCGGGCCCTTCGCCGAGTGGATCGCCCTCTCGAGCTGGGTGGCGGGCGGTCCTCTCATCGTGTTGATCTTCCTGTTGTTCCCGGACGGTCACTTGAGCCGACGAGGCTGGCGGGCGGTCGCGTGGGTCAACGTCGTCGGCGCGGCGATGGTCCTGCCGGCGTGGGCACTTTCCCCTCAGCTCGGCAAGGACTTCGTCGGTGGGCGGAACCCCTATGCCGTCGACAGTGCGCCGATCGGGCTGCTGATGGCGGTCGGCATGCCGCTGTTCCTCGGCTCGCTCGTGGCAGCGATCGTGCCGTTGGTGCAGCGGCTCCGCCGTTCGACCGGTGTGGAGCGGCTCCAACTGCGCTTGTTCGCGTTTGCGTCGATGTGCGCGGCGGTGGTGTTGCCGGTGTCGGCTGTGCTGTGGAACGTGGCGCCGATCGTGCGCCCGCTCGCCGCCTTGGCGACGACCGCCATGCCAGTGGCGGCAGGTGTCGCCATCCTGCGCTACCGGCTGTACGACGTCGATCTCGTCATCAGCCGGACCATCGCCTACGGCGCACTGACCGCGTTCCTCGCGGCCACCTACCTGGCGACGGCGATGGTGATCGGCGCGACGCTCGGGCTCGGGCTCGGCTCGTCCTGGGCCACTGCGGGGGCGACACTGGCGGTCGCCGGCGCCTTCCGACCGGTACGGAACCGGCTCCAGGACGCAGTCGACCGTCGCTTCAACCGAGCCCGCTTTGACGCCCTGCGGCAAATGACCGGCTTCCTCGATGACCTCGGTGCCGGTCGGGCGGTCCCCGAACACGTCGAGCAGGTGCTGCGCAAGGCACTCGGGGTCGACGAGATCGACGTGCTCCTTCTCCTGCCTGACAGCGGGCTCGCTGTCGATCTAACCGGCGCGCCGGTCGCGGACAATGTGGGCGACGGCCGCGAACGGTGGCCGATCCGCCATGGCGGCACAACCCTCGGGAGCGTTGTCGGTCCCCCCGATCTCGCGGAACGTCGGTCGCTGGTCGCCAAGCTGCTCGACGCCGGCGCCTTGGCCGTCCTGATCGCGCGGCTGCGTATCGAGCTCCGGCGCCAGCTCGATGAGGTGGCGGCATCACGCGCCCGAATCGTGGTCGCGGCCGACGATGAGCGGCGGCGTATCGAACGCGACCTTCACGACGGGGCCCAGCAACGGCTGGTGTCCATCGGCCTCGCCCTTCGTCACGCCCAGCACGCGCTCGGACCGGCAGTGAATGACGACGTGACCAGCACCCTCGACGGCGCCGTCGCCGAGATCACCGTCGCCATCGACGAGCTACGCGAGCTCGCCCAGGGCCTCAGGCCGGCCCAGCTCGAGGCCGGCCTCGGGCCGGCCCTGCGAGAGCTGGCCCGCCGTGCTCCCCTTCCGGTCGAGGTTGACGCCGGCCCCGGGCGCTTCCCGACCGACGTCGAGACCGCCGCCTACTTCATCGCTTGCGAAGGTCTCACCAACGCCGTCAAGCACGCCCGTGCCTCTAGGGTCGTGCTTCGCGCCGAGCGTAGGGACGACACGCTCGTGGTCTCGGTGGTCGACGACGGGATCGGCGGCGCGAGCGCCCGGAAGGGGACGGGATTGACCGGACTCTCGGATCGGGTCGCCGCCCAGGGCGGCCGCCTCAGGATCGACAGTGGCCAGGGTCATGGCACGACGCTCGTGGCGGAGTTCCCGTGCGCGTCGTGATCGCCGAGGACCAGGCTCTGTTGCGCGCCGGCCTTGCTCGCCTCTTCCAAGACGGCGGTCACCACGTGATCGCCGCCCTTGGCGATGCCGACCGCCTCCTGGCGACTGTGGCACGGGAAGGGCCAGACCTCACCGTCGTCGACATCCGCATGCCGCCCACCTTCACCGATGAGGGCGCCCGCGCTGCGTTGATGATCAAGGAGCGGCATCCCGGCGTCGGCGTGCTCCTGCTCTCCCAGCACATCGAGACCGCGCACGCGGTAAAGCTCGTGGCCCTCGGCGGGTTTGGCTACCTCCTGAAGGACCGGGTGCTCGAGGTCGGCGAATTCCTCGCCAGCGCCGAGCGTGTCGCCGCCGGCGGGTCCGCGCTCGACCCGATGGTTGTCGCCAGCCTTGTTTCGCCGGTCGACGACGGTCCCATCGGGCGGCTTTCCGACCGCGAACTCGGCGTCCTCCGGCTAATGGCCGAAGGGCTCACGAACGCCGGCATCGCTCGCCGCCTCGTCGTCAGTGAACGCACCGTCGAGGCGCATGTCCGCCACATCCTCACCAAGCTGGACATCGCGGAGAGCGAGGTCGGCCACCGCCGCGTGCTCGCCGTCCTGGCCTACCTCGATGGCTCATGACGGCCCTGAGCGCCGCCGCACGCCCGCGACCGACAATACGGAGACGACGGCTGGTGACGACGGCGAACCCAGCTATCCGTTGATCAGATTCAAAGGGTGAACGTATAGGTGTCTTCCGTATAGGTCAGGTCCCACTGGTCCAAGTAGGACATGGGCCCGTCATGAACCTGGCTGCTAATGAACAGGGTGTCCCAGGCTTCGTTATGCAGGATCGAGAAGGTCACCTCAAACGCATCAAATGAAAGGGAGGTCACGATGGTCCCGATAGCGAGCGTGTTGTCGCGAACGCCTGGATCGAGCACCGTTACCTTGATTTTCCGGACGGCGTATTTTTCCCGTATCTTGAGGTTGCACCAATCCAGATAGCGGTTTCTGTCGTCGAGGTCCGGCTCGAAGCCGGTGGGCGGCTGCCCGACCGAATCTGTGAGGAACGCCTTCAGCTCACCCGCTTCCATCTGGAAAGCGTGCCACCAGGAACCGGCGGGTGCAACGACCGGCGAGAGGCAACACCGCGCGACCGGACGGTCCGACGATCGGTTGACACGCCGATTCTTGACCAGAGAAGTCGGGATTAGCCGCTAGGCTGGCGGGCACGACATGCACGCGTCATCCAAGGAGGATGCTCTATGCCCTCGGTTGCTCCCGACAGTTCCCCCGAGCTGACCCAGTACGCCAAGCCCGAACTGCTTGTCACCACCGCATGGTTGGCCGAGCACCTGCACGATCCCGGCCTGGTGGTGGTCGAGTCCGACGAAGACGTGCTCCTCTATGACACCGGCCACGTCCCCGGCGCGGTCAAGGTCGACTGGCACCTCGACCTCAACGACCAGGTGAACCGGGACTACGTCGACGGCGCCAGGTTCGCCGATCTCTGCTCCCGGAGCGGGATCAGCCGCGACTCGACGGTTGTGTTCTACGGCGACAACTTCAACTGGTGGGCCGCCTACGCCTTGTGGGTGTTCAAGCTGTTCGGCCACCCCGACGTCCGCCTGCTCAACGGCGGTCGGATGAAGTGGCTGCAGGAAGGCCGCGAGCTCACCACCGACGTGGCCAAGGCCGAACCCACCGAGTACCCCGTCGTCGAGCGCGACGACGCGCCGATCCGCGCCTTCCGCGATGACGTGCTGGTCCACGTGGGCAAGGGCGGGAAGCTGGTCGACGTCCGGTCGCCGGGCGAGTACAGCGGCGAAATGCTGCACATGCCCGACTACCCCCAAGAGGGCGCCTTGCGCGGCGGGCATATCCCCGGCGCGGCCAGCAAGCCCTGGAAGAACGCGGCTAACGACGACGGCACGTTCAAGAACGCCGACGCCCTCCGGGCCATCTACGCCGGCGAGCTGGGCCTCAGCCCCGACGACGACGTGGTCGTCTACTGCCGGATCGGCGAGCGGTCGAGCCACACCTGGTTTGTGCTCCAGAACCTCCTGGGTTACCCGACCGTCCGCAACTACGACGGTTCGTGGACCGAGTGGGGCAACCTGGTCAAGGCGCCCATCGAGCGGTAGCCACCCCACAGCGAACTGGTGACACATCTGGGGGCGCTGCCCGCGCTTGTGTCACCAGTTCGGGGCGGCGGCGGCGGGCCTACGGCTCGAGGCGGTACCCCCGACCGGGGACGGCCACGAGCGCCGCCCCGGCCGCGCCGAGCCGAGGCCGGAGCCGGGCGATGGCTACTTCGACGGCGTGGGGGTCGGCGCCCGTGGCCCGCCACACCTCCCGCACGAGCGTGGGCCGGGAGAACACAGTGCCGGGGCGGGTGGCCAGGGTGTCGAGGAGCGCCCGCTCCCGGCAGTTGAGGCGTACTCGCTCCTCGCCGATCAGGGCGATGAGGCCCTGGAGCACGACATCGACGCCGGCCATGGGTACGGTGCGCCGGTCGGCGGCCAGGCGCTCGGAGAGGGCGCGCACCATCAGGCCGAGCCGGCCGACGTCGGGGACGAGCGGGGCCACGATGCCCACGTCGAGCGCACCGCGAGCGCACACCGGGCCGACGCACGCCGCCACCACGCCGGCGTGGTTGAACGCGTCCCGCAGCAGGTTGGCGACACCGGCCGCGTCGGCCAGGGCGAACAGGTTGGTGACCGCCGGGGCCGCGGTGAAGGTGACGGCGTGGATCCGGCCGTCGATGGCGGCCTGGGCCAGGCGCAGCGCCGGCGCCGGGTCGTCGGGCGTCCGCCACTGGTAGACGGGCACCTCGAGCACCTCAGCGCCGGCGCCGGCGAGGGCGCGCACGGCCTCGGGCGCGGGCGTCCCGTAGAGCTGGACCGCCACACGCGCGCTGGCCAGCGGCTCGGCCAGGAGGTGGGCGAGCAACTGGTCCATCTGCTCGTTGGCCGCGCTGCGCCACACGTCGAGCCCGGCGGCCTGGATGGCTCCGGCGGCCTTCGGGCCCCGGGCGACGATGCGGGTGTGGCCGAGGGCGTCAAGGAGCGCGTCGCCGAGGCCCCACACCTGGGCCGTTTCGAACCACGCCCGGATCCCGATCCCCGTCGTTGCGGCCAAGTAGTCGGGCGGCCGCTCGATCAGGGCGACGGTGGCGGCGCGCAGGGCGTCGTCGGAGGCCAGGTACGCCGTGGCAATTGTCGGCCCGAACAGCACCTCGGCGCCGCGCCGGCGCAACAGCTCGGCCTGCTCGGTGGCCCGACGATCGGCGGTGACCCCAACCACAAAGCCGTCGAGAGGGCCATCGATCATCCGTCTCAGGATGACGGCGGAGTGTGTCGGGCCTGTTTCCGGCTGTCGCGGACAAGGCGAACCATTCGTGAACGAAGTCCTGCGCGCCTGTGAAATACGCGTGACGGTCCGCTCTCAGCCGTCGCTCGCCGCGGTGGGCGGAACGTCACCTTCCCGACATTCGCGGGAAACTGTCCCTTCTCGGGGCGCCCGTACGGTGCTTCCCATGGACCGAAGATCGTTCCTCAAACTGGCCGGCATGGCGGCCGCCGTCCCTCCGGTCGGCGCGCTGCTCGGCGCGTGCGGCAATCCCCCGACTGCCACTCCGGCCGCCCAGAGCGGCGGGACAACCCCGACCACGGCGGCCGACAACACCGGCACCACGCTCGTGCGCAGCACGAACCGCAAGGTGAAGCTCGGGTTCATCGCCCTGACCGATTGCGCGTCGATCGTGATGGCCAAGGAGCTGGGCTACTTCGCCGAACGGGACCTCGACGTGAGCTGCGAGAAGCAGGCGTCGTGGGCCGCCACCCGTGACAACCTGCTCAACAACGAGATCGACGGCGGCCACGTGCTGTCGAGCATGCCCCTCTCGGTGGCCACGGGGATCGGCGGCACCGGCGCCCGGACGCTACGCGTGGCCATGATGCTCAACAACAACGGCCAGGCCATCAGCCTGTCAAAGGACTACGCGTCGGTCGGCTACGGCGACCTCGACAAGGCCCGTGCCGTCCTGACCTCGAAGACCCCGACCCTGGCGATGACGTTCCCGGGCGGGACCCACGACACCTGGCTGCGGTATTGGCTCAAGGCCTGCAAGGTCGACGCCAGCATCCTGAAGATCATCACCATCCCCCCGCCGCAGATGGTGGCCAACATGAAGGTCGACGCCATGGACGGGTTTTGCGTGGGCGAGCCGTGGAACGCCCAGGCCGTCGACCAGGGCATCGGGTTCACCCACCTCACCAGCCAGGACATCTGGAAGCACCACCCCGAGAAGGCCCTGGTCGTCACCGAGAAGTTCATGACCGAGCGGCCCGACGTGCTGATGGACGTCATGGGCGCCATCCTCAAGGCCAGCAAGTGGCTCGACGACCTGGCCAACCGCAAGCAGGCGGCCCAGACCATCGGCGCCGCGTCGTACGTGAACGCCCCGCCGTCGGAGATCGAGGGCCGGCTGCTCGGCCAGTACAACCTCGGCCCCGGTATCCCGCCCAAGACCTACACCGACGACTACATGACCTTCTACCGGGGCGGGCAGGTCAATGCCCCGAGGCGGGGCCATGCCATCTGGTTCATGTCGCAGTACCGCCGGTTCGGCCTGCTCAAGGACAACCCGCCCTTCCAGGAGATCGCCGACCAGCTCTACCTCCGGGACCTCTACGAGAAGGTGGCCAAGAAGGAGGGCGTCCCCGTGCCCGATGACGACATGGCGCCCTTCACCATCAAGCTCGACAACACCACCTTCGACCCGAAGAAGCCTCTTGAGGAGGTCAGCCGCGTATGACCCTCATCCATCCCTCCGACACCGAGGCCGACCTTCCCGGCGCCGGCCCGCCGGCGCCGTCGGTGGCGCCCCAACGCCCGAAGCCGCCGAGCCGCCTGGTGGCGATGGGCCGCAGCATCGGGTGGGCCGCGGTGGGCGCCACGGTGATCGTCCTCTTCTGGGCGATCGTGGCCCGGAGCTCACCCGACCTCCCTGGCCCGTCCGAGGGGTTTGCCGCCCTGCGCCGGCTGCTGCGGTACCCGTTCTACGACCTCGGCCCCAACGACAAGGGCATCGGCATCCAGCTCGGCGTCTCGCTGGTGAAGGTGTTCACCGGCTTCGCGTTCGCGGTCGTCGTCGGTGTGCCCCTCGGGTTCCTCATTGGCGGGAGCAAGCGGGCGTGGGCTGCGGTGAACCCGATCATTCAGGTGCTGCGCCCCGTCTCGCCGCTGGCATGGTTCCCGATCGGGCTGGTGGTGCTGAAGGACGTCGGCAACGCAGCCACGTTCGTGATCTTCATTACGTCGCTGTGGCCGACGGTGCTCAACACCGCGGCGGGCGCCGCGTCCGTGCCGACGGACCAGCGCAACGTGGCCCGGGTCTTCAAGTTCGGGAGGGTGGCCTACGTGCGCCACGTGGTCGTGCCCCACAGCCTGCCGTCGATCATCACCGGCATGCGGCTGTCCATGGGCATTGCGTGGATGGTGATCGTCGCCGCCGAGATGCTCGCCGGCAATACCGGCATCGGCTACTTCGTCTGGAACTCCTACAACGGCGGCAAGCTGGCCGACGTCATCGCCGCCATCGTGCTGATCGGTGGGATCGGCGTCCTGCTCGACACGGCGTTCCTGCGCCTCGGACGAAAGGTGGCCGCGTAATGCTCGAACTGAAGAACGTGTGGAAGTCCTTCAACGGCCAGGACGTCCTGCGGGGCGTGGACCTCGCCGTCGGTCAGGGCGAGTTCGTGTCGTTCATCGGTCACTCGGGCTGCGGGAAGTCGACCCTCATCAACGCCGTCGGCGGCCTCATGGCCATCGACGCCGGCGAGTTGAGCCTGGACGGCAAAGCCATCACCGAGCCCGGGCCGGACCGGGCCATGGTGTTCCAGAACTACTCGCTCTTGCCCCGGCTCAGCCTGCTGGCCAACGTACGGGAGGCGGCCAAGGCGGCCCGTCCGGAACGAACCTCGGCGCAGACCGACGAGGTGGTCGAGCGCTACCTGAACGCCGTCGGCCTCTGGGAGCACCGCAACAAGCGGCCGGCGCAGGTGTCGGGAGGCATGCAGCAACGCACCGCGGTGGCCCGGGCCTTCGCGGTCAGTCCCCGCCTCCTCCTTCTGGACGAGCCATTCGGCGCCCTCGACGCGCTGACCCGGGCCCGGCTCCAGCAGCAGCTTGTCGACCTGTGGCAGCACGAGTCGACCACCGAGACGGTGCTGATGGTGACCCACGGCATCGACGAGGCCATCCTGCTGGCCGACCGGATCGTGGTCATGGGCAACCCGCCGGGACCGTCGATCATCGACATCATCCCCGTCGACCTACCTCGGCCGCGCGACCGGGCCAGCGTGATCGACGAGCCGGCGTTCCGCATGGTGCAGGAGCGGCTCATGGCCCTGCTGACCGCCGAGGAGCCGGCCGCCGCCTAGTGCACCACTTCGCAGGTCCCAGCGGCGTCTCGCCGGCTCTCGCCGCCGCTGGCTGCGTTGCTCCTCGCCCAAAGACGGCAAGGGTCTTCGGGCTCCGGTGCGCCTTGCCAGCGGCGCCGAGAGCTCGGCGGTACATCCACGTGACCTGCGAAATGGAGCACTAGCGGGTCGGGAGGGCCGGCCGGGCCTGGTGGCCGATCTCCCGACCCTCGGCCGAGAGCGCCGTGAATGTCACCGGCACGTTGTGGGCCATGGAGAAGACGAAGATCCGCCCACCCAGGCCGGCGCCGGCGCCGAGAGCGGGCACCTCCCACGGGGCATCGCCGTCAGGCGCGACCCGGACCCGGTCGACCTGCTCGGAGACAATGCCCCAGGTGAGGTAGGTCGAACCGTTCGGCCCGGTCAACACCCGGGTGAAGTTGCTGGCCATGGTCTTGTTCCCGGGCGGATCCTGGCAGCGCTCTCCGGGCCGGGTGGGGGCCACCGTCAGGGTGACGCACAGCTGGCCGTCACGACGAGCGTCGAGGCGCCACGCCGTGCCGTCGGGGAGCTGGCCGCTCCCGAGCTGGAAGAGGGCGACGGTCTTGACCGAACCGGCGGCAATGTCTACCTCCGGGGCCGGCGTTGTTCCCGGGCGGGTGACCAGCCACCCGCCGCCGGCGGCGAGGAGGGCGACGCCCGTCAGCGCGGCCGCGGCGAAGGCCCGCCGGCGGCGGGTGGGGAGGAGGATGGCCGGCGTGGTGTCCGCGCCGCAGGCCGGGCACATGAGCCCCACCTCGGTGCGGACGAAACACGCGGGACAGATCGGTGTGTCGCACTCCGCACACCGCAGCCGGGTGCTGACGCCGTCGCGCCTGCACGTGAGTACCGCCACCGTCACTTCGCCGTCCTGGGCCACCGTCCCCTCCTGTTCCGCTGCCATCACTTGAGAACACCGGGAGGCCGACAAATACTCCGAGGGGCCCTCAGCCGGTCTCGCCGCTCCGGGTGTCCTTCATGGTTTGACGCGTCCGCGAGTGGTCCGTTCGCTCAAGCGACCTCGTCGAGGTGCCGACAGGTACTCCGATGAGGCGGAACGCGCGGTCGGTGGTCACGGTTGTGGGTCTCGTCCTGGCCGCCGCGGTCGTGGCGGTCGTCGGGCCCATGGCGCCTCTCGCCCGCGCCGCGGCCCCGCCGGCAACGACCACGAGGACGATCGTGGCCACCAGCGCCGGCTGGTTCGGTCAGAACGGGCTCCACGACGCCGGCAATGACGGCTACGCCGCCGGCGACAGTTCGCCGCTCCCCTCCGGCGTCATTCGCGACTTCTTCGTCTTCGACCTCGCGGGCATCTCCGGCGATGTGGTCGCAGCAGTCTTCTCGGCCGCCAACTATTCCGGGCCTGGAGCGGGGTTGCTGACCCTGCGGGACGTCTCGGCGCCGGTCACCGTGCTGAACACGACGACCGCCACCGGCACGGGCGTGTGGGCTGACCTCGGGACCGGCGCGGTGTACGGGTCGGTGGCCGTCGGCGACGCCAGCGCGACACCCGTCGGCGTCGCATTGAACCGGTCGGGGGTGGCGGCCGCCCAGAGCGCCGCCGGCGGCACCTTCTCGCTCGGCGGTTCGTACGTGGCCTCCGCGGGAGGTGGTCTCCTGTTCGGGAGCACAGGCTCGTTCTGGGGCCATCCCCGGTCCGACGTCCAGCTCGTCCTCACTATCCGGCCGGCGCCGTGGCCCCAGTTCCGGGCCGCTCCGGGCCACCCGGGGGCCGTGCCCGCCGGCTCCGTCATCACGGCGGCGAACATCGCCAGCCTCGCCCCCTCCTGGCAGGGCTCCGGGCCGGGCGTCTCGTCTCCTGCGGTGGTCAACGGGGTGGTCTACGGAGGGTCGGTCGGTGGCAAGTTGTACGCGTTCGACGCCTCCGGGGCCGGCTGCTCGCTCGGTCCGCCTGGGTGTGCGCCCCTCTGGACGATGGCCACAGGGAACCAGATGGCGTCGTCGCCGGCCGTGGCGGGTGGGGTCGTCTATGTCGGCTCCAACGACAGGAGGCTCTACGCAGTCGATGCGGCGGGGGCCCAGAACTGCTCGGGTATCCCGCGGACCTGCGCTCCGCTGTGGAGCGCCATGACCGGCGGTGCCGTCGAGTCCTCGCCGGCCGTCGTCGGCGGCGTCGTCTACGTGGGCTCGGACGACGGGAAGCTCTACGCCTTCGACGCGGCCGGCGTCACGGGGTGCGGCGGTTCGCCGAAGGAGTGCTCCCCACTTTGGACGGCCACCACGGGCGGGATCGTCATGTCGTCACCGGCGGTCTCGGCAGGCGTCGTGTACGTCGGGTCCGAGGACGACCGGCTCTACGCCTTCGATGCGCTCGGCGAGACCGGGTGTTCGGGCACGCCAAGGACGTGCGCCCCGTTGTGGACGGCGGTGACCGGCTCCGGGATCGAATCGTCGCCGGCCGTGGCCGCCGGCGTCGTCTACGTGGGCTCAGGTGACGGGTTCCTGTACGCGTTCGACGCGGCCGGTGTCGATGGCTGCTCGGGCACCCCGACGGTGTGCCTTCCTCTCTGGTCGGCGGCGGCGGGCCGGCTCATCTCGTCGCCTGCCGTTGACGGCGGGCGAGTGTACGTCGGGTCGTTGGACAGGAAGGTCTACGCCTTCGACGCTGCTGGCGCGACCAACTGCGCCGGCATCCCGAAGGCGTGCACGCCGTTGTGGACCGCGCAGACCGGCGCCACCGACCTGGTGATCTCCTCGCCGGCAGTGGTCAACGGGGTCGTGCTCGTCGGGGCCGGCTCGGGCGCGAGCGACCACCTCATCTATGCCTTTGACGGTGCCGGCCTGACCAATTGCGCGGGTACGCCGGTGGTGTGCCTGCCGGTCTGGACCGGCGAGACGGGCGCAGCTGTCCGGTCGTCGCCGGCGGTCTCCGGCGGCATGGTCTTCGCCGCATCGGACGACGGCGTCCTCCATGCCTTCGGCCTGCCGGGGGCGGGGGAGTACCACCCGCTGCCGCCGGCCCGGGCCCTCGACACACGCGACACGGCGTCGCCCGCCGGCCCCGGCGCCACCCTGACCGTCCCCATGGTCGGCCACGGCGGGGTCCCCGCCTCCGGGGTCAGTGCCGTGGCCCTGAACCTGACCGTCACCGAGCCGACCGCCACCGGTTACCTCACCGTCTTCCCCTCGGGCACCGCGCTGCCGTTGGCGTCGAGCATCGACTTCGTCGCCGGCCAGACGCTGGCCAACATGGTCGTGGCCAAGGTCGGCGCCGACGGAGCGGTGGCCGTCTTCAACCTGGCCGGTGCCACCCACGTCGTCATCGACGTGGTCGGCTGGTTCGGCTCCGAGGGGGCGACAGCCGGCGCCCGCTACCATCCGCTGCCGCCGGCCCGGGCCCTCGACACACGCGACACGGCGTCCCCCGCCGGCCCCGGCGCCACCCTGACCGTCCCCATGGTCGGCCACGGCGGGGTCCCCGCCTCCGGGGTCAGTGCCGTGGCCCTGAACCTGACCGTCACCGAGCCGACCGCCACCGGTTACCTCACCGTCTTCCCCTCGGGCACCGCGCTGCCGTTGGCGTCGAGCATCGACTTCGTCGCCGGCCAGACGCTGGCCAACATGGTCGTGGCCAAGGTCGGCGCCGACGGAGCGGTGGCCGTCTTCAACCTGGCCGGTGCCACCCACGTCGTCATCGACGTGGTCGGCTGGTTCGACTGACGCCGGCACCGCCGCCGGCGTTGGTGCCACGATTGGGGAAATGACCGATCCCGGCACCGCCACCACCCCGACCAGCGGCGGGGAGCACCTCGTCGCCATCGTCTTCGACAAGCCGAGCCGGGCCGCTGAGGTGCTCCTGAACCTCGTGCACCTGCAGGAGGAGGGGGCGTTGCGACTGGGCGACGCGGTGGTGATCGCCAAGGACGCCTCGGGGCGGGCGCAGATCCACGAAACCGTCGACATCACACCGAGCCGGGGCGCCCTCATCGGCGGGTGGTGGGGCATCTTCGCCGGGCTCCTCGTGGGGCCGCTGGCCATCGCCGGCGGCGCGGCGGTCGGTGCGCTCTACGGGAAGCTGGTCGACAAGGGCCTGGCCGACGACTGGGTGAAGCAGATGTCGGAGTGGCTCGACGCCGGGAAGTCGGCCCTGCTCCTCCTGGTGACCTTCGAGAACAAGCCCCTGGTCCTGCGCGAGCTGGGCCGCTACGAGGGCCAGGTCACGGCCACGGACTTCCCCGAGCCGGTGCGCCAGGAGCTGGAGGAGGCCCTGAGCAGCCAGCGGGCTCCAGAATGAGACGCGCCGAATAGCCCGGAACCGGTCGCCGGTCTCCGGGTGGGCGCGTGACTCTCTCTGCCGCCTACGCGCCCGGCGGTGGTCTCGGCTTGTGGCGCTCCCGGTTGTGGAAGCCGCAGGCCACCCGGCCGTTGGCCTGGGTGGTCGGCCCTCCTTCGGACCAGGGGACGATGTGGTCGACCTCGCAGTCCTGCGCCGGCACGTCGCAGGTTTCGTGGAAGCATTCTCGGTCCCGTTGCTCCACGGCACGCCGGGTGGCGCCGGTGAACAGGCGCTGGCGCACGCCCACATCGGTCACCCGGCTGGGGCCGTCGAAGACCACCCGCTCCACCCAAGCCCGGTCGAGCCAACCCACCAGCGCCCCCGGCGCCACCACCGTGGCGTTGGCCAGCTCACAGATGCGCCCGGCGAAGGTCTCATAGCCCACCAGCACGCTGAACAGGGGCTCGGGCAGGCGAGCACCGGCGGGCATGGCCATGGCCCGCCGGGCCATCTCGACCAGGGCGTCGGCCCGGCGCTGAGCCGGCGCCCGGTCCAGGTCACTGACCCGGGCGCCCTCGCCCACCCTGGCCTTGGCCCTGGCCCAGTCGGCCTCGAACAGCTCGTCGTCGAGCTTGTTGAGCACCTCGGCGACGATCGACCCGTTGACGGGGTCGAACAGCCCGTTGAGGGCCCAGGCCCCGCCGAAGGTCGACGACATCCGCAGCGAGCGTTCGTGGTGGCGGTCCTCAGCGGAGCGCTCCGTGCCGTCGGGGTCGGCCCGCTGGGACCAGTAGGCCAGGGCCCGGACGAAGTGGTGGTGGCGGAGGTCGCCGGCCAGGGCGACCAGCATGGCTTCGTCGCGCTCGAAGTGGCCGGCGGTGGCCGGCGTGCGGGCAGCGGCGAGCAACCCGACGTGGGGTTCACCGATGTCACCGGCCAGCCAGGCCGCCTCCACCGCCGGCATGTGGCGCAAGGCCCGCCCGAGCTGCACCCGCCGGCGCGCCGAGGCCAGCGGGACGTGGCAGCGCCACGACACCCACGCCGAGGCCGTCCGGGCCCCGGAGGTCTCCCAGGTCCGCCCGGCGTCGAAGCCGGCCACCGCTCGGGCCGTCACCGCCCCCAGGCGCTCGAGCTGGCGGTGCAGGGCCTCGATGGTCGCACCGTCGGCCAGGGCCAGCGGGTCGAGGCGGGCCAGCTCGTCGATCACCCCGACGAGGGCACCAGTGACACTCTGGGTAACCGCCGCATCAACGACAACCGCCACCGCAACTCCCCCGGCGCGAGGAGGCCCGACATGGGGAGCGCCAGGCTCCGAGGACTTCTGACCCGCAGACTAGCGAACACACGTTCGTAATGTCAAGGGGGCCCCAAGCGGAGGCGCCGGCGTCGCGCCGCGGAGGTCCGTTACCTCGGCGGTGCCGGACAGCCCCGCGGCGTCGCCGGCCCCGGCCCGACGGCGACGCAGCCGGTGATGCCGGCACCGGTGATCGTCCCAGGCACGAAGTGGCCATCGATGATGGTGACGTTGCAGGGGAAGGTGGCGGCGACCAGCGAGATCGTGTAAGAGCCGGCGGCGGCATAGGTGTGGGTGGCCACGATGCCGGTGCGGTTGGGGTCGGTCGTGCAGGTCCCGCCACCGAGGCTCAGGATGTCCGGCGAGTCCCCGAACCCCAGGCCCAGGGCGCAGCACGGCGCGCCGGCGGCCTGGTCGATGATGAAGCGCACCGGCTGGCCGGCCACGGGTGCCGCCGGCTCCATGCGCAGGTGCAGGGTGAGCCCGTTCTGCTCGACCGACCAACTACTGGCGGGCGGGATGTCGGGGAGCGGCTGCGGGTACATCCACGCGGGCAGGCCGGGCGGGAGCCCGCCCGTCGGGGGCGCCGGCGGTGCGGGCGGCAGCACGACCGGCGCGGTGGTCACCGTCGTCGCCGGGGCCGGCAGGGTGACGACCGGCGCCGGCAGGCGCGGCATTGCCGGCGGGGGGGTCGTCGTCGGCGGGGCGAGGGTCGCCGGGACGGTCGTGGGGGCGACCGTCGTCGGGGGATGGGTGGCCGGCACGTCGACGACCCCTTCGAGGCCCAGGGCCGCGGCCCCGACCCGGCCGTCGACACTGTTGGCCGGCGCCGGCCGGTCGACCGTGGCCGCCACGACCGCCGCGGGCAGCAGGACGGCGAGCGCGGCCGTCAACCCAACCATCATCCCTGTGCGCCTGGTCCCGCTCATCTCCGTCCCGTCGGCACCTGCCGCCGGGAACTTGAGGCCTACCGGACGATCAGGCGGTCAGCAGGTCGCGGGCGCTGCGGGCCGACGACGAACGCCGGAGCTTGGAGATGGCTTTCAGCTCCACCTGGCGCACGCCTTCGCGCGTGAGCCCGAAGTGCTCGCCGACCTCTTCGAGGGTGCGCGGGCTGCCCCGGTCGAGGCCGTAGCGGAGGCAGAGCACCTCCTGCTCGCGCGGCTCCAGCACCGAAAGGAGCTGGGCCACGTGGCTGGGCAGCATGGCCGCGAACACGGCCTGGTCGGGCGGTGGGGTGGTGGCATCCTCCACCAGCTCGCCCATCTCGGTCTCGCCGTCGATGAGGTGCTCGGAGAGCGACGCCGGCTCGCCCAGGTAGGGGAGCAGCTCCTCGACCTTCTTGGGCGGCAGGCTCACCGCCGCCGCCAGCTCGGACGCCTTGGGCGGGCGGCCCAGGCGCACTTCGAGGGCCGATGCCGCCATGCGGATGGCTAGCAGCTGGTCGCCGGCGTGGACGGGGAGACGGATGGTGCGGGCGGTGTTGGCGATGCCCCGGGCGATCGTCTGGCGGATCCACCAGGTGGCGTAGGTGGAGAACTTGAAGCCCCGCCGGGGGTCGAACCGGTCGACGGCCTGGATGAGGCCGAAGTTGCCCTCCTGGATGAGGTCGAGCAGGGGCAGGCCGGACGCCTGGTACTTCTTGGCGATGGAGACCACCAGGCGGAGGTTGGACCGCACGAACCTGCGGTGGGCATCCTCCCCGGAACGGACGTTGTCCTCCAGCTCCTCCTGGGCGGCGGGGGTGAGGGTGTCGCCCCGGGCCAGCTTGGCCGCGGCCTGCTGGCCGGCCCGCGTAAGGGTGCCGAGGCGCACCTCATCGTCCCTGGTCAACAGGGGGTATTTCCCGATGTCGTTCAGGTAGAGCTGGAGGAGGTCCTCCTCCTCACTGCCCTGCCCTCGCGCCTTGGCCAAGAACGCCTCCCAGGAGCTGCGCACGTCAAGGTAGCAGAGGTGCCGCCGGCGCGAAAGGCCGGGTTCAGGCGCCGAACACGGCGGCCAGTTCCTCGGGCACGGTGGCGTCGAGCTGCCCGTAGGTGCACGACGCCGGGTCGCGCTCGGGGCGCCACCGCACGAAGCTGGTGGCGTGGCGGAAGCGGTCGCCCTGGAGGTGGTCGAAGGCCACCTCGGCCACCAGCTCGGGGCGGAGGGGCTCCCACTCCATGGTGCGCCCGGCGTTCCAGCGGCTCTGGCCGCCGGGCATCCGGCCGCCGGCGGCCCGGGCCTCGGCCTCGGCCTCGGCCCACGCCGCCCACGGGTGGCCGGCGAGCGCGTCGGCGCGGTAGGGCGCCAGCTCGCCGACCAGCTCGGAGCGCCGGGCCACGCTGAACGAGGAGGCCACGCCGACGTGGTGGAGCGTGCCCTGGTCGTCGTAGAGGCCGAGGAGGAGCGAGCCGACGCCGGCGCCGTCCTTGTGCGTCCGGAACCCGGCCACCACGCAGTCGGCCGTGCGGGCGTGCTTGACCTTCCACATGACCCGCTCGTCCTCCCGGTAGGGCAGGGCCAGCGGCTTGGCCACCACCCCGTCGAGGCCGGCGCCCTCGAAGCGGTCGAACCACTCCGCGGCCACGCCGGCGTCGCCGGTGGCCGGCGTGAGGTGCACCGGCGGCCGGGCGCCGGCCAGGGCGGCGACGAGGGCCTCGCGGCGCTCGCCGAACGGCAGGTGCCGCAGGTCGTCGTCGCCGAGGGCCAGGATGTCGAAGGCCACGAACGACGCCGGCGTGGTCGCCGCCAGCATCTTGACCCGTGACGCCGCGGGGTGGATGCGCTGGAGCAGGGCCTCGAAGTCGAGCCCGCCGGCGCCGGCGATCACGATCTCGCCGTCGAGCACGCACCGCTCGGGCACGTTGGCCCGCAGGGCCGGCAGCAGCTCGGGGAAGTAGCGGGTCAGGGGCTTCTCGTTGCGGCTACCGAGCTCGATCTCGTCGCCGTCGCGGAAGGCGATGCACCGGAACCCGTCCCACTTGGGCTCGTAGAGCATGCCCGCCGGCGCCGGCATCTCCCGGGCCAGCTTGGCCAGCATGGGCTTGACGGGCGGCATCACCGGCAGCTGCATGCGGCCATCGTCGCGCCAGGGGCGCGGTCAGGCGATCAGGCCTTCGCCCGCCAGCTGTTCGAGGGCCGCCCGCGTCTCCGCCTCGGGGGCGTGTTCCAGCTCATAGGCTGCCTGGAGGACCCGGGCCATGGTGGCGGCATCGTGCTCACCTGTGCACAGCTCCAGGATGAGGGCCGCGGTCCGGTTCAGGTAGTGCACCCGGTCCCGGCGAGGGTCGTAGACCACCGAGCCATCGGTGACGACGCTGATCTCCAGCGCTCCCACCATGCAGGGCTTCTCGTCGATCTCGTCATCTCCCGCACCCACGACCGGTCAAGTATCGTCCGGCGACGCATCTCGTACCGGGGGGACGATGGCTGAGTTCGACGATGAGCTGCTGGCCGGAGTCGGTCTTGACCGGCGGGCCTTCCTCAAGCGGTTGGCGATCGGCAGCGCCTTCGCCGTGCCGGCGATCGCCTCGTTCGACATGGCCTCGTGGTCCGAGGCTTCGGCCGCCGAGTGCGGGACTTCTACCAGGACGCTCTTCTTCAGCAACGCAGTCCAGCCCTCCCCGTCCGTCCAGGGCCAGCTCGTCACCATCACCGCCGTACTTTCGTGTTGCAGCGGCAGTTCGAACGTGCACGAGGGCCTGGTCGAGTTCTTCGACGACGGCAAGAGCCTGGGAACAGCGCCGGCCGACGGCAGTGCCCAACTGACCACCAGTGCGCTGGCTCTAGGGACGCACACGATCACGGCGACGTTCCTCGGGAGCGGGGACTTCTGCCCGAGCAGCTCACGCTCTGTCACCCACGAGGTGACCCCTGCCGCCTACCCGCTGGCCGTCGGCGCCCCTGAGCTCGGCGAGGCTGTCCCGCCGTCCAGCTCGGAACGGGGCGGCGGGGTCCTTTCGGCCGTAAAGGCGGCCGCCGCCGTCCTCCCGGCGGCTGCCATTGCCGCGGGCGTGGCCGCCCACCGTCGGGCCCAGGCTCAGGCGTCCGAGCCGGGGAACGGCCCCGCCGACGGCGCTCCGGCCTGATCCATCGCCCACTCGGGACCGCGGGCGGCACGAACCGGTGACTGGCGGTCGCCGCCTTCTTCTCGCGCTCCACGGTTTCAACCCGGGCTGGTGGCTCGAGCCATGCGGTGACCCGTGGCCATGTGAGTTCACCGCCGATCCCACGCGGCTCGCCCATGCCGACGCCGTGGTCGTCGAGGGCTCGCACCTGACGGCGGCCGTGAAGGCGCACAGGCGCCCCGGCCAGGTTTGGGTGGCGTTCTCCATGGAGAGCGACGCCAGCATTCCGGCCCTGGCCGACCCCGCCGTCATCGCCGGCTTCGACCTGACCATGACGTACCAGCGCTCGGCCGATGTCTGGGTCCCCTACCTGTCGGAACACCTCGTCGCCGACCTGCTCCGACCTCCCGCGCCGAAGACGGCCGTCGCCCCCGTCGCCCGGGTGCAGTCGAACTCCTACGACCGCAGTGGCCGGAATGCATACGCAGCCGGGCTGATGCGGCGCCTCAAGGTCGCGTCGTACGGCGCATTCGCCAGGACAGCGGCCTGGCCCACCTCGGAGGAGGACGAGGCCCCGCCCGACTACTTCTGGCGCGAAGCGTCACACCCCGAGATCGACGGACCGCGGCCCGGCGACCTGCGGCTCTGGTCCGGTCGGGCGAGGGCGGCCAAGATCGAGGTGATCGGCCGCCACAAGTTCACGCTGGCCTTCGAGAACTCCGTGGCGCCCGACTACGTGACGGAGAAGTTTTTCGACCCGCTGGTTGCCGGCTCGGTCCCGGTCTACCTGGGCGCGCCCAACGTGGCCGACTTCGCCCCGGGCCCCCACTCGTACATCGACACCGCCGACTTCTCCGGACCGGACGACCTGGCCCGCTACCTCGACCATCTCGACCGCCACGACGACGAGTACCAGGCCTACCTGGCTTGGAAGGATGACGGGCTCAGCGATGGCTTCCGACGACTGGTGGAAGGGACGTGGTCACGCCCGTTCTGCCGCCTCGCCGAGCTGGTTCGTGACCGCCTCCCGGGCGACGACGCCGGCCGGTGAGATCGTGACCCGTCCCATGCGTCGGGCTGTCGTGACTGGCGCCGGCGGGTTCATAGGAGGCCACCTCGTCAGGCGCCTCGAAAGGGAGGGCGTCGTCGTCCGGGCGGTCGACACCAAACCAACCGCCGAGTGGCAACAGCGGAGCGACACGGCCGAGAACTGCATCCTCGATGTGGGAACTGACGCCGGGGCCATGGGTGCCGTCGACGGAGTTGACACGGTCTTCAACCTCGCCGCCGACATGGGCGGGATCGGGTTCATCGAGAAGAACCGGGCGCGGTGCATGCTGTCCGTCCTGACGTCGGTGCACATGCTCCGCGCCGCGGAACGCCTTGGCGTCGAGCGGTACTTCTACTCCTCGTCTGCATGCGTCTACGCCGCGGTGCATCAGGACCGGCCCGATGTCGTCGGTCTGCGCGAGGAGGACGCCTACCCGGCCATGCCCGAGGAGGGGTACGGGTGGGAGAAGCTCTTCAGTGAGCGCCTGTGCCGCCAGTTCGAGGCGGACTTCGGGTTGGCCACGCGAGTGGCCCGCTACCACAACGTCTACGGACCGGAGGGGACCTTCGAGGGTGGCAGGGAGAAGGCACCGGCGGCCCTCTGCCGGAAGATCGCGGCCGCCAAGCTGTGCGGCAGCCCGGTCCTAGAGGTGTGGGGCGACGGTCGGCAGACGCGAAGTTTCACGTACATCGACGACTGTATCGAGGGCACACTCCGCATCGTGGCCAGCGACGTTGCCGAGCCCCTCAATCTGGGGAGTGACCAGCTCGTCTCGATCGACCGGCTCGTCGACATCCTGGAAGGCATCGCCGGCGTCAGACTGGAGCGGCGGTACATCACCGACGCGGCCCAGGGTGTCCGCGGGAGGAACAGCGACAACACGCGCATCAACGATCTCCTGGGCTGGGCACCATCGATTCGCCTCGAGGTGGGGCTCGAGCGGACCTACCGGTGGGTGTACGACCAGCTCGCCGCTCGATCCGGGGGGTAGCGTCGAAGGAGCGAATGGCGACCCCCCGTGCGACGTACCGTGTGCAGCTCCACGCCGGCTTCACCTTCGACGACGCTGCGGCCATCGTCGACTACCTGGCCGACCTGGGCATCAGCCACCTGTACTGCTCGCCGTTCCTCCAGGCCGCCGCCGGGAGCACTCACGGCTACGACGTCGTCGACCACCACCGGCTGAACGTCGAGCTGGGGGGCGACGAGGCCTACGCCCGGCTGTGCCAGGCGCTGGCCGCCCGGGGCATGAGCCAGGTGGTCGACATCGTGCCCAACCACATGGCCATCGCCGGCCGGGCCAACGCCTGGTGGTGGGACGTGCTGGAGAACGGCCCGTCGAGCCGGTATGCCACCTACTTCGACATCGACTGGGACCCGCCCGAGGAGCGCATGCGCCAGCGCGTCCTGCTCCCCATCCTCGGTGACCACGTGGGCCGGTGCATCGACCGGGGCGAGATCACCGTGGTGCGCGACAGGGGATCGTTCGAGTTCCGGTACTTCGACGAGGCCGCCCCCATCTCCCCCAGCTCCCTGAACGACGTGCTCGGTCCCGTGGGCCGGCGCATCGGCTCGGACACCCTGGGCAGCATCGCCACCGCCCTGGGCCGGCTCCCGCCGTCGGTGGCCACCGACCGGGACAGCGTCGAGGAGCGCCACCGGGACAAGGAGGTGCTCCGCACCAACCTGGCCGAGCTGTTCGAGGAGCACCCCGATGTCGCCGCCGCGGTCGATGAGGCGGTGGCCGACCTCAACGCCGACCCCGAGGCGGTCGACGCCCTGCTCCAGCGCCAGAACTACCGGCTGGCGTTCTGGAAGGTGGCCGGCCAGGAGCTGGACTACCGCCGTTTCTTCGACATCACCAGCCTGATCGGCCTGCGCAGCGAGAACCTGTTCGTCTTCGCCGACACCCACGAGAAGATGGTCCAGCTCGTCCGCGACGGGTCGGTGACCGGGCTCCGCGTCGACCACGTCGACGGGCTGCGCCAGCCGGCCGAGTACCTCCGCCTCCTGCGGGGCGCGGTCGGGCCCGACGTGTACGTGGTGGTCGAGAAGATCCTCGAGCACGACGAGGTCCTGCCCGCCGACTGGCAGGTCGACGGCACCACCGGGTACGACTTCGCCGCCGCCGTCAGCCCCCTGTTCGTCGACCCGGCCGGGGAGGTGCCGCTGAGCGAGCTGTACGAGTCGTTCGTCGGCGAGCCCCGGGTCTACGCGGCCATGGTCCACCACAACAAGCACCTGGTCATGAGCGAGGTGCTGGCCGCGGACGTCAACCGTCTGGCCAACCTGCTGGTGTGGGTCTGCGACCGCCACCGGCGCCAGCGCGACCACACCCGCCAGGACCTGAGCCGCGCCGTCCGCGAGCTGCTGGCCTGCCTCGACGTGTACCGGACCTACAGCCGCCCCGGCGGGACCGAGCCGTCGGCCGACGACGTGGCCCAGGTGCACGCCGCCGTCGGCCGGGCCCGGCGCCGGCGGGGCGACGTCGACCCCGACCTGTTCGCCTTCATCGCCCACATCCTGCTGATGCGCACGCCCGGGCCCCAGGAGGACGACTTCGCCCTGCGCTTCCAGCAACTCAGCGGGGCGGTCATGGCCAAGGGCGTGGAGGACACCACCTTCTACCAGTACAACCGCCTGGTCTCGCTCAACGAGGTGGGCGGCGACCCCGGCCGTTTCGGGCTACCCCCGGCCCACTTCCACGCGGCCAACGCCCGGATGGCCACCGACTGGCCGGCCACCATGCTGGCCACCTCGACCCACGACACCAAGCGCAGCGAAGACGTGCGGGCCCGCATCAACCTGCTCTCGGAGATCCCGGCCGAATGGGCGGCGGCGGTGGGCCGGTGGTCGGCCATGAACGGCCGCCACAAGCGGGGCGACCGGCCCGATCGCAACGCCGAGTACCTGCTCTACCAGGTGCTGGCCGGCGCCCACCCCCTCGACGTCGACCGGGCCAAGAAGTTCATGGAGAAGGCGTCTCGGGAGGCCAAGGAGCACACGTCATGGATCGAGCCGGTGCCCGAGTACGACGAGGCGATGGCCGCCTTCGTGGAAGGGGTCGTCGGCGACGCCGGCTTCCAGGCCGACCTGGCCGCCTTCGTCGAGCCCCTGGTGCCGGCGGGCCGGGTGACGTCGCTGGCCCAGCAGCTGCTCAAGCTGACCTCGCCCGGCATGCCCGACATCTACCAGGGCACCGAGCTGTGGGACCTGAGCCTGGTCGACCCCGACAACCGCCGGCCCGTGGACTACGCCCTGCGCCGGCGCCTGCTTGAGGCGGCGAAGACGGCCACGGCGGCCGACGTGTTGGCCGGCCTGGCCGCCGCCGGCGACGAGGGCACGGCCAAGCTGTGGCTCACCCGGCGGGCGCTCGACGTGCGCCGGCGCTACTTGGCTGCCCCGGTGGGGTACCGGCCCCTCGACGCCGCCGGCGAACGGGCGGCCAACGTCGTCGCCTACCTGCGCGGTGACGACGTGGCTGTGGTCGTCCCTCGGCTGGTGCTCGGGCTGCGCGACGGGTGGGGGGGCACGACCGTCGAGCTCCCGCCGGGGCGGTGGGCCGACGAGCTGAGCGGGACGACGGTGGACGGGGGGCCGGTGGCGCTGGCCGGCCTGCTCGACGGTTTCCCGATGGCCCTCCTGGTGAGACTGTCCCCATGACGTCGTTCCGGGTGTGGGCCCCCCGCGCCCGGCAGGTCGACCTGGTCTTGGGCGACGGCGGTCGTCACGGCCTTGACGGCCCCGACGACCGGGGCTGGTTCACCGTCGAGGTCGCCGGCGCCGGCCCGGGCGACGACTACGCCTACTCGCTCGACGGCGGCCCGCCCCGTCCCGACCCCCGGTCGGCGTGGCAGCCGGCCGGCGTCCACGGGCCGTCGCGCCTGGTCGACCACGGCGCCTTCGCCTGGACCGACGGTGCGTGGGACGGGGGAGTGCCGCTGGCGGAGGCCGTGGTCTACGAGCTGCACGTCGGCACCTTCTCGCCCGAGGCCACCTACGACGGCGTGGTGCCCAAGCTCGACCACCTCGTCGACCTCGGGGTCACGGCCGTGGAGCTGCTGCCCGTGGTCGAGTACCCGGGCCGGTGGGGATGGGGGTACGACGGGGTCGACCTCTACGCCCCCAAGTCGGCCGACGGTGGCCCCGAGGGGCTCAAGCGGCTGGTCGACGCCTGCCATGCCCGGGGCCTGTCGGTCATCGTCGACGTGGTCTACAACCACCTCGGGCCGGCCGGGAACTACCTGTCCGAGTTCGGGCCGTACTTCACCGACCGCTACAGCACCCCCTGGGGCGAGGCGGTCAACCTCGACGGCCCCGACAGCGACGCGGTACGGGCGTTCGTCGTCGACAACGCCCTCATGTGGCTGCGGGACTACCACGCCGACGGCCTCCGCCTCGACGCGGTGCATGCCATCGTCGACACCTCGGCGACGCACATCCTCGAGGAGCTGGCCGCCCGGGTCGACGACCTCGAAGCTCAGCTCGGCTTGCCCAAGTTCCTCGTGGCCGAGAGCGACCTGAACGACCCCCGAATGGTGGCCGAGCGGTCCGCCGGCGGGTATGGGATCGACGCCCAGTGGAGCGACGACTTCCACCATGCGCTCCACGCCCTCCTCACCGGCGAGCGGGCCGGCTACTACGGCGACTTCGGCTCGATGGCCCAGCTGGCCAAGGCCCTCCGCCAGGCCTTCGTCTACGACGGGGGGTACTCGGCGCACCGCCGGCGCCGCCACGGCCGCTCGCCGGCGGGTCTCCCCGCCACCCGGTTCCTCGGCTACCTCCAGAACCACGACCAGGTCGGCAACCGGGCCGACGGCGCCCGTACGTCCATGCTGCTGAGCGACGGCCTCCTGCGGGCGGCGGCGGCGCTGGTCCTGCTCGGCCCGTCGGTGCCCATGCTCTTCCAGGGCGAGGAATGGGGCGCGGCCACGCCGTTCCTGTACTTCACCGACCATGAGGACCCGAAGCTGGGCCGGGCCGTCAGCGAGGGCCGCCGGCGCGAGTTCGCCGCCTTCGGCTGGTCACCCTCGGAGGTCCCCGACCCCCAGGCCCCCAAGACCTTCGAGCAGTCGAGGCTCGACTGGGACGAGCTGTCCCAGGAGCCCCACGCCGGCCTGCTCGAGTGGCACCGTCGGTTGATCGGCTTGCGCCGCTCGATGGGGCATCTGGACGCGCCGGCGGACGTTGCCTTCGACGAGGCCGGGCGATGGCTGGTCATGGTTCGAGGCCCGCTGACGGTGGCCTGCAACCTCGGCTCGCAGCCGGCGGCGGTGCCGGTGCCCGCCGGCGACGTCGTCCTCTCGTCCTCCGGCCCGGTCTCCGTCGGCGGTGGAATGGCCACTCTCCGTCCAGAAAGTGCATTTGCACTGGTCCGGAAACCTTGACGCTTCGGGGGGCCGGGTGTATCCAGGGATGCAGACCGAAAAATCGGCCTGTACAAGAGGGGGTAACAGATGTCCCCGGTTCCCACGGCGACTCCAGAGCAGAGCGGCTCCCGGACGATCACCCTTGTGCCGTACCCCGCCGCCGATCTTCTGCTGAGCCTGGCCAAGGAGATCGTGGTCGACTGGCAGATGCCCTCCGACGCGGAGCAGAAGCGCTAGGCGCCGCGGGCCGATCGCAACTCGGCGCCGGCGTCAGTGCGACGCGGCCCACTCCAGGAGGCGCGCCGCCGGCCAGGCGTTGACGATCGACTCCGACGGCACGTCGCAGTCGGCGGCCCGGGCGCAGCCGTAGGGCTGCCACTCGAGCTGGCCGGGGGCGTGGGCGTCGGTGTCGATCGAGACCCGGCAGCCGGCGGCCACCGCCTGGCGGAGCAGGGCGCGGGGCGGGTCGAGGCGTTCGGGGCGGCAGTTGATCTCCACGGCGGTGCCGGTCTCGGCGCAGGCGGCGAAAACGGCGCCGGCGTCGAAGGTGGACTGGGGCCGGCCCTTACCGGTGACCATGCGGCCGGTGCAGTGGCCGAGGATGTCGACGTGGGGGTTGCGGACGGCGGCGACCATCCGGGGGGTCATGGCGACGGGCTCCATGCGCAGCTTGCTGTGGACGCTGGCCACGACCACGTCGAGGCGGCCCAGCAGCTCGTCGGTCTGGTCGAGTGAGCCGTCGTCGAGGATGTCGACCTCGATGCCGGTGAGGATGCGGAACGGGGCCAGGGTCTCGTTGATCTCGGCCACCAGGTCGAGCTGGGTGCGCAGGCGCTCGGCGGTCAGCCCGTTGGCCACCTTGAGCCGGGGGGAGTGGTCGGTGAGCACGATGTACTCGTGGCCGAGGTCGCGGGCGGCGCGGGCCATCTCGTCGATGGGGCTGCCGCCGTCGGACCAGTCGGAGTGGGTGTGGCAGTCGCCCCGGAGCAGGGCGCGGATCTCGGCCCCGCGCCCGGTGAGGACGACGGCGGGCTGGTCCTCGAAGCCGCCGGCCTCCTCCTCCAGCTTGGCCAGGTAGGCCGGGACCTGGCCGGCGAGGGCTTCGGTGGCCACCGCCTCGGTGGTCTGGCCGACGCCGGGGAGGGCACGGAGGCGGCCGGTGGCCGCCCGTGCCGCCAGGTCGGCCGGGTCGAGCTTGGCCAGCGTCGCCGCCGCGCCCCGGAACGCCCGGACCCGGTAGGTCGGCGCGCCTGAGCGCTCGAGCAGGTAGGCGATGCGCTGGAGGGCCTGCACGGGGTCCAAGAGGAGCCCGATCGTAGTTCCGGGGGCTCCGGGCCACTCCAAGGGCCTTCTCCGTCGAGGGCCGCTCGGGCGTGCCGCCACGCATTTGTCCGGGGGCACGGCGATGCCGTGCGAGCATGAAGGGGTGGACGGACAACCCCGCTTCAACCTTGGCTCGCCGGCGGGACACCCGTCGCAGCCGCATCACACCCTGGGGACGCTCGACCTCGGCGGCGGCCGGGCGGTGGCCCGGATCCATCGTCGCGGATGAGGCGGGCGCACCGGGCGTTGGCCGGCGCAGTCAGTTTGTTGCTCGTGGCCGCCGCCGGCACCGTCGCGGTCCGGACGTCGGTCACCCCGGCGGCCCTGGCGTTCATCGCCGGCGGCCCGCTCGGGGGCGCGTCGGCGGCGGCCCTCGCCGCCGCGCCGGTGCCCGTACCGACCACGGTGCCGGCGCCCGGGCCGCGCGCCTCGCCGCTCTCGAGCCCGATCCCCGTCGATGGCGTCCTGGCGGCGGCCGGCTACAAGCTGCCGCCGGGCGCGGCGGTGTACGCGGCCAAGATCACCAAGGGGCCGGGCGGCCTGGCCTACGACGACTTCGAGGGCGGCGCCGGCGCCCTGGGCACCGACTTCTGGCCGGCGTCGTCCATCAAAGTGCTCGCCGCCGTGGGCGCGCTGGAGTTCGTGGGCCAGCAGGGGTTCACCGGCGCGGCCACCGTCAGCTTCGGGGGCGGTGCGCCCCGGACGATCAGGTCGATCTACGACGCGGCCATCCGGGTCAGCTCCAACGCCGACTACGACCTTCTGGTCGAGATCGCCGGCGTGGACTGGCTGAACAAGCAGTTCCTCACCCCGGCCCGTGGCTTCACCAAGACGGTGATCCAGCAGTCCTACACCGGTGGCGACCTCCGGTCGACACCCGCGCTCACCCTTACCGAGGGCGCTCGGAAGGTCGTGGTCCCGGCGCGCACCAGCAAGTTCGACAACGACTGCCCGCAGGGCCAGTGCTCGGACCTGTTCGAGATGAGCGAGTCGGTCAGGCGGCTGGTGCTCAACGACGAGATCCCGCCGGCCGAGCGGTTCAAGCTGGCGTCTACCGACGTGGCCGGTCTCAACGCCGCCCTGCTGGCCGCCGAGGGCTGGTTCGAGCCCGCGGTGGCCCGGGTCCTCGGTGCCGGCGCCCTGATCTACGGCAAGCCTGGCGAGGTGTCCACCCGGGACTGCCTGGACGTCACCCTCATCCAAGCCCGCGACGGCCGGCGGTTCCTGCTCTCGGCCACCATGCCCGAGAACCAGGGGGGCTGCCCGGCGCTGGTGACGCTGGCGACGGTCATCCTGACCCTTCTCAACTCATTCTGAGATCTTGAGTGCCGGGCGGCGAGCTCAGCCGCTCAGCTCGGCGTAGAGCTTCTCGCTCTCGGGGGTGGGCTCGAGGTCGATCTCGACCAGGCGGGCCTGGAGGCGGCGATAGGTGGCGATGGCGTCGTCGGGCCGGCCGAGCTTGGACTGGAGCCGCATGATGCGCCGGTAGATCTGCTCGGCAAAGGGGTCGACCTCCACCGCCCGCTGCAGCGCCTGCCACGACCCCCGGGCGTCGCCCGAGGCCCACCGGATGTCGCCCAGCCACACCTGCACGTCGAGGACGCGCTGGCGCAGGTCCTCCCGGGGCGTCTCGGCCCACGCCCAGTCGGCGCCGGCCAGCAGGTCGCCGGCGTAGGTCTGGGCCACCCGGTCGTACGCCGCCGACCGGACGAAGTCGTCGGCGCCGGCCACCCCTTCGCTCAGCGCCTGCTCGAGCCGCCAGAGGTCGACGTCGAACAGCGGCTCGACGCGGTAGCGGTCGCCGTCGCGCTCGATCACCTTCAGCTTCTTCTCGCCGGTAGCGTCGCGCAGGCGGCTGCGCAGGTTGCCCAGGGCGGTCCAGAACCACTCCGAGCCCCGGCCAGGGTCGGCTTCCGGCCACAGGGCCTCGACCGCAGCGTCGAGGGTGGTGCCGGCCGGGTGGAGCAGGTAGAAGGCCAGCAGCTCGCGGGCTTTGGCCCGGAGCCCGGCGCGGATCTCCACCCCGCCGACGTCGATCCGGTACGTGCCCAGGAGCTGGACGGAAACCGCCGGCGCCTCGGGCATGGTGACATCGAAGGGCTCGGCCTCACCGGGCACGGCCGGGACCACGATGTCGTCGGTGCGGGCGCTGGCCAGGACGGCCAGGAGCTCGCTGGCTGCCTCGCGGCCCAAGGTGTAGAGCCGGGCGCCGGTCAACCGGGCGCCGAGCGCCTCGTCGTCGACCTCGGCCACCCGCTCGTTGGTCTCGAGGCGGACGGTGGTCGCGCCGTCGGCGGGGGCATCGACCACGACGGCCAGGACCCGCCCGCCGGCGCCGGCCGGGCCGACCAGGGCCATGAGGCGGGCGAGGTCCTCCTCCGACGGGGCGCGGGTGACGACCAGCACGGCGGGCGCGCCCGGCGCCGCCGGCCCGTCGGCGAGGTGCTGGAGGCACCCAGCCAGGTCGCGGGGCTGGCTGAGGCCGGGGACGGCTTGGGCCGGCGGGAGGAGGTCGCCGACGACCATGGCCTCGCCGGCCACGCCGGCCTGGGCGAGGAAGGCGGTGACGACGGCCCGGGCCACGTCGGCGGCGGCCGGCCCGAGCAGGGCCACGGCGCGCACCGCGGCCAGGTCGAGGGCGACCTCTTCGGCGTCGCGGTAGCCGATGGCGACCGTCGACGCGCTGGTGGCTGCCGCCCCCTTCCCGTTGGCCTGGCCGGTGGGCCGGACGGCGGCCAGGTCGGCCCGCGCCCGGGCGTAGCGGTCGATCCGGCGGGTGACCGGGGTGGCGAAAGGGTCGCGGCGGTACAGGCCCGGCGACGGGTTGCTGGCCCGACGGCGCCGGCGCCGGCGCAGGCCGGCGCGGGTGAGGGCCTCGCTGATGCCGAGGGCCAGCGACGGCCCCACCACCAGCCCGGGGAAAGCGCAGGCCAGGGGGTCCTCGCCCACCCCGCCGTCGGGCGTGGCGACCGCCGTGGGCCGGGCCGCCGGCGGCGCGCCGAAGGCGGGGGTGGCGGCATCGTCGACCGGTTCGTCGGCGAGGGCGCCGTCGGGAGCCGGTGGGGCGGCCGGTTCGGCTGGCGCCTCCTGGGTGAACCCGTTGGCCTGGGACGACGTCTGGGGCGGCGCGTGCACGGGGGGCCCGGGGGCGGCCACGGGGGTGAAGCCGGCGAGGGCTTCGCGGACCGCGGCTTCGACCAGGCGGGGAAGCTGCTCGTGGAGGCCGTCGCGGACGGCCCGGAGCTGCGACGCCTCTTCGCGCAGGCCGGCGGTGATGGCCTCCACCTCACGCAGGGCGGCCCGCAG
This sequence comes from Acidimicrobiia bacterium, assembly GCA_023264995.1. GTDB lineage: Bacteria > Actinomycetota > Acidimicrobiia > Acidimicrobiales > AC-14 > CADCTB01. Next base: position 34,956 of record JAHFUR010000013.1, on the reverse strand, counting down.
CTCGGGCTGGACGGCGTCGGCCACCACCTGGGGCAGCCGCTCGCTGACGTCGCGCTCGATCTCGCGCAGGCGGCCGGCCTCCCGGCGCAGCTCGGCACCGTCCTCTTGGAGGCCGCCGGCGTCGCGGCGCATGCGGGCCGCCTCGGTGCGGAGCTGGGTGGCCGACCCCTCCATCTCGGCCAGGGCGCTGTTCAGGTCGCCCGGGCGGTTGGCGGCCAGGTCGGCGACCAGGGCCTGCTGGTGGGCCAGGCTGCTGGCCATGGCGTGGAGCTGGGACTTCACCCCGTCGAACTCGGCCCGCATCCAGTGCAGGACCCGGGCCCCGTTCTCCCGCGAGAGCATCCCGCCGGCCTCGGCATGGGGGGCGGCGCCGGCCGGCGCCGGGGCCACGCTCTGCCCACCGTTCGGCGGGGTGGGCCACGACGTCGCCGGCCGCGCCGCCTCAGCGCCGGCCACGGCCCTGGTGACAGGCGCGGCGACGGGCACGGCGCGTGCGAACACCTCGGGGCAGCCCGAGAACTTGCCCGTACAGACCGTGTCGCACACCGAGCACGTGCAGGCCGTCGCACCCGCCTTCATCGGGTGGTTGCAGCCGCTCGTGATCTGGCAGCCGAACTCGTGGCACCAACCCATCGGCCGCCCATGCTAGGTGCCAGCAGGGGTAGGTTCCGGGACAGTGCCCTCCACACCCTCCCCAGCGCCGGTGATCGGCCCCGCCTACCCGCCGCTGGCAGACTGACGACGATGCTGTCGGTCTACGCAGACGATCGGCCCAGCCCCATCGTCGGCGCGCTCGGCGGCCTGATCGTCCTGCTCCTCCTCGGGGCCCTCGCCCTGGTGTTCACCCGCTCGGGCGACACTGCGGCCCCCCCGGCGTCCAAGGCCGGCCCGGGAAAGATCGTCTACGCCAGCGACCGGTCAGGGAACTACGACATCTATTCGATGAACGCCGACGGCTCGGGGCGGGCCAAGCTCACCGACAACCCCGCGCTCGACTCCTACCCGTCGTGGTCACCCGACGGTTCGAAGATCGCCTTCGAGTCCGAGCGCGACGGGAACCTCGAGATTTACGTGATGAACGCCGACGGCACCAAGGTCGTCCGCCTCACCAACAACCCGGCGGCCGACGAGTTCGCCCGCTGGTCCCCCGACGGTTCGAAGATCACCTTCAGCAGCTACCGCGACCACAACTTCGAGATCTACGTCATGAACGCCGACGGCTCGAACCAGACCCGCCTGACCAAGGACCCGGCCTCGGACCTGTCGTCGAGCTGGTCGGCCGACGGCAGCAAGATCGTCTTCCAGAGCCTCCGGGGCGAGAACGCCGACATCTGGGTGATGAACGCCGACGGCAGCAAACCGGTCCGCCTCACCGACGACCCCTACGACGACCAGCTCCCGGTCTGGTCGCCCGACGGCAGCAAGATCGCCTTCCAAAGCACCCGGGCCACCCGGGGCAAGCGCTTCGACGTGTGGGTCATGAACGCCGACGGCTCGGGGCAGCGCCAGGTCACCCGGACCAAGGCCGACGCCTACTCGCCGTCGTGGTCGCCCGACGGGAAGAGCCTGGCCCTGCAGAGCAACCGCTCCGGGGGCACCAAGATCCTCGTCGTGAACCTCGACGGCAGCGGGCTGGCCTCGGTCACCAGCGGGTCGGGCTTCGGCGACTACGTGCCCGACTGGCAGCGGGTGGCCTCGGTCCTGCCGCCGACGACCACGACCACGAGCACGACCACCACGACCCGGCCCACGGCGACGACCCGGACCACGGTCGCGACAGGGCCGGCGACGACGGCCACCACCCGCCGGGCGACGACACCCACCACCCGCCGCCCGGCCTGACCGGCCGGCGCTGGCCGTTTTCCCCTTTCGGGGTGTCGCGCCGTAGTCTCGTGAGGCAATGACCGAGGCCGCTGCCATCCCGTCCTCCGCGGCCGTGCCGGTCCCTACCCGGGGGAAACTGGCCGCCTACGTCGCCCTGACGAAGCCGCGGATCATCGAGCTCCTGCTGGTGACCACGGTGCCGGCGATGATCGTGGCCAAGCGGGGGATGCCGCCGGTCTGGTTGATACTGGCCACCCTGGTGGGGGGCACCCTGGCCGCGGCCGGCGCCAACGCCACCAACATGGTCATCGACCGCGACATCGACAAGCTCATGAAGCGCACCAGCAAGCGGCCGCTGGTGACCGGCGAGATCACCCCCCGCAACGCCCTGATCTTCGCCGTCGCCCTCGAAGTCGGGGCCGCAGCATGGCTCGGAGTGGTCGTCAACCCACTGAGCGCGGCCTTGGCCGTGGCCGCCACCCTGTTCTACGTCTTCGTCTACACGATCTGGTTGAAGCGCACGTCCACCCAGAACATCGTGATCGGCGGCGCCGCCGGCGCCGTCCCGGTGCTCGTGGGCTGGGCCGCGGTCACCAACCGGCTGGCCATCGCCCCCTTCGCCATGTTCGCCATCATCTTCGTGTGGACGCCGCCGCATTTCTGGGCCCTGGCCATCCGTTACCGGGCCGACTACGCCGCGGCCGACGTGCCCATGCTCCCGGTGGTGGCCTCCTTCGACGAGACGGCCAAGCGCATCGTCGGCTACACCGTCGTGCTCTGGGCCGTCAGCCTGGCCTTCTGGCCGCTCGGCCACATGGGGGCCATCTACCTGGTCGCCGCGGTCGGGCTCGGCGCCATGTTCACCTGGAAGGCCGTCCAGCTGGCCCGCAGCCACCAGCCCGACCTGGCCATGAGGTTGTTCACCTTCTCCATCACCTACATCACCCTGCTGTTCGGGGCCATGGCCGCCGACCAGCTGCTCCTTCACTGAGCACCGGGCTCGACCGCCGCGGCGGCCTCGGTCGCCACCGTCCGCCGCTCCTCGTCGCCGGCCCACGCCGCGGCCACCACCAGCACGGCGGCCAGCAGCACCAGGTCGCCGGCCACCCACATGGTCCCGCCGGCCAGGCGCTGGTCGGCCAGGGCCGCCGGCCCGCTCCCGTAGTGGGTGTACAGGGGCCGGCTGGCCGAGAAGATGGCCAGGGCCACGAAGGTGTTCTGGGGCATGGCGACCACCAGGTAGAGCAGGCGCAGCGGGTAGGGCAGGCGGGCCTCGGGGCCGACGGCCTGGGCCCAGAACAGCACGGCGCTGCCGAGGAGCAGGGCGTGCTCGACGACGTGGACGGCCAGGTGCTCGGTGGCGGCCTCGAACAGGGGCGTGAAGTGGACGAGCCAGCCGGTGGCGGCGAAGAGCAGCCAGGCGGGCAGGGGATGGGCGCGCGCCGGGCGCCGCAGGCCGGCGGCCAGGAGGGGCGCGGCGGCCATGGTGAGGACCACGTGCTGCACCATGTGGGCGGCCAGCGTGGCATCGGCACGGGCGTCGACGGGCGGGCTCAGGGCCACGGCAACGGTGGCGGCCCCGGCCACCACCCACCAGCGGGCCGCCGGCCGGTCCCTGCCGGATCGAAGTGCAGTGGTAGGCGCGGAGGCACGCTAGCGCCGCCCGCCCGGCGCTCGACTCGAAGGGTCGGGGGTGCTCTGTATAGAGTCCGGCGACAATGGCAATGACCGACACCGAGGTCGAGAGCGAGCAGCAGGCGGCCGGCGGCCCGTCACACCCTGCCGCGGACCTGCCCCAGATCTGGCCCAAGGGCACGGACCACAAGTTCATCGGGTCCCTCTTCGTGGCCGCCGCCCTGCTGTTCCTGGTTGCCGGTGTGGCCCTCTCGGTGCTCATGCGGGCCCAGCTGGCCACGCCCGACGCCAGCGTCGTCGGCGAGCACACCTACCGCCAGCTCTTCACCATGCACGGCGTCATGTCCGTGTTCCTGTTCCTGCTGCCGGTGTGGCTGGGCCTGGGGTCGGCCATCGTCCCCCTCCAGATCGGCGCCTCCCGGCTGGCCTTTCCCCGGCTGCACGCCATGTCGTTCTGGGTGTTCCTCACCGGCGGGGCCATGGTCGTGGCTGCCCCCGTCGCCTCCGACGTGTTCCACGGCTGGGCGCTGAGCGACCCGGTCCCCGTCAAGCTCGGCCTGCCCGGCCAGGGCCCTGACCTGCTCCTTCTCGGTCTCGTGCTGGTCTGCATGGCCGCCGTGCTGGTCACCGTGAACGTGATCGTCACCATCCTCCAGCTCCGGGCGCCGGGCATGAGCCTGCGCCGGGTGCCCGTGTTCAGCTGGTCGATCATGGTGTCCGGCGCCGTCCTGCTCTTGGCCCTGCCCGTCCTCATCGGCGCCTTCGGGCTGATGTTCGTCGACCGCCACTACGGGTCGTCGATCTTCAGCGGGTTCACCGGCAGCCGGGGCGGCAACCCCCTGCTGTGGTCCCGGCTGTTCTGGTTCGGCGCCTACCCCATGCTGTGGGCGCTGCTGATCCCCGCGCTCGGGACGGCCAGTGAGATCGTCGCCACCTTCGCCGGCCGGCCCCTGTTCAGCCGCGACCGGGCGGGCGCCGCGCTCGTCGGCGTCGGCGTCCTGAGCTTCGCCGGCTGGGGCAGCGAGGTCTCCAACCTGAGCAGCAACGCCCGGCCGATGTTCATCATCGGGGCACTGGTCGTGCTGGCGCCGGTCGCCCTGCTGGTCCTGAACTGGCTGGCCACCCTGCGCCTGGCCGGCAAGGAGGGCGACCGTGAGGCCCTCCGCCGCAACTTCACCTCCACGCCCATGCTCTGGACGCTGGGGATGCTGCCCGTCCTGGCCCTCGGCCTGGCCGTGTCGGTGGTCTCGGCCCTCGACGCCGGCCGGGGCGCCCACGCCAACTACTGGCAGGTCGGCCAGCAGCACGCGCTGTTCTTCGGCGCCGCCACCATCGGCGCCGTCGCCGCCCTCAGTTTCTGGGCGCCGAAGCTCTGGGGCCGGCGCCTTTCGGCCGGGCTCGGCACCCTCGAAGTCCTGGCCGTCGTCGGTGGCGTCCTGCTGACCGTGCTGGGCATGCTGCTGCTCGGCGCCCAGGACATGCTCGTCCACACCGCCACCTTCAGCTCCGGCGACGACTGGGCGCTGGGCAACCTGATCGTGTCCGCCGGGGCCGCCATTGCCGGCCTGGGGCTGGTCCTGGTCCTCCTCGACGTCCTCAGCAGTGTGCTGGCCGGTCGGGGCAAGGCCGCCGGCGCCGACCCGTGGGGCGGGCAGACCCTGGAATGGGCCACGACCTCGCCGCCGCCGCTGCACAACTTCGACGCCCTGCCCGAGGTCCGCTCCGGTACCCCGTTGCTCGACCTGCGCCGGGCCCAGCAGTTCACCGACTCCGACCTCACCTCCGAGGGGGCTTCCTGATGGCTCTCGTCACGGTGCCCGTCTCCGCCGACAACCTCCCGGTCGCCGCGTCGGACCAGGCGCCGCTCGTCCTGCCCACCGGGGCGCCGCTGCCGGGCCCCGTACCGGGCCGGCCCCGCCGGGGCACGGCCACGATCGGCACCCTCCTGCTGATCACCGCCGACGCCATGGTGCTCGGGGCCATCGCGGCGGTGTACCTCACCATCAAGGACGGCGCCGTCACCTGGCCGCCGCACGGGGTGCACGTCAGCAGCTACACGCCGACGATGATCACCATCACCGCGGTCATGACCGCGTTCTCCGTGCAGTGGGGCGTCTTCGCCGCCCGCCGCAACGACGGCCGCAACGCGGCCATCGCCCTGGGCCTCACCCTGTTCCTCGGCGTGGCCATCGCCGACCTCGAGTGGCTGACGTTCACCCGGACCGGGTTCGGCTTCAACGCCCACCCCTACGGCACGCTCTACAACGTGCTGATCGGCTACCACCTCCTCCATCTGCTGGCGGCCATCGTGGTGGTCCTGGTGCTGGCCTTCCGCACCATGGCCGGCCACTTCTCAGACGACCGTCACGACGCGCTGCGGGCAGGCGCCGTCTTCTGGCAGTACTCCAACGTGGTGTGGTTCGTCGTGGTCTCCGTCCTGTTCCTCGCCAGCCGGCACGGTTAAGGCGGCCTGATGCTCACCCCCACCTCAAAGCTGTTCCTCCCCGTCGCCTGGACGTCGCTGTTCCTGGGCGCGGTCTACAAGATCCTCACCGGCGACCTTCTCGGCTCGGTCCTGTTCCTGATGGTCGGCGTGCTCGCCTTCCTCATCGGGGTCATGCTCTCGACGGTCCGGGAGAACGAGTACGTGCCGGTCTACGGGCCCGACGCCCCCCCGCCGACGGTGCGGGCCGTGGCCGTCGCTCCCCGGCCCGGTGGCGGCGGCTGGCCCGTTGCCGGCGGCGTCTCGCTGGCCCTGGTCATGCTCGGCCTCATCGAGCACCCCCTCTTCACCTGGGCCGGCGTCCTCCTGGCCATCGTCGCCGGCGCCGGCTGGCTGGCCCGGGCCGCCTCGGAGACCACCGGCCGGCAGGTCAGCCTGGCGCCCATCGGCCTGCCCTTCCTGGGCCTCTGCACCATCGCCAGCGTCATGTTCTTCATGTCGCGGATCCTGCTGACCGTCCCCGAAGAGGCGTCGACGGCGATCGCCCTGTTCGTCGCCGTGCTGATCCTGGGCGGCGCCAGCATCGCCGCTGTCCGGCCCAACATCTCGAGCCGCACGCTGACCGTCGCCCTCGTGCTCGGCAGCACGCTGATGGTCGCCGGCGGCCTGGTGGCCGCCGACCGGGGCGAGCGCACCTTCGAGGAGCACTCCGCCGAGCACGCCGGCGCCGTCGACGTCACCGCCTCGGGCGTGGCGTTCAAGACCACCACGATCACCCTGAAGGCCGGCGCCGACGCCGAGATCGTCTTCGACAACACCGACGCCGCCACCCAGCACAACATCGTGATCTTCGCCTCGGACCCGGCCAAGCCGGTCTTCCGGGGGGCGCTGGTGACCGGCCCGGCCAAGACCACCTACACGTTCAAGGCCCCGGCCGCCGGCGAGTACAAGTTCCAGTGCGACGTGCACCCCACCCAGATGAAGGGCATCGTCAAGGTCGTCTAACGTCCAGGGGCCACGCCGCAGGCCTGGCACAGGCCGGTGACGGCGAAGTGGCGGGGCTGGAGGGTGAAGCCGAAGTCCGCATGCAGCCGGGACCGCAGGTCGGCGAAGACGGGTTCGGGCACTTCGACGACCGCCCCGCAGCCGTCGCACACCAGGTGGTGGTGGGGGTCGTCGGCCCGGTGGTAGACGGCCGGCCCGTGGCCGAGGTGCACGTGGTCGACGACCCCGAGGCGCTCCAGCTCGTCGAGGAAGCGGTAGACGGTGGACTCGTGCACGTCGGGCTGGTTGACCTGCACCTCGGCGGTGAGGGCCTCGGCGGTCACGTGGCCGCCCATGCCCAGGAAGGTCTCCAGGATGGCCCGCCGGCAGGTGGTGACTCGGCCGCCCTGGGCCCGCAGCAGCCCCAGGATCGGCTCGGCCTCCTCCCGTACCAGCATGGGCTTAGTGTAGTACCCGCGCCGTTCTAGCGAGCTGATTGCGATAGCGTGCAGCTTGTGAGAGCCCGCCACGTGCTCGTCGCCGCCGTCACTGCGGTCTTCGTGGCCGCCGGCGGTACCGGATGTGGCGCGGCCCGGGTGGCGGCGGCCGACGACCCGGCCAAGCTGAACCTGGTCACGACCGTCTCGCCGATCACCAGCATCGTGTCGAGCGTGGCCGGCGACCTGGCCGAGGTCCGGGGCCTGGTCCCCGAAGGGGCCAACTCCCACACCTTCGAACCGCCCCCGAGCGCGGCGAAGGCCCTGGCCAGGGCCGACATCGTCTTCGTGAACGGCCTGAAGCTCGAAGACCCCACCCGCGACCTGGCCGCCGGCAACCTCAAGAAGGGGGCCGAGGTGGTCGAGCTGGGGGAACAGACCCTCCGGCCCGACCAGTACCTGTACGACTTCTCCTTCCCCCGCGCCGGCGGGAAGCCCAACCCCCACCTCTGGACCAACCCGCCCTACGCCCGGGAGTACGGCCGGGCGGTGCGCGACGCCCTGGTCCGGCGTGACCCCGCCCACGCCGGCGGGTACGCCGCCAACTATGAACGCTTCGCCGCCCAGGTCGACGCCCTCGACGCGGCCATGACGGCGGCCAGCGCCACCGTGCCCCGCCGCCAGCTCCTGACCTACCACGACGCCTACGCCTATTTCGCCGAGCACTACGGCTGGACGGTGATCGGCGCCGTCCAGGTGTCGAGCTTCTCCGACCCCACGCCCCGGGAGGTGGCCAGCCTCATCCAGCAGGTCCGCCAGACGGGCGTGCCCGCCATCTTCGGCTCCGAGGTGTTCCCCAGCAAAGTTCTGGCCCAGATCGGCGCCGAAGCGGGCGTCCGCTACGTAGACACCTTGCGTGACGACGACCTGCCCGGCCGCCCCGGCGACCCCGACCACTCCTGGCTCGGCCTGATGAAGTTCGACTTCGTGACCATGGTCGAGAGCCTGGGCGGCGATGCGTCGGCCCTCAAGGCGGTCCAGACGGCCCCGAGCGGCCCCGACCGGGCGGTGTACCCCCAGTGAGCGCCGGCGAGGCCCTCGTCCGGCTGGAGGGGGTCACCTGCGCCTACGGCGCCGGCCCGGTCCTGGCCGGCGCCGACCTGGAGATCGGTCCCAGGGACTTCACCGGCATCGTCGGGCCGTCGGGTTCGGGCAAGACCACCCTGCTCCGGGCCGTCCTGGGCACGGTGACGCCCGTCGCCGGGACGGTCTGGCGCCGGCCCGGCCTGCGGGTCGGGTACGTGCCCCAGGTGGAGACGGTGAACTGGAGCTTTCCGGTCACGGTGGCCGAGGCCGTGCTCATGTCGCGCACGACCGGCCGGCGCCTGCCGTGGCCGTCGGCCGCCGAGCGGGCCGAGGTGGCGTCGGTGCTCGACCGGCTGGGCATCGGGGGCCTGGGCGGTCGCCACATCCGTGAGCTGTCCGGCGGCCAGCAGCAGCGGGTCTTCCTGGCCCGCGCCCTGCTGCGCCGGCCTCAGCTCCTCCTCCTCGACGAGCCCACGTCGGGCGTCGACGTGCGCGCCCGCCACGACATCCTCCGCCTGCTCACCGAGCTGAACGCCGGCGGCCTGGCCGTCCTCCTCACCACCCACGACCTCAACGGGATGGCAGCCCACCTCCCCCACCTGGTGAGCCTGAACACCTCGGTCACCGGCCGGGGCACGCCCCGCCAGGTCCTCACCCCCGAGGTGCTCGAGCGGACCTACGGGGCGCCCATGGAGGTCCTCGAGCACGGCGGGATGCGGGTGGTGGTCGACCCCGCCGTTCTGGTGACACCGACGGGGGCCAGGGCGCCCATCTCCGCCACCAGTTCGGGGAGGGACGGCAGGTGACCGGCCCGGGAGGCCGGTCCGAGAGCATTCACGGGGCGGGAGCCCCGTGAGCTGGCTCACCGAGCCGTTGCAGTTCGCCTTCTTCCGGCACGGGCTCATGGTGGCGACGATGGCCGGCGCCCTCTGCGGCCTGATAGGGGTCTACGTGACCCTGCGGGGCATGAGCTACATCGGCCACGGCCTGTCGCACGCCATCTTCGGCGGCGCCGCGGCCTCGGCCCTGATCTCGTTCAACTTCTACATCGGCGCCGGCCTGTGGGGCATGGCGTCGGCGCTGGCCATCGGGCGGGTCACTCGCCGGCGGCTGATCGGGTCGGACGCGGCCATCGGGGTGATCACCACCGCCTCGTTCGCCTTCGGCATCGCCCTGCTCGGCCTCTACGGCCAGGTCCGCAAGAGCGTCGACGCGGCCATCTTCGGCAGCGTGCTCGGCGTCACCGTGGCCGACGTGTGGGTGGTGGCCGGCGTGACCCTCGCCGCCGGCGTGGTCGTGTTCGCCTTCTACCGCAAGCTGCTGTTCACCACCTTCGACCCCGAGGTGGCCGGCGTGTCGGGGGTCAACACCGAGCGGATGGACGCCCTGCTCATGCTCCTGCTGTCGGTGTCGATCCTGGCCACCATGAAGGTCCTGGGCGTGGTGCTCATCGCCGCCATCCTGGTCATCCCCCCCGTCGTGGCCCGCATGCTGACCAACAGCTTCGCCCGCATGCTCTGGCTGTCGACGCTCATCGGCGCGGCGTGCGGTTTCGTCGGGATGATCCTCAGCTACCACCTCGACGTCTCGTCGGGCGCCACGATCGTCCTGGTGGGGGCGGCCCTGTTCGCCGTGGTCTTCGCCCTCACCGGTCCCCGGGGCCGGGGCCGGGCCGCCGGCCTCGACCATCCCCACGATGCGCCGGCGGTGGCCGGCCGGTAACTGCCGGCGACACCCATTGCCGGGACGGCCCGTATCTCCGATAGTGGGAGCGGGCTGGGGGATGCCCGAGGAGAGAGGTGGCGCCATGCGGACCAGGACGGCCGTCGCGAGTGTGCTCGTGGCCGGGGTGGCGGCTGTGTCGCCGCTGGGCGCGGCCCGGGCCGCCGTCGACCCCCCGCCGGCCACCGTCGACGCCGCGGTGCAGGTGACGCCCGACCCCGGCGCCTCCCGCGCCCACACCGCCCCGGTGATCGCCGTCGACCCCAAGAACGACCGCATCGTGGCCCTGGCCGAGGCCGACGCCCTCTCGGGCCGGTGCGCGGTCTACGTGTCGACGAACGCCGGCCTGAGCTGGGCGGCCACGCCCTCGCCCGCCATCCCGGCCGAGTGGCCCAACTGCGCCTTCATCCCCTTCGGGCCGGTGGTCGACGTGGCCTTCGGCCCCGACGGGACGCTGTACTACGCCTTCAGCGGGTTCAACCCCACCACCAAGCAGAGCCGGGTCTTCCTGGCCCGCTCGGGCGACCTGGGGGGCACCTGGGACACCACGATCCTCCCCTGGATCGCCCCCAACCTGGACAAGGGGGAGGCCGGGGTCGACTCCGTGCCCTCCATCGCCGTCGACCCCACGAACCCCAAGCGGGTGTCGGTGGGCTGGGGCTCCAACTGGGCCACCTATGCGCTCAACGCCAACGTCCTCCAGAACAAGCTGTACTACTGGGACGTGGTCGAGCGGGTCTACGTGGCCACGTCCACCGACGGGGGGCGGACCTTCGGTGACCCGGTCAACGTGGGCGACGGCCTGAAGCTGACGCCCACGGTGGAAGGCGTCAAGCCCCCGCCCCAGGTGGTCGCCGGCAACAAGGGCGAGATCTTCGCCATCTTCGGCGAGTACTCCCGGGCCGGCACCCGTGACGACCGGACGGGCGTCGCCCCGCCGGCCCACATCTACCTGGCCACGTCGCGCGACGGCGGCCGCACCTACGACAAGGCCACGATCTTCACCGGGCCGACCCCCACGGCCACCTCGGACTGGACCTGGGTGCCCCGGATGGCCATCGACCGGGCCAACGGGAACCTGTACGCGGTGTGGGAGAACATGTCCTCGGCCGGCGACCCCGTCCAGATCTCGGCCATCCGCTCCACCGACGGCGGCCGCACGTGGAGCCAGCCGGCCAAGATCAACGACGCCGAGTGGGCGCGGAAGTGGAACTACCCGGAGCTGTACCCCTCGATCTCGGTGGCGCCCAACGGCCGGGTCGACGTGGCCTGGTACGACTGGCGCAACGACGCCGGCCTCACCATCGACGCCAAGAAGGACATCTTCCAGGACGTCTACTACACGTCGTCGGTGGACGGCGGCCTCACCTGGGCGCCCAACCTGCGGCTGAACGACCGGGCCATCGACCGCCACATCGGCGTGTCCCAACAGGGGGGCATCCGCGGCCCGATCGGGATCGGGTCCCGTGACCAGGCCGCGTACGTGGCCTGGGACGACACCCGCAACGGCACCGAGCTGACCCAGAGCCAGGACATCTACTTCACCCGGGCTCGTCTGGCCGACCCCGCCGACCTGTTCAGCTCGGCCGGGAACGGCAGCTCGCCCGCGGCCTGGGCCGCCGGCGGGGTGGCGGCGGGGCTGGCCCTGGCCGGCGTGGCCCTGCTGGCCGGCAACCGGCTCTTCCGGCGCCGGGCCGGCGCCGGGACGGCCCCCGGCCGGGTGCCGGCGGGCGTGAGCTGACCCTTTCCCGGGGCGCCGATTGGACTGGCTGCGCCGCACCCGACAGTGTAGGAAGTGCCGTGCGACGCAACCGCCGTTTGGCCGCCCTCAGCGCCAGCCTCTTCTTGTTCTTGGCCGCGTGTGCCCAAAACGCGCCTCAGGACACGTTGGAGCCCAAAGGCCCTGTCGCGCGCCAGATCGATCACCTCATCAATCCTGTGTTCATCGTGGCCGGCCTGGTCTTCATCCTGGTCGAGGGCCTGGTGCTCACCGCCATCTTCAAGTTCCGGTCCAAGCCGGGGTCGCCGGAACCTGAGCAGATCCACGGGAACACCCGCCTGGAGGTGGGCTGGACCCTCGCCCCGGCCCTGATCCTGCTGGCCGTGGCCGTCCCGACCATCGCCACCATCTTCGACCTGTCCAAGAAGCCCACCAACGCCATCAACGTCACCGTGATCGGCCACCAGTTCTGGTGGGAGTACCGCTACGACGACCTCGGCGTGGTCACCGCCAACGAGCTGCGCATGCCGGTCGGCCGCCCGGTCGAGCTCACGCTGAACAGCGTCGACGTGATCCACAGCTACTGGATCCCGCCGCTGGCCGGGAAGACCGACGTGGTCCCCGGCCGTAGCAACCACATGCACCTGGAGGCCGACGCGGCAGGCGAGTACCTCGGCCAGTGCACCGAGTTCTGCGGCGCCTCCCACGCCAACATGCGGGCCAAGGCCATCGCCATGGCGCCGGCCGACTTCGACGCCTGGGTCGCCGGCCAGAAGGCGGCCGCGGTCACCCCTGCCGCCGGCACGCCGGCGGCGGACGGGGCGGCGCTGTTCGCCCAGAAGGGGTGCGCCGGCTGCCACACCATCGAAGGCGTGTCCACCGGCATGGTCGGGCCCAACCTGACCCACCTGGCCACCCGCACCACCTTCGCCGGCAGCATCTTCGCCAACAACGACTCCAACCTCCGCACCTGGCTGCGCAACCCCCAGGCGGCCAAGCCCGGCAACAAGATGGTCATCCCGGGCGCCCCGCTCACGCCGGACGAGATCACCAAGCTCATCGCCTACCTGGACACGCTTCGATGAGTGCACGTAGGAGGGCCCTCTAGAGATGGCAATCGTCACCCCGCAGCGGCCCGAGGCGTTGGCGCCCGAGCAGACCCCGAGCGCTCCTAGCCGTTTCCTCCGCCGGCCCACCAACACCGGCGTGTACGGCCTGTGGGGGTGGATGACCACCGTCGATCACAAGAAGATCGGCATCATGTACTCGGTCACCGCCTTCCTCTTCTTCCTGGTCGGCGGTATGGAGGCCCTGCTCCTGCGTATCCAGCTGGGCAGCCCGGACAACACGTTCCTGCGGGCCGACACCTACAACCAGGTGTTCACCATGCACGGCACCACGATGATCTTCCTGGTCATCATGCCGCTGTCGGCCGGCCTGGCCAACTACCTGCTCCCGATCATGATCGGGGCGCGCGACGTGGCCTTCCCCCGGATCAACGCCCTGGGCTACTGGGTGTTCCTGGCCGGTGGGCTGTTCATGTACTCCAGCTTCTTCCTGGGCGGGGCGCCCAACGGTGGCTGGTTCGGCTACGTGCCGCTGACCCGCAACCTGCCGGGCCACAACATCGACTTCTGGGTGTTCGGCCTCCAGATCCTCGGCATCGCGTCGCTGACCGGCGCCATCAACCTGATCGTCACCGTCATCAACATGCGGGCGCCGGGCATGAGCCTGATGCGCATGCCCATCTTCGTGTGGATGAGCCTGGTGGCCCAGTTCCTCCTGCTCTTCGCCATCCCGGTCATCACCGTCGCCCTGTTCCTGCTCGGCTTCGACCGGCTCTTCGCCACCAACTTCTTCAACGTGGCCGCCGGCTCCGACCCACTCCTCTGGCAGCACCTGTTCTGGATGTTCGGCCATCCGGAGGTGTACATCCTCATCCTCCCAGCCATGGGGATCGTGTCGGAGATCCTGCCGGTGTTCTCCCGCAAGCCCCTGTTCGGCTACCAGGTCATGGTGTTCTCCGGGATCGCCATCGGGTTCATGGGCTGGGGCGTGTGGGCCCACCACATGTTCGCCACCGGCCTCGGCCCCGTGGCCGTCTCCGCCTTCAGCGCCTCGACGATGTTCATCGCCGTGCCGACCGGCGTGAAGATCTTCAACTGGATCAGCACCATGTGGAAGGGAAAGCTGTCCTTTCCCACCCCGATGCTCTTCGCCATCGGGTTCGTGACCATGTTCACCATCGGTGGCCTGTCGGGCGTGACCCACGGTGTCGTGCCCGCCGACACCCAGCAGACCGACACCTACTACATCGTCGCCCACTTCCACTACGTGCTCTTCGGCGGGAGCATGTTCGGCCTGTTCGGCGGTATCTACTACTGGTACCCCAAGTTCGCCGGCCGCCTGCTCGACGAGCGGCTGGGCAAGATCCACTTCTGGCTCATGCTGCTCGGGTTCAACCTGACCTTCGGCCCCTTCCACATCCTGGGGCTCCAGGGCATGCCCCGGCGCATCTACACCTACCCGTCCGGGCGCGGGTGGGACGTGTGGAACCTGGTCTCCACCATCGGGTCGTTCGTGATCGCCCTGTCGATCCTCACGTTCATCATCAACGTGATCAAGAACCGCAAGCCCCAGGATGTGGGCGACGACCCCTGGGACGCCCGCACGCTGGAGTGGACCATCCCGTCGCCGCCGCCGGAGTACAACTTCAAGGAGATCCCGCTGGTCACCAGCCGGGACGAACTGTGGCACCGCAAGTACACCGAGGACGAGAACGGGCGCAGCGTCCGCCGGGTGGTCGAGGCGCCGGCGTCGGCGAGCACCGACATCGAGCCCGCCGCCGACGGTGAGCACAGCGACGAGCACGGCGACGAGCACGCCGGCGACCACGCCGAGGAGCACGAGCCCCACATCCACATGCCGTCGCCGTCGTACTGGCCGTTGCTCACCGCCCTGGCCATGCCGGTCATCTGCTACGGCATGATCTACAAGACCTGGGCCGTGGCCATCCTGGGCGGGCTGATGGAGTTCGGCTGCCTGTTCGCCTGGGCCCTCGAGCCGGCGACGGCCCCCGAGGACCTGCCCCAGCACGAGGAGCACGAGGCGGTGCCGGTCTCATGAGCACGATCACCGAGGCTCCTGGCTCCCACGCCGGGGTCGACCCGGTCCATCCCCCCACCTCCACCGGTCTCACCAACGAGAAGGTGGCGATGTGGGCGTTCCTGGGGTCGGAGTGCCTGCTCTTCGGCGCCCTGATCTCCACCTACCTGCTCTTCAAGGGCCAGAGCCTCCCGGGCACGATCCGGCCGAAGGATGTCTTCGACATCCCGTACACCTCGGTCAGCTCGTTCGTCCTGCTCATGAGCAGCCTGACCATGGTGCTGGCCCTGGCCGCCATCCAGCGGGGCGACCACCGGCTGACCCGCATCTGGCTCCTGACCACCGCCCTGCTGGGGGCCAGCTTCGTGGCCGGGCAGTGCTACGAGTTCACCGTCTTCGTCCGCGAGGGCATGAACCTGCGGGTGAACCTGTTCAGCTCGAGCTTCTTCGTGCTCACCGGGTTCCACGGCGCCCACGTCACCATCGGCGTCCTGATGCTGCTCTCCCTGCACAACCTCTCGATGCGGGGCAAGCTGCCGTCGTCGAAAGCGGAGACGGTGGAGCTGGTCGGTCTGTACTGGCACTTCGTCGACGTGGTCTGGATCGTGATCTTCACTCTCATCTACCTCATCCCATGAGCGGCCCCCCCACCACCCACGAGGGCACCGGCCCGGTCCTGGCCGGCGGGCACGACGAGGCCGAGGCGCACCACGAGCACCCGGGCGACGCCCAGTACATCAAGATCGCCCTGATCCTGGCCGTGATCACCGGCGTCGAGGTCTTCCTCTCGTACTGGCACGCGGTGAAGGACCTCCTGGCCCCGCTGCTCATCGTCCTCTCGATCGTCAAGTTCGCCATCGTCGTCGCCTTCTTCATGCACCTGCGCTTCGACAGCCGCCTGTTCCGGCGCCTGTTCATCGCCGGCATCGGCCTGGCCCTCTTCTGCTTCACCATCGTGCTGACCACCTTCCACGTCTGGACCAGGTGACCCTAGGGAGATGATCCCCGCGGCTGCCGTCCCGTTCCCGCCCTGGCACCCGCACCTCGATGTCTGGGGCATCATCGGCGCCCTCGCCGTGCTCTACGCCCTCTCGGTCCGCCGGGAGCGGGCGCGGCGGCCCGGCGAGCAGGTCGTCAGCCCGGCCCAGGTCCGGGCCTTCGCCGGCGCCCTGGGCGTGATGTTCCTGGCCTCGGACTGGCCACTGCACGACGTGGCCGAGGGCTACCTCTACAGCGCCCACATGGTGCAGCACCTGCTCCTGACCATGGTGGTGGCCCTCCTGCTGCTGGCCGGCACGCCGGCGTGGATGGCACGCAACATTTTGGGCAGGGGTAGGGGCCTCCGGGCGGTCCGGGCTTTGAGCCGGCCGGTGACAGGGCTGGTCCAGTTCAACATCATCCTGGTCCTGAGCCACTGGCCGTTGGTGGTGGAGGCCACCGTGCGCCACCACCCCCTGCACTTCGTGGCCCACGCCGTGCTGCTCGGCTCGGCCGTGCTCATGTGGATGCCCGTCGCCAGCCCCCTGCCGGAGATCCGCCGGATCCAGCCGCCGGCGCAGATGCTCTACCTGTTCCTGCAGACCATCGTCCCCACGGTGCCGGCGTCGTTCCTCACCTTCAACAGCCACCCGCTCTACAAGATCTACGCCACCTTCCCCCGTCTCTGGGGCATCTCCGCCCTCACCGACCAGCAGACGGCCGGCCTGATCATGAAGATCGTCGGCGGGCTCTACCTGTGGCTGATCATCGCCATCGTGTTCTTCCGCTGGTACGACAGCGAGGACCGGCGCGAAAAGGCGGAGAAGGCCAGCGCCGGCGACGTCCTGCACTGGCACGACGTCGAGCAGGAGCTGCTGGCGCCGCCCTCGACCCGCTGAGGCATCGCGCGTAGCCTGCGGGGCCATGAAGACCCTCCAGTTCCGCGTCAGCGGGATCCCTGTGCGGGTCGAGCCGATCTTCTTCCTGGTCATGGGCTTCCTCGGGTGGGCCAACGGCCATACCGGCGTCTACATCGTGGTCTTCATGGTCGTGGGGGGCGGTTCGGTCCTCCTCCACGAGCTGGGCCACGCCACCGCCCACCGGTCCTTCGGCGCCCATCCCACCGTCACCCTCACCGGTTTCGGTGGTGTCACCCGAGGCCCGGTCCAGCCTCGGGGCAAGTCGCTGGTCGTGACGCTGGCCGGCCCGGGCGCCGGGTTCCTGGCGGCTGCCATCGGCGTGGCGCTGTCGCAGGTCGTCTCGTCCAACTCCGAGATCGTCACGACCGCGATCGACGACCTGATCTGGGTGAACATCTTCTGGGGGGTGTTCAACCTCCTGCCCATCCTGCCCCTCGACGGCGGCCACGTCGCCGCCGACGTGCTCGGGCTGCGCCCGGCCCAGTACCTGTCTCTCGCCGGCGCCGCCGGCCTGGGCGTGGTCGGGCTCTACCTGAACGCGCCGTTCATGGCGATCGTCGGCTTCATGTTCGGGAGCCAGAGCCTGAACGCCCTCCGCTCCGATCGTGACCGGCCCCAGCTCGAGCAGCTCGACCAGGCCCGGGCCGACCTTCTTCAGGGCCGCAACCACGAGGCCCTCGAGAAGGTCGAGGCGGTGGCCAAGGCGGGTGGCTCCTTCGAGGTGGAGGTCACCGCCGGCGAGCTGACGGCCTGGGCCCACCTGGCCGAGGGCCGGCCCGAAGAGGCCCAGGCCGCCCTCGCCGCCCTCCGCGGCGGGGCGCTGCGGACCAGCCAGCTGGTCCAGCGCATGGTGGCGCTGGCCGAGGGCAAGCAGACCGAGCAGATCGCGCCGGCCTTCGTCATGTGTGACGACGTGGTGGCCGCCATGATCGCGGCACGCATGGTCAGTGCCGCCGGGCTGCTCGACCGGGTGCTCGACGAGCTGCAGCTCCTCCCCGCCGGCCCCGGGGTGCCCAAGCTCAACGGGTACCGCGCCCTCCAGCTCGGGCTCCACCACGCCGCCCGCTTCCGCGACGCGGCCCGGGTCGGCGACATCCTCTTCCAGCTGCAGCCCGGGCCCCTCGTGGCCTACAACGTGGCGTGCAGCTGGGCGCTGGCCCGGGAGACCGAGCCGGCCCTGGCCTGGCTCGACCGGGCCGTCGAGCAGGGCTTTCGCGACACGACGCTGCTCGACCAGGACAACAACTTCGACAACATCCGCGACACCGACGGGTTCCGCGCCCTGCGCTCGTGGATGGAGTCCGGACCGCCGGGCGACGACGCCGAGGCGGCCACCGGTACCTGACCCCCGTCAGCGCACCTGGAGCTTGAGCGGCACCAGGGCCACGGGCCGGCCCGGCTCGGCGATGACCACCGAGGCCGCCCACGGCCCGGCCATCTCGAACTTCATGTCCAGGTCGTACCGCCCGCCCGACCCTTCCTGTGCCGCAGCTGGCGGCGCCGGCCTGGCCGTCGGCCGGGGTGGAGCCGGGTGGCCGGCGCCGGCCAAGGGCCGGCAGGCGGCGGGGGCCAAGTAGGCGGGCCGGCGGCTCATCGGACCGGCTCGGTCCTGGCCAGGTCGAGCCGGCGGAGAAGTTGGGCGTTGAGGGCGACGACGATGGTCGACACGCTCATCAGGATGGCGCCCACTGCCGGCGACAGGGTCAGCCCGGCCCCGGCGAAGACGCCGGCCGCCAGCGGGATGGCCACCAGGTTGTAGCCGGCGCCCCAGGCCAGGTTTTGGAGCATCTTGCGGTAGGCGGCCCGGGACAGCGTGATCACGCCGGTGACGGCCCGGGGGTCCGACGAGGCCAGCACCACGCCGGCCGATTCGATGGCCACGTCGGTGCCGGCGCCGATGGCAATGCCGACGTCGGCCCGGGCCAGGGCCGGGGCGTCGTTGACCCCGTCGCCCACCATGGCCACCTTGAGGCCCCGGGCCTGGAGGGCGGCCACCGCCGCGTCCTTGTCCTCGGGGAGGACCTCGGCCATCACCTCGTCGATGCCCAGGGCGGCGGCGACCGCCTCCGCCACCGGCCGGGCGTCGCCGGTGATCATGACCACCCGGACGCCGAGGCGGTGCAGCTCGTCAATGGCGACGCGTGACTCGGGCCGGATCTCGTCCTCCAGGGCCAGCGCCCCGACGATGACGCCCTCGCGGACCACGTGGAGGACGGCGGCGCCCCGGTCGGCCCACTCGGCCAGGCGGTCGGCCAGCTCGGCCGGCGGGGCCAGGCCCCGCTGGCGGAGCAGCCCGGGACCGCCGACCGCGACGAGCCCACCGTCGACGGTGGCCTCCACGCCCCGGCCGGGAAGGAGCCGGAACCCGGTGGCCCGGGCCGGCGCCGGCCCGGCGAGCCGCGCCCGGGCGTGGGTCACGATGGCCCGGGCCAGCGGGTGCTCCGAGTCGGCCTCGACCGCCGCCGCCAGCGCCAGCAGGGCGGCCTCGTCGGTCCCGGCCGCCGGCGCCACGCCCGTCACCACGTGGCGGCCCTTGGTGAGCGTGCCCGTCTTGTCGAAGAGGACGGTGTCGATCGTCCGCATCCGCTCCAGGGCCAGGCGGTCCTTGACCAGGATGCCGGCCTTGGCCGAGATCGACGTCGAGAGGCTCACGACCAGGGGGATGGCCAGGCCCAAGGCGTGGGGGCAGGCGATGACCAGCACGGTGACTGTACGGAGGACGGCCTGGTCGGTGCTACCGATGGCGGCCCACACCGCGAAGGTGACGGCACCGGAGGCCAGGGCGACGTAGAACAGCAGGCCGGCGGCCCGGTCGGCCAAGGCCTGGGCTCGCGACTTCGACGCCTCGGCATCGGCCACGAGCCGCTGGATGCCGGCCAGGGCGGTGTCCTCGCCCACTTTGTCGACCCGGACCCGCAGCGAGGCGTCGGTCACGACCGTCCCGGCCACGACCCGGGCGCCGGCGCCCTTGGCCACGGCTCGCGACTCGCCGGTGATCATGGACTCGTCGACCTCGGCCTGACCGTCGACGATCTCACCGTCGGCCGGGATGCGCCCGCCGGGGCGGACGAGGACCACGTCGCCCGGCGCCAGGTCGCCGACGGGCACCGTCTCAGTGGCGTCGCCGGCGATGCGCTCGGCCTCGTCGGGCAGGAGGGCGGCCAGGGCGGCCAGGGCGCCCTGGGCCTGGCCGAGGGCCCGCATCTCCAGCCAGTGGCCGAGCAGCATGATCGTGACCAGCGTGGTGAGCTCGGCCCACAGGTCGGCGTCGACCAGGTGGAGGGTGGTGCCGGCCGACGCCGAGAAGGCCACCAGCAGGCCCATGGAGATGAGGAGCATCATCCCCGGCCGACGGCCACGCAGCTCCCCCCAGCCGGCCCGGAGGAAGACCGGCCCGCCGTACAGGAACGCCAGGGTGCCCAGCACCGGCCCGACCCAGTGGTCGCCGGCAAACGCCGGCGCCGCCCAACCGGTCAGCGTCATGAGCATGTGGCTGTAGGCGACGACCGGGACGGTCAGCGCCAGGCTGAGCCAGAACTTCCGCCGGAACATGGCGGCGTGGTCGTGGTGCCCGTGCATGGTGGCCTCCTCACTCTACGTCGTCGATCGGTCTATACCCCCAGGGGGTATCTACGTTGTACCCCATAGGGGTATGCTCGTCAAGACCGTTCGACGAGAGGACCGTTGTCATGGCTCAGGCCCGGGGGTACACCGCCACCAAGGAGCAGCTACGCGACCGGCTGGCCCGCATCGAGGGTCAGGTGCGAGGTGTCGCCCGGATGGTCGACGAGGACCGGTACTGCATCGACGTCCTGACCCAGATCAGTGCCATCCAGGCCGCGTTGGACCGCGTGGGCCTCGGGCTCCTCGACGACCACGTCCGCCACTGCCTGGTCGCCGGCCACGGCGGCCCCACCGACCCCGAGGAGCAGGTCCACGAGGTGATGGGCGCGGTCGGCCGGATGTTGTCCCGGTAGGGAGGTCCCGGGTCATGGCGGGCACCTCTCCTCACTCGGGCGGGTCGGCCTCCAGGCGGGGCGGGCGCCGCCGGCCCGCCCCCTCGGGCGCCGGCGCCGAGCGAGCGTCGGCCGCGGCCCGCTGGACCTTGGCGAGAGAAACGAGGAGGGCCCGCTGTTCGGAGGGGGTGAGGGCAGCACCGATCACGTCACGCTCGCGGGCGTGCAGGGATGGGAGCAGCTCGTCGACGATGGCCCGGGCGTCGGCGGTGATATCGATCAGGAGCTTGCGGCGGTCGTCGGGGTGGGGCAGCCGTCGGACCAGGCCCCGCTTCTCGAGGTTGTCCAGAAGTGAGGTCATCGACCCCGTCGTGACCATGAGGCGCTCGGCGATCACGGTGGGCTCGAGGGGCTGGCCGGCACCCTCGACCACGGCGAGCACGCCCCGGGCGCTCGGCGACAGTTGGTACCGGTCCGAGGTGTGGCGGTTGTGCAGGCCGACGAGGAGGTCGGCGGCCCGCACCAAGTTGGCGTAGCACTCGGTGGCGAGGGCGCTGGCGCCGGGGTACTCGTCCTCGAAGTCGTCGCCGACGCGAACGAGCGGTGCCGGGCTCCCCGCCGGCGAGTCGATCAACTTGCAGGCGCCAGCTCGGGGATGCGGCGGGTCAGCTCGTCCCACCCGTCGGGGATCGACGCCGCCACCAGTTGCGTGGCGCCGGCGAAGGCCTCGGCCGGCATCACCTTCTGCCAGATCCGCGTCATGTTCTCGCGGTCGTCGTGGCCCATCAGGGGGAACATCCACGCCACCAGCTCGGGGAACCGGTCGGCCGGCACCGTGCTGGCCATGACGCCGACGGCGCGGCCCTGGTCGGGCACCGAGACCCGCTCGCCGATGAGCCGGTAGAGGTGGCTGTCCTCCTTGTCGAGGTGGACGTCGAGGAAGTACTTGAACGCCTTGGTGGCCCGGGCCGTCTCCAGGGGGTCGCGTACCGACACCGCGTTGCTCAGCGCCTCGAAGGCGGCATCGAGCGCCCGGTGGTCCTTCTCGTAGGCCTCGGCCACCGATGGTGCCACCTCCTCCAGGGCCGGGAACATGGCCAGCTCCTCGCCATGGGCGTGCCACTCCAGGACCTCGTTGAAGAACCGGAACCGTTCGACCGTTCCCGCCAATCCCGGCTTCCCCCGGGCGGCATCCAAGGCCGCGGCGTCGATCAGCCTCATGTCCTGGCGGAACGCGTTGTGGATTGCCCGCACGGCGTCGATCGGACCGGTCATGAACGTCCCCCTTGATCGCTCGTCAGTAGGTAACTTGCCCTCAAGTTACCTGCATCCAAGTAGAGTGTCAACGCTGGGCGGCGGGGAGCCCTGTTGGAACGAACCGGTGCCCGCCGGCCCCGTGCGTGCGCGTGTGCAACCATCCGGTATGCGCGTGCTGTTCTCGACCACCGCCGGTTCTGGTCACTTCGGGCCGATGGTGCCGGTCGCCCAAGCATGTCGTGACGCCGGCCACGACGTGAAGGTGGCGGCCCCGTTGTCGTTCGCGGCCGACGTGGCGGCCGCCGGGCTTGCCCACGCGCCGTTCGCCGACGTCGCGCCTGAGCTGTTGGGCCCGATCTATGGCCGCCTGTTCCAGTTGCCGCTGGAGGAGGCGGACCGGACTGTGATGGTGGAGATCTTCGGCCGCCTCGATGCCCAGGCGGCGTTGCCCGGGCTCACCCGGATCATGGCCGAGTGGCGGCCCGATGTCGTCGCCCGGGAGTTCTGCGAGTTCGGGTCGCTCGTCGCCGCGGCGAAGGCCGGCATCCCGCAGGTGGAGGTGGCCATCGGCCTGACCGCCACTGCGGCCAAGGCCCTCCCGGTGGTCGCCACCCCTCTCGCCGAGCTCGATGCCATCGCCGGCCTGCCCGAGGGCACTGCCTACCAGGCGCTTGCGGACGGGCCGGTGCTGAGCTGCCTCCCGGCGGAGGTCGACGGCGAGGGCGGGGCGCGGGTCAGGCGGTTCCGTGATGGCTCCCTCACCTCCGGAGGTGGGCCGCTCCCGCCACCGTGGGGCAATGAGGACCACCCGCTGGTGTACGTCACGTTCGGGTCGGTGGCCGGGCGGCTGCCGCCCTTCGCCGGCCTCTACCGGTCCGTCCTCGACGCCCTGGCCGGCGAGCCGTTTCGGGTCCTGATGACGACGGGGACCGCGGTCGAGCCGGGCTCGTTGGCGCCCGTGGCCGCCAACGCACGGGTCGAGCAGTGGTGGCCTCAGGCCAGCGTGATGCCCCATGCCGACGTGGTCGTCGGCCACGGCGGGTTCGGCACGACGATGATGGCGCTGGCCGCCGGGGTGCCCCAGGTCGTGGTCCCGCTCTTCGCCTTCGACCAGTTCATGAACGCCGAGCGGGTAGCGGCGATGGGCGCGGGGGTCCATGTCGATGGTGGGCCGGGTGCCGCCCCCCTGCTGGAGCGGGCCCTGGCCGAGGTCCTGGGTGACCCGGGCTACACGTCGAACGCCCGACGCATCGCCACCGCCATGGCCGAGCTGCCGGAGCTGGCATCGTCGGTCGCGTTCATCGAGGAGCTCGCCGGGCGCTGAGGCCGAGAGTGGGCGTTCCGGTGCCGCATTTCAGCGCGAAGTGCCCACTCTCACTCCCAGCGGAAGGTGGCGGCGGCGGCCAGGGGGGCGGCGACGGCCCACACCGCCAGCACGGCCCACGCCCGGCCGGGCATGGCGCCGGCGGTCGTGGCCGCGTGGAGCACGTCAGAGAGCGCCGCCGCCGGCAGGATCCGGGCCACCGCCCGGAGGGCGCCGGGGAGCTTGGCGACAGGGATGACCATGCCGCCGAAGAGGAGGAGGACGAGGTACAGGCCGTTGGCCGCGGCCAGGACGGCTTCGCCCCGGAGCCGCCCGGCCATCAGCAGGCCGAGGCCGGCGAAGCCGACGGTGGCCAGGAGCATGGCGGCCACGACGGCGGCGAGGGATCCTGACGGGCTCCAGCCCAGGGCGAAGGCCACGCCGGCCAGGACCACGGCCTGGAGCACCTCCACGCCCAGGATGGCCAGCGTCTTCGACGCCAGCAGCGCCGGCCGCCCGAGCGGGGTGGAGCCGAGGCGCTTGAGCACGCCGTACTGGCGCTCGAAGCCGGTGGCGATGCCCAGGCCGACCATGGCGGTCGACATCACGGCCAGGGCCAGCACGCCGGGGGCCAGGAAGTCGATCGGGTCCTTGGTACCGGTCGGCAGCACGTCGACCAGGGAGAAGAAGACGAGGAGGAGCACGGGGAGGCCGAGGGACAGCAGCACCGACTCGCCCCGGCGCAGGGTCAGCGCCAGCTCGACCCGGGTCTGGGCGACGACCCGCTTCACGAGCCGTCACCCGTGAGGCGGAGGAAGACGTCCTCCAGCGACTGGCGGCCGGCCCGCAGGTCGCCCAGGGGCAGGTCGTGCTCGGCCAGCCACGCCGTGAGGGCGGCCACGGTGGCCGGCGCCGGCGGCGCGATCACCGAGTACTGCCCGGGGCGCACCTCCACGACGGCGGCGCCGAGCGCGGCCGACAGCGAGCCGACGTCGAGGCCCGCCGGCGCCCCGAAGTCGATGGTGGTGCGCTCGGTCGACGACATCAGCTCGGCCGGCGTGCCCTCGGCCAGCAGGCGGCCGTGGTCGACGATCACCACCCGGTCCGCCACCCGCTCGGCCTCGTCGAGCTCGTGGGTGGCGAGGAGGACGCAGGTGCCCCGGGCCCGCAGTTCGCCGATGACCTCGCGGATGACCTGGCGGCCGGCGACGTCGACGCCGGCGGTGGGCTCGTCGAGGAAGGCCACCTCGGGCTTCCCGATCAGGGCCAGGGCCAGCGACACCCGCTGTTGCTCGCCCCCGGAGAGGCGGCGCCACGGCGTGCCGGCCACCGCGGTGAGCCCCAACCGGTCGAGGAGGCCGCCGGCGTCTTCGGGCGACGGGTAGAACGCGGCGAACAGGCGGAGCGCCTCCACCGGCTTGATCCCGGGGTAGACGCCGCCCTTCTGGAGCATGACCCCGATGCGGGGCATGAGGCGGGCGTGGTCGGCCACCGGGTCGAGCCCGAGCACCCGCACCGAACCGGCCGTGGGCGGCTTGTAGCCCTCCAGCGTCTCCACCGTGGTGGTCTTGCCGGCGCCGTTGGGGCCGAGCAGGGCAAGCACCTCGCCGGCCTCGGCCGTGAACGAAAGGCCGTCGACGGCGGTCACATCGCCGGGGTAGCGGACCACCAGACCGGAAACGTCGACGGCAGGCACGGTGAAGCACGCTACCGTCCCTTCCATGCTCGACCCCAGGCGGCTGCGGACCGATCTCGCGGCGGTAAAGGCCGGCCTGGCCCGGCGCGGGCTCGACCTGGCCGAGATCGACCGGGCGGCCGACCTCGAAGCCCGAGAGCGGGCGCTGAAGGCCGAAGTGGAAGGGCTCCGGGCCCGGGTGAGGGTGCTGTCCAAGGAGGTGGGCCAGGCCCGCCGCACCGGGGACACGGCCGCCGCCGACGCCCTGGCCGCCGAGAGCCGGGCGCTCGGCGAGCAGGAGCGGGTGATCGACGGCGAGGCGGCGGCGCTGGCCTCCGCGCTGCGTGACATCCTCCTCGTCACCCCGAACCTGCCGGCCGACGACGCCCCCGACGGTGCCTCTGAGCACGACAACGTGGTGGTGCGCACCGAGGGCTACGACGCCGGCGCCTACGCCGCCCACCAGCGGGTACCCCACTGGGAGGTCGGCGCCACCCTCGGCATCCTCGACATGGAGCGGGGGGCCAAGCTCTCCGGTTCCATGTTCCCGATGTTCCGCAAGCAGGGCGCCACCCTGGTGCGGGCCCTGTGCCAACTGGCCCTCGACCGCAACGCCGACGCCTTCGAGGAAATCCGCCCGCCCAGCCTGGTCCGCACCGACACCATGGTGTCCACCGGCCACCTGCCCAAGTTCGTCGACGAGGGCTACCACCTCGAGCGCGACGACCTGTGGGCCATCCCCACAGCCGAGGTGCCCCTCACCTCACTGGCCCGCGACGAGATCCTGGCCGAGGCCGACCTGCCGATGCGGTTGATGGCCTACACGCCGTGCTTCCGCCGCGAGG
Source organism: Acidimicrobiia bacterium (assembly GCA_023264995.1). Taxonomy (GTDB): domain Bacteria; phylum Actinomycetota; class Acidimicrobiia; order Acidimicrobiales; family AC-14; genus CADCTB01. The sequence goes on along the minus strand of JAHFUR010000013.1, from coordinate 9,066 downwards.
CCGGCGCCGCCGGCCGCGACACTCGCGGCCTGCTCCGGGTCCACGAGTTCGACAAGGTCGAGATCCTGGCCTACGCCACGCCCGAGCAGGCGGCCGAGGTGCACGCCGACCTGGTGGCCCGGGCCGAAGGCTCCCTGCGGGCCCTCGGCCTGGCCTACCGGGTGCTCGACCTGTGTGCCGGCGACCTGGGCGGGTCCTCCCGGCGCACCTTCGACCTGGAGGTCTACGCCCCCGGGTGCGACATGTGGCTCGAAGCGTCGTCGGTATCGTGGTTCGGCGACTACCAGGCCCGGCGGGCCAACATCCGCTACCGCCCGGCCGAGGGGAGCGGGACGCACATGGTCAACACCCTGAACGGCTCGGCCCTGGCCGTCCCCCGGGTCTGGGCCGCGGTCGTCGAGACCCATCGCCAGCCCGACGGCAGTGTCGCCCTGCCCGAGGTGCTGTGGCCCTACTTCCGCGGCGCCCGCAGCATCACCGGATGAGCACCCCGCAGGTGCTGTTCGCCGTCGCCCTCGGCGGCGTGGCCCTGGGGATCACGCTGTTCGCCCTCTACGTCGCCTCGTCCACCATGTGGGGCGACCGGTGGTACCGCCGGCGGGGATCGTGAGCCCGGCCAGCACGCGCTACAAGGGCAAGAGCGGGCAGTGGGCCTTCCTGGCCCACCGCATCACCGGGTTCCTCGTGTTCCTGTTCCTGCTGCTCCACGTGGTCGACGTCTCGCTGCTGCGCTGGCCCCATACCTACGACCAGGTCCACCGCCTCTACGGCAACATCGTGCTCCGGCTGTTCGAGGTCGGGCTCCTCTTCGCCCTGGTGTTCCACACGCTCAACGGCCTGCGGATCGTGGCCGTCGACGTGTTCCCCGATGCCGTGGCCAACCAGCGCCGGCTCCTCCAGGGCGTGGTGGCCCTGACCCTCCTGGCCGGGATCCCCGGCGGCGTGGTCATCGTCTGGCCGTTCATCAGCGGCCACTTCCTGTGAGCACCGTGGAGACGCCGAGGAAGGCGCGCCGGCCCAGCGCCGAGGCGTGGTCGTGGGCGTTCATGCGCCTGTCGGGGCTGGCCCTGGTGTTCCTGGCCCTCATCCACTTCGCCATCACCCACATCGTCAACGACGTGGCCGACACCGGCTACGACTTCGTGGCCGAGCGGTGGCACAACCCGTTGTGGCGGCTGTTCGACTGGCTGCTGCTGGTCCTGGCCCTGGGCCACGGCGTCAACGGGCTGCGGTGGATCGTCGACGACTACGTGCGCCGGCCCGGCCGCAAGCGGGCGGTCAAGGGCCTCCTTTACGGGGTGACCGCCGCGCTCGTCATCCTCGGCACGCTGACCATCCTGGCTTTCCCGACCCGGCCTCGTTAGCTCGGGCGCCGGCGTTACCGTTGGCCCAGATGGACGACGACGCCGCGCCGAAGCGGCCGCTCACCGACGCCACCAAGACCACGATCGGGGCCCTGGTGGCCATGGTGGTGGTCCTGGTCGCGGCCGGGATCGGCATCGTGAAGGTCCGCGACGCCGCCCACACCATCCGCCAGGCCACCGCCCTGGTCACGACCACCACCTCGGTCCCGGCCGCGGGTGCGCCGACGACAGCCGCGGCCGCCGGCGACCTGTCGCCCGAGCAGGCCAAGGCGGTCGAGGAGGTCAAGACCCAGGTGTCGGCCATCCGGGGCCTGGCCTGGAAGTCCAGCCTGCCGATCAAGGTGCTGACCAAGGACCAGCTGGCCCAACGGGTGCGGGAGCTGAACGCCAAGGATCTGGCCGAGCACCGGGCCGACGTGACGGCCGACGAGTCGGTGCTGAAGCTGCTGAAGCTCATCGGCAAGAACGTGGACTACGCCAAGGCCCTCGACTCCATCCTGGCCGGAGGGGTGCTCGGGTACTACGACGACAAGGCCAAGGAGCTGTTCGTCGGCGGCGGGGGCACGACCGCCCTCTCCGCCGCCACCAAAGCCACCCTGGCCCACGAGCTGACCCATGCCCTGACCGACCAGCAGTTCGACTTCGGCGCGCGGACCAAGGCGCTCGACGACCAGCACAAGACCGAGGAATCGGCGGCCTTCACCGCCCTGATCGAGGGCGACGCCGAGCTCACCGCCAGCCTCTGGCAGGACAAGTACCAGACCGACAAGGAGCGCAAGGAGGCCAACGCCGCCGGCACGGCCGACGGGAGCGCCTATGCCAAGGCGCCGCCCTACCTGCTCCAGGCCCTTTTCTTCCCGTACGAGGACGGCACCGCCTTCGTCCGCAGCCGCTACCAGGCCGGCGGCTTCGCCCAGGTCGACAACGCCTACCGGAACCCGCCGACGTCGACCGAGCACATCCTCCACCCCGAGACCTACGCGTCCGGCCAGCCGTCGGCGCCGCCGGCGTTGCCCGACCTGGCCCTGGCCACCGGGTGCGGGTCCGTCGACACCGGCACGCTGGGCGAGTTCGACATGCGCCAGGTCCTGGCCGAGCAGCTCAGCACCACCGACGCCAACGGCGCAGCCGCGGGCTGGAACGGCGACTCCTACGGCGTGGTCCGGTGCGGGACGGCGCTGGGCCTGGCCGACCGCTGGCAGACCGACGCGCCGGCCGACGCCGGCCGCCTGGCCGACGCCCTGCTGCGGTGGGCCCGGGGGTGGTCGGGGGCCAGCCGGGCACCCGACGCCGACGGCCGCTTCACCGGCCCGTCGGGGAGCGGACGGGTCCTCCGCACCGGCGGGCGCGTCGAGCTGGTCCTGGCCGACGACCAGCCCACCGCCGACCGGCTGGTCCGGGCCCTGGCCGGCTGAGCCCCGGCGATCAGGCCCGGCTCCGGCGGACCGGGGACCCCACCGGCGAGCGGGCGGCGCTCCCGGCTCGGGCCGCGGCGGCGGCGACACGGGGGACCACGAGCGCCGCGGACGCCACGGTCGCGAAGCCCAGGTAGGGGAGGAACCGCAGGAACTGCGACCAGAAGCCAGCCCGGCCCCCGTCCTCGCCGGGGCGTTCCAGGACGAAGAGCCCGAGGCTGGCGTCGGTCACCACCACGTGGTCGGGGAGGAGGGCCACGCCCACGACGTCGCCGCCTGCGGGGGCGAACTGGGCGATCGTCCTCGGCCGGACCTCGCCGAGGTCGATCACCCGGATCCCGTCGCCGTGCCAGGTGATGTACGCCAGCTCGCCGCTGGCCACCAGCCGGCCCGGGGCCGATGGGGTGGGGAACCGGATGGGGCTCTGCTCGACGGGTGGCGCGACCCCGCCCAGCCCGAGCAGGCGCACCCCGTGCGAGGGTGGCCCGCTGGCGCACAGCTCGTCGACCCCGTCGGTGGTGACGATGGCCAGGCTGCGTCGGCCGAGCGGCAGCACCGCGGCGTGGGCGGTGGACCGGGGGCTGGCCAGGTCGGCCGGCGCCGGCGTCGGGTCGGCGGCCACCGGCCGGGCCGGGTCGGCCAGGTCGACCTGGTGCACCCGCCCGTCAGCCGAGACGGCGATGGCGCGCAGGCCGTCGTCGGCGAGCTGGGCAGTGACCAGGCCCTGGGCCGGAGCGCAGCCGGCGGTCCCGGGCTGGTCGTCCCACCGCCCGAGGAGCACGGGGTGGGCCGGGTCGGTCACGTCGTCGACGGCCAGGCCGGGCCGGCGGGCGTTGACGGTGGCCGCGACCAGCCGGTTGTCGCTCCGCCAGGCCAGGGACACCGACTGCGGGCCGGGGCCGCAGTCGGGGCACGGGGCGGTTTGGGAGAGGAGGGCGGGCCGGGCCGGGTCGGTGATGTCGTGCAGCACGACGGTGGCGCCGGCCCGACCGTTGCACGGCGCCAGGGCCATGGCGACGACGTCGCCGGTGAAGGCGGCGGTGGCCAGGCTGGCCGAGTCGAGATCGGTGGCGGTCATGCCCGCGGGCACGGCGATGGTCGAGACGACCCGCGGGTGGCGGACGTCCTTGAGGTCGACGACCACCGCCGACGACGGCGGGCAGGTCGAGCCCGGGCCGGGCACGCCGTCGACGGCCACCACCGCGGTGGTGCCGAGGACGGTGATGTCGCCGTCGACCCCCGGGGTGCCGAGGTCGGAGCGGCCCACGACCTTCAGGTTGACGGCGAGCGTCTCGGCATCGGCGGTGGGCCGCACACCGCCGATGCCGGCGAGGAGCACCGCCGCCGCCACCCACCTCGCTGCCCTGGCCATCCGTCTCCCGCGCGTCCTCCCCTCACGCTAACGGGCCGGCGGGCCAGCCGCCGGGTCGGCCCGTTCCCCGGCGGTGGCACGGCAGCCCGAGGACTAGGGTCGCGACGGGCTGGATCCAGGCGAAGGGGAGTCGACATGGCTGACACCAATGGCAAGGACCTTGTGGTCCGCTACCTCGAAGAGGCGTGGAACAACGGCAACGTCGACGCATGCGACGAGCTGTTCACCCCGGAGCTGGCGGCCCGGCTGAAGCCCCTCATCGGCGCGTTCCGCGCCGGCTTCCCCGACTGGCACTGCGTCATCGACGACTTCGTGGTCGAGGGGGACAAGGTGGTCAACCGCTGGACGGGGAAGGCCACCCACACGGGCAACTTCTTCGGTATCCCGGCCACCGGCCGGTCGGTCACGGTGGAGGGCATCACCATCCACCAGATCGCCGACGGGCGCATCGTGGCCGACTGGAGCCAGAGCGACCAGATGGTGCTGATGCAGCAGCTCGGCGTGGCCCCCGGTCCCCAGGGCTGAGGCCGGCGCCGGCCCTACGCGCCGGGCACGCCCAGGCGGACGACGACCTCGGCGTCGTCCGGGTCGGCTTCGGGGCCGTAGCCCAGGACCATCGTGCCCTTGGCCTGGCAGCGGGGGCACACCAGGCCGACGACGGCGAGCATGTCCGCCGGGTCTGAGGCCCCCTCGGTGCGGCGCATGACCTGGAGGTCGAACTCGGTGGCCGCGCTCTCCTGGCGGCAGGTCAGGCAGAGGATGACCCCGTCCGGGCGGGTGGCCATCTGGGCCCCGTAGCCGGCGGCGTCGAGCGTGGCCATGATCTCCCCGAGGGTGGCGCCGTAGGCCGGCATGGGGGCCGAGCTCACCTGACCACCTGCACCCGCAGCGTCAACGTCGACCTCCAGCATGTCGGGCCTGTGCCCCCAGGGTACCTGCCCCCAGCGCCGGGGTGGCGCACCCTGCGACCGCCGGGCGTAGCCTGCGGGCACACGACCACGGGGAGGCGACATGAAGTTCCTGGTCATCTGGCACATGGAGATCAGCCGGTTGTCGGGCGAGATGCTGAAGGCGGTGCTCCGGATGCGTGACTACGCCCTCCCGCTCGAGGAGCAGGGGAAGGTGATCGGGCGCTACCACATCGTCGGGAGCCACGGCGGGGCGTGGATCTACAACGTCACCAGCAACGACGAGCTGGAGATGCTGCTGGCCCAGTCGCCGGTCTACAACTACTCGCACTTCAAGGTGTACCCCCTGGCCGACATGACGTCGCTGCCCGTCGTACCGACGGAGTAGCCGAGCTACGCGGCGGGCCGGCGACGGCGCCCGACCTGGCCCAGCCGGCGCCACCGGTCGCTCGTCAGCGCGGCCCGGGCCGCGTTGGCGCCGCACGCCCCGTGGACGCCGGCGCCGGGGTGGGCCGACGCGCCGGCCAGGAAGAGCCCCGCCACCGGGGTGCCGGGGCGGCCCAGGCCGGGCGTCGGCCGGAACACCAGTTGCTGGTGCAGCTGCTGGGTGCCGCCGCCGACGGCCCCGCCCCGCAGGTTCGAGTCGGCCGCCTCGAAGGCCGCCGGCGTGAGCAGGTGGCGGGCCTGCACGAGGGACGTGAAGCCAGGGGCCAGCTCCTCCATACGGGCCTCGATCAGGTCGGCGAACGCCTCCGCCTCGGCGGCGCCGAAGCGGGCCCGGCGCGGCACGTGGGTGTAGGCCCAGCCCGTGGCCGCGCCGGGAGGGCACCGGGTGGGGTCGGCGACGGCCTGCTGGCCGAACAGCAGGAAGGGCCGGACGGGGACGGTGCTGGTGGCCACGTCGGTGAAGTACCGGGACAGCTCGTCGAGGCTGTCGGTGACGTGGACAGTGGCCGCCCGGCGGGCGGCGGCCGCCGTCCAGGGCACGGGGCCGTCGAGGGCCCAGTCGACCTTGAAGGTGGCCATGTCCCACTCGAACCGGTGGAGGTCGTCGAGGAGGCGACGGGGGAGGTGGTCGGGGCCGACCAGGTCGAGGAACAGGGTGGGGCCGTCGACGTCGGCCAGCACCGCCCGCCGGGCCTCGACCTCGGTGCCGTCGGCGGTGCGTATGGCCACGGCGCGGCCCTTGCGCACGACCACCTCCGTGACCCGGGCGTTGCAGGTGACGGTGGCGCCGGCGGCCTCGGCCCGGCGCCGGAGGGCGGCGGCCAGGGCGCCGGCGCCGCCCTCGGGCACCGGGAAGCCGTGCTCCTGGCCGGCGCAGGCCAGGATCCACCCGAACAGGCCGCTGCCGGCCATCTCCGGGCCGATGTCGGTGTGGGCGGCGTTGCCGCCGAGCAGCAGCCGGCCCCCCTCGCCGCCGCCGGCGAACTCCTCCTCGGCCATCCGCCGGACGGGGAGCAGGGCGAACCGGGCGAAGCGGGCCCATTCCGACGGGCCGACGGCGGCAGCCAGCCGGGCACCGGCCCGCACGGGCGGGAAGAGGCCGAGGAAGGTCGCCATCAGAGGCGCGCTCAGCTCCTGCCAGCGCTGGTAGAGGCGGCGCCAGCTGTCGCCGTCACCGGGGGCGTAGGCGTCGAGCGAGGCTGCGGTTTCCTCGACGTCGGTGGACAGGGCGACGCACCGGCCGTCGGGTGTCGGGTGGGCCAGGGCCAGGGGCGACCGCCGCCAGGTCAGGCCGTGGGCGCCCAGGTCGAGCGCGGCCAGCGCCGGCGAGGCGGCGGCGAAGGGGTAGAACGCGCTGAAGGTGTCGTGGTGGAACCCGGGCAGGGTGAGCTCCTCGGTGCGGACCGCACCGCCGACCATGGCCGAGGCCTCGAGGACGGCCACCGACCACCCGGCGTCGGCCAGCATGGCTGCCGCCACCAGCCCGTTGTGGCCGGCTCCGATGACGACGGCGTCGGGCATGTGCCGATTCTCGCCCGCCGGGGCACACTGACTGGTGATGGCCTGCGGGTGGTCGGCCTTGGTCACGACCGGCAGGCGACGGACCGGAGTTGCATTCCGGCACGACTGGCCCAGCCTACCGACCGGTAGGTAGACTGTTGGCAGCGGCGACGAAGCAGGCGTTGCGCCGGGAGGAACCGTGAACGACATCGACCTTCTCCATGAACTGGCACCCGAGGCTGAACGGCTCCTCGAACGCCACCTGGCCGCTTCCAAGGAGTGGTTCCCCCACCAGCTGGTGCCCTGGGACGAAGTCATCAAGCGCGACCCCCGCGACGAGTGGGATCCCGACTTCCGTCCCATGCCCGACGCCGTGCGCCGGGCCCTGGTTGTCAACCTGCTGACCGAGGACAACCTGCCCTACTACACCACCGAGATCACCCGGCTGTTCGGGGTCGACCACGCGTGGGGCGCCTGGAACCGGCGGTGGACCGCCGAGGAGGGCCGCCACGCCATCGTCATCCGCGACTACCTCACGGTCACGGGCTCGTGCGACCCCATCGCCCTCGAACGGGGCCGCATGCAGCACGCCGAGTACGGGTTCCACCAGCCCATCACGGGCTCGGCCGACGGGTTCGTGTACGTCGCCCTGCAGGAGCTGGCCACCCGCATCTCCCACCGCAACACCGGCAAGCTCATGGAGGACAAGGCCGGGTACGACGTCATGGCCCGGGTCGCCGCCGACGAGAACATGCACTACCTCTTCTACAAGGACGTGGCCACCGCCGCCCTGGCCGTCGACCCGTCGGCCATGGTGCTGGCCATGGAGCGCCAGGTCCGCAGCTTCTCCATGCCCGGCGCCGGCATCGACGACTTCTCCAGTGCCGCCAAGCTCATCGCCGACGCCGGCATCTACGACCTGGGCATCCACCACGACCACATCCTCGTACCGGTGATCATGCGGGCCTGGCAGCTCGAGGCGCTCGAAGGGCTGTCGCCGGAGGCCGAGGAGGCTCGGGTCCGACTGGTCAAGCGCCTCGGCCGCATCGACAAGGTGGCCAAGTCGCAGGCGGCTCGACGCCAGGAGCGCGAGTCCCGGTCGGGCGACTGAGCCGGTGGACTCCATCCAGTACCGGCGCGCCCTGCTCAACACCGGCCGCATCGTGATGGGCGTCCGGCCCGAGCAGCTCCTCCTGCCCACCCCCTGCCGCGACTGGGACGTGCGGTTGCTGCTGAACCACATCATCGGCGGGAACTACATGTTCGCCACCGTGGCCAAGGGCGGCCGGGCCGACGCCGTCGGCACCATGGACGACCACACGCTCCCCGACCCGGGCTCCAACTACATCGCGTCAGCCGACGCGGTGCTGGCCGCGTGGGCTGAGCCCGGCGCCATGGAGCGCCGGTGCCACATGCCCTTCGGCGACATCCCGGCGTCGGCCGCGGTCAGCATCCACTTCCTCGACATCGTCGTCCACGGCTGGGATCTGGCCCGGGCCACCGGGCAGGACGCCACCATCGAACCCGACCTGGCCGCCGAGGCCCTGGACATCTCCCACGGCCTGCTCAGCGACGAGCTGCGCCAAACCGGGGTCTTCGGGCCAGAGGTGGCGGTGTCGGCCGACGACCCCCTGCATGACCGGCTGGTGGCATTCATGGGCCGGCGCCCCTGAGGTAGCGGGCGGTTCAGCCCTCGGGGACGGCGAGGCGGTTCCCGCAGTTGAAGCAGAACTTGGCGATGGCCGGGTTCTTCTCCCCGCACTCCATGCAGAACACCGTCTTGGCCTTGCCCGCCGGCGCCTTGGCGGCTTTGGCTGCCGGCGCCTTGGAGGCTTTGGCCGCGGGGGCGGCCTTGGCGGCCTTCGCCGCCGGCGCCGCCTTGGCTGCCGGCGCCACCTTGGCCGCCGGCGCCGCCTTGGCCTCCGGCGCCACCTTGGCCGCCGGTGGCTTCTTGGTCGGCGCGGCCTTGGCCGCGGGGGCGGCGGGCCGGGGGGCCGGGGCCGGCTCGTCGGCCTCCTCGGGGCGGGGCACCGACCGGAGCCCGGGGCCCGGCGGGCTTC
>JAHFUR010000044.1 GCA_023264995.1 Acidimicrobiia bacterium | reverse complement strand
ACCGCAGCGCCGGCGCCGGCGGCGTCGCAGCTTCGAGGAGCTGGAGCCGACCCAGGCCACCAACTACACGCGATCAGACGCACCAGTCCCCGAGGGCGAGGTCGTCATCGAGCGCGGCTCCAGCGCCCAGGACCTCGGCCCGAAGCTGAACCGCACCGCGGCCGACGTCGTCCGCTTCCTGCTCCAGCAGGGCGAGATGGTCACGGCCACGCAGTCCCTCACCGACGACATGATCGAGCTGTTCGCGGCCGAGGTCGGCGCCGAGGTCCTGCTGGTCGAGCCGGGCCAGGAGGAGGAGGTCAAGCTCAGTGAGCTCCTCCGAGACGACGACGATGCCGAGGAGGACCTGCGGCCCCGCCCGCCGGTCATCACGGTCATGGGCCACGTCGACCACGGCAAGACCAAGCTGCTCGACCGCATCCGCGAGGCCAACGTGGTCGCCGGCGAGGCCGGCGGCATCACCCAGCACATCGGGGCCTACCAGGCCGTCAAGGACGGCCGGATGATCACCTTCATCGACACCCCCGGCCACGAGGCGTTCACCGCCATGCGGGCCCGGGGGGCCGAGGCCACCGACATCGTCGTGCTCGTGGTGGCCGCCGACGACGGCGTCATGCCCCAGACCGTCGAGGCCCTCAACCACGCCAAGGCGGCCGACGTGCCCATCGTGGTGGCCATCAACAAGATCGACCGCGAGGAGGCCGACCCCAACCGGGTCCGCCAGGCCCTCTCCGAGCACGGCCTCGTGCCCGAGGAGTGGGGCGGCGACACGATCATGGTCGAGGTGTCCGCCCTCCAGAACCTCGGCATCGACGACCTCCTCGAGCAGCTCCTCGTGGTCGCCGACCTCGAGGAGCTGGTGGCCAACCCCGAAGGCCGGGCCCAGGGCGTGGTCCTCGAGGCCCAGCTCGACAAGGGAAGGGGCCCTGTGGCCACCGTCCTGGTCGACCGGGGCACCCTGCGTGTCGGCGACCCCATGGTGGCCGGGGCGGCGTGGGGCCGGGTCCGGGCCCTCATCGACGACAAGGGCGACAACATCAAGGAGGCCAGCCCCTCCATGCCCGTGCAGGTCCTCGGCCTGTCCGACGTGCCCAGCGCCGGCGACGACTTCCGGGTCGCCCCCGACGACAAGACGGCCAAGGTCGTGGCCGAGGCCCGGGCCCAGCGCTACCGCCTCCGCGGCATGCGCCAGCTCCCGTCGCTCCACATCGGCGGCGGTGCCCGCCTGGAAGACCTCTTCGAGCAGATCCAGCGGGGCGAGCAGGCCACCCTGAACCTGATCCTGAAGGCCGACGTGAACGGGTCGCTGGAGGCCCTCACCGAGAGCCTGAAGCGCCTGGAGCGCGATGAGGTCAAGCTGGCCTTCGTGCACCGGGCCGTGGGCGGGATCACCGAGAACGACGTGCAGCTGGCGGCGGCGTCCAACTCCACGATCATCGGGTTCAACGTCCGCCCGGACCGCAAGTCCCGCGACCTGGCCGAGCACGAAGACGTCGACATCCGCACCTACCAGATCATCTACGGGGTGCTCGAGGACGTCGAGAAGGCCATGGTCGGCCTGCTCAAGCCCGAGTTCGAGGAAGTGGTCACCGGCGAGGCCGAGGTCCGCGAGGTCTTCCGGGTCCCCCGTATCGGGGCGGTGGCCGGCTGCATGGTCCGCAACGGGGCCATCACCCGGAACTCCAAGGTCCGCTTCCTCCGGGAGGGCGTCATCATCTGGACCGGCACCATCACCTCGCTGCGCCGCTTCAAGGACGACGTCCGCGAGGTGGCCTCGGGCTTCGAGTGCGGTATCGGCCTCTCCGACTTCCAGGACCTCAAGGGTGGCGACATCATCGAGACCTACGAGGAGCGGGAGATCCCCCGCACCTAGTGCCCGAGGCACTAGCAGAGGAGCCGTGTGCATGTGGCCGTCGTGCAGCTCGAACTGCACATCCCCGCCAGCCGATCGCTCAAAGAGAAACGGGCCGTGTTGCGACCCATCGTCGAAGGCCTCCGCCACCGGTTCCAGATCTCGGTGGCGGAGGTGGGCTACCAGGACAAGTGGCAGCGGGCCCTGGTCGGGCTGGCCGTCGTGTCCGACTCCTACGGCCACGCCGCCGAGGTCGTCGACACCGTGGAGCGGTGGGTGTGGAGCAAGCCCGATGTCGAGGTCTGCGCCTTCACCACCGAGTGGGTGGAGACGGCGTGAGCAAGCGCGCGCCGAGGATGGACCGGGTCAACCAGGTCGTCCAGGAGGTGCTGGGCGACGAGCTGGAGCGCATCGACGACGACCGCCTGAAGCTCGTCACCGTCACGGGTGTGCGGGTGGAGCCCGGTCTGAGCCATGCTGTGGTCTGGTTCTCGTCCCTGTCCATGGGCGACCCAGAGGGAGTTGCCGTGGCACTCGGGGAGCATCGCATCCAGCTCCAGAAGGCGATCGCCCGCCAGCTCCGCCTCCGGGGTACACCGCTCCTGTCCTTCGTTCCCGACCCGGCTATAGCCTCTGGGTCTAGAGTTGAGGAACTACTACGACATCTCCCCAAGGGAGAGGTCCCGACGAACGAGGACGGTGCATGAGCACCTTCGGTTCAATGCTCGACCAGGCAGCCGCGGCCATCACCGCAGCGCCGTCGCTGGCTTTGGCCTGCCACCACACCCCCGATGGCGACGCCCTCGGCTCCATGCTCGCCCTCCACCACCTGGCGCTGGCCAATGGCAAGGAATCGGTGGCGTCGTGGCCGGAGCCCTTCGAGGTCGCCTCCCACTACGACTTCCTGCCCGGGCTCGACCTGACCACCAAGCCGGCCGACTTCCCGGTCGAGCCCGACCTGATGATGACCTTCGACTGTGGGTCGATCGGCCGGTTGGGCGAGCTGGGCGAGGCGGCCCGCCGGGCGCACCAGTTGATCGTGATCGACCACCACAGCACCAACGACGGGTACGGCACCATCAACGTCATCGACACCGAGGCGGCGGCGTCGGCGGTGGTGGTCCGCCACCTGCTCGACCGGCTGGGCTGGGAGCTCACCCGGGAGGCGGCCCAGTGCCTCTACACCGGCCTGGTCTGCGATACCGGCCGGTTCCAGTACGACTGCACCACGCCCGACGTGTTCGCCCTGGCCCAGGAGCTGTCGGGGTTCGACCTCCCCATCGGGTCGATGAACCGCCAGCTCTTCGAGGAGCACCGCCTGGCCTACCTCCGCCTGGCCGGCGCCGCCCTGCTGCGGGCCGAGTACGACGGTGACCGCCGCTTCGTGGCCACCTGGATCACCGCGGATGACCTGGAGACCCACGGCGTGGGCCTCGAGGAGACCGAGGGCCTCATCGACCTGCTGCGCCGGGCCAGCGAGGCCGACGTCTCCGCCGTGCTCAAGGAGACGCCCGACGGCACCAAGGTGTCCATGCGGGCGGTCACCGAGTTCGACGTCGGCCAGCTGGCCATCGGCTTCGGCGGCGGCGGCCACAAGTCGGCGGCCGGCTTCGTGTCGGACCTCCCGGTCCACGAGCTGCTCCACGCCATCCGCGATGCCCTCCCGGTGGTCGCCGGCTGACCCGTTCCGGCGGTTGAGCACCGACGGTCTCGTCATCGTCGACAAGCCGGCGGGGTGCACGTCGCACGACGTGGTCGGCCGGTGCCGGCGCATCTTCGGCCAGCGCAAGGTGGGCCACGGGGGCACCCTCGACCCCGACGCCACCGGCGTGCTGCTGGTCGGCCTGGGCCGGGCCACCCGGCTGCTGCGGTTCCTGGCCCCGCTGCCCAAGTCCTACGTGGCCGAGGTGGTCCTGGGGACGGCCACGTCGACCCTGGACGACAGCGGGGAGGTGCTGGCCACCTTCGACATGGCCGGCGTGAGCCTCGACGACGTGGTGGCGGCGGCCGCCGGCTTCGTCGGCGACATCCAGCAGGTCCCGCCCATGGTATCGGCCGTGTCCATCGGGGGCCGGCGGCTTTACGAGCTGGCCCGGGAGGGGATCGAGGTCGAGCGGGCGGCCCGGCCGGTCACCATCCACCGAATTGAGGTTTCCCTGGCCTCGGAGCCCGGGGTGTACCGGGTGGAGGTCGACTGCTCCTCGGGTACCTACGTGCGGACGCTGGCCGCCGACCTGGGGGCGGCCCTGGGCGGCGGCGCCCACCTGCGCCGGCTGCGGCGGACCGGAGTGGGCCCCTTCACCGCCGACCGGGCCGTCGCCCTCGACGACCTCGGCCCCGCCCACGTGGCGCCGCCGGCGGCCGCCGTCGCCCATTTCGCCCCGGTGACCGCCGACGCCGCCCTGGTCGAGGCGGTGGGCTACGGCAAGGTGCTCGACGCCGGCTGGCCGGGTGAGGGCCCGTGGGCCGTGCTCGACGGCGCCGGCGCCCTCCTGGCCGTCTACGAGCGGGCGCCCGACGGGCGGGTGAAGCCGGCGGTCGTGCTGGCGCCGGCGGCCACGTAGTGGGCTCGACGAAACGCGTGCAGTTCCCGTCGTGATCGCGACGATTTCTGCCCGGACCACGACGGAAAGTGCACACAATGGGAGGGCCGATGCCGAACGCCGATGAGATCCGAGCCGCCCAGCGAGCGGCGTGGGCCCGGCTCTCGGCGAGCTGGGAGAAATGGGACTCGGTCATCATGGACCAGCTCGGCCCGGTCGGCGCGGCGATGATCGAGCGGCTGGCCATCGCCGACGGTCAGCAGCATCTCGACATCGCATCAGGCACCGGCGAGCCGGGCTTGCGCATCGCCCGGCTGGCGCCGGCGGGACGGGTCGTGCTGACCGACCTCTCCGCCGAGATGCTCGACGTGGCCGCTCGACGCGCCCGGGCGCAGGGGCTGGGGACCGTCGAGACGAGGGTGTGCAGCGCCGACGACCTGCCGTTCGACGAGGCCACGTTCGACAGTGTCTCCGTGCGTTTTGGGTACATGTTCTTCCCTGACATGGCCAAGGCCACGGCCGAGTTCGTGCGCGTGCTGAAGCCGGGCGGCCGGGTCTGCGCGTCGGTGTGGGTGAAGCCCGAGGAGAACCCGTGGACGTCGATCGCCATGCAGGCCATCGCCACCGAGGCGGTGGTGGCGCCTCCCGACCCGGACGGGCCGAACATGTTCCGGTGCGCGGCACCGGGGTACATCAGCGCCCTGTACGAGGGCGCGGGGCTGGTCGACGTCGGCGAGTGGGACGTGGAGGTCGAGCTGGTGACCCGGTCGCCGGAGCAGTACTGGGAGATGATCAGCGAGCACGTCTCGCTGGCCGCGGCGGCGCTGCAGCAGGTCGACGGCTTGGCCCGGGAGCGAGCCCGGGCCAAGGCCATCGCCGCCGTGATCGGGTACGAGAAGGGCGGTGAGGTCCGGGTGCCGGGCCTGGCCCGCTGCATCGGGGGGACAAAACCGGCCGGGACCGAGCCGGCCCAGCCGCCGACGTAATCTCCCCTCATGGACGTGGTGACCGAACCGGCGGCGTTCGTGGCCCCACCCGCCGGCACCGCGGTCACCATCGGCGCCTACGACGGGGTCCACCAGGGCCACCGCTTCGTGATCGACCAGCTCTGCCGGCTGGCCGGCGCCGACGGCCTGGAGACGGTCGTGCTCACCTTCGACCGCCACCCGGCGGCCGTCGTGCGGCCCGAGTCGGCGCCCAAGCTGCTCACCGACGCCGGCCAGCGCCTCGAGCTGCTGGCGGCCACGGGTGTCGACCACACCGTCGTCCTTCGCTTCGACCAGGCCCGCTCCCAGGAGGAGCCCGAGGACTTCGTCTCGGGCGTGCTGGCCGGCGCCCTGGGCGCCCGGGTCGTGGTCGTGGGCGAGGACTTCCACTTCGGGCGCCGGCGGCGGGGCAACGTGGAGATGTTGCGGGCCATGGGCGGGCCGCTGGGCTTCGAGGTGGCCCACCTGCCCCTGCTCCCCGGGGTGTCGTCGACCGCGGTCCGGGCCCGGTTGGAGGTGGGCGACGTGACCGGCGCTGCCGACCTGCTCGGGCGGCCCCACGAGGTGCGGGGCGTCGTCGAGCGGGGCGACCAGCGGGGCCGGGAGATGGGGTACCCGACGGCCAACGTGGCCGTCCCCGCCGACATCCTCCTGCCCGCCCCCGGCATCTACGCCGGCTGGTACGACGGCGACCAGGCCGCGGCCATCTCGGTGGGCCGCCGGCCGACGTTCAAGGAGGCCGGGGCGCCGGTGGTGCTGGAGGCCTACCTGCTCGACTTCTCGGGCGACCTGTACGGGCAACCGGCCCGGGTGTCGTTCGTCAGCCGCCTGCGGGCCGAGGAGCGCTACGCCTCGGTCGACGACCTGCTGGCCCAGATGGGCCGGGACGTGGAGGCCACCCGGGTGGCGCTGGGGCAGGTCAGGGCCGGCTGACCCGCACGTCGGCGGTGTTGCCGACCGCGCTGACCGGCCCGTTCGCGACGCTGGCGTCCGGCGGGCCGACGACCACGTTCCCGCCGGTCGTGGCCGACGCCGAGCCCGAGTTGGTGACCGTGACCCCGCCCCGCCCGTCGACGACCACCACGGTCGACGACCGGCTGGCGGTGGCCGGCGCTGGCGCCGGCGGGGCGGTGGTCGTCGGAGCCGGGACCGAGGCGGTCACCGGCACCGTCACCTGCGGCGTACCGCGGCCGACGACGGCCAGCGGCGGGGCATCGTCGGAGGCGGCGGCAGCCAGCGTGGTGGCGGCCGCGAGCGCGACTGCCACCAGTGCCAGCACCAGGCCTCGCCGCATCGGCGAGACGGTAGCTCAGGGGCCGGGCGGTGGGCCGACCGGGCGGGGCGGGACGTCGGCCCGCTGCAGGATGTCCATACTGGCGCTGACCGTGTGGGCGGGGCCGGTGGCCAGCCAGGGCTCGGGGAAATCGACCGCCGGGCTGCCGTCGGGGAGGGCCCAGCCGCCGGGGGGGCCGGGGAGGATCTGGCAGGGGGTGACCGTGACGGTGGCGGTGATGCGGTAGGTGCCGGGGGCCGGGTAGACGTACCACTGGCTTCCGCCGACGTCGCGGGGCACCCGGGCGCAGGGCGCGTAGCCACCGAGCTGGAGGGTGACGACGTGGCCGTTGCCGAGGTCGAGGGTGAGGGTGCTGACCGCCTCCATGTGGGTCACGCCCACCCAGATCTGCATCGTCTCCCCGAAGTACTGCTCCCGGGGGTAGACCCGGAGGCTGACCGAGGTCGAGCCTTCGGTGGTGGTGGTGAGGCCGCCGTAGCCGGACACGCCGTCGGGCGCCACGCCGGGCGGCGGCGGCGCCGGTGCGTAGCCGGGCTTGGGCGGGGCCAGGGTGGCCGGGGGGCGGGTCGTGGCCGGCCGGGGGACGGTGGTCGTGGTCCGGCGGACGGTGGTGGAGGTGGCGGCCGGCGTGGTCGTGGTGGTGGCCGGGGCGGCCGTGGCGGCGGGGGCCGTGGAGGCCACGGTGGTGGCGACCTCGGCCGTCGCCGTGCCGGCCGCCGACAGGACCCGGTCGGGCGAGGGGCCGGCGCCGCCGCATGCCGCGGCCACGAGGAACACGACCGGGATGGCAGACCGCCGCAGGCCTCTCATGGCTGCGTCGTCGGCAGATCGGCCGGCGGGCTTGAGCGAGCCCGACCGCGTTCAGCCGCGCCCAGTGTCGATCAGGCCGAAGACGATGTGGTCGTCGATGGGGGTGCTCCCGGTGGCGACGAGCACCCCGTCCTCGTCGACCAGCCGGGCGGTGCGCCCGGTCGGCAGCAGCTGCAAGCCGGCGCCGTAGCGGGAGATGTCCACCGTCGAGCCTGGGGTGAGACCCAATGCGTCGCGCAGGGCCTTGGGGACGACGATGCGGCCGGCCGAGTCGATGGTGGTCTCCACTGGGGAACAGTCTCCCAGTCCGGTGACGTCAGGGCCGTTCGATGGGCACCGGTTCGATGTCGTCGGCCGGCGTGAAGCCCAGGACCTGGCCGTAGAAGGACAGCTCGGCCTCGACGACCCGGCGGATGGTGGCGGCCTGGCGGAAGCCGTGGGCCTCGCCCTCGAAGGTGAGGTAGGCGTGGGGCACGCCGGCCCGGCGCAATGCGGCCACGAGGACCTCGGCCTGGGCCGGCGGGACGACCTTGTCGTCGAGGCCCTGAAAGATGATGAGGGGCGTCGACAGGCGGCCGGCGTGGGTGATGGGCGACCGCTGGCGGTAGGTCTCGGCCGCCTCGGGCCAGGGCCCGACCAGGCCGTCGAGGTAGCGGGCCTCGAACTTGTGGGTGTCGGTGGCCAGGGCGGCCAGGTCGGCCACGCCGTACAGGCTGGCGCCGGCGGCGAAGACACCGGTGGTGAGGGCCAGCAGGGCGGTGAGCCCGCTGGCGCTGCTGCCCCGGACCACCATGCGCCGGCCGTCGACCTCGCCGGCGGCGGCCAGGTGGCGGGCGGCGGCCACGCAGTCGTCGACGTCGGCCACCCCCCACTGGCCGTCGAGCTGCTTGCGGTAGGCCCGGCCGTAGCCGGAGCTGCCCCGGTAGTCGACGTCGACCACGGCGATCCCCCGGCTGGTCCAGAACTGGGTGCGCAGCTCCAGGGTGGTCGACGCCTGCGCCGTCGGCCCGCCGTGGCTGGTGACGACGAGGGGCGGCAAGTCGCTGGCCGGGCCGTCGTGGTCCTGGTTGGCCGGCGGGTAGAAGAGGGCGTGGGCGCGACTGCCGCCCGTGGTGGCGAAGGTGATCGGCCGGGGCGTGGAGAGGTAGCCGGGGTCGACGGGGTTGGGGCGGCTGGTGCGGACGACGTCGACCTCCCCGGTGGCCGGGTCGATCACCACCACCGCCGGCGCCCGGGTGGGCGAGGCGGCAATGGCGGCCACCTTGTCGCCGTAGGCCCGGACCGAGGAGAACGACGTGTAGGGCAGGTCCAACGGTTCGTGACCGAGGATGCCGAGGTGGCCGGCCCAGGTGGCCACGATGCCGCCGGCGGGCAGGAAGTCGTAGGTCGACTGGCCGAAGACCCAGTCGGGGCCGGCGAACTCGGCGTCCTTCGGTGCCAACGCCTTACCCTGTTCCCCGCTCAAGGGGCCGCTCGGGCCCTGCCGGTAGACGTTCCACCAGCCGGTGCGGTCGGAGATCCAGTGCAGAGCACCGTCGGGTGCCCACCGGGGCTGGCCGACCGACTCCTCCGGGCCGCCGGCGACCACCGTCCCGTCGACCTCGACGACGGTGCCGTCCCAGGGCATGCGGGGGTGGTCCCAGGCCAGCCACGCCAGCCGGCCGCCGGGGCCGAAGCGGGGTGAGGCGTAGAAGTCGTGGCCGGCGGCGACCACCCTGGGCTCGGCCGAGCCGTCGGTGGGCAGGACGACGATGTCGTTGAGGACACCGGCATCGGTGTGGCGCTCCCGGACGCAGGCGAGCTGCGACCCGTCGGCGCTGACGTCGCCGTCGGCGTAGCGGGCGCCGGCGGGGGTGATGGGCCGGTCGCCCCGGTAGAGGCGCTGGTCGGCGAAGTTGGAGAAGTAGACGGTGCCGGCGTGGGCGCAGAAGGGGCCGCCGCCGTACTCGTGCACCGTGGTGCGGGCCGAGAAAGGGGCGGGGAGGACGTCGACCGGCTCGGTCCCGGGCTGCCAGCGGACGATCACCTGGCGGCCGGCCTCGGCCGGGCGGGCCTCGACCCAGAGGAGGGCGTCGCCGTCGACCTGGAGCCCGCTCAGGGACACGGTGCGCTCGACCAGGGCCGCGGCGGTGATGGGCGAGGGCCAGGAGCCGTAGGGGAGCGTCGCCATGACCCGCCGGACGTTAGACCCCGACGTGGGGACGGGTCTCGCCGGCGCGGGTGACGTCGACCGGCTCGGTGGTGTCGCCGCGTACCCGGGGCACCTCCATCTCGAGGACTACCGTGCCGTGGTCCTCCTCCCAGCGCACGACGTTGACCACGGCCGCGTACACGACCAGGCGGCCGAAGAACAGGAGCCAGGCCAGGGTGGCGAAGACCACGCCCAGGGTGCCGTACAGCGCCGACGCCGACGCCACCGCCCGGGGCACGTAGAACGCGCCGACGGCCTTGAGGATCTCGAGGCCGAGGGCGCCGACCACGGCGCCGGGCAGCAGGGCCTGCCAACCCACGTCGCGGCGGCCGAGCACCTTGAACGTCCACATCCACAGGCCGAGGTTCACCGACAGGCCGGCCAGGACGCCGAGGGGAGCGAGGAACGCGGGGAGCACCCCGACCACCGCCGACGTGGCGAAGGACGTGGCGAACAGGAGGGTGGCGCCGGCCAGCCAGCCCAGCCCGTTCAGCTTGTCGCGCCAGCCGTGCCCGGTGACCTGCCAGGCGGCGTTGACGGCGTACTGGAAGGCGGCCACCAGCCCGAGGCCGGTCCACAGCAGGCCGGCGACGCCGGCGATCGAGGCGGCCCGGCGGCTCCGCTGGGCGGTGGCGATGGCCGTGGTCATGCCCCGGGCCGCGTCGCCGGCGAGGCCCAGCCGGTTGATGACCTCGCCGGCCAGCGTCGGCGTCTTCGTCGAGAAGAAGCCGATGACGGCGATGGCGAAGAGGAGCAGGGGGAAGAGCGACAGGAACGCCGAGAGCGTCACCGCCGACGCCAGGTAGTTGCCGTTCAGCTCGCGGTAGCGGGCCTGGACGGCCAGGACGGTCCCGAACCACTTCCACCGTTCGCCGAGCCGGGCCAGCTTCTCCTTCACGGTGGGCCTGTACCCATTTCCAGCCGTCCTACGCCCTCGGGCGGGGGACCGACTTCCGCAGGCCGGGCGGCACCTGTGTGCCGGCGAGGCCTACCGGGCCCGGTCCACCAGCGCCGACTCCACCACGGCTTCGACCTCCGGCAGGTGATGCTGCTCGAAGATGGCAATCTGCGAGACCGGCAGCAGCCAGGCCCGATGCTCCTCGACCTTCAGGTCACCGTTCGGGCACGATGATCGCCAGAACCGGAACTCGGCGGTCCGATCGCCGACGGGGCGGAACCCCTGCTCGACGAGGTCGACCGACGCCGGCGCTGACGGTGGGGCGCCGAGGCAGGTGGTGGGCGCCAAGGAGTCGATGGGCCCGGTGAAGCCCGTTTGCACCCGGAGGGCGATGTCGCCGCGCCCGCCGGCCAGCACGCCGACATAGGCGGTCGGCGGGCCTCCGGCGATGTCCCATGACTCGGGTGCGTGGAAGGTGATGGTGCCGACCCGGATCAGCTTGGCGAAGGTCTTGGTGGTGATCAGGAAGCCGGTCGTGGGCGTGGTGGTCACCCCGGGCGTGGCCGGCGCCGTGGATGCGACGGGGACAGTGGAGGTCGCGGGCGTCGCCTGCGGGCCCCCGCCGCTCGAGCAGGCGCCGAGGACCAGTGCGGCACCGACGGTGGCCCATCCCGCTTTCGCGCCCATCGTCCTCATTTGCCACGGAGCTGGGCGGGTCGCAGGCGTCGTGCGGATGTTCATGTCGACCTCGTCCATAAAGGGCCAGCGTCGTGCGAGGGCTCCACGCCGGCGCCGGCCATGTTTCTTTCCCAGTGGGCCTCTACCCAGTTCGCGCCGCCCTACGCTCTGCAGGTGGACGACATCGACCCGCGGGGGGTGCCCGCCCACATCGGCGTCGTCATGGACGGCAACGGGCGGTGGGCCCAGAAGCGGGGCCTGGCCCGCACCGACGGGCACGCCGCCGGCGAGGAGGCGCTGTTCGACACCGTCGAGGGGGCGCTGGAGCTGGGAGTGAAGTGGCTGACCGTCTACGCCTTCTCCACCGAGAACTGGAAGCGGCCGCCCGACGAGGTCCGCTACCTCATGCGCTTCAACGAGGGCATGCTGCTGCGTCGGCGCGACGAGCTCAACGAGCGGGGCGTGCGCATCCGCTTTCTCGGCCGGCGGGACTGGCGGGTGCCCCGCCGGCTCATCCGGCGCATGGACGAGGCCTTGGAGCTGACGGCCAAGAACCGGACCATGACGCTGACCATCGCCTTCAACTACGGGGGCCGGGCCGAGATCGTCGACGCGGTGAAGTCGCTGGTGGAGAGCGGGGTGTCGGCCCGCCAGGTGGACGAGAAGGCCATCCGGGCCCACATGTACCACGCCGACATGCCCGACCCGGACCTGGTCGTGCGCACGTCGGGGGAGTACCGCATCTCCAACTTCCTGCTGTGGGAGCTGGCCTACAGCGAGCTGGTGTTCACCCCCGTCCTGTGGCCCGACTTCCGGCGCGAGCACCTGTTCGACGCAGTGCGGGAGTTCCAGCACCGGGATAGGCGTTTCGGCGGTCTCGAGGCCTGACGTGGGCCTCTACCGCGACCAGGGGATCGTGCTGCGCACGTGGCGCCTGGGCGAGTCCGACCGCATCGTCAACCTGCTCACCGAGCGCCACGGCAAGGTGCGGGCCGTGGTCAAGGGCGTGCGCAAGACCAAGAGCCGCTTCGGCGCCCGGCTGGAGCCGATGGTGCACGTGTCCCTGCTGTTCTACGAGGGCCGTGAGCTGGACATTGTCACCCAGGCCGAGGCCATCGACCACTTCCGGCCGGTGCGGGAGGACCTCGACCGGCTGGCCAAGGCGTCGGCGCTGCTGGAGGCCACCGACCAGGTGGCCCAGGAGCGCCACGCCAACCCCCGGCTGTTCGCCATGCTGCTGGGCGGCCTGCGGGCCCTGGCCGCCCACGATGCGCCCCTGCTCGTGCCCGCGTTCTTCCTGAAGCTGCTGTCCCACGAGGGCTTCCATCCCCTGCTCGACGAGTGCGCGTCGTGCGGCGCCCGCTACGGGCTGGAGTCCTTCGACCTGGGCCAGGGGGGCGTCCTGTGCATCCTGTGCGCCGGCCGGGGCGACTCGGTGGCCCTGTCGCCGGCGGGGCTCGACCTGGTCCGGCGGGTCCTGGGCGGCGACCTGGCCGGGGCGCTGGCCGTGCCCGCCGGCCCCGACGTGCGCGAGGTGGAGCGCCTGGCCACCCGGGCCATGGAGCACCACTTGGAGCGCCGGCTCCGGTCGCTGCCCGTCGCCGGAGCGTTGGCCGGCGACTGAGCCTGCGGGCGTGGGACATCGCTTGCCTTCCATGCCATTCCGGGGTACAACGAGCGAGGCTGGCGGAGGCGGGCGGGGATCGGTCGCAACGGGCCATGCCTGAGACGACGAAAGGGGACCGGTGTCCGACATCGACGTGAAGTACGCCCAGCTCGGCGGGGCGGGAGGGTTCCTCGGGGCGGCGACGACGGGTGAGAACGTCGCTCCCGACGGGATCGGCCACTACCGCCACTACCAGAACGGGTCGATCTACTGGTCGCCTTCGACCGGTGCCCACGAGTCCCACGGTGCCATCCGCGCCCTGTGGGCGGCCAAGGGCTGGGAGCGCAGCTTCCTCGGCTACCCCATGACCGACGAGACCGGCACGCCCGACGGCGTCGGCCGGTACAACCACTTCCAGGGTGGGTCCATCTACTGGACGCCGTCCACCGGCGCCCACGAGGTCCATGGCGCCATCCGCGGGCTGTGGGCGGCCAAGGGGTGGGAACGGAGCTTCCTGGGCTACCCGTTGACCGACGAGAGCACCACGCCCGACGGCGTGGGCCGCTACAACCACTTCCAGGGCGGGTCCATCTACTGGACGCCGTCCACCGGCGCCCACGAGGTCCACGGCGCCATCCGCTACCTGTGGTCGACGCTGGGCTGGGAGCGCAGCTTCCTGGGCTACCCGCTCACGGACGAGACCACCACGCCCGACGGTGTCGGCCGCTACAACCACTTCCAGAACGCGTCGATCTACTGGACGCCGTCCACCGGCGCCCACGAGGTCCACGGCGCCATCCGGGCCCTGTGGGCCAGCATGGGCTGGGAGCGCAGCTTCCTCGGCTACCCGACCAGCAACGAGCTGAGCACCGAGGACGGCACCGGCCGCTACAGCGAGTTCCAGCACGGCTCGATCTACTGGAGCCCGGCCACCGGCGCGCTGGCGTGCCGGGAGACGGTGCGGCTGCACATCAAGTGCCTCACCGCGCCGACGCGCTTCAGCATCAACACCATGATCTCCAACATGCGGCTGACGTACGCCACCGCCCAGATCGGGGTGAAGTACGTGTCCTTCGAGAACCTCAACCTGCCGGACCTGAACGACCTGGATGTGGGCGCCTGCACCATGGGGAGCACCACGGCCGAGCAGAACCAGCTCTACGGCAACCGCAACGGCGTGGCGGCCAACGACGTCGTCGTGTACATGGTGCGAAGCACCGTGCCGCCGTACAACGGCTGCGCCGCCTACCCCTCGGGGCGGCCGAGCGCGGCGGTGGTCGCCGGCGCCAGCGCCTGGACCATGGCCCACGAGGTCGGCCACGTGCTGGGCCTGCCCCACGTCAACGACAGCAACCGCCTGATGACCGGCGGCGGTACCGACAACATCACCAACCCGCCCCCCGACATCATTGGGTCCGAGGCCGCCACCATGCTGGCCAGCCCGTTCACCAACTGAGGAGCCGACAATGCCTGTGACCATGCACGACGTGCTCGTCGAGATCGACCGGGACGAGCCGGACTACGCGGCCATCGCTGCGCTCGGGGCGGACGCGCTGCCCCACCTCTCCGCCCTGGTGGACGCCGACGACGGCCTCCGGGCGGCCAAGGCCGCCTACGCGGTGACCATGATCGGGGGGGCCGGCTCGGCCGATATCCTCCGCACCGCCGCCGGCCACCAGGACGCCCAGGTGCGGGTGGCCGTGGCCCACGGCCTCCGCAGCCCCCTGGCCGAGGCGCCGGCCGGCGTGCTCGAAGGGCTGCTGGACGACGCGGACGTGGGTGTGCGCAAGATCGCCGTCGCCGCGGTCGGCGACCTCGGCCGGGCCGATCTCCGCGACAAGGTGGCGGCCATCGCCGCCGACGACCCGCACGAGTTCCTGCGCGACGCCGCGGCTGCGCAGGTCCGTACCCTCAAGTAGCCCGCCGGGGAGGTCGGGCACGGACAACTACGCTCGGCGGCGTGCCTGATCTCACCGAAGCGGTCGTCAACCTGGCCAAGCGCCGCGGGTTCGTGTTCCCGTCGAGCGAGATCTACGGCGGGTTCCGGTCGACGTGGGACTACGGGCCGCTCGGCGTCCTGCTCAAGCGCAACGTCATGGAGGCGTGGTGGCGGGCCATGGTGCAGGAGCGCGACGACATCGTCGGCCTCGATGCCGCCATCCTCATGGCGCCCAAGGTGTGGGAGGCGTCGGGCCACCTGGCCACCTTCTCCGACCCCCTGGTGGACTGCCGCAAGTGCAAGGAGCGGTGGCGGGCCGACCAGATCGGCGACACCTGCCCGAACTGCGGGTCGAAGGACCTCACCGAGGCCCGGCCCTTCCACCTGATGTTCAAGACCCACGTCGGCCCGGTGGAGGACGAGGGGGCCACCGCCTACCTGCGCCCGGAGACGGCGCAGGGCATCTTCGTCAACTTCGCCAACGTGCTGCAGACCAGCCGGAAGAAGCCGCCGTTCGGCATCGCCCAGCAGGGCAAGTCGTTCCGCAACGAGATCACGCCCGGCAACTTCATCTTCCGCACCCGCGAGTTCGAGCAGATGGAGATGGAGTTCTTCGTACCGCCGGCCGATGGCCAGAAGTGGTTCGAGTACTGGTGCGAGGAGCGGCTGCGCTGGTACGTGGACCTGGGCATCCCGGCCGACAAGCTGCGGCTGCGCCACCACGACCCCGAGGAGCTGTCGCACTACTCGACGGGCACGGCCGACGTGGAGTTCGCCTACCCGTGGGGCTGGGGCGAGCTGGAGGGCGTGGCCAACCGCACCGACTACGACCTGACCCAGCACTCCAAGTTCTCCGGCGAGCGCCTGGAGTACTACGACCAAGCGGCCAACGAGCGCTACGTACCCCATGTGATCGAGCCGGCCGCCGGCGTGGGCCGCAGCATGATGGCCTTCCTACTGGCCGCCTACGACGAGGACGAGGTGGGCGGCGAGAAGCGCGTCGTCCTGCGCCTGCACAAGAAGCTGGCGCCCTACAAGGTGGCCGTGCTCCCGCTGTCGAAGAAGGACACGCTCACGCCGACGGCCCGTGAGGTGCTGGGGCTCGTGCAGAAGCACTTCATGGCCGACTACGACGAGACCCAGTCCATCGGCCGGCGCTACCGCCGCCAGGACGAGGCGGGCACGCCGTTCTGCGTCACGGTGGACTTCGAGAGCATCGACGACCGGGCGGTGACCATCCGCGACCGCGACACGTTGGCGCAGGAGCGGGTGCCGATCGACGGGTTGGTCGAGGAACTGCGGGCCCGGCTGGCGTAACCTGGCCGGCGGCGGCGCGGCGAGCGCGTCGAGGCTCAACCGGCGGCGGCGCGACCAGGTGCCTCCGATGCACAGAGAGGCACGTTCGATGATGAACCGGGTACGTCCCATCGCCAGCCTGGCGGCGGCCGCCGCGCTGGCCCTTGCCCTCCTCGCCGGCGCCTCGCCGGCGGGCGCGCTCAGCGTCCCGGGTTCCACCTACTTCCCACTGACGCCGACCCGCCTGCTCGACACCCGGGTGGGCACCGGCGCGCCGGTCGGGCCCCTCGGCCCCGGCGCCAGCCTGGACCTCACCGTGGTGGGCGTGGCCGGCGTCCCCGTCACGGGGGTCACGGCCGTCGTGCTGAACGTGGTCGCCACCGACGCCACCGCCCCCGACAGCTACCTGGCCGTCTACCCGGCCGGCACGGCCCGCCCGCTGGCGTCGAACCTGAACGTGCAGGCGGGGAAGACGGGCACCAACCTGGTCACGATCACCGTGCCGACCACGGGCGACAAGGCGGGGAAGGTCTCGATCTACAACAACCTCGGCACGGTCAGCGTGGTCGCCGACATCAGCGGGTGGTACTCGGCCAACGGGGGGCCGGTGGGCGCCACGTACTACCCCCTGGTCCCGGCCCGGGTGCTCGACTCGCGCATAGGGGTCGGGGCCCTCCGCAGTGACATCCTGGCCGGCCAGACGATCGACGTGCAGGTGACCGGCGTCGGCGGTGTGCCGGCCACGGGCGTCAGCGCCGTCGTCCTCAATGTCACCGCCGTCCACGTCGCCGGCCCGGAGAGCTTCCTCACCGTGTTCCCCTCGGGCACCACCCGGCCGTTGGCGTCCAACCTCAACTTCCTCAACCGGCGGGCCGTACCCAACCTGGTGATCGCCCGCATCGGTACCAACGGCATGGTGTCGATGTACAACAACCTCGGTGTCATGAACGTGGTGGCCGACGTGCAGGGCTGGTACACCTCCACCGGGGTCACGAGCGGGGCCACCTACGTGCCCTTGATGCCGGCCCGCGACCTCGACACCCGGGTCGGCACCGGCACGGGTGGCGCGGTCGGCAAGATGGGCGCCGGCCAGATCCTCAGTTTCGCGGCGGCGGGCGTGAACGGCGTGCCGGCCGCCGGCGTGGCCGCGGTGATCCTGAACGTGACGGCCGTGGACCACGTGGGGGCCGACAGCTTCCTCACCGTCTTCCCCACCCCTGCCTTCGTCGACGGCTGGCACCCCCTGGCCTCGACGCTCAACGTGGTGCACGCCCAGACGGTGCCCAACCTGGTGGTCGTCCCCGTGGGCCCGAGCGGCCGGGTGTCGGTCTACAACGACGCCGGCGCCGTCGACGTGGTCGCCGACGTGCAGGGGTGGTTCCTCTTCAGCGGGGCGTAACCGGCCGGGCGTCGAGGAGGTCCAACTACGCTGAGAGCTTGTCGAACCGCGTCCAGGAGAGCTTGTGACCTACGTCTTTGCCTTTGACCACCCGCACAGTCAGCCGCCCATGAGCCTGAAGGACCTGCTCGGGGGCAAGGGGGCCAACCTGGCAGAGATGACCTCGGTACTCGGGCTCCCGGTGCCCCACGGCTTCACCATCACCACCGACGCCTGCCGCGACTACATGAGCGAGGGCTGGCCGGCCGGGCTCGACGAGGAAGTGGCGGCCCAGGTGAAGGCGCTGGAGGCGTCGATGGGCAAGAGCCTGGGTGACGCCACCGACCCGCTGCTGGTCAGCGTGCGGTCGGGGGCCAAGTTCTCCATGCCGGGGATGATGGACACCGTCCTCAACCTGGGCCTGAACGACGCCTCGGTGCAGGGCCTGGCCGACCAGACCGGCGACGAGCGCTTCGCCTACGACAGCTACCGCCGGTTCGTGTCCATGTACGGGCGCATCGTGCTGGGCGTGCCCGGCGAGGAACTGGAGGAGCGTTTCGAGGCGGCCCGAGCCGGCTCCGGCGCCACCTCCGACGCCGACATCCCCGCGGCGGCCCTGGTCGAGCTGGTCGAGGAGCTCAAGGAGGTGGTGGCCAAGCACACCGGCCAGCCGTTCCCTCAGGACCCTGCCGACCAGCTCCGGGGGGCCATCGAGGCCGTGTTCCAGTCATGGGGCGGGGCCCGGGCCGTGGCCTACCGTGCCCACGAGCGCATCCCCCACGACCTGGGCACCGCCGTCAACGTGCAGGCCATGGTGTTCGGCAACCGGGACGACAACTCCGGCACCGGCGTGGGCTTCACTCGCGACCCGGCCACCGGCGAGGCCGGCGCCTACGGCGACTTCCTGGTCAACGCCCAGGGCGAGGACGTGGTGGCCGGCATCCGCAAGACCCTGCACCTCGACGAGATGCGCCGGCTGTTCCCGTCGATCTACGACGAGCTGCTCGGGATCTTCGACCGGTTGGAGCGGCACTACCGCGACATGTGCGACACCGAGTTCACCATCGACCAGGGCAAGCTCTGGATGCTGCAGACCCGGGTGGGCAAGCGGGGCGGCGTGGCCGCCCTGCGCATGGCCGTCGACATGACGACCGACGAGCGCATGACACTGACCCACGCCGAGGCCGTGCAGCGGGTGACCGCCGAGCACCTGGAGCAGGTCCTTCACCCCCAGGTGGGCGGGGGCGACGTGGCGGTCATCGCCACCGGGCTGGCCGCCTCGCCCGGCGCCGGCGTGGGCCGGGCCTACTTCACCGCCGACGGCGCCGCCGAGGCCGCGGGCCGGGGCGAAGCGGTGATCCTGGTGCGCACCGAGACCTCGCCGGAGGACGTCCACGGCATGATCGTGGCCAAGGGCATCCTCACGTCGCGGGGCGGGCTGGTCAGCCACGCCGCCGTCGTGGCCCGCGGGTGGGGCACGCCGGCAGTGGTCGGCGCCGACGGCGTGCACATCAGCGGGAACACCTTCACGGCCGGCGGCGTCACCGTGACCGAAGGCGACGTGATCTCCGTCGACGGGTCGACCGGGCGGGTCATGCTGGGCGCCGTCGAGGTGACCGTGTCCGAGCCGCCGCCGGAGTTCGCCACCATCCTGGAGTGGGCCGACGAGATCCGGGCCGGGAAGATGGCCGTGCGGGCCAACGCCGACACCGGCGCCGACGCGGCCAACGCCCGCCGCTTCGGGGCCGAGGGCATCGGCCTGTGCCGCACCGAGCACATGTTCCTGGCCGAGGACCGGCTGCCGATCGTGCGGCGCATGATCATGGCCGAGACCGACGAGGCCGAGGCCGCCGCCCTCGAAGAGCTGCGGGTGGCCCAGAAGGCCGACTTCTACGAGGTGCTCGAGGCCATGGACGGGCTGCCCGTCACCATCCGCCTGCTCGACCCGCCGCTGCACGAGTTCCTGCCCCGCACCGAGGAGCTGCTGATCAAGGGGGCCAAGGTCGGGCTCACCCCGGACGAGGGCCATCTGCTCAAGGCGGCCGAGGCGTGGCACGAGTTCAACCCCATGCTCGGCGTGCGGGGCGTGCGCCTGGGCGTGATCAAGCCCGGCCTCTACGCCATGCAGGTGCGGGCGCTGATGGAGGCCGCCGCCGACCGGGTGGCGGCGGGGGGCACGCCGATCGTCGAGATCATGATCCCCCTCACCGTCGGCCGGGAGGAGATGGCCCTGGCCCGAGGGTGGGTCGAGGGGGCGGTGGCCGGCGTGGCGGCCCGAGCGGCCGAGAGCGGGGTGGCAGCCAGCGGGGTCGACGTCACCATCGGGACCATGATCGAGACACCCCGGGCCGCGCTGCGGGCCGGCGACATCGCCGAGGTGGCCGACTTCTTCTCCTTCGGCACCAACGACCTCACCCAGATGACCTTCGGGTTCAGCCGGGACGACGTCGAGAGCCGGCTGATGCCCGCCTACCTGGGCCAGGGCCTGCTGAAGCGCAACCCGTTCGAGACCATCGACGCGGCCGGCGTGGGCGAGCTGGTCAAGATCGCCGCGCTGCGGGGCCGGGAGGCCAAGCCCGGTCTCAAGCTCGGCGTGTGCGGCGAGCACGGTGGCGACCCCGAGTCGATCGCCCTGTTCCACGACGCCGGCCTCGACTACGTGTCGTGCTCGCCGTTCCGGGTGCCGATCGCCCGGCTCTCGGCGGCCCACGCCATCCTCGCCGGCGGGTAGCCAACCGAGCGTTTGGTCAATCGGGGGTGGTATGGCGCCACCGATTGACCAAACGTGTGCGGGGTAGGGTCCCGTGCCATGTTCGACTTCGCCGAGGCCGCGGTGCAGGGGGCGCTCGACGCCGGCGCCACCTACGCCGACGCCCGGGCCATGGTGACGGCCAGCGAGGGGCTGGGCGCCCGCAACGGGGTGCTGGAGCGGCTGAACCAGAACGAGTCGGCCGGCGTGGGGGTGCGGGCGCTGATCGGGTCGTCGTGGGGCTTCTTCGCCACGCCCGACCCGTCGCCGGCCGCAGCCCGGGCCGCCGGCCACGAGGCGGCGGCCATCGCCAAGGCGTCGGCGGTGGTGGCCGGGCCGGCCGTGGAGCTGGCCGACGTGGGTGTCGTGTCGGCGCACTGGGACAGCGGGTGGGAGGAGCACCCCTTCGACGTGGCGCTGTCGGAGCGGGGCGACCTCCTTGTCGAGGTGACCGCGGCGATGAAGGCGGTGGCCGGCGTGGGGGTGGCGTCGGGCCACATGCACGCGTGGGACACCCAGAAATGGTTCGTGTCGTCCCAGGGCCACCGCATCTCGCAGCATCTCGTTGAGTGTGGGACGTCCATAGAGGCCACCGCGGTGGGGGAGGCGGAGACCCAGCGCCGGAGTTACGGCGGCATCGGGGGCATCTGGGGCACCCGGGGCTACGAGATGGTGCGGGCCGCCGACCTGCGAGGGAACGCCCAGCGGGTGGGGGAGGAGGCCGTCGAGCTGCTCTCGGCGCCGGAATGCCCGTCGGGGGTGACCGACCTCATCCTGGGACGGGAGCAGCTGGCCCTGCAGATCCACGAGTCGGTGGGCCACGCCATCGAGCTCGACCGCATCCTGGGGTGGGAGGCGGCCTTCGCCGGCACCTCGTTCCTCGACCTGTCGACGCTGGGCACCTTTCGGTACGGGTCGGAGCTGATGAACATCACCGCCGACGCCACCCTGCCGGGGGCGTTGGGGTCGTTCGGCTACGACGACGAGGGCACGCCGGCGCAGCGGGTCGACATCGTGAAGGAGGGCATCTGGGTGGGGGTGCTCTCGGGGCGGGACTCGGCCCATGTGGCCGGCCTGCCGCCGGGCGGCATGGTGCGGGGCGACGGGTGGGACCGGCTCCCCATGGTCCGCATGACCAACGTGGGGCTGCTACCGGGGACGTCGTCGTTGGAGGAGATGATCGCCGCCACCGACGACGGGGTGTACATGGAGACGAACCGGTCGTGGTCGATCGACGACAAGCGGCTCAACTTCCAGTTCGGCTGC
The DNA here is from genome assembly GCA_023264995.1 of Acidimicrobiia bacterium. Taxonomy (GTDB): domain Bacteria; phylum Actinomycetota; class Acidimicrobiia; order Acidimicrobiales; family AC-14; genus CADCTB01. The sequence continues at coordinate 5,864 of JAHFUR010000044.1, read as the reverse complement.
GAGCGGGGCTACGAGGTGAAGAGCGGCCGCCTGGGCCGCCTGGTCCGTAACCCCACCTACACGGGGATCACCCCCCAGTTCTGGGCCTCGCTCGACATGCTGGGCGGGCCGGACGAGTGGATCTTCTGGGGCACGCCGAACTGTGGCAAGGGCCAGCCCCAGCAGTACGGCCACACCGGCCATCCGGCCGTGCCCGGGCGGTTCCGGGGCGTGCGGGTGGGGGTGAGGTCGAAGTGATCGGCCCGGCCGGCTGCGTGCCCGAACGCAATAGAGGCCGGTCCCAGGGACACTCACTGGGCGACCTTCGTGAGAAGGTCGACGAGTGACCTCCATCATGGACCCGGTGGCCATCGCCGACCGGCTGATCGAGCTGGTGGGCGACCGGGCCGAGGCCGAGGCCGGCGCCAGCACCGGGCGCTCGGCGCTGACCCGGTTCGCCAACTCGTCGATCCACCAGAACGTGGCCAACGACTTCGTGGGCGCCCGGGTGAAGGTGTCGATGGGAGGGCGGGCGGCGTCGGCCGGCACCGACCGGCCCGACGCCGCCGGCCTGGAGCGCATCGTCGAGCGGGCGCTGGCCGCGGCGGCCATGCGGGCCGTCGACCCCGAGTGGCCCGGCCTGGCCCCGCCGGCGCCGGCGCCGGCGCTGTCGTCCTACGACGAGGCCACCCACCTGGCCCCGCCGGCGGTGCGGGCCGAGGCGGTGCGCCAGTTCGTCGACGCCGGGCCCGACCTGCGGGCCGCGGGGTACGTCGACTCGAACGGCTCGCGGTCGGCGTTCGCTAACTCGGCCGGCCAGCGGCTGGTGGGCCGGTCGAGCTCGTCGACCATCGAGGCCATCCACCGCACGGCGACCTCCGACGGTCGGGGCTGGCAGAGCTCCAGCCGGCTGGCGGACATCGACGGCGGGCTGGCCGGGCGGACGGCGGCGGAGAAGGCCCGGCGGGGCGACGACTTGGTGGCCCTGGAGCCGGGCCGCTACGAGGTGGTGCTCGAGCCGTTCTGCCTGGCCAACATGCTGGAGTTCCTGCGCGACGGGTTCAACGCCCGGACGGTGGAGGAAGGCCGGTCGTTCGTGGAGATGGGGGCGGCCCAGCTCGACCCGTCGATCACCTGGTGGGACGACGCCACCGACCCCCGGGCCATCAGCCGGGGGTTCGACGGCGAGGGCACCCCCAAGCGGCGGGTCGACCTGGTGCGCGCCGGCGTGCCCGTGGGCCTGTGCCACGACCGCACGACGGCGGCCAAGGCCGGCGTGGAGAGCACCGGCCACGGCTTCGGCGGGGGGAGCGGGGGCATCGCCACCAACCTGTTCATGGCGCCGGGGACGCGGTCGGTGGAGGAGCTGATCGGCTCGGTCGAGCGGGGGTTGCTCGTCACCGAGTTCTGGTACACCCGCATCCTCGACCCCAAGACCCAGGTGGTCACCGGCCTCACCCGCAACGGGACGTTCCTGATCGAGGGGGGCGAGATCGTGGGCGGGGTGCCGAACCTGCGGTTCACCCAGTCCTACGTCGATGCCCTCCGGCCCGGCAACGTGCTGGGGGTGGCCGACGACGCCCGGCTGCACAGCGGCACCTATCACGTGCCGACGGTGCATCTCGCGTCGTGGAACTTCACCGGCGGGGCGAAGGGGTAGACCGCCGCCGGCGGTCGACCCCTTCCTGTGCTTCCGGCGGCGGGCACCCGGGTGCTGCGCACCACGCCCGCCGCGTGCCGGCGGGGGCCCCTGCCCCGCCGGCGAGCCGGGCCGCTACCGTGCTTCCGGCGGCGGGCACCCGGGTGCTGCGCACCACGCCCGCCGCGTGCCGGCGGGGGCCGGGCCGCTACCGTGCTGCCAGACATGGGGATCCTGGCTGAGGACATCGAGCGGGTCCGGGCGGCGACCGATTTCGTGGCCGTCGCCGGCGAGCACATCGCCCTCAAGCGGGCCGGCCGGCGGTGGCAGGGGCTGTGCCCGTTCCACGCCGAGAAGTCGCCCTCGTTCTCCATCAACGCCGAGGAAGGCCTCTATTACTGCTTCGGCTGCGGCGTGGGGGGTGACGTCATCACCTTCGTGCGGGAGGTCGAGCACCTCGAGTTCGCCGAGGCGGTGGAGCGCCTGGCCGCCCGGTCGGGCATCCAGATCCGCTACGACACCGCCGCGGTGTCCGAGGAGCGCCAGCGCCGGGCCCGGCTGGTGGAGGCCATGGGCCGGGCCGTCGACTGGTACCACGAGCGGCTGCTGTCCGGTGCCGACGCCGCGGCAGCCCGGAACTACCTGCGGTCGCGGGGCTACGACGGCGAGGTGGTCCGCACCTACCGGATCGGCTGGGCGCCCGACGGCTGGGACGACCTGTGCCAGGCCCTCAAGCTGCCCGCCGACCTGGCCCGCGACACCGGCCTGGGTTTCCTGAACAAGCGCAACCGGGTGCAGGACTTCTTCCGGAGCCGGGTGCTGTTCCCCATCTTCGACGTGCGGGGCGACCCGGTGGCCTTCGGGGGCCGGCGCCTGCCGGAAGGGCAGGGCCCGAGCGGCCCCCGGAGCGGGGAACAGGGCCCGAGCGGCCCCCGGAGCGGGGAACTTGGGCCGAAGTACCGCAACTCGCCCGAGACGCCGCTGTACTCCAAGAGCCGGGTGCTCTACGGGCTGAACTGGGCCAAGTCGGCGATCGTGGAGACCGACGAGGTGGTCGTCTGCGAGGGCTACACCGACGTGATCGGCCTGGCCCGGGCGGGGATCGGGTCGGGCGTGGCCACCTGCGGGACGGCCCTGTCCGAGGAGCACGTGCGGGTGCTCAAGAACTTCGCCCGCCGGGTGGTGCTGGCCTACGACGCCGACGACGCCGGCCAGGCTGCGGCCGAGCGGTTCTACGAGTGGGAGCGCCGCTACGAGCTGGACCTGGCCGTGGCCGACCTGCCGGCGGGCATGGACCCGGGCGAGCTGGCGTCGGCGGACCCTGGGGCCCTCCAGGCCGCGGTCAAGGGGGCCAAGCCCTTCCTCACCTTCCGGGTCGACCGGCTCTTCGACCGGTCCGACCTGCGCACGCCGGCGGGCAAGGCCCGGGCGGCCGAGGCGGCCATGGCCGCCGTCCGTGAGCACCCGAGCGACCTGGTGCGGGACCAGTACGTGATGACGGTGGCCGACCGCACCGGGATCGAGCCGGCCCGGCTGCGGGGCCTGCTGGAGGGGCGGGGGCCGGCGCCCCGGGCCGCGGCCCGGCCGAGCCGGCCCGAGGGCCCGGAGGTGGAGGCCCTGCGCCTGGCCGTCCACCGGCCCGAGGAGGTGGCCGAGCGGCTCCACGAGGTGCTGTTCGTCGACCCGGTGGTGCTGGCCGGCTACCGGGCGCTGTGCTCGTCGACCACCCTGGCCCAGGCCATCGACGGGGCCGGGCCGGAGGCCGCCTCCCTGCTGCAGCGGCTGGCGGTGGAGGACGCCGACGTGGCCGCCGACGACGTGCTGGCCCGGCTGGCCGAGGAGGCGGCCAAGCGGGTGATCGCCGGGCTGGAGGCCGAGGCCCGGCGCACGGGTGCCCTCACCGAGGACGTCGGGTGGCTGAAGCTGGCCATCGCCGAGCTGCGGGAGCCGGCCACGGGCGTCGACGCCACGGGCAGGTTGGTACGCTGGATCGTCGACCGTTTCGAGGTGGAAGCATGAGCCAGGGCAGCGATGCGCTCACGCCACCGGCGGGAGTGTCAGCGGAAGAGTTCTCACGTCTGCTGGCCCAGGGCCGGGCGCGGCGGGTGCTGGGCGTCGACGACGTCATGGACGTGCTCAAGGACGTCGAGCTGAGCGAGGACGTGATCGACGGCGTGCGCCAGCGGCTGTCGGCCGAGGGCATCCTCCTCGATGAGGGCGAGGTCGAGCTGAACGGGGCCGACCTGGTCGTCCCCGAGGAGCCGGTCCCGGTCCCGCCGGCCAACGTGGCCGCGCTCCCGGCCGCGGTTGTCGGCCTGCCCGTGGTGCGCGTGCCCCGGCGGGCGCCCGAGGCCGACGACGGCGGCGGCCGGGCCGACAGCGGGCGGGGCGGGTCGTCCGACCCGGTGCGGACCTACCTGAAGGAGATCGGCAAGGTCAGCCTGCTCAGCGGCGCCCAGGAGGTGGCGCTGGCCAAGCGCATCGAGGCCGGGCTCAGCGCGGTGGCCCAGATCGCCGAGCTGGAGGACCGCTACGGCCCGGGCGTGGCCCTTCCCGAGGCCGAGTGCCAGCCCCTGGAGCGGCTGGTGGCCGACGGGTTCCAGGCCAAGAAGCAGCTCATCGAGGCCAACCTGCGCCTGGTCGTGTCCATCGCCAAGCGGTACATGGGCCGGGGCCTGCTGTTCCTCGACCTCATCCAGGAGGGCAACCTCGGCCTGATCCGGGCCGTGGAGAAGTTCGACTACACCAAGGGCTTCAAGTTCTCCACCTACGCCACCTGGTGGATCCGCCAGGCCATCACCCGGGCCATCGCCGACCAGGCCCGCACCATCCGCATCCCGGTGCACATGGTCGAGACGATCAACACCGTGCTGCGGATGCAACGCCTCCTCCTGCAGGAGATCGGGCGGGAGCCCACGGTCGAGGAGGTGGCGGCCAAGGTGGGGATGGCGCCGGCCCGGGTGCGGGAGATCCAGCGCATCGCCCAGGAGCCGGTGTCGCTGGAGACGCCGGTCGGGTCCGAGGAGGACAGCCACCTGGGCGACTTCATCGAGGACCAGCAGGCCGTGGCCCCGGCCGACGCGGCCACGCGCGCCCTGCTGTCGGAGGCGGTGGGGGAGGCCCTGGAGGAGCTGACCGACCGGGAGCGGGCCGTCGTCCGCCTGCGCTTCGGGCTCGACGACGGCCAGATCCGCACCCTCGAGGAGGTGGGCCGGGAGTTCGGCGTGACCCGGGAGCGCATCCGCCAGATCGAGGCCAAGACCCTGGCCAAGCTCCGCCACCCCATCCGCAGCCAGAAGCTGCGGGACTACCTCGACGAGGAGTAGCCGCCCAGCCCCGTCGGGGGGTCGGTGGGGAGGATGATGCCGGCGCCGTGGCCGTTGGTCGAGGTGGCGACGGGCACGTCGGGGGCGTCGTGGTCGTCGTGGCCGAGGCGGTGCTCGATGGCCGAGCGGGCCTTGCCCACCCCGTCGTCCACCACCGCCTTGGCCCGGTCGGCCGCGGCCTCGACGGCGCCGGACCGGCGCAGCCGGGCCAGGGTGCGGTTGATCTGGTCGTAGCGCCGGCGGCCGGCGCGCGCCCCCAGGTAGTACCCGGTGGCCAACCCTGCCGCTAGTCCCAATCGGAATCTCATGTCCCAGTTGTACCCCGAACCGGCGTGATCCATGATCGAACACAAGTTCGCCTTTGGGGGCCGGCCGGGCGGGAACTACGCTCCCGGGTGATTTTCGACACGAGCCGTCGCGCCCAAGGAGACGTACCGGTGATCGGACATACCGCCCCCGCTCGGGCCCGCAGGAGCATCGCCGGCGTCGTGGTCGCGCTGGCCGCGGCCGCACTGGCCCCCGGCGAGCTGGCGACGCCCCGACGTGCCGCAGCCGCGGACTGCATCCTCAGTGAATGCACCATCACCGTGCCGGCGGGGGCGGTCAGCGTGACCTTCGACGTCTTCGGGGGCCAGGGTGCGCCCAGCGGCAACCGTACCGATATCGCCCTCGGGGGGAAGGGCGGCCGGGTGACGGCCACCGTGGCCGCCAACCCGGGCGACCAGTTCGTCTACCGGGCCGGCGCGGCCGGGGACAACCCCACCCTGGGCGCCGGCGGCGGCCGGGCCAGCACGGTGTGGCGGGTGGAGGCCGGGGGCGGCCGGACGGCGGTGATCGTCGCCGGCGGCGGCGGTGCGGCCGGGCACACGAGCCCCCGGGGTCGTGGTGGCGTGGGCGGCGCCGGTGGCGAGACCGGCACG
>JAHFUR010000072.1 GCA_023264995.1 Acidimicrobiia bacterium | reverse complement strand
GCACCCTCGACGACATCGAGGTGGCCACCGCCGCCTGGGTCCACTGGTGGAACACCGTCCGCCTCCACGGCGCCTGCGGCGACGTCCCGCCCGAGGAGTACGAGCAGGCCTGGCGCGAGGCTCATCGGGAGGTGGCGTAAGCGGTTGCCGGCCATCGCCGGGCTCGGGCCGTCCCGGGCGAGGGTGGGACAGGGGCCCACGCGCGTTTGAAGCCCGATGACGCGTCATCGGGCTTCAAACGCGAATCCGCGGCACAAGAGCGTCGTGGTGCACAATGACGACTACGCCGGGTCAACCGACACCGCGGGACACCAAACCGACGAGTGTCCGCGGGAACCAGGACAGTTCAGTACGGTGACCATCGACCCCCACCGGGGCTACGCCAACGGCGTGGCCACCAAGCTGGCGCATGCCACCCTGGTCATCGACCCCTTCCACGCCGTCCGCCTCGCCAACCTGGCCATCGACGACGTGCGCCGACGAGTGCAGCGCGACGAGCTCGGCCACCGGGGCCGCAAGGGAGACCCGCTCTACGGCATCCGCCGCCTGCTACTGCGGGCTGACGAGCGCCTGAGCGACAACGCCCGGGACCGGCTCGAAGCCGGCCTGGCCGCCGGGGACCCCAACGACGAGGTCTACGCCGCCTGGGAGGCCAAGGAGGCCCTGCGCTGGATGTACGCGGCCAAGACCACGGCGGTGGCCGAGTTGCGCTTCGACGCCTTCGTGAAGATGGCCAGGTCGTCCTCGGTCCCCGAGCTGGCCCGGCTGGCCAAGACGATGACGAAGTGGCGGACCGAGGTCCTGGCCCATCACAGCACCGGCGCTTCCAACGGGCCCGCTGAGGCGGTGAACTTGCTCATCAAGAAGGTGCTGCGTGTCGCCCATGGCTTTCGCAATCTGGACAACTACAGACTGCGGCTGCTTCTCCACTGTGGCGTCAAATGGCAGACTCCACAAGCAACAAGAATCAGAGGTCGTGCTCCCCGGTTGGTCGCGTAGAGCCAGGAATCGATCGGGATCATGGGCGCGCGTTACCCGTCGTCAACGCGGCGTCGACCGGGACGAGCATCCGGGGGCGAATGACAGTCGAATGGAAATGAGCGCCCGCCATGCCGGCCTTGGCGGCTGGATAGCGACGGCTCGGCGAAGCACGCGGAATAGCGATACCGATACTCATCGCGCACCTGCTGTCTCGCCACGGCGGCAGCCCACTCCAACTGTTGGTTCCCGATCAGCGTCAAGTTCACCCCGCTCAGGCATGCATGCTTCGAAGGATCGCTATTGGCTGAGAGTAGAGAGCCGGACGCGAAAGTGGGGGTCGTGTTCGACCCCCACTTTCTCTAAGCAGCCACCCGTTTGACGACTGCTGCAAGTCCTACGAATCAGACTCTCACTACGACTCCCCGTGCTGCCATCAGTGATAGAAGCATGGTTTCCGCGTGACCGAAGCGTGCAGGATATAGTGCTCCCACAAGCAGGGTCATCACGTAAACAACGATCAGGAACTTCGTAATCCAGCCATCTCCCGGGTTTGTTTGGGACACCTTGTTGGGCGTCGTCATTTGTTGTGTTACCTTTACTCATACTGCGTACTGGTCAATCGCTGTAAATGTTTGGGTCACACCGGACCGGGCCTACCGCACAGCGAGCGGTGGGCCTTCGATTCCCCGACCGACCCCTGAAACTGCTGTCAAAGGTCGATTCGCCAACGCACACCGATCGGTGGCCTTCGATTCCCGAACCGACCTACACGAAGACTGGTCGACCCGAGCGAGGAATTCGACCTCTCGAGTGAGCAGCCCCCACAGGGTGCACCCTGCATCGTCACAATAGTTGCGATGGTGTGGGTCTGCCAAGACCCGTGTTCCAGATGCGGCGTCGAGCCGATGCTGCTCCCGTCGTGGCACCCCGGCCTTGCCTTCGAACGTTTGCCGGCCGTGCTAGCGGCCATCGTCCATGCTTACGCCAACCGAGAGACCGGGGTCTCTCTGGCCGCCTTCGTGAACGCGTTCGCACATCCATCGAGAAGCTCGAAGCGACTCCGTCATAGCCGCCAACCCCATTGGTGTCAGAGAGTCGTCCCTCCGAATGCAGGCACGGCGAGGCTCGGGGGAGCGCCCGTGGTGCGATCGTCGAATGGACGTTCCGCCTGGACGCTCATGACGGCGCGCCGGCCAAGCGGGCGAGAGGTCGCGTAAGGTGCCGATATCGGACCAGCCCCCGGGCGGCGCGGTTGGCGCATAACGAGGGTCGTCACCGTCGCCGGCGGACACGGGGCGTGCAGGCCGAGGGCTGGAGGCTCTTCGACCAGGCTGAGGCGACGATCTGGACCCGCGTAGTTGCCGGCGGGGGCTCCCCACTGGACGGCCTCCAACGCCGGCTGGTCGGGGACGATGCCGGCGAGGCGGATGACCGGTCGGTACCGGTACCGGTGCCGCCGGCAGGCCGGGCAGTCCGTGCCGGTCGCCCCTGTGCGGCGGCTGCCGGGCTCGAAATCGACTCCCACGAAGTCGCGGCCGGCGGACGCCGCAGCGCGGACGTCGAGGAGGTCGAGGATTCTTCGCTGCTGGACCGGCGCCGGCGGCCAGGCGGGCGCGGTTCTGGGGCATGGCGGGCCAGGTCGGTTCGAGCCCGGAGGTCGGGTCAGGCGCGGGCCTGCATGGCGGTGACAGTGAGCTGGCCGTCGCAGGCCACCAGGCCGCCGGCGGCCACGTCCACGACGAGCGAGTCGAGCTCGTCGGGCAGGGTGATCTGTAGCCGGGCGCCGGTGACTGGCGCGCACGGTGCACCACCGGGCGGCCGGGACCGGACCTCGAAGGAGGCGGCCCGGCCGGGCGGGAGGATCACCCGGCGGATCGGGACATCGGTCGAGCGACTGAGCTGCACCGGCACGCCGGCGCCGTTGCGGTCGAGCAGCTGGAGGCCGGCGTAGCCCTCCAGCGCGCAGGCGCCGGCGCCGGTACCGGTGAGCGACACGACGATCACCCCCGTCCCGGCGACGGTCGAGCTGGACTCGACCCGGGCCTGTACGTCGGCGGTGTGGCAGCGGGTGGTGACCTGGCCGGGCTGGGTGACCGTCGGGTCGCCCGGGCCGGCCGAGCCGCCGCCACCGCAGGCGACGCCGCCCCAGGCTGCCATCAGCAGCACCGTCCTCCACGCCTTCCCATGCACGCCCCCCTTCCTAGCGCGGCCGAGCAACGCGGGAGGTCAGGCGATGTTGATCGCGGCCTTCATGCCGCCGCTGTAGTGGCCCGGCTGGTGGCAGCCGATCAGGATCTGGCCCGACGGCGGCACGGTGTAGGTGATGGTGGCCGTTTTCCCCGGCTTCACACTCACCCCGTCGGCCCCGCCCATGTGCATGGCGTGGCCGTCGCGCATCTCCATCTCGTGGCTGTCCTGGGCCGCGGCGTCGCCGATGAAGGCGTCGTGGGTGACCTGACCGGTGTTCTTGAACACGAAGCGCACCTTCTCGCCGGGGTGGACGTCGACCGCGCCGGGGACGAAGGCAATGTCGTGCATCTCGATGGTCACCGTGCGGGCGTCGGCCGGCCCGGCGGTCGTCGTGCTCCCGCTTGACCCGCAACCGGCCAGCAGGACCAGGGCCGCCAGCGCGACGGGCCGTCTCATGCGCCGGCCTTGAACGAGCGCAGGCGCAGGCTGTTGCTGACCACGAAGATGCTCGAGAACGCCATGGCCGCGCCGGCGATCATGGGGTTGAGCAAGCCGAAGGCGGCGAGGGGCAGGGCGGCCACGTTGTAGGCGAAGGCCCAGAACAGGTTGCCCTTGATCGTCCGAAGGGTCCGCCGGGACAGGCGGATGGCGTCGGCGGCCGAGCGGAGGTCGCCGCGGACCAGCGTGATGTCGCTGGCTTCGATGGCGACGTCGGTGCCGGTGCCCATGGCCAGCCCCAGGTCGGCCTGGGCCAGGGCGGCAGCATCGTTGACCCCGTCGCCCACCATGGCGACCACCCGGCCCTCGCCCTGCAGCCGGCGGATGACATCGAGCTTCTCCTGGGGCAGGACCTCGGCGACGACCTGCTCGATCCCGAGCTCGCCGGCGACGGCCTGGGCGGTGGCCGTGTTGTCGCCGGTGAGGAGGACGGGTGTGAGCCCCAGAGCGCGGAGGCTGGCGATGGCCTCGGCCGAGGTCGGCTTCACCGTGTCGGCGACCACGAGCACGGCCCGGGCCTCGCCGTCCCAGCCGGCGACGACGGCCGTCCGCCCGGCGGCTTCGGCGCGGTCCTTGGCCGCGGTGAGCTCGGGCCCGAGGGCCAGGCCCCAGTCGGCCAGGAAGCGGCTGCGGCCGGCGACGACGGCATGGCCGCCGACCACGCCCTGCACGCCCAGGCCCTGCGTGTTGGCGAAGGACTCGACCGGGGCCAGCGTGCCGACCCGTGCCCGGGCGCCGGCGGCGATGGCCCGGGCTACCGGGTGCTCGGACGCGTCCTCGACCGCGCCGACCAGGGCGAGGGCCTCGTCGGCTGTGGTGCCCGGGGCGGGCACGACCTCGACGAGCGACATCTGGCCCGTCGTAACCGTGCCGGTCTTGTCGAGGACGATGGTGTCGACCCGCCGGGTCGACTCGAGCACCTCGGGGCCCTTGATCAGGATGCCGAGCTGGGCGCCCCGGCCGGTGCCGACCAGCAGCGCGGTGGGTGTGGCCAGGCCGAGGGCACACGGGCAGGCGATGATCAGGACGGCGACGGCGGCGGTGAAGGCATCGGCCGAACCTTCGCCGAGGGCCAGCCAGGCGCCGAGGGTGACCAGGGCCAGGACGATGACGGCGGGGACGAACACCGACGCGACGCGGTCGGCCAGGCGCTGGACCGGCGCCTTCCCGCTCTGGGCCTCGGTGACGAGGCGGCCCATCTGGGCCAGCTGGGTGTCGGCGCCGACCCGGGTGGCCCGCACGACCAGCCGGCCGCCGGCGTTGACCGTGGCGCCGACGACGGGGACGCCCGGGCCGACCTCGACCGGGACGCTCTCACCGGTGAGCAGCGACGCGTCGATGGCTGAGGTGCCCTCCTCGACCACGCCGTCGGTGGCCACCTTCTCGCCCGGGCGCACCACGAAGCGGTCGCCGGCGACGAGCTGCCCGACAGGGATGCGGACCTCGACGCCGCTGCGCAGGACGGCGACGTCCTTGGCGCCCAGCTCGAGCAGGGCGCGCAGCGCGGCGCCCGACCGGCGCCGGGCCCGGGCCTCGAAGTAACGGCCGGCGAGGATGAACACGGTGACGCCGGCGGCGACCTCCAGGTAGATCTGCCCGGTACCCGAGGCCGAGCCCATGTCCATGGCGTTCATGGCCGGGTCGCCGGCGTCGCCGAAGAACAGGGCGTAGAGCGACCAGCCGAAGGCGGCCAGGGTGCCGACGGAGATGAGCGTGTCCATGGTGGCCGCGCCGTGGCGCAGGTTGACCCACGCGGCGCGGTGGAAGGGCAGCGCGCCCCAAACGACGACGGGCGACGCCAGCGTCAGCGACAGCCAGCGCCAGTTGTCGAACTGGAGGGCCGGGACCATCGACATGGCGACGACGGGCAGGCTGAGGACGAGCGACACGAGGAGGCGGGTGCGCAGGGGCGCCGTCTCGTCGACCTCGACGGCGTCACCATCGGCGCCCTCGGGGGGAGTGGCCGGGCGGGGGAGGGCGGCCGTGTAGCCGGCGGCCTCGACCGCGGCGATCACGTCGGCCGGGGCCACGCCGGGCGGAAGGTCGACGGTTGCGTGCTCGGTGGCGTAGTTCACCGTGGCGGTCACGCCGTCGAGCCGGTTCAGCCGCTTCTCGATGCGGGCCGCGCAGGACGCGCACGTCATGCCGCCGATCTCGAGCTCGACCCGTGTCGGGCCGGTCACGGCCGTCACGCTCTCACCTCGTAGCCGGCCTCCTCCACGGCCTCGCGGAGGGCGCCGGCGTCGGGCGTGGCGTCGGCCACGATCGTGACCTGCCCGCTCGTGAGGTCGACCGACACATCGGTGACCCCTTCGATCTTGCTCACCTCGCTCTGCACAGACGCCACGCAGTGCCCGCAGGTCATCCCGTCGACGGTGATGGTGGTGGTCGTGCTCATGGGCGGCGCTCCTTCGCTCGTCGTACAGCTACCCCGTAGGGGTACACCAGGAAGATACCATGGGGGGGTATACTCGTCAAGGGCTCCCGACCTCCAGCCGGACGCAGCAGACGCCCGCCGCGGCGTGGAGCCGGGCCGTCATCCCCAGGCTCGGGAGCGCGGCGCTGAAGCCCTCGAGCAGCGCCAGGTTCATACGGCACATCAGTGCCGGATGGTCGGCCGCGACGGCGGAGAACGGGCAGTTGGCCAGGACGATCTCTCGCGCCGTGGCTCGGGGTTCGTAGCCCTCGCGGGAGAGGGCGGCGGCCGCCGCGGCCGGGCCGCCCCGGCGGCCGCCCGTGCACGCGACCG
>JAHFUR010000012.1 GCA_023264995.1 Acidimicrobiia bacterium | reverse complement strand
GCCGGCGCTGGCGTTCGTCCAGCAGCGGGATGATCACCCGGAAGTACGCCGTCAGTGCCTCGCTCGTGATCTGCACGGCCGGAGCCTAGGCCGCGCGTTTAGTTCACTCGCGGACCCTTAGCGCATTCCCGTCCGTCCCGCGGGACGTGATGCGGTAGATGTCGGCGGCGAGCGGCGCGCCGAAGTCGTAGACAACACCCCCTGATGCGAGCCAGCTCGGGCGCCGGCTCTCCTCCGCTCCGGTCCCGGCGGTGGTGACGGCCACGGCGAGACCCGGGGCGTCGCCGTCGATGCGGTAGATGCCGAAGCGGCCGCTCCGGTCCGACGAGAAGACCAGCGGAGCGCCGAGCCGCTCAGGCGTCGGTGCCGCCAGGGCCGGTCTGGCCGTGCCGACGACCACGGCCAGTGCCCCAGACCACGCGACGGACGCAATGACCACCAGGCCGACCAGGTTCCTCCGGATGCGTGCTGCCCGCTCCATCCCGTACCGCCTCTCGAGATATGACCGACCGCCGAAACACGCACGGAGGGAGGGCTCGCGGCGCGGGCCCTCCCTCCGGCTACTGCACCTCTTGCCCTACTTGAAGTAGCAGCCAGCGACGATGATCTGCTGGCCGAGCAGCCCCAACGTGGCGGGCTTGACGATGCGAATGGCGTTCTGTGTCAACGCCCCGCCCGGTCCGGTGGTCGTCTCGTTGAAGAAGACCTGCCCGACGCCGGCGACGTTGATCGACCCGGCGACATTGCCGATGGCCCGGCCGTTGATGGTGCCGACCTTCGACGTCCCGGTGGACACACCTCCCTTCGAGGTGCATTGGCTCTGCACGGCTTCGATCCGGAGCAACCCGGCGAAGAGGCTGAGGCTCGTCGCCGACGATGCCGCGACCGTCGTGCCGGCCGTGTCGGTCGCGCAACTGGCGCTCGGGCCGGTGGCGGTGCCCAACCCGAGGAGGTCGAGCTTCGGGAGCGTCTTCGTGGCGCCCGGCGGGCAGACGGCATCAGGGGTCTGCCCGACCGGAAGCGTTCCCGTTGCTTCGAGGGCGAAGGCGCCGCCGGGCTTGGCCGTGGTCCACTGCACCGTGGCCCGGTCGGAAAGCGTCCCAACTGTCGCGGTGACCGTGTCACTGCCGCCGGTCGTGCCGGTGTAGCAGAACTGCGCGCTGCCGTTGGCCTCGGTGTTGGCGAACCCGGTGGTGGGGTTCACGCCAGTCACCGCGAAGTCGACCCGGACACCCGAGATCGGGTCATTGGTCTGGTCCCGCGTCGTCGCGGTGAGGCATTGCTGCGTGTTGATGGGGTTGGTCGCGGTCTTGGGGGCCAGCACCAGGCTGGTGACCCGCGCAATCTCCGACAAGGTCAGGCCACCGGGGTAGCCATAGGAGTCATAGTCGGCAAAGCCGTAGACCGTGATACCGAAGGGTTGCGTCGAGGCCAACGTGTGTGACCCCAGGTTGATCGACACCTGGGCGCCGGAGAAGCCACTGGTGCCGATGGCCGTGTAGCTGGAAGCCGGGACGGCCGTGCCGTCCAGGCTGATGGTGCCGACGGCGGCGTTCGGAGCCACGATGTTGATGAAGTTCGTGCTGAAGCCCGTTGCCGGCGTCGTGATCGTGTACTTGGCCAGGAACTGCTCGAACGGTGGGACCAGGACCTCGAACGGATCCGATGTGACTCCGTCGAAGGTGGTCCCGTTCGAGTACTGGGCGACCAGGACGGGTTTGTCGGCAGTGATGTTGGCCGGGGCGGTCACGACTTGCTCGTAGAGCTGGCCTCGGTTCAAGGTGGCGACTGTCGCCCCGTCGATCTTGACCGTCGTACTGTTCGTGCCAGCAAGGACCCGGAACGTATCCCCCTTTGTCCGCGTGGCGAGCGGCATGGTCACGAAGTTCTTGCCCCACGACGTCGCTGGGAACATCTGCTCGACGATGTAGTCGCAGTAGAGGGCGCCGGGCGGGACGTTTGCGCACTGGTGGCCGGCGAAGGCGGCGATCGGCTTGTCACTGGTGACAATCGTCCCCGAGAGATCGGCAGGTGCCGAGTCGGTATTGCGGAGCTGGTACGTCTGGCCGAGGCCGAGCGCGACGGTGTACGGGACCCCGGCTGCATGTGAGCCGGTCGTCACCGATGGCGTGATCGTGACCGTCGTGGCCGGTTGCGCAGCGACGATGGCGAACTCCGAACCGTTGAGGACGTTCGAGTTCTTGTACCCGAGCATGATGTACTCGGTGCCGAGAGTGTCGACCGGCAGGCCGAGGAAGGCGTCGCTTGAGAACCGGACCCGGTCGAGGCCGTACACGCTGACCTCGGCGCCGGCGGTCACGTGGACACCCTTGCTCTCGACGGCATCAGAGGTCGAGATGTCCGTAGCCACGGGAAGGACGACTGTCGTTACTGTCCCCGGTGTGACTGTGAAGGTCGTCGAGAAGCTCATCCCAGGGATCTCGACTGTGCCACTCGTGGCCGTGTCGCCGCTGATGAACAGATTGATCGTGTCCGCACCGATGTTCCCGGGGAATGCCAGCCAGAACTCGCTTCCCCTGCTGTCTTTCGGCGTGACCGCCGATGCCGGAACGACCCCCACCAGCGCGGCGAGCACGACGGCCAATCCGGCAATCACACCGCGACGCTTTACGGCGGGCGCGGCTCTACGAGTACGGACAAACAACCCCTTCATGGATCCTCCTGGTTCCCAGCGATGTCCCATGACGCGCGTGTACGCAACAGGACGTGGACGCGTCCGAAGGAGCCAGCACAACTGAATTCATCCGCCGTCAACCTCGCCGCCCACGCATCATGTGACGAGCCGCCGCCGTTGTCAACCCTTCATGGGCACGGCCTTCTCCGAGGATCGACGGGTCAGCCGGGGATGCCGCCGGTCCCCGGGAGCGTCAGGCCAGCACGTTCCGGAGCACGTCGAGCTGGTCGGGGACGGCCCGGTACCAGACCCAGCGGCCGCGCTTGTCGCCGGTGATGAGGCCGGCGTCGGCCAGGATCTTCAGGTGGTGGGACACGGTCGGCTGTGACCGGCCCAACGGCTCCACCAGCTCGCACACGCATGCCTCTCCCGCCGGCGCCGACGCCAGCAGGCTGAGCAGCCGCAGGCGGACCGGGTCGGAGAGCACCGAGAAGGCCACGGCCAGTTCCTCGGCGCGCGCCTCGCTCAACGGGGATGACAGCACTGTCGGGCAGCACTCGTCGGTGCCGGTGACCGCCAACGTGGTCCGGGTCTGCATGGTCGTCACCACTTTCCATTGACAAACGTCGATATGAAAGAGATACTCATCGACGTACCTCAATCTATCGCAAAGGAGCCCGCATGTCCCGAGTCCAGCTCGCCCTCAACGTCGACGACCTCGCCGACGCCGTCACGTTCTACTCCAAGCTCTTCGCCACCGAGCCGGCCAAGCTGCGCCCGGGGTATGCCAACTTCGCCATCGCCAACCCACCGTTGAAGTTGGTCCTGTTCGAGCAGCCTGGCAAGGGCGGCACGATCAACCATCTCGGCGTCGAGGTGGAGAGCACGGACCTGGTGGAGGCAGCCCAGCAGCGGCTCGTCGCGGAGGGCCTGGCCACGGCCGTCGAGGAAGGCGTGGCCTGTTGTTACGCCCGCCAGGACAAGGTCTGGGTCGACGGCCCCTCCGGCGAGCCGTGGGAGATCTACACCGTCCTGGCCGACGTCGAGATGCCAGATGGACAGCTCCGCACCGTTGACCCGGAGACGGGCGACGTCTGCTGCGCCACGGTGGGCGACGACGGCGCGGTCGTCGCCACGGCATCGGCCTGTTGCTGAGCGGGCCCTCGACCCCAGACCTGCCCCGCCGGGCGGCGGCTGAAGCCGTCGGCACCGGGCTGCTCGTCCTCGCCGTGATCGGCTCAGGGATCGCCGCGGCCCGGCTCACCGACGACGCCGGCCTACGGCTGCTGCTCAACGCGGCGGCGACGGCCGGCGCGTTGGTGGCCGTCATCCTGGCCGTCGGTCCCGTTTCCGGTGCCCACCTCAACCCGGTCGTTTCGCTGGCCGACCGGGTGCTCGGTGGGCTGACGGCGGCGGAGGCCGGCGTCTACTGCGGGGCCCAGCTGGCCGGCGGGGCCCTGGGCGCCGTCCTTGCCAACGTCATCTTTGCCCTCCCCGCGGTCTCGCTGTCGAGCCACCCCCGCAGTTCCGGGCCGTTGTGGGCCAGCGAGGTCGTCGCCACCTTTGGGCTGCTGCTGGTGGTGTTCGGTGTCGGGCGATCGGGCCGGAGCGCCGCGGCCCCGTTTGCAGTGGCTGCCTACATCGGCGGGGCCTACTTCTTCACCTCGTCGACCAGCTTTGCCAACCCGGCGGTCACCCTGGCCCGCACCCTCTCCGACACCTTCGCGGGCATCGCCCCTGCGTCGGCGCCGGCGTTCGTCGTCGCCCAGACCGTCGGCGGCGGGCTGGCGACCGCTCTCGTCCGCTGGCTGTACCCGATCGAAAGGACCCGTCCATGACGGAACCCGGCACCGTGCCCCTCGTGCTGTTCCTCTGCGTCCACAACGCCGGCCGCTCGCAGATGGCGCTCGGTTGGTTCAACCACCTCGCCGATGGCCGGGCCGTCGCCCGTTCCGGCGGGTCGGAGCCGGGGGAGCGGGTGAACCCGGCCGCCGTGGCCGCGATGGCGGAAGTCGGCATCGACATCTCCGGGGAGCTCCCCAAGCGGTGGACCGACGAGATCGTGCGGGACGCGGATGTCGTGGTCACCATGGGGTGCGGCGACGCCTGCCCGGTGTTCCCGGGGAAGCGCTACGAGGACTGGGTGCTGGCCGACCCGTTCGGGAAGAGCGTGGAGGAGGTGCGCCCGACGCGCGACGAGATCGGGCGCCGGGTGCAGGAGCTGCTCGCCAGCCTGGGCGCCGGCTGAGCGGCCGGTCCGCCACCAGGGCGCCGGCGGCTGGCAAGCTCGTCGCCAACATGGAACCCCCCACGGGAGGCGACGGTCTCACCAAGACCGTCGTCCTCGACACGTCGGTCCTCGTGGCCGACCCCGGCGCCATCCACGAGTTTGCCGGCTGTGCCCTGAAGGTACCGCTGACGGTGGTCGAGGAGCTCGACGGCCTGAAGACCCGCACCGACTCGGTGGGCCAGACCGCCCGCGAGGCCCTCCGGCGGATCGAGGCGCTGCGGGTCTCCGCCGGTGGGTCGCTGGTGGAGCCCCTCACCCTGGGCCACGGCGGCACGTTGGCCATCGTCCTGAACGGCACGAACCAGGCGCTGCTGGCCGAGCACTACCTCGACCCGTCGAGCCCCGACAACCGCATCATCGGCGCCGCCCTCGGCCTGCGCAGCGCCGCCACGTCGGTGGAGGTCGTGTCCAACGACGCCGCGCTGCGGATCAAGGCGGCCCACGTCGGCCTGGCGGCCAAGGAGTACGTGCCGGTGCCGGCCTACGGGCGCAATGGCGAGTCGCCCGGCTGGATGACGGTGGAGGTCGACGGCGCCTTCATCGACCGGCTCTTCGACGAGCGCAAGGTCGACGTGGGCGAGCTCGACCCGTCGATCGTCCTGTACGAGAACGAGTTCGCCGTCCTGCGGGCCGGGAAGCAGTCGGCGCTGGCCCGGCGCCGGGGCGACCAGCTCTGCGTCCTCCGCCAGAACCAGGACGCCTTCGACCTGAAGGCCCGCAACATCGAGCAACGGCTGGCGCTCGACCTGCTCCTCGACCCGGCGGTCAGCGTGGTCGCCCTCGACGGCCCGGCGGGTACGGGCAAGACCCTGCTGGCCATCGCGGCCGGCCTCGAGCAGGTCTGGAACCACCCGGCCACCCGGCGCTACGAGCGCATGGCCATCTACCGGCCCCTCGTGGCCGTGGGCCGCCAGGAGGTCGGGTACCTGCCCGGCACGCTCGACGAGAAACTCGACCCGTGGATGGGTGCCATCCACGACGCTGTTGTGGCCATGAGCGACGGCCGGCGCAAGGGCGCGGCCGACGAGATCATCACCCAGATCACCGCCGAGGGCCGCCTCAGCATGGAGTCGGTGACCCACCTCCGGGGCCGCTCGCTGCACGGGGCCTGGATCTTGCTCGACGAGGCCCAGAACCTCGAGCCCAGCCTGGCCAAGACGGTGCTGACGCGCGCCGCGGAAGGCACGAAGGTCGTCTTCACCGGCGACACCAGCCAGATCGACGCCCCGTTCCTTTCGGCCCACAACAACGCCATGTCGGTGCTCACCGCCGCACTGGGCGGGGGTCGAGGGGGGTCGCTCTTCGGCCACATCCGTCTCTCCCAGGGCGAGCGCAGCCCGCTGGCCACCATGGCCGCCGCCCTGCTCTGACCGTGTACCTCGACCCCACCGACGAGAGCGTCCGCCAGCTGTTCGGCCGGGCGATCGCCGGCCCCCTGACGATGGTGAACCTGCTGCGCTTCCGGGCCGAGGCCGACTACTCCGGCTTCCCAGAGCTGGCCCCGCCGGCGCCCATCACCGGCCAGGAGGCCTACGACCGCTACATCGTCCACAGCCTGCCGTTCCTGACCGCCACGGGTGGGTCGGTCGAGTTCTTCGGCGCCGGCGGGCCGTTCCTGGTCGGCCCGCCCGACGAGCGGTGGGACGCCGTGCTCCTGGTGCGCCAGGCCAGCGTGGCCGCCTTCCTGGCCTTTGCCACCGATGCCGCCTACCTGGCCGGCGTCGGCCACCGCACCGCAGCGCTGGAGGACTCCCGGCTGCTGCCTGTCGTCGGGCGGCCGCTGCCGGCCTGAGACGCCGGGTGCCGGTCGCCGCCATCGGGTAGACCGGCGGCATGGCCCCCACGCTGATGCCCGCCGTGTTCTTCGGTCACGGCAGCCCATGAACGCCCTCGAGCACAACCGGTACACCGAGGCCTGGCGGGCGTTCGGCGAGTCCGTGCCCCGCCCGCGGGCCATCCTCATGGTGTCGGCGCACTGGTACATCAACGCCACCGCGGTGACGGCCATGGCCGGGCCGCGCACCATCCACGACTTCTACGGCTTCCCGCCCGAGCTGTTCGCCGTCGACTACCCGGCCCCCGGTGACCCCGAGCTGGCCGAGGAGGTGGCCGAGGTGGTGAAACCCGTCTGGGTTGGTGCCGACCACGACAGCTGGGGCCTCGACCACGGGACCTGGTCGGTCCTGCGTCACGCCTTCCCCGGCGCCGACGTACCCGTGGTCCAGCTGGCGATCAACGCCATGAAGCCGTTCGCCTACCACCTCGACCTCGGCGCCCGCCTGGCCCCCCTGCGCGAGCGGGGGATCCTGGTCGCAGCCAGCGGGAACGTGGTCCACAACCTCGGGGGCATCGACCCGAGGATGGGCGCCGGGGCCTTCGACTGGGCCCGGCGGTTCGGCGAGGCGGCCGGCGAGCTGCTCACCGGCGCCCCCGAGCAAGCCGCCTCCCTCGAGGGCCACCCCGACTTCCGGGCCGCGGCGCCCACGCCCGACCACTTCATCCCGCTGCTCTACCTGGCCGGCGTGGCCGCGGCCGCAGGGCGCGCCGCCGACGTACTGGTCGACGGGTACGCGTACGGCTCGCTGTCGATGGCGTCCTACACGCTCGACGCGGCATGCCCGCCGGCCGGCACGGCCGCCGGCGCCGGCGCGCCGGTGGTGACCGGCGACATCCCGGCCGACGGCAGCAACATGTGAGAACGGCCCCTGGCGGGGGGCTGGCCCTCTCGTAGGTGGCGGTACGATCAGGGCGATGGGGTCCGCCATGCTCCGGCGCTTCGCCTTCGTGGCCGCCATGGTGCTGCTGGCGCCTGTGTGGTTCCGGCCGGCGGCCGTCGCCCACGCCGCCGGCTCCCCTGGAGCAACTGTCATCGGGTTGGCGCCGGCCGGCGCCCCGCCGGGGCCGGCCATCCGCCGGCACACCACGGGCGGCTGGTGGCTGGCCGGCTCGCGTCTCGAGTACGGACGAGCCCTCGTCGTCCTCGCTGCGGTCGCGCTGCTCTCGGTCTTCCGCAGGGCCCCGTGGGCCATCCTGGCCGCGTCTCGGTCGGTACCGGCGCCGCTCGCGCGTCGGCGCCACATCATCGCCCTGCGGGCTCCCCCCTTCTCCACCTGCACCCCGTAGCAACAGCGGGCCGCGCCGCCCGGCGCCGCCCTGGGAACGCAGCCGTTCGCCATTCCATGGCCAACAGGAGGGAAGAGCCCTATGTCCGCACGCCATTCGTTCCGAAGGCGCATCCGTTACAAGTTCGACACGGTCCTGGCCCGAGGCACCATCGCGGTGATCCTGTGGCTCGGGATCATCACCGCCGGCGTGGTGGTGGTCACCGGCACCCTGTTGTCGGTGATGGAGATCGCCGTGCACGGCCACAAGGTCGGCGTCCTCGAGGGCGTCTGGCAGAACCTGCTCCGCAGCTTCGAGCCCGCGGCCATGGAAGCCGACAGGGGCTGGCCGCTCCGCATCCAGTCCCTGCTCGTGGTCATCTTCGGGATCCTGGTCGGGAGCTCACTGATCGGGCTCATCGCCAGCGGTATCGAGCGCCGGGTCGAGGAGCTGCGCAAGGGCCGCAGCGACGTCCTGGAGGCCGGCCACGTCCTGATCCTCGGCTGGTCGGAGAAGATCTTCCCGGTCATCTCCGAGCTGGTGCTCGCCCACCGGGGGCGGAAGGACAGTGTGATCGTCGTCCTGGCTCCCCACGACAAGATCGAGATGGAGGATGCCATCCGGGCTCGGGCCCGTCACCTCGGCCATACGCGGGTGGTGTGCCGGAGCGGGGACCCCTCGAACCCGGCCGATCTGGCGATGGTGAGCCCCTACGACAGTGGGTCGGTCATCGCCCTTGGCAACAACCACATGGATGGTGACGCCCAGGTCATTCGGTCGGTACTGGCCCTGATGGACGACGACCGGTTCACCGACCTGCGGGTAGTGGCCGACTGCGCCCTGCCGGAGAACGCCGACGCACTGCGGGAGGCCACGGCGGACCACGCCATCGCCATCGCCTCGTCCGATCTCATCGCCCGCGTCACTGCCCAGGCGTGCCGGCACACCGGGCTCGGCACCGTCTTCGAGGAGATCCTCGATTTCGGTGGGGTCGACATCTACTTCCACGCGGATGACCGGCTCCTCGGTCGCCGCTTTGGCGACCTGATCCTCTCCTACGAGCAGGGTGCCCCCATCGGGCTCCGCCTGGCCAGCGGCGTCGTCGACCTCAATCCTCCGGACGCCCAGGTCCTCGGCGAGGGGGACTCAGTGGTCATCGTCACCGACGCCGTGGCCAGCCTCATCCTGCATCCCGAGCCGATTCGGCTCCCGCTCCCGCCGCCGGGCCGGCCGGCGGCCGGCCCAGAGGGCACCTCCATCCTGATCGTCGGCTGGAACCCGCTCGCTCCCAAGATCGTACGCGAGCTCGACAAGTGGGTGGCGCCGGGGTCGACCATCCGGGTGCTGGTCGACGAGAGCCTCGTGCGGGAGGAGGAGGTCGGTGTCGTCGGCCTTCAGAACCTGGCCATCTCGGTGACCAACAGCTACAACTCCGCCCCGCACCGGGTGGCGGAGCTCTGCCTGGCCGAGGGGTACGAACGGGTGGTTGTGTTGTGCTACCGGAGCGGTCTTTCGGCTGAGGAGGCCGACGCCCGGGCGCTGATGACCCTGCTCCAGCTACGCCAGTTCCGCCAGGCGCACCCGGAGCTTGGTGAGCGGATGAGCGTGCTCACCGAGGTGCTCGACATCCGTGATGTAAGGCTGGCCAGGGTGGCTGGTGCCGAGGACTTCATCGTCAGCGAACGCATTACCGCGCTCATGTTGGCCCAGTTGGCCGAGATCCCTGACCGGGAAAGGGTGTTCGCCGACCTCTTCGAGACGTGGGGATCGGAGGTCTGCATGCGCCCGATCTCCGATTACGCCGATCCCCGGCCGGGGACGTCGTACGGCTCGTATGTGGCCGCCGCACACTCCCGAGGCCACCTTGCCATTGGCTATAGGACGACCGGTGCCCGCGGGAAGGAACTGGCCGATGCCATCCACCTGAACCCGGCGAAGTCCATGCCGGTCGACCTCAAGGCCGACGACCGCCTGATCATCGTGCTGGCCCGCGAGAGCAGCCCGGTGCTCCCAGACGGCGTCGAGGCCGGTGTCCCAGCATGACTGACGGCCCGGCGGTTCCCTCCTGCCTGGGTCAGTTCGGGTCGGGTAGCTCCAGCCGGTACCCCGCGCCGTAGGAGCACACGATCCGCGGCCGGTCCGGACCGGCTCCCAACGCGCGCCGAAGGGAGTTCACCTGCACCCGCAGCGATTGGGAACCGGTCGGGTCGCCGGCCCAGAGCTGGTCGAGCAGGGCGCCGTGGGAGAGCACCTTGCCGGCGTTGCGGGCCAGGAGGGAAAGGAGGGCGAATGCCTTCCTTGGCAATGCCACCGTCGTGCCGCCGATGTTGACGAGGTGCGCGGCGGTGTCGATCGTCACGTCGCCGATCGTGATGAGTGAGTCATCGACGACCAGGGCGGCGAGGTCGCGGTGGCGCTCGGCGACGCGGAGCCTGGCGAGCAGCTCAGGGACCGAGAACGGCTTGGTGACGTAGTCGTCGGCGCCCTCGTCAAGCGCCGCGATCTTGCGGTCCTCCGACCCGTCGGCGGATACCACGATGATGGGGTTTCGCGACCAGCGCCGCATGCGGCGGCACACCTCGGTGCCGTCGATGTCGGGCAGGCCGAGATCGAGGATCATCATGTCCGGTGGCTTGTCCTCGGCGGCCAGAAGCGCGGCGCGACCCGTCGTGGCTGTCCGGACGCTGTAGCCGCGTGCGGTGAGGGCCAGGGTCAGCACCTCCGCCCCCGCCGGGTCGTCTTCGACGACGAGGATCGACCGGTCAGCCAAGGGGGATCGCCACTGTGAAGACCGCACCGTGGGTGGGCGACTCGCCGACGGAGATGGTCCCGCCGTGGCCGTCGACGACCGCCTTGCAGATGGCGAGCCCGATCCCGCCAGCGCCAGGGACACGGCCGGACCGGAATGGCTCGAACAGAGTGGCGACCTCGGTCGTGTCGACGCCAGGCCCCTCGTCGCTCACCATCAGGAGGAGCTCGTCGGTCCCGGCCCGCGCCTCGACGGTGACAGTCCCGCCCACCGGGGAGTGACGGGCTGCGTTCTCCAGGAGGTTGGTGATGAGCTGGTCGAGCTGGGTGTGGTCGGCGTTGATCATCGGGAGGTCGTCAGGCAAGCGTACGCCCAGGTGCACCGTGGTGAAGAGCCGGCCGAGGCGATCGACAGCCGACTCAACAAGCTCGGCGAGGTCAACGAGCTGGCGTACCGGAGCGTAGGCGCCTGCCTCGATGCGGCTGAGGGAGAGCAGGTTCGACACCAGGCGGTCCAACCGTCGGGATTCGTCCCCGATGAGCTCGACGAACCGTTGCGCCGTCGGGCGTGGGAGCTCACCGCTCGCCAGCTCCGAGGCGGCGGCCTGGATGGCGGCGAGCGGCGTGCGCAGGTCGTGGGACACCGACCGCAGTAGAGCCGACCGATGGCGCTCCACGTGCCCGAGCAGCTCGATCCGCCGGGCCACGACGGTGCCCACGACGACGGCCACAAGCAGGAAGACGGCGAGGGCCACCAGGTCCCCGGTCAGGCGGACCCGGACTGAGCCGACGGGTGGTTCGACGAGGGAGAAGGCGACGGTCGCTGCGCCTGCGACCGCGTACGCTGCCCGGCGCCCCCCGAGGACGGCAACGATGACGACCGGCACCACCAGTGTCAGCGCCTGCGTCGCCCGCGACACTGGCTCACGCTCGGGGGCCAGAGCGATCACGGAGACGATGATCATGACGATGCCCAGCCCGAGGGCGCGGGGCGTACCGATCCCGAAAGTAAACGCGTCGACCCACCAGGCCCGCAGGCTGCGCCGGCGGACGACCCCACTTCTGCGTCCGGGGCGGGCTACCACCGCCTACTCGAGGACGGCGGCGTTGACCCGTTCGACCCGCCCGAGGTTCCGGTGGGCAAACACGGCCTGGGCAGCTAGGGCGATCACCACCCCCACGACCAACGGGTGGATGCGCAGCGCCACGGCCAGCGCCAGCAACAGCCCGGGCAGGTACCACAGCCAGAAGAGGCGGGCCCAGGTCCGGCTCCGTTGGAACCGCGCGTAGGCGACAGCAACGCCGGCCTCGGCTCTGTCGGCGAGGGGCATCCCCATCCGGACGCGTCGGCGGAGGTGTGACCGCTCCTTCCTGGAGAGGGTCGTCCACGCCCGGAGGAACTCGGGTTGCTCGGGGATGGCGGCGCTCACGGCCCGATTGTGGCACCGCCTGTGATAGCGGTGCCCCGTCGGCCGGGCATGTAACACAACGTTCATCAGCTGAGAACGTCCGCGACATTCACCGGCCATACGGTGGGGTGGGACGATGAGCGTCACCAAGGTCCTTCTCGACATCCTCGTCGTCCTCCTCGCGGCGAAGGCTGCAGCTGAGGTCGCCGAGCGCCTGCACGTGCCGGCGGTCGTCGGCGAGATCCTGGCCGGTATCCTGATCGGGCCGTCCCTCCTGGGTCTCGTGCACGAGGGCGACGTCCTGAGGGTACTGGCGGAGCTCGGCGTGATCCTGCTGCTTCTCGAGGTGGGCATGGAGATGGACCTCGGGCAGATGGCTGCCGTTGGCCGGGCATCTCTTGCGGTCGCGACCGTGGGCGTTGTCGTGCCCTTCGTCGGGGGGTATGCGGTCGCGACGTCCCTCGGGCTGCACGGCCATGAAGTCCTCTTCGTCGCCGCCGCCTTGACCGCGACAAGCGTGGGCATCACCGCACGCGTGTTCGGGGATCTTCGGGCCTTGGCGTCGGTCGAGGCGCGAACCGTCCTCGGGGCGGCGGTGGCTGACGACGTCATGGGCCTGGTCATCCTCACGGTGGTGGTTCGCATTGCTTCCGAGGGGACCGTGTCGGTCGCCGCGGTCGCCGGCATCGTCGCCGTGGCCGTTGCCTTCCTGGCCGTCACCGCCGCCATCGGGGTGCGTGTCGCCCCGCCGACGTTCGCGTTCGTCGCCCGGGTAAGCCGGTCGAGCGGCACGCTGGTCGCGGTGGCGCTGGCTTTCACGCTGGCCGTGTCCGAGCTAGCCAGCGCGGCCAAGCTTGCGCCCATCGTCGGCGCGTTCGTCGCCGGTATTGCCCTGGGCCCGAGCCCGGCGTCGAGCCGTATCCGCCGGGAGCTGACCCCGGTCGGGCACCTCCTCGTCCCGGTCTTCTTCCTGCAGATCGGGCTGGAGGCCAACAT
Source organism: Acidimicrobiia bacterium (assembly GCA_023264995.1). Lineage (GTDB taxonomy): Bacteria > Actinomycetota > Acidimicrobiia > Acidimicrobiales > AC-14 > CADCTB01. The sequence continues at coordinate 94,468 of JAHFUR010000012.1, read as the reverse complement.
CCGGGAGTTCGGTCATCCGAAGGTGCTCTTCATGGCGGCCGCGCTGCTCGCCGTGGCGGTCGTCGGCAAGCTGGCGTCTGCCGCGGGCATGGTTGGCAGCCCGGGCGACCGGTTGCTCGTTGGCATCGGGATGATCCCTCGGGGCGAGGTCGGCCTCATCTTTGCCACGATCGGCCTCCGAGAGGGCGTGCTCGGGACTGATGTTTATGCCGCCCTTCTCCTTGTCGTACTTGCCAGTACATTGATGACGCCGCCGATCCTGCGGCTGCGGCTACTGCACACCCGATCGGTGTCCGGCCCGCCGGCCCCGCCGGAGGCCCGCCCGGAGGGCGGTTGGCTTCGGATGACGGCGACGCCGGCCTCTGTGGAGCTCGCGGCCATGCCGGCGCCCGCGTACGCCCTGGCCGTGGCGCTCGACGCCGCGTTGGCGTGCAACGAGGCGCAGCCCGGGCCGAGGTTACTCGACTGGCTGACCGGGTTGCCCGACGGACCACTGCGTTGGGACGGCCCCGCTCGGGACCGGTTCTTCACGCTCCTCGCAGGTGGTGGGCCGCGGGCGTGGCGGTTCCTCTCGGTCACCGGGGTCCTTGACCGGGCGTTGCCGGAGCTCGCCGAGGCCATCAACCGCCGCCAGATCGATCCCCACGAGCTCGACCCGATCGGCGCGCTCCGCTGGCCGCGGCTCGACCGGGCGCAGGAGCTCCCGGCCGTCGCCGGCCTGGAGCATCCGGAGCGGCTGTTGCTGGCCGCGGTCCTCCTCGACGCCACCGACGGCGATCCGACCGCGGTGGCCACGGCCCGGCGGGTTGTCCAGCGGCTGGATCTGGGCGCCGCCGCCGAACAGAGCGTCGCCGGGTTGGTCGCCGATGCCGACCTCCTCCCGGCCGCGGCCCGCCGGTCAGAGCCCCTACCCGAGGAGGCAGTGCTGCAGCTGGCCGTCCACCTGCGGTCGCAGGAACAGGCCGCCGCCCTCTTCGTGCTGGCCGGAACCGGTGAGGAGCTCCGGCCCTGGGAGGTCTTCCGGCTCGATGCGCTCCAGGAGCAGGTGAAGACGGTGCTGGCCCATCCGGAGCTCACTGGCCGGTCGGCGGCGAACGCGGTGGAGCAACGTCGCAATTCGGCTGGCCGCCTGACGACGGACCCAACCGTGCGGGACCGGATCCTGGCGGCGCCCCGCGCCTACGTCCTGGCCACGCAGACCAGCGACCTCCTACGTCACGCCGGCATGTGCGAGCCGCCGCCGCGAGGTGACGAGGTGCGCGTCGGCGTCGTGTCGTTGGGCCCGGGGCGCTGGCGGGTGGAGGTGGTCGCCCGCGACCGGATCGGGCTGCTGGCGGCCGATGCGCATGCGTTCGCGCTGCAGCGCCTCGACGTTCGAGACGCGATCATCGCCACTTGGGGCGACGGGTGCGCGCTGGCGTCCTTCGCGGTGATCTCGGCGTCAGAGCCCGAGGTGGCCACGGTGCAGGAGGGGGTCCGGGCCAGCCTTCGGCGCCCTGCACCTGGAGCGGCGTTCCCGAACGCCGTGGTGTCCTTCGATCGGAAGGCCTCACCCTGGCACACGATCTGCCGGGTCGAGGCCCAGGACAGCCCGAGCCTGCTCCATGCCGTGACGTCGGCCATGGCCGCGGCCGGCGCGAGCGTGCACTCGGCTCGGATCACCACGAGCGCGGGCGGCCGCGTGGTCGACGTCTTCGAGCTGACGGACGCCAAGGGCGAGAAGCTCGGACCATCCGTCGAGGACGCCGTCAGGTCGATCCTGGCGTCGGGCGCGCCGGCGCCGAGGACGGGCCCGCAGCGCTGGCTCGGAGGTCTCCGCCGCAACGGTGGCGGGCACGTCATGATCGAAGATGACATCAACCTGAAACAAAGCGGTGATCACCCGGAAATCCCCGCCCCGTAGCGTTCGGCCGACAGGTACCCGTCGGCGGTGGAGGAGGAGTGCGGTGCGTCACAGACGAACGAAGGCCATGGCTGCCCTGGCGTGCGGCATAGGGGCCACGTGGTTCCTGGCTGGCATGGCAATGGCCAGCCCGACCGACGCCGGAGGGGCCACGGGTGACGCGCTCACTCACGGCGAGATCAGCCTGAACCTGCTCTGGATCGTGATCGGGGCGGTCCTGGTCATCTTCATGCAGGCAGGCTTTGCCTTGGTGGAGACCGGGTTCTGCCGAGCCAAGCACGCCGCGCATGTCGTTTCGACGAACTTCGCCATCTTCGGCATCGGGTTCGTGGCGTTCTTTGCCGTCGGGTTTGCGTTCATGTTCGGCGGGTTCAGCTTCCCGGGGCTCTTCGGGATGGACCACGCCGTTGGCGGTGCGCTGATCGGGTCGGGCAACGGTGTTTTCCTCTGGAAGGGCGGGTTCTTCCTCGGGGGGAAGGGCTACGACGTCAGCGTCCTGGCCTTCTTCTTGTACATGGTGGCGTTCATGGACACGACGGCGACAATCCCCACCGGGGCCATGGCCGAGCGCTGGAAGTGGAACAGCTTCGTGATCTGGGGCCTGTTCTGCGGCGCGGTCTACTACCCGCTGTTCGGCGCCTGGACCTGGGGCGGCGGCTGGCTGGCCAAGCTCGGCGTGAGCATGGGCTGGGGCCACGGGTACGTTGACTTTGCCGGTTCCGGTGTCGTGCACATGATGGGCGGCGTCGCCGGGTTGGCGGGCGCCATGGTCCTCGGGCCCCGTATCGGGAAGTACGGTCCGGACGGCAAGCCCCGGCCGATGCCCGGGCACCACATCCCGATGGCCATGCTCGGCACGTTCATCCTCTTGTTCGGCTGGTTCGGGTTCAATGCTGCGTCGACGTTCGCCGCGACTGACAACCGGTTCGCGGTCGTGGCGGCCAACACGGCGATCGCCGGCGCTTTCGGCGCCGTGGTGTCGATGCTCTGGGTGCAGCGCCGATCTCCGGACCACAAGCCTGATCCAGGGATGATGGCCAACGGCATGCTCGCCGGCCTGGTCGCCATCACCGCCCCGTGCGCGTTCGTGCAGCCCTGGGCGGCCGCAGCGATCGGTGTGATCGCCGGCGTGATGGTCGTAGAAGGTGTGTGGTTCGTCGAGCGGCGCGGCATCGACGACCCGGTGGGCGCCATCTCGGTGCACGGGATGGGCGGCCTGCTCGGGGTTCTCTCGGTCGGGATCTTCTCCGACGGGTCCTACGGCGGCGACTGGAACGGCACCGGCTCGTCGACCCAGAACATCCACGGAATCTTCTACGGTGGCGACGGTGGTGGGCAGCTGCTCTCGCAGGTCGCCGGCGCCCTCACGATCGGCATCGTGATGTTCGGCATCGCCTACGCCTTCTTCCGGATCCAGGACAAGCTCACCAAGGGCGGTATCCGGCCCACGGCCGAGATGGAGCTCGAAGGTATGGATCTGCCGGAGATGGGAGTTCTCGCCTACCCGGCGTTCTACGGCTCGTCACAGCACGTCGAGCTCGGTGGCGAAGGCACGTCGCACACGCCGATGTCGCCGCCGATCGCCGTCGGCCAGGAGAAGTCGCGGTAACAGCTAGCTGAGCAGCATGTCCAGCCGACCCGGTGCGGGAAGCCTTCGCACCGGGTCGGTTCGCGGCAGGCTGGCGAATGTTTCATGCCCGGCACGCCCGCCGGAGCGCGGCGCCGCCGAGGATGGCCGCCAGCAGCGACCCGGTGAGCACACCCAGCTTGGCCGCTTCCTGGAGGGCGCCGGCGTCGAACGCAAGCTCGGCCACGAACAGCGACACGGTGAAGCCGATCCCGGCAACGCCGGCGACGGCGACGATCATCGGCCACGAGGTGGCCTCGGGGAGCTGGGCCACTCCGGTCCGTACTGCCAACCACGCCGCTCCGGCGATCCCGACCGTCTTGCCGACGACCAGGCCGACGATGATCCCGGCCCCAACGGCCATGGCCCCAGGGGCGTCGAGCGCGCCGGCCTTCACGGTCACGCCGGCGTTGGCCAGGGCGAAGAGCGGGACGACCACCAGGCTTGTCCAAGGCTGCAGCAGGTGGCCGATGCGCTCGGCCGGCGAGACCGCGTGGCGGGCCAGCCGGGTGAGGTCCTTCAGCTCGGCGGCCGATGCTTCGTCGCGCATGTCGGCGGCCCAACGGCGGGCGACCGATGCCGGCGCCGACGCTGTGGCCGGGGCGAGGAGGCCGAGCACGACGCCGGCGATCGTGGCGTGGACGCCCGATGCATACGTTGCCAGCCACAGGGCGGCGCCGAGGACGACATAGGGCAGGACCCAGAGGACCCCATGGCGGCGGAGCGCCACGATGACCAGGACGATCAGCCCGGCGACGCCGAGCATCGCGGGGCGGAGATCCGACGAGTAGAACGCGCCGATCACGATGATCGCGCCGATGTCGTCGACGATCGACAGCGTGAGCAGGAAGAGCTTCAGCGAGGCGGGGACGCGGGACCCGAGCAGGGCGACGACGCCGACGGAGAAGGCGATATCGGTGGCGATCGGGATGCCCCACCCGCGGGCGCCGGCGCCGCCGCCGGTGACGAGCACGTAGAGCAACGCCGGCACCACCATGCCGCCGACGGCGGCGATGGCGGGCATGGCTGCCGTTCTCGGGTCCCGCAGGTCGCCGTCGACCAGCTCGCGCTTGATCTCCAGGCCGACCACGAGGAAGAAGATGGTCATGAGGGCGTCGTTCACCCAGTGGCGGAGGTCCTCCCGCAGGATGAACCGCCCCACACCGACCGAGACCTCGGTGTGCCAGAGGGTCTCGTACCCGCCCTTCCAGGGGGAGTTGGCCCACACCATGGCCACGATCGCCGCGGCCAGGAGCACCACGCCCCCCGAGACCTCGGCGTCGATGAGCCGACGGACGGCAGAAGGCACCTGGCGGCCGGGGATGGGACCGGCGTACCCGCCCTGATTGTCTGGTTGTGTCACGCGCCTGTGCTCCTGGGCTTGCGAACCGTCATGAGCTCGCCGACCAGGCTTCCCGGCACCTCGCCACCCGAATGTGGCCCTCCTATCCTGCCACTTCTCTCACAGGGAGGCGCCGGCCGGGGCGCCGGCGTGCTGTACCCGCCCCTGTTGCGGAGGATCTGAGCCCGCCCTCCCGTAACCGGCGACGGTGGCCCATACTTGCTGCATGCTCTTCTCGCGGCACAAGAGCCGCTTGCCGACGGCCGACGAGGCCCTGCCCGGGCGTGACGAACTCATGCCAGTGACCGAGCACCACCTGGTCAAGGGCACGCCCATCACCCCTCCGTTCCCCGAGGGGATGGAGACGGCCATTTTCGCCATGGGCTGCTTCTGGGGAGCCGAGCGCAAGTTCTGGACCGCCCCAGGCGTCTACACGACCGCGGTCGGCTACGCCGGCGGCATCACGCCGAACCCCACCTACGAGGAGGTGTGCAGCGGCCGCACCGGGCACACCGAGGTGGTGCTGGTCGTGTTCGACCCCGAAGTGACGTCCTACGACGCCCTGCTGCGGATCTTCTGGGAGAGCCACGACCCGACCCAGGGGATGCGCCAGGGCAACGACATGGGCACGCAGTACCGCTCGGCGATCTACGCCTCGACGCCGGCGCAGCTGGCCGCCGCCGAAGCCTCGCGCCACACCTACCAGCAGATGCTGGAGAAGGCCGGGTACGGCGAGATCACCACCGAGCTGGCCGAGGACACCCGCTTCTATTACGCCGAGGACTACCACCAGCAGTACCTGGCCCGGCACCCCAACGGCTACTGCGGCCTCGGGGGCACCGGCGTGAGCTGCCCGGTCGGCCTGGCCGCCGCCGACTGACGCCGGCGTCGAACCCGACAAGCTCGAAGTCGCCGCCGACCTCCGCACCGACGCCGGTGCCTGGGACTAGACCTGGCCCATGCAGCGGCCCGTGCGCTCGGCGGCCATCCTCCTGGCCCTGGGGCTGATCGCCGCCGGCTGCGCCGGTTCGAAGGCGCCGACCGGTCGCGCCGGCAGGCCGGTGCCGTTGGCGGTGACCGAAGTGGCGAAGGACCTGCAGGTGCCGTGGGCGCTGGCGTGGGACCCCGCCGGCGCGCTCTGGTTCACCCAGCGCTCGGGCACGCTGTCCCGGCTCAACGGGCCGTCGCACCCAATCGCCGGCGTGGTGCCCGAGGGGGAGGGCGGCCTCCTGGGCCTGGAGATCGACCGCACCGGGCGGATGTTCGTCATGTACACCGCGGCCCAGGACAACCGGATCGTCCGCCTCGAACCGGACGGCTCCCAGAAGGTGCTCGTCGCCGGCATCGCCCGGGCGCCGGTGCACGACGGCGGCCGGCTCCGCTTCGGCCCCGACGGCACGCTGTACGCATCGACCGGCGATGCCAACATGCCGGGCCTGGCCCCCGAGAAGGCGGCGCTGAACGGCAAGGTCCTGCGGGTCGACCCGGACAAAGGCGGCGCCGCGGTCTTCAGCCGGGGCCACCGTAACGTGGAGGGCCTCTGCTTCGACGCCGGCGGCCGGCTCCTTTCCACTGAGCACGGCCCGACCGGGAACGACGAGCTGAACGTGCTGACCCTGGGCTTCGACGGGGGGTGGCCGGCCACATCGGGCAACGGGATCCGCAATTACTCGCCGTCGGTGGCGCCGGCCGGGTGCACGGTGTACAACGCCGACCTCATCCCCCAGTGGAAAGGGTCGATGCTCTTCGGCACCCTCCGGGGCGAGGGGCTGCGCCGGGTCACCTTTGCCGCCGACGGGTCGGTGGCTTCCGAGGAGGTGCTGTACCAGAAGACCTACGGGCGCATCCGCGACGTGGCCGTCGGGCCCGACGGGGCGGTGTACTTCACCACATCGAACACCGACGGACGCGGCACGGCGCAGCCCGGCGACGACCGGATCATGCGGATCGCCCCGGCCCGGTAGCAGGGCGCGCTCAAGTCGGAGGTCGCATGTGCCGATATCACCTCCGCCCTGCAACGGAGTGATGGAGGGTCACTTGAGAACGAGCAAGTACGTCGGGTTCCTGGCCCTCGGCTTCGGGATCACGCTGATCATGGCGTCTGCGGTGCTGCCGGTCAGCCCCGCCTCGGAGCGTTTCGGGCCGTTCCGGGTCAATGTCCGAGGTGACAGCTGCGGGCCGGCGGTCGTGGTGGCCTTCGATCGGGCGGAGAACTCGGAGTGCCGGACGGCTGCTCAGCACCGGCTCCTGGCCACGACGGCCGTCGGGCTCATGGTCGTCGCGCTGGGAATGGCCCTCTACGCCGGCGGCGACGAGCGCTCGGGTTCGAGGATCAAGGTGCCGACGACACGGGTCAAGCGCCACGCGTTCCGGTACCCGGGAGGTCGGAACTACCGGCACGGGTGACCGGGGGCAGACTTGCCCCCATGAGCGACCAAGAAGTGCCCGAGACAGACGCCGAGGAGCAGTCCCTGCCTGTCGCCGAGGTGGCCGGGTTCGTGGAGCCGAACCTCGACCCAGAGATCCCGGAGGCCGACGCCCTGGAGCAGGCCATGGCCGCGCCGCTCGACGAGGAGGACGGGGGGAGGTAGCGCCCCCGCGCCTTCACAGCCGGTTGTGAGCGCGTTCCCAGGTTCGGCGGCTCTACTGGTGCCCATGGCAGAGGCGAAGGTCCTGGTGGCCGACGACGAGGAGTACATCCGAGACCTGGTGTCGTCCGCCTTGCGGATCGCCGGGTTCGAGTCCATGACGGCCACCGACGGGTCGCGCGCCCTGGCCGCGGTGGCGTCGCACCATCCCGACCTGCTCATCCTCGACGTCGGCATGCCCGGTATCGACGGGTTCGAGGTCTGCCGGCGCCTGCGGGCCGACGGCGACGTCACGCCCGTGGTGTTCCTTACCGCCCGCGACGCCAGCGAGGACAAGATCTCCGGCTTCACCAAGGGCGGCGACGACTACCTGACGAAGCCCTTCAGCCTGGAGGAGCTCATCGCCCGGGTCCGGGCCGTGCTCCGCCGCACCCAGGGCCGGCCCGAGGCGGCCAACCGCCTCCAGTACGACGACCTGGAGATCGACGAGGACACCATGCGGGTGAGCCGGGGCGGGCGCCCGATCCAGCTGTCGCCGACGGAGTTCAAGCTGCTCCGCTTCCTGCTGGTCAACCGCGAGCGGGTGCTGTCGAAGAGCCAGATCCTCGACCACGTCTGGCAGTACGACTTCGGCGGCAGCGGCGGGGTGGTCGAGAACTACATCTCCTACCTGCGCAAGAAGGTGGACGACGTGGAGCCGGCCCTGATCCACACGGTCCGGGGGTTCGGGTACGTGCTGCGCCGCGAGCCGTGATATCGGGGGCCCATGATTCGTAGGCGGCTCGTCGCCGTCATCCTGGCCGTCGTGGCCGTCGTCACCGGCGGCGCCGGCGTGCTGATCGTGGTCACCCTCGAGCACCGCCTGGTGGCCGACGTTGACCAGGAACTGCTCTCCCAGGCCACGGCCGTCGGGCCTCGGCAGGGGTTCGGCCGCCGCCCGCCGCCGCAGCTCCAGCAGGACGAGCGGTCGCCGTTCGACGTGCGCCGCTACGCCTACGTGACCCTCAACATGGCCGGCGAGGTCGTGTCGTCCACCCCGGCCGGCCGCGGCGACAACCCCGACCCGCTGCCCGACGTCGCCGGCATGTCGGCGCCGGCCGGGCCGCTCACCGTCGGCGCCGTCGAGGGCGACATGCACTACCGGGTCGTCCTGACCCGGATGCCCGACGGCGGCGCCCTGGTGGCCGCCATCTCCCTCCAGGACGTCGACGGCGCCGTGCGGGCTGCCACCGGGACCGTCCTGGCCGCCTGCGCCCTCGCCGTCGTGCTGGCGGGTGTCATCGTGTGGCTCACCGTCCGCACGGGCCTGCGGCCGATCGACGAGATGATCGTGACCGCCGAGCGCATCGCCGACGGGGAGCTGTCTGAGCGCACCCCCGTGCCGAAGCGGGCAAGTGAGGTCGGCCACCTCGGGAACGCGCTGAACACCATGCTCGACCGGATAGAGGAAGCGGTGGCGGCCAAGACGGCGTCGGAGGCCCGGACCCGGCGTTTCGCGGCCGACGCGTCGCACGAGCTGCGGACGCCGCTGACCTCCATCCGGGGCTACGCCGAGCTGTACCGCCAGGGCGCCCGGTCGACCGACGACATCGAGCGGGCCATGTCGCGTATCGAGCGCGAAGCCATCCGGATGGGGGACCTGGTCGAGGACCTCCTGCTCCTGGCCCGGCTCGACCAGGGCCGGCCGCTGGAGCATGCGCCGGTCGACCTCACGGCCGTCGTCCTCGACGCCGCCACCGCGGCCCGGGCCGTGGAGCCCGAGCGGCCGTTGCGGATCGACGTGGGCGAGGGCCCGGTGGTCGTCACCGGCGATGCCCACCGGCTCCGCCAGGTCGTCGACAACCTGCTGACCAACGTGCGCGAGCACACACCGGAGACGACAGCCGTGTCGGTGCGCCTGTCGGCCACGAGCGGCGCGGCCACCCTGGTGGTGGCCGACGACGGGCCGGGAATGTCGCCGGAGGTGGCGGCCCGGGTGTTCGACCGGTTCTGGCAGGGGGAGCCGACCAGCCGGGGGACGGGGCTGGGCCTGTCGATCGTCTCGGAGATCGTCGTCGCCCATGGGGGCACGATCGACCTGGCCACGGCGCCGGGCGAGGGCGCCACCTTCACCGTCACCGTGCCCGTCGCCGGGCCGGCGCCGTTCATGGCCAGCTCCCAGGAAGGCGCGGTGGCGTTCCCAGGCTGAGCCCCGAGGATCGGGGCCATGAACACTGACCTCGAATCCCGCCCGGCCCCGACGGCGCTCGTCGTGAGCACGCCCCGACGGTCGCACCGCCGGCGCTGGGCCGCCGCCGCCGCCCTGCCCGTTGCCGCGGCCGGCGCCGGCCTCTGGTGGTTCGTCCTCCGGGGCGACCCCCCGCCGCCGGCCAACCTCGACCAGGCCCTGGCCGGTGTCCAGGCGCCGGCCGCCGCCGTCACCGGCACCCCGGGCGTCGAGGGCACGTGGGCGGTCGACCGCACCATCACCAACGCCCAGGGCACCGGCTCCTACACGGGCTTCCGCGTCAACGAAGTGCTGACCGGTATCGGGACCAACACCGCGGTCGGCCGCTCGCCGAACGTCGAGGGCACGCTGACGGTGAAGGGCTCGACGCTGACCGCGGCCAGGATCAACGCCAGCCTGACCGCCCTCACCACCAACGACTCCCGCCGCGACGGCGCGGTCCAGCGAGCGCTCGACACCAGCCGCTTCCCTACGGCCACGTTCGTTCTGACCGCGCCGGTCGACGTGGGCTCGGTGCCCGCCGAGGGCCAGCGTGTCACCGCGGCCGCCACCGGCGACCTCACGGTCCACGGCGTGACCCACCAGGTCACCATTGACCTCCAGGCCCAGCTCCAGAACGGGGTACTCGTCGTCGTCGGCTCCACCGACATTGCCTTCTCCGACTACGGGGTGACCGCCCCGACGGCGCCGGTGGTGGCCAGCGTGGACGACCACGGGACCGTCGAGATCCAGCTCTACTTCGTCAAGCAGTGAGGGCCGGCGCCGCTACGCCGAGCCCCCGCCGGCCAGTTCCGGTGCGTCGGGGCAGTCGGGCGCCGCGGCCAGTGCGTCGGCCGGCGTCTGGACGCCGGCGGGGCCGACGACGGCCGTCGCCAGCTCGATGGGGACGACCTCCCAGTCCGCGTCCCACGGGTCGCCCAGGGCGGTGACCTGGGCGACCATGGCCCGCCAGAGCCGGGGCGGGAGGGTACGGCCGACGCCGGCGACGACCCACACCGGGATCTCCTCGGTGTAGGCCACCGCCGCCGCGGCGCGGGACCCGGTGACGGCCAGGAACCCTTCGGGGCCGAGCGCCGATGCATCGAGCAGCAACAATGTGCTGGCCGCCACGGCGGCGCCGGCGCCCGCCTCGGGCACGAGGGTCGCGTCCGACCCGGCCCGGTCGAGGGCCGCGACCAGGGCGCCGCCCTCGCCGAGCGAGCCCACCACCAGGACGCGGGCGTCGCCCCGGATGCGCAGGGCCTCGCTGGCCTGCTCCGGCCAGCCCAGGACGGTGATGACGGCGTCGTCGGGGAGGGCATCGGCGACGACCAGGGGCGTGACGTCGGCCCTGATGGCCTCCGCGGCGCGCCACGCCTCGGTCTCGGGGTCGGGCGAGGCCACCACCCGGGCGGCCAGCCACCACAGCGGCCCGGCCGCCGGCTGGCGCTCGACCAGCCGTCGGCAGGCCATGACGAGGGCCCGTGGGTCGTCGGCACACGCGGCCAGGGCGCCAGCCGCCTCCCGGGCCAGGAGCCCGGGCTCCTCGCCCGAGGCCCGGGCGACCATCCGCAGGCGCTCCATGGGGTGCACGGAGCGTCAGCTGCCCGGCTTGAACACCATGAGGAACACGGCGACGACCCAGAGCACGTTGACGATCCCGCTGACGGTGGCAACCTTCTTGCCCAGCGCCGCCATCTCGGCCGTCGGCCCACCGTCGGCGCCGGCCCGCAGGGCCAACATCTTGCGGATGGCGGGCACCTGGACGCCGGTGGCCAGGCCCATCAGGACGATGTAGACGACGAACGACATCGAGACCCACGCCTGGCTGAACTTCCACGTGTCGTCGCTCAGGAGGATCAGGAGGATCCCGAGGACCGGGACGGCGTACACGGCCATGGTGGGGATGAGGCCGGTGACCTTCATCGTGGTCTCGGCGACGGCCAGGCCCTCCCGGCCGGGGCGGTTCCGGGCCTCGTTCCCGTAGAAGCCGGAGATGAACATGCCCCCGAACCCGATGATCACGGCGAGGATGTGCAGCACCAGCACGAGCTGGTAAAGATCGGTGTCGACTCCCATGGCCCCTCTCGACTTCGCTCTGGCGAACATAGTTGGGTTACCTTCACCCCGCCGTGGCAACCAATCCTGCTCCTAACCTGACGCTCCTCCCCGTCACCGGCCACTCCCGCACTGTGCGTGAGTGGCTGACCACTTTCCACCTCCTGTTCGTGGCCGTCGACCCGGCCAACGTGCGCAGCAAGTGGATCGTGCCGACCGCAGCCCGGGTGCTGAGCGTGTACGAACAGTCCGACGCCCGGGTGGCGTGGGTGGTGGCCGGCGACGCCGCCGACGCCCGCAAGCTCCTGGGCCGCTGGGCCAAGGACATCATGACGTTCGTCGACCCCGACCTCACGGCGGTCAAGGGCTTCGGCATTGAGACGCTGCCCGCCATCGTCCACGTCAGCCAGGACCTCACCGTCGTCAACGCCGTCGAGGGCTGGGACCCGATGGCCTGGCGGGAACTGACCCATGAGCTGTCCCGCCGGATGTCGTGGAGCGGCCCGCTCGTGCCTGCCCCCGGCGACCCGGGGCCCTTCGACGGGGCGCCGCTGCCCCGCGTCTAACCCGCCGGCCGACCGCCGGCGTCGGCGGTCAGCGGCGGTGTGCCTGTGCCGCTGGTGAGCGGCGGTGTGCCTGTGCCGCTGGTGAGCGGCGGTGTGCCTGTGCCGCTTGTGAGCGACAGTGCCGCCAGCACCAGGATCGAGGTCGGCGCGTCCCGTAGCTCGCCCATGATCCACGTCGAGCGGTCGACGGTGGCGAGCGCCGACGTGACGGCGCGGGCGCCCACCTTGCGACGCCTCAGCTCGTTCGCCAGTACTGCCGCGTGGACCTGCACGAGGGTCGACCTCCGTTGCCGGGCGTTGGGTCAACCCTCCGCCTTCGGCCCTGTGGAGCACAAGTGGGCGAAAGCTGTGGACAGGTGGGGGTTACAGGACGCCACCCCGCGTCATGGCGTCGACGTCGAGGATCCGGTCGACCTCGCCCGGCCGGAGCAGGCCCCGGTCGAGGACCACCTGGCGCAGCGTCTTGCCCTCGGCCGCCGCCTGGTGCACCACGGCCGCCGCCTCCTCGTAGCCGATGTGCGGGTTGAGCGCGGTGGCCAGGGCCGAGGACGACTCGGCAAAGGTCCGGCACCGCTCCACGTTGGCCTCCAGCCCGGCAATGCACCGGTCGGCGAGCAGGCGGGAGACTGTCGACAGGAGGTGGACCGACTCGAGCAGGTTGCGGGCCATCATCGGCATGGCCGTGTTGAGCTCGAAGGCGCCGGCGGTGGCCCCGCAGGCCACGGCGGCGTCGTTGCCCACCACCTGGGCCGCGACCTGCACCACGGCCTCGGGTATCACCGGGTTGACCTTGCCGGGCATGATCGAGCTGCCGGGCTGCAGGTCGGGCAAGCGGATCTCGCCGATCCCGGCCCGCGGCCCGCTGCCCATCAGCCGCAGGTCGTTGGCGATCCGGGACAGCGACAGGGCGACCGTCCGCAGCGTGGCCGACGCCTGCACGACGGCATCGCGCCCGCCCTGGGCCTCGAAGTGGTCGTCGGCCTCGCGCAGCGGCAGCCCGGTGGCCGACGCCAGCCGTTCGATGACCCCGCGGGCGAAGAGGGCCGGGGCGTTGATGCCGGTGCCGACGGCGGTACCGCCGAGGGCCAGCTCGCAGAGGTGGGGGAGGGCACCTCGGGCCCGCTCCGCGCCGTGCTCCACGGCGGTGGCGTAGCCGGCCAGCTCCTGGCCCAGGGTCACGGGAGTGGCGTCCATGAGGTGGGTGCGCCCGGCCTTCACGACGGTGGCGGTCTCCGCCGCCTTGTGGCGCAGGGCGCTGGCCAGGTGCTGGAGGGCGGGGACCAGCTCCCGTTCGATCCCGATGGCGGCGGCCAGGTGGATGGCGGTGGGGAAGACGTCGTTGGACGACTGCGACGCGTTGACGTGGTCGTTCGGGTGGACGGGCCGGCCCAGCCCGTCGGTGGCCAGGTTGGCGATCACCTCGTTGGCGTTCATGTTCGACGACGTGCCCGAACCGGTCTGGAAGACGTCGATCGGGAAGTGGTCGTCCCACCTGCCGGTGGCCACCTCGGCCGCGGCCACGACGATGGCATCGGCGACGTCGCCGTCGATGACCCCCAGTCGGGCGTTGACCACCGCGGCCGCGCCCTTGATGGCGGCCAGGGCGGCGATCAGCCGGGGGTCGATACGGGCCCCCGATATCGGGAAGTTCTCGGTGGCCCGCTGCGTCTGCGCCGCCCACTTGGCCCACCCCGGGACGGCGACCTCGCCCATGGAGTCGTGCTCGATGCGGTTGGCGGGCTCCTGTGTCATCGCGGTCGACCTTACGCGCTGGCGCGGGGAGCCTTGCGCCTGTGGAGAACGCCGGTCTAGGGTTCCGGCGAACCGAGAAGCCCCCCGGCGACATTGTGAGGCCCATGACCCCACGGCACCGGCGGCTCGGCGTCCTCGTCGGGATCGCGCTGCTTTTCCCAATGCTGACGGCGTCGACGACCTTCGCCGATCCCGTCGCGGAGAAGCAGGCCGAGGCGGCCCGCATCACCGAGCAGCTGGCTCGGCAGGGGGAGCAGGTCAGCATCCTGGCCGAGCGGTCCAACCGGGCCGTGCTCAAGGTCGGCGAGGTCGAGGGTTCGCTGGCCAAGGCCCAGGCCGACCTGGCCCGGTCCGACGAGCGGCTCCAGACCTCCCGCACCCGGCTGGCCGCCGCCGCCGTCCTGGCCTACGTGCACGGCGGCAGCAACGCCATGATCGGCCGGCTGGCCCGGGGTGGCCAGGACGACATGATCGTGCGCACCCAGTACCTGCGGGTCACGGCGGCGGACCAGCGCCAGGTCATCAGCGAGGCCCGGTCGGCCAAGGAGGACTTCCTGCTCCAGACCTCGCGCCTGGCCGCCGAGCGGAAGGTGGCGGCCCAGGCGGCCGATGCGGCCGCCGCGGCCAGCCGGGCGGCCATCGCCGCGGAAGACGCCCAACGGGCCGTCCTGGGCCGGGTCACGGGCGAACTGGGCGACCTGGTGGCCGCCGAGCAGGCCCGCAAGGAGGCGGAGGCCATTCGCGCCCGGCCGGCGCCGGCCGCGGTGGCCGAGGCGCCGCGGGTCACCGAGCCGCCCCGGGTGCCGACCCAGGCGCCGGCGCAGGCGACCACCACGACCGCGCCCACCGCCGCCCAGGCCGGCTCCGCGCCGGCGTCGGGCAAGGGGGCGATCGCCGTCGCCGAGGCCCGCAAGCAGCTGGGCAAGCCCTACCTCTACGGCGGTTCGGGCCCGAACAGCTTCGACTGCTCCGGGCTCACGGCGTGGGCGTGGAAGGCCGCCGGCGTCACCCTGTCGCACTCGGCCTACACCCAGTGGTTCGAGACCACACGGGTGCCGATCAACGCCGTCCAGCCCGGTGACCTGCTCTTCTTCGGCGATGACGGCGTGGAGAGCATCCACCACGACGCCATCTACATCGGCAACGGCGAGATGATCGAGGCGTCCCAGACGGGCACCCCGATCCGCATCCGGGGCTGGCGGGGCGCCGATCTGGTCGGCGCCGGCCGACCGGGGTAGCCCGCCCCTAGCGGTACACCCCGTTGTGGCCGATGTTGTAGCGGCCGGGCTGGGGGAAGAGGCTGACGCCGTGGGCGCCGGCGCCCGTCGCGATGGTGGAGACGACGCGCCCGTCGGCGGTGTTGATCACCGACACCGAGCCCTGGAACCGGTTGGAGACCCAGAGCTGGCTCCCGTCGGCGGAGATCTGGATCATGTCGGGGCTGCCCCCCACCTTCCAGGTCTGGCGTACCGACCGGGTGGCGAAGTCGATGACGGAGATCGTCCCCTCCATGCGGTTGCTGACGAAGAGGGTGGCCGCGTCGCGGCTCACGTTCAGCCCGTGGGCGCCGGCGCCGGTGCGCAGGAAGCCGATCTCGGTCATGGTGTCGGGGTCGACGAGCGAGACGCCGTTGCGGCCCTGGTTGGCGACGTAGAGCACCGTGCCGTCGGGGCTGAACTTCACGTCGATGGGGAGGGAACCCACGTCGGCTCGGCCCACCACGGTCATGGTCTCCATGTCGACCTTGACGACCTGGCCGCTGAACTCGCAGCTGGCGAAGAAGTAGCGGCCGTCGGCCGAGAAGTCGGCGTGGTCGACCCCCGCCCAGGGGATGCCGACGCTGCGGATGAACGACCAGTCGGCGGGGTTGTAGATGTCGAGGCGCTGGAACCGTTCGGCCACGACGATGGCCTTGGTCCCGTCGGGGGTGAAGTACAGGTTGTAGGGGTCGGTGATCGGGATCGTCCGGGTGGGCCGGCCGGTCCGAGGGTCGATCTCGGTCAGGCTGTTGCTCTCCGTGTTGTTGACGTAGAGCTTGGTCAGGTCCCAGGACGGGGTGACGTGGTGGGGCCGCACCCCGACGGTGAACTTGTCGATGACCTTCATGGTGGCCGGGTCGATGACACTGACCGTTCCCGCGTCGCTGTTCGGCACGTAGGCCCGGAGGGGCACGTCGGCCACCACCGGGCTGAGCTGGGGCGACATGGTGTGGGCGTAGATGTTGACCGGTCCGCCGCCGGCGGTGGTCTGGGACCGGGCGGCGGGCAGGGCCGGGCCGGCGGGCACGAGCGTGGCGGGGCTGGGGCTGGGGCTGGGGCCGAGGTCGCGGCCGGGTGCCGGGGCGGCGACGGCCGTTTCCCCGTCGGGGACGGCCACCTGGCCCGGGGCCAGCCCGCCGGCCCGGCCCAGGCCCCCGTAGGCCAGCTGCGGGGGGGCGAGCGACGCTCGGACGATGGCTTGAGGGCCGGCCGGCACCTGGACCGCCGTCGACTCGGTCAGCGTGGCGGCCCCGCAGCCGGCCAGCGCCACGCCGATGACGACGAGCCCGATGGTCGCAACCCGCCTCATGGGGTACCGATGGTACCTGGTGGCGGCGGCGAGGAGATCCGCAGGGGTGGTCGGCCGACCACTCCCCGGGCTACGCGCCACGTACGACCGAGAGGATGGTCACGTAGTGGCAGGCGCAGGCCAGGGCCACCATGGTGTGCCACACCTCGTGGTAGCCGAACCACGCCGGCGAGGGGTTGGGCCAGTGGGTGCCGAGCACGATGCCACCTGCGGTGTAGATCACCCCACCCAGCAGGAGGAGGCCGATCTGGCCACCGCTGAGCTGGCGGCTGAGCTGGGGCAGGGCCAGGACCATGGCCCACCCGAGCCCGATGTAGCACAGGAGCCCGACGACCGCTTTCTCGGCGATCCCGGTGAGGGCCAGCGCGAACCCGGCGGCGGCGCCGGCCCAGACGGCGCTCAGGACCACGGTCCCGGTCGCCCCCCGGAGGGCCAGGAGGCACAGCGGGGTGTAGGAGCCGGCGATCATCACGAAGATCGTCCCGTGGTCGACGCGGCGTATGCGCCGGCGGCCCGCCGCCGTCCACGTGCGGCGGTGGTAGGTCGCGCTCACGCCGAACATGGCGGTCATCCCGACGGCGTAGACGGCGCCGGCCAACCGGGCCCGCCCCGACGGTGCCGCGGCGATGACGATCGCACCCGCTGGCAGGGAGAGCACGCAGCAGACCAGGTGCAGCCATCCCCGCAGCACTGGCGGGACAAGGTGGCCGCCCGGCGGGGTGGGGCCGGGCGGGCCCTGCAGGATGTCGGTCACAGCGCGTACCGCCACTTCTCGACAGGTCGGCGCCCCCAGGCTACGGCGATGCCGGGTGCACCCGCACCTCGGCCTCCCGGTGCCCCTGGCGGAGGTGGGCGGCGATGGCGATGCTGGTGACGGCGGCCCACGCGCACCACAGCGAGGTGAGGGCGTCCCGCTCGACCCAGGTCAGCACCACGACGGCCACCAGGTTGGCCACGCCGAACGTGGCGATCCTGCGCTCGCTGGAGAGCATCGGCGCTCCGCAGGCCGCGATCGCGTACACGCCCGCCAGCAGCCCGCCATGGGCCAGCCCGATCTGGTAGGTGAGGTGGTGGCCGGAGATGACGACGGCGACGGGCGCGGCCGTCAGCCGGGCCAGGTACACCGCAGCCACGACCGCGCCGGCGCCGGCCAGGGCGGCCATGGCCCGCCGCCGGCCGACGTCGGGCTCGACGGCCCGGACGGCCAGGGGGACGTACACGGGAAGCACGACGAGGGCGAGCAGCAGGTACATCCAGGTGGCCCGTTCGCCCGTGGCCGGCGCCACACCGCCCGTGAGGCCCTGCCAGACCGCGGCTTCGACGAGCAGGTGGGCCCCCAGCAGCACCGGGAGGGCGCCGAGCGCCCGCTCCGCGGGCCGGTGGGCCTGGCGCAGGGCGTCGGCCCCGATGACGGTCACGACCACACCGGCCACGACGTCGGCTTCCGCGGAGAAGCACATAGGACACACCTCGCCGGCTCAGAGGGGCCCGTCTGCCTGCTCAAACGCTGTCCAGATCCTACCGCCGCCCTCGCGCCTACCGAGGGCCGGTCACGCGGTCTTGCGCAGTACGACCAGCGACCGGGCCGACATGGACAGCTCCTCGTCGGCGAGCAGGGTGACGCCCTCGCGGTCGTCCTCGTGGCGGGCGTAGCCGATGGCGGTGTCGAGGATGAGCTCGAAGGTGCTGGCCCACTTGCCGTTCGGCAGCCGAAAGGTCACCGGGTGGGGCCCGTTGAGGATGACCAGAAAGCTCTCGTCGGTGATCCGCTCGCCCCTCGGGCCGGGCTCGGAGATCTCCGCGCCGTTCAGGAACATGCCGAGGGCCACGAGGTTCCCCGACAACCACTGGTCCTGGTCCATCTCGTTGCCGTCCGGGCCGAACCAGCCGATGTCGGCCAGGTCGGTGCCGTGGATGGGCCGGCCCTGGAAGAAGCGCCGGCGCCGGAACACGGGGTGGTCCCGGCGCAGGGTGAGCAGGCGTCGGGTGACGTCGAGCAGCTCCAGGGCCTCGTCGTCGAAGTCCCAGTCGATCCAGTTGAGCTCGTTGTCCTGGCAGTAGGCGTTGTTGTTGCCGCCCTGGCTCCGGTTGACCTCGTCGCCGGCGACCAACATGGGCACGCCCTGGGACAGCAGCACGGTGGCCAGGAAGTTCCGCTGCTGGCGCCGGCGCAGCTCCAGCACCTCGGGCTCCTCGGTGGCGCCCTCGACGCCGCAGTTCCAGGACCGGTTGTCGTCGGTGCCGTCGCGATTGTCCTCGCCGTTGGCCTCGTTGTGCTTGTAGTTGTAGGAGACCAGGTCGCGCAGGGTGAACCCGTCGTGGGCGGTGACGAAGTTGATCGAGGCGATGGGCCCCCTGCCGTCGCCCTGGTACAGGTCGCTCGACCCGGTGAGCCGGTAGCCCATCTCGGCCAGCGACGTGCCCTGGCCCCGCCAGAAGTCACGTACGGCATCTCGGTACTTCCCGTTCCACTCCGTCCAGAGGACGGGGAAGTTGCCGACCTGGTAGCCACCCTCGCCGACGTCCCACGGCTCGGCGATCAGCTTCACCGACGAGACGACCGGGTCCTGGTGGATGAGGTCGAAAAAGGCCGAGAGACGGTCGACTTCGTGGAAGCCGCGGGCCAGGGCCGAGGCCAGGTCGAACCGGAACCCGTCCACGTGCATCTCGGTGACCCAGTAGCGGAGGCTGTCCATGATGAGGTGGAGGACCTCGGGGTGGCGGGCGTTGAGGGTATTGCCCGTGCCCGTGTAGTCCATGTACTGCCGAGGGTTGGGCTCGACCAGCCGGTAGTAGGCGGCGTTGTCGATGCCCCGGAAGTTGAGCGTCGGGCCCAGGTGGTTGCCCTCGGCCGTGTGGTTGTAGACGACGTCGAGGATGACCTCGATCCCGGCGGCATGCAGGGTGCGCACCATGGCCTTGAACTCCCGCACCTGTTCGCCCCGGCTGCCCGAGGAGGAGTAGGCGGCGTGGGGCGCGAAGTAGCCCACGGAGTTGTAGCCCCAATAGTTGGACAGGCCCCGCATGACCAGGTCGCGCTCGGAGACGAAGTGGTGGACGGGAAGGAGTTCGACGGCGGTGACGCCCAGGCTGGTCAGGTGCTCGATGGCCGCCGGGCTGGCCAGGCCGGCGTAGGTGCCCCGGAGGGCCTCTGGGACGTCGGGGTGGCGGGCGGTGAAGCCCTTGACGTGGACCTCGTAGATGACCGTGTCATGCCACTCACGGCGGGGGAGCTGGTCCTCCCCCCAGGGGAACAGGGAGTCGGCCACCACGGCCTTCGGCACATGCGGCGCCGAGTCCGACGAGCTGGGCTGGTCCGGGTCGCCGGCCGAGTACCCGAGGACGGACTCGTGCCAATCGAGGTCGCCGGCGATGGCCTTGGCGTACGGGTCGACCAGCAGCTTGGCCGGGTTGAAGCGCTGCCCCCATTGGGGTTGGTACGGGCCGTGGACGCGGAACCCGTAGAGCTGGCCCGGGCTGACGCCCGGCACGTACCCGTGCCAGGTGTGGGCGGTGACCTCGCGGAGGGGGATGCGGGTCTCGGCTCCGGTGTGGTCGAAGAGGCACAGGTCCACGCCCTGGCCCCCCTCGGAGAACAGGGCGAAGTTGGTCCCTTCGCCGTCCCAGGTCGCGCCTGGGGGGTAGGGTCGTCCGGGCCATAGCTCCATGGGCAGTAGCATCTCCTACCGGGACGCTGTCGCAAAGCCCGGCTCCTCCGGAGGTCCTTCTTGCAACGCCTGGCTCGCTGGTGGTCGGGGCTCGACCGGCCCTACCGCTTCAACGTGGGGCTCTACGCCCTCGCATCGATCGCCCTCGTCGCCCTCCTCTTCGAGGTGGCCACGGGCGGGGACAGCTCGCCCCAGCAGGTGGCCACCCAGTCGCCGTCGACGACGGCCCGCCCGACCTCGACCACGGCGCGGCCGGCAGCCACCCCCACATCGTCCTCGGTCCCGCCGTCGGAACAGCCCACGTCCACCACCGTGGCCGGGAGCCCGTCGACCACGGTGAACACGGCGCCTCCGGTCGCGACCACCACGCCCCGCGCCCCCGGCACGACCGCTCCGCCGGCAACGCCGCCGCCGGCCACCACCACCACGACCGAGCCTGAGACCACGACCACCACCCAGGCCCCGCCGACGTCGTCGACCTTCGTCCCGCCCACCAGCAGCACGGTGGCGACCCTGCCTCCGCCGACGACGAGCACGGTCGTCACGCTCCCGTCGAGCACCACGACCACCGCGAAGTTGTAGCCACCCCTTCAGGACGCGGCTGTGGGTGCCGATCATCTCCAATAACGAACGTGTGCCCGAGGAGGCCGATCCTCGTCGGTTGTGCGTCCAATGGGAGGGAACCGCATGAAAACCGTGCTGGTCGTGGATGACGACCCGGACATCCGTGAGCTCGTCACATGGAAGCTGACCCAAGCGGGGTTCGCCACCCTTTCGGCGTCCGACGGGGAGAGCGGGTTGGCGGCGGCCTTGTCGAGCGACCATGAGGGCCACGTCCCCGATCTGGTCTTGGTCGACTGGATGATGCCGAAGATGGCGGGCATCGAGTTGTGCCGCGCGCTGCGGGGGAACCCCACGACGGCACATATCCCGATCATCCTGCTTACGGCGAAGGCACAGGAGAACGAAGTCGAGCGAGGCTTTGCCGCCGGCGTCGATGACTACATCGTGAAACCGTTCAGTCCCCGGGAGATGGTCAGCCGGGTACAGGCCCTGCTGGCCAGGTCAGAGGCTCGGATGTGATTGGCGGCGAGGTGGCTGGGGTCTTCGTGACCGGTGCCGTTTCGGCGTCGCTTGCCGGCGCCGGCATGGCTTGGCGCAAGCGGGCGGGTGGGTCGCGAGCGGCCCGGGCGGAAGCCACGGTGCGCCCGATCCTCTACGACGGGATGGAGCGCGGCGAGTTCGACCCCCGTGTGTTGGCCGCCCTCACATCGGCCGAGCGGCACGCCCTCGATTCCTTGGCCCGTTCGCTCCTCCCCAAGGTGCGGGGCAGCGACCAGGAGGCCCTCGGCCGGTTGCTCGACCGCCGAGGCTACGTCGACGACGCTCGGCGCCGGAGCCACAGTCGGCGGGCTCGTGTCCGCGCTCGCGCCGGCGAGTTCCTGGGGAACTCGGGATCGCCCGCCGCGGTCGGTGACCTGGTCCCCCTGCTCCGCGACCCCGACCCGCAGGTCCGGTGGGCCGCGGCCCGTGGTCTTGGCCGGCTCGGTCACGCCGGCGCGCTCTCGCCGCTCCTGTCGTCGTTGGAGGGCCCGCGGGCCCTCCCCGTCGACCTCGTCGCCGACGCCATCATCCAGATCCGCGACTGCCCGATGTCGGTCCTGCGCCAGGGCCTGCAGAGCCGGTCGGTACCGACCCGTGCCCTGACCGTGGAGCTGCTGGGCCGTTTCCAGGCCCTGGCCGCCAGCGACGACATCGTCGGCCTGCTGCATCGCGACCCGTCGGTGGAGGTCCGGGCCCGGGCGGCTCGGGCGCTCGGGCGGATGGGGTCGCCCCGATCGGTTGACGCCCTGCTGGCCAGCATCGACGACGGGCCCCTCGCCATGCGGGTGCAGGCGGTGTGGGCCCTCGGTGAGATCGGTGACCCGCGAACCGCTCCGGTCCTCGCCCGGCTCTTGGTCGGGCCGACGCGCCAGCTGACCGATGCCGCAGCCGTCGCGCTGGCCGCCATGGGCGCCGCCGGCGTCGACGTGCTGGAGCACGCGGCCAAGGGCGAGGGCCACGCCGCCGCCGTCTCGGCGCAGGCGCTCACCGCCCGTTCGGAGCTCGAACCCTCGCACCGCTGACGGCGGGCGCCGGCGCGCCTATCCGGTCAGCTCGGCCAGGCGGGCGTCGAGGATGGCCCGGAAGACGACGAACTCGGCCCGCATGTCCTCCAGCAGGCCGGCCGCCGCGCTGCGGTCGTCCTGGTGCGACAGGCGCTCGAGCTGGTCGGCCAGGTGGCTGAGGCGCCGGGCGCCGAAGGCGCCCGCACTTCCCCGGAGGCTGTGCGCCGCGGCCGCCACCTCGCCGAAGCGGCCGCCGGCGATCGCTACGCCGATGTCGTCCATCCGGGTGGGCACGCTCGACCGGAAGAGGTCGCAGGCCCGCAGCAGGCCCTCGGGTACGTCGTCACCGAGGACGGTCAGGACCTCGTCGAGCATCTCGTTGTCCACGTGGTCCTCGTGGGAGGTCGGCTCGGCATCGTCGTGCGGATCCATGCGGGTGCCCTCCTGTGCCCGTCCCGGGCCGCGACCACTTGGCCGGGCTTCACGGGGGGCCATGCACGTCTAAAGGCCCGACGATAGGCGAACGAACGCCGGCCCGAGGACGACGATGAACAAGACGGGGAGGATGCAGAAGACCAGCGGGAAGATGACCTTGACCGGGAGCTTCATGGCCCGCTCCTCGGCGCGGAACCGGCGCTTCTCCCGCTGCTCGACCGCCTGGGCCCGCAAGACCCGCGAGACGGGCACGCCGAAGCTCTCGGCCTGCAGGAGGGCATGCACGAACTGGCGCAACTCGGCGACGTCGGTGCGCTCGAGCAGGTCGTTGAGGGCGTCGGCGCGCGGGACGCCGACGCGGAGGTCCTGGAGCAGGCGGGCGATCTCCCCGCCCAGCGGGCCCGTGGCGGTCCGGGCGATGCGGGCCAGGGCGGCGTCGATGCCGAGACCGGACTCCACGCAGATTGTGAGCTGGTCAAGGGTGTCGGGGAGCTGGTTGCCGATCGCCACCTGCCGGGCTGCAGCGAGGCGGGCCAGGACCGAGTCGGGGAGCAGGAACCCGATGAACCCACCCACCAGGCCGATGGTCGTCGCCGTGCCCGGGCCCCCCAGCCAAGCCCATGCGACGCCGACGACGATCGGGCCGGCACCCATGACGAGCTTGAGGGCCAGGACGGTCTCCAGCTTCCACCCGACGCCGGCCAGCTGGATGCGCCGTTCGAGGTTGTCGACCACGCCTGTCGGGCTCAGCCGGCGCGCTCCGGCGGCCAGCGCCTTGGTCGCCGGCCGGAAGAGGCGCTCGGCCGGCGACTGGGACAGGACCATGCCGCGTAGGTCGCCTCCACCCGCCATCCCGGCGCTCAGGTTGCGGCTGACCTTCCGGGTGGTGCGACCTCGGTCTGGCGCCACCGAGAACCACAGCAGCGGGACCGAGAGGCAGACGGCGAGCGATGCGAGGACGACGTAGGGGGGCATGGTGACCTGGTCCTCTCAGAAGATGGGCTTGACGATCTGGCGCAGCCACAGGCCCCCGACGACCAGCAGGCCGGCGCCGATGGCGAGCAGCAGGTACCCCGTGCCGGTGCCGAAGAGGGGGCTCAAGTAGCTGCGGTTGGTCACCGCCATCATCCCGCCCAGCCCGAACGGCAGGATCATCAAGACCCACGCGGACATCCGCCCCTCGGCGCTGAGGGCCGAGACCTGGCGGCGGATACGGGTGCGGTCGCGGGTGGTGTTGGCGACGTTGTCGAGGATCTCGGCCAGGTCGCCACCGACCTCGCGCTGGATCTCCATGGCCTGGCAGACCCACCGGAAGTCGTCGCTCCCCATCCGGGCGGCGAGGCTGGTGAGCGCGTCGATGAAATCGCGTCCAAGGCGGGTCTCGATGGCCAGCCGCCGGAACTCCTCGGCCGTCGGGGCCTCGGCCTGCCGGCCGACCGTATCGATGGCTTGGGCCAGCCCGTGGCCGGCCCGCAGGCTGCCGGAGATGATCTGGAGGGTCTCCGCCAGCTGGTCGTCGAACCGCCGCCGGCGCCGGCGGCCCATCACGTCGAGGCCGATGCGCATGGCCACCGGCACGACCATCCCGAGGATCGCCCCGCCGAGCGGACCGAGGAGGGCCCACCCGGCCCCCGCCGCCAGCACGAAGGCGCCGGCCATGCCGAGCAGGAGCTCCCCGGCGCGGACGTCGACGCCGGCCGTCTCCAGCGCGGCGTTGACCGGCCCCAGACCGCCGCTGCGGCTGAGGACGCGCTCGCCGAGGGTACCGGCGCGGCGGGCCATGTCGGCGACGCCGGCCGACCGCCGGCGGGGCGCCAGTCCCCGGGCCCGGGGGCTACGGGCCCCGAACGCAGCCAACCCGAGGCCCAGCAGGCCCAGGCCGACCAGGGCCCCACCCAGGACGAGCGCCCAGGTGGCCCCCGCTCCCGGGGCCGCCGTGCTGGCAGGGGCGACGGCCGGGACGGCCGGCTCCACGGCCGGCGCCACGGTTACTGCCGGGCCGACGACAGGGGCCGCGGGCAGGGTGAGGCGGGAGGTACCGGTGGCCCGGGCCCCGCCGGCCTCGACGACGACCTCGACATCCGTGCCCCCGTGGCCGCCGGACTGGTAGCTGAGGGTGTACTGGCGGACAAGCTGGCCGGCGATGGCGTCGAACGCCCCGGCCAGGCCGGTCGGGTCCGACGCGGCGACCGCCCGCCCACCGGATGCGGTAGCCAGGCGGGCGAGGGCGGCCGGGTTGCTCTCGGGCGTCGTGAGCCCCACGGCGAAGAGGGTGACGCCGGCCCCGGTCAACGCGCCGACCGTCGTGTCGAGCGTCGCGACGCTGGCGGTGTCGCCCCCGTCGCTGAGCACCACGACCACACGCCGACCGCCCGTACCCAGTTGGGCCAGACCGCGACCGATGGCGTCGTAGAGGGCGGTCTGGCCGCCGGCGGTGAGCGCACCGACCGCGTTGAGCTGGGCGACCCGGTTCGCCGAGCGGGGGCTGACCACTGCCGGCGTGCCGCCGAAGCCGACGACCGAGACCGTCGCCGTCGCCGGCAGCTGACCGAGGAAGGACGACGCCGCGGCCTTGGCCGCCGCCAGCGGGGCGCCGGCCATGCTCCCCGACGTGTCGATCACGAGGGCTACGTCGAGTTGGTCGACCGGGAGCGCGTCCACGGTGACCGCCTGCGCCACCCCGGCCTCGCGGAGCACGAAGGCGCTCGCCGGGGCCTGGGTGCCGAGGCGGCTCGGCGCGGCGACGACGAGGCGTACGAGCGGGTAGGCGCTCACATCGGTGCTGACGACAGTGAGCACCTCGTCGGCACCGGCCGGGGCGGCGAGCGCCAGCGCGACCACCACGGCCAGCCCGGTGACGGCGGTGGCGAGACGGCGGCTCACCTGGGACGCAGCTCGCCGAGCGGGTCCCCCGCGCCCAGGAGGCGGGCGGGGATGGCCAGGCCTTCAGCCTTGAGCCGGGTGGCGAAGTTCGGTCTGAGCCCGGTCGGGACGAGGGACGCGTGCATGAGGCCGTCCTCCCCGATCTCGCCGTGCTCCAGGACGAAGATGTCTTGGAGGGAGATGACGCCGGACTCCATGCCGGTGATCTCGGTCACCTGGGTGACCCGGCGGGTACCGTCGCGCAGGCGGCTGAGATGGACCACGAGATGGACCGCGGACGCGATCTGCTCGCGGATGGCTCGCGAGGGTAGGTCGATCCCCGCCATGAGCACCATGGTCTCCAGGCGGGCGACCGCGTCGCGCGGGCTGTTGGCGTGGAGCGTCGACATGGACCCGGCGTGGCCGGTGTTCATGGCCTGCAGCATGTCGAGGGCCTCGCCACCCCGGACCTCGCCGACGATGATCCGATCGGGCCGCATGCGCAGCGCGTTGCGGACCAGGTCCCGGATGGTCACTTCGCCCCGGCCCTCGATGTTGGCCGGCCGGCTCTCGAGCCGGACGAGGTGGTCCTGGACGAGCTGCAGCTCCGCGGAGTCCTCGATCGTCACGATCCGCTCTTCGGCGGGGATGAACGACGAGAGCACGTTGAGAAGGGTGGTCTTCCCGGTGCCGGTGCCGCCGGTGACCAGCATGTTCAGCTTGCCCAGCACGCACAGGCTGGCCAGCTCGGCGAGGCGGGGGCTGATCGTCTTGAGGCGGACCAGGTCGGGCACGCCCAGCGGGACCTTGGCGAACTTACGGATGGTGAGCGTGGGCCCATCGACGGAGAGGGGCGGGAGGACGGCGTTCACCCGGGAACCGTCCATGAGGCGGGCGTCGACCATGGGCGACGACTCGTCGATGCGCCGGCCGACCTGGGCCACGATGCGCTCGATGACCCGGCGCAGGTGGTCCTCGAAGACGAACCGGCTGTCGGTCGCGTAGAGCCG
Organism: Acidimicrobiia bacterium; assembly: GCA_023264995.1. Taxonomy (GTDB): domain Bacteria; phylum Actinomycetota; class Acidimicrobiia; order Acidimicrobiales; family AC-14; genus CADCTB01. The sequence continues at coordinate 67,775 of JAHFUR010000012.1, read as the reverse complement.
GCCGGCCCGCTCGACGTAGATCGGCCTGGTGCCCGTCACCATGATCTCGCTCACATCGGGGTCGGCGAGGAACGCCTCAAGCGGTCCGAGCCCGAGAACGTCGCCGGCGATGTCCTCCAGCAGCCGCTGGCGCTCGGCCGCCGACAGCGGGGCGCGGTCGGCTTCGAGCACGGCGCTCAGCTCGTCGAAGACCATTGTGTGCAGCTGCTCCTCGGTCATCTCCGGGCGGAACAGCCGCCCACCGAGCCGGGCGAACAGCATCTCCTGAGCCCGTTGTTTGATGGCGGCCAGCGGGTCGACCGGCCCGCCACCTTCGGGGCCGCGGCGAACCGTGGCCGGTCCGGTGGGGGGCCGGCTCGAGAGCTCGCGGCGTTCGGCCGCCGGGGCGCCGGCCTGTTGGAGCCGCTGGTTGAGCTTCATGCGTTGTCCTTTCGGGCGAACCGGCGTGGGCGCCCGGTGGCGGCGCCGGCCGCCGGTTCGCCGACGAAGCGGTTGGCCAGGTCACGGAGCGCCCGGCCCGCCGGGGAGCGGGGGTCGGCGAGTACGACCGGCGAGCCCTGGTTGACGGAGATCTGCAACGAACGGGACGTGGGGACCGAGGCGGAGACGTTCACCCCGACGGTGGCCTCGACATCGGCCACCGACAGACCCACCTTGTCGTCGGACCGGTTGAGGACGAGGTGGCGGTGGGCCTTGGTCATGCCCAGCAGGTCCAGCGCGTCGAGGGCCTTGCGCAGCGCCCGCACACTGGGGACGTCGGTGACGCAGACCAGGACGAGGTCGTCGGCCCGTTCGACGGCTGCGAGGGCGTGCTCGTCGAGGCCGGCGGCCGTATCGACGACGACGAAGGAGAACTCGGCGGCCAGGATGTCGACCACATGGCCGGCGGTCTCCGGGGACACTTCGTCGGCTTCGGCCGGGAAGTGGGGCCCGACCAGGGCGTACAGACCGCTCGGGTGGGGCTCCAGGAACACCTTGATGGCCGTGCTGTCGAGCTTCCCTTCGGCACGGGCGGCGTCGGCCATGGTCGATTGCGGGCCGATGCCGAGGGCGCTGGCCACGTCGCCGAACTGCAGGTCGAGGTCGACGATGGCCACCCGCCCGGGGGCCGCTCCAGCCAGGCCCGCCGCCAGGTTGGTGCTCACCGTGGTCTTCCCGGCGCCGCCCTTCGGGGAGATCACGACGATGACCCGGCCCCGGGGTGCCGGCGGGGCGACCGGTGCCGCCATCTGCCGGCGGGCCGCCGTCGCCCAGATACGGGTCAGGGCGGCGAGCACGGTCGGGTCGTCGGACCCGGTGGGGATGATCTCGCGGATCCCGGCCCGCAGGGCTTGCTCCCACAGCCGCCCCGTTGCCTTGGCCACGAGCACCACGCAGGCTCCCGGGAAGTGGAGGTCGAGCTCCTCAGCCAGCGCCAGGCTCGCCGCCGTGGCCAGCCCCGGCCCGATGACGACGACCGCGGGGTCGCCTTGGGTGATCTCGCGGGCCGCCGCCGCTGGTTCCATGCGAGGCAGGCGATCGTCCCACCATCGGGCGGCCTCCGCCTCGCCGTCACTGACCCGCTTGACCTGGTCCTCGAAGTCGCTGTCATTGGTGACCAGGACGGTGGTGATCACAGGTTCACCCCGGCCCGGGTCTGGACCTTCGTCCCTGTCTCAGCCGCCTCCTTGGGCTCCCACGCCAGCCAAAGCCGGCCCTGCTCGGCGGAGAAGATGAGGCGCTCCACCGAGGGGGCGTCGACCGCCAGCGTCACGAGCAGGGTGCCAGTGGGTGCGGTGCCCTCGATCGACACCGGTACCGGTGCGCCGGCGCTGTTGCGCACATCGGTGACCGCCACCTTCTGCAGGAAGAGGCGCGTGGTCTCGGGGTCGTCGAACGTGGCGAGCACGCCGACGCTGTCGCCGGCCCGCACCCGGCCACCCAAGGCCCGCACCGCGTCGATGGCCACCGTGACTTGGAGCATGCCGGGAGCGGCCGACGCCTTCACCGACTCGGCCGCGGTCAGGAACCGGTGCTGGACGACCTGGTCCCCGGGCACCAGGTCGACGACCGAGACCCGGCCGGCGATGGCGGTGAGGCTGGTCACCGCGCCATCGGCGGCCAATCTCGACGGCACCTGCTCCAATTTCACCCGGCCGGCCAGGTCCTCGGCCCGGGTGCCTTTGGCGATGCTCCCGGTCACGACGAGCACGGCCTGGCTCTGCTCGCTCTTCACTGCCCTGTGCTCGGCGCCGCGTACGTAGGCGACGAGAAGGCTGGTCCCGATCCCCGCCAGGAGGACCGAGGCGACGATTCCGATGAGCTTCTGGCGTTTGATCATGTCTCGGCTGCTCCTAGCTGAGGAGGGCAACGCGGTTGCCCAGGTTGGGGCCGCCGTAATCGCCGACGGCCGTGAACCGGATGAAGGAACCACTGATGCAGGTGTTGGGGGAGCTGCACCCGATCGTCCCCGCTGCGTTGCTGCTGCTGAAGCGGTACCCGGTCAGGTGCACCTGGGCGAAGCCGTAGATGCGGTAGATGGCGTTCGAACCCGTGCCGGTGAAGGAGTCGTAGACGGCGAGGAGGATGTCCTTCCCGAGAAGGGTGGATACGTCGCACGCGTTCGGCGTCCCGGGTACGCCCGAGTCGTCGGGGACGGTCGCGTTCACGGATGGGGTGACGCTGCAATCGTTGGGGTTGCTGTCGTTGTTGTCCTTCAGCCAGCCGAAGCCGCCGGGCAGGTCGCTCCCGCTGGGCCCGACGCACGACGTTGCCTTGGTGTGGAACAGGACGACCGTGGCTACGTCGAACACCGTGCCGCCGACGGTCGTGCGGGTGTACTCGCACTTGGAGATCGTCAACGGGATCACCGCGGCGCGCGCCAGCCCGGCCCAACTGGCCGTCGCCTTGGCGTGGACCGTCCGGCCGGGGCTGCCGGTCACGGCCTTGCCGAACCAGTAGGGGAGGATCCTCCCGCCCCCGGCGTCGGCGGTACTGGTCGTCACCGCCACCCGCTGGGCGGTGTAGTCGGGCGTGACGGCATCGATCCGGGTTGCGCCATCGCGGGCGTTTGCCCCGGCCAGGCTCTCGGCGGTGGACACGAGCGTCGCCGAGGTACATGGACCGGTCGGGCAGGTCTGGGCGATGAGCTGGGCCACACCGAGCGCGGCGGCGTCGGCCCCGTTCTGGAGCTGGCGCTTCTCGTCGAGGATCCCGCCGACGTCGACGACGAGGGCGGCCATGACGATGATCACCAGAGAGACGACGATCATCAGGACGACGATCGCGCCCTCCTCGTCGGCCGGCGGGTGCCTCAACCTCCGCACCGCATCACCCCCTTGGCGGTGAGGGTGCGGGCGCGCGTCCCGAACAGGGGGATGTCGATCACGAACGGGTACGAGGCCGTGACCGTCCCGTTCGCCGGCGCCGGTGTCGCCGTGCACAGCGTGGAGGTGACCGTGATGAGGCCGGCGGTCAGCCCCGGTGCGGCGTCCCGCGTCCGTTGGCTGACGTCGCTGGCCGTGCCGCCCAGCGCCGCGACCCGCGCTCCCTCCCGGACCGCGGAGGTGAGCTCGATCCGGGCGTTGTAGGCCTGACCGAAGGAGACGATCCCGAAGACGAAGAGCACCAGGATGGGTAGGACGAGCGCGAACTCGACGACCGCCGCGCCTCGCTCGTCCCGCCGGCCCCTCACGGCGAGCCGGGGAGGTTCCGCCGGCCGGCACGCGCCGAGAGCGGGGTGCGCAGAAGGTGGAGCCGACGGTGTCCGGGCCCGATGGTCATTGCTCACTACTTCGTCACAAGTACCACCCTCCCTGAGGCCAGATGGCCAGAGTGGGGGATGCGTTTGCACCGATTCGCGCGTCGGACCTCAACCCAGGCACCTTTTGTGTGACGACACCCCGGGGCCGTCGCGGTACGACGTCCTTCAACTGCTCGACGGGTACCCGATGATCCCTTCGCGGACCGCGGTGGCGACGGCCTCCAACTTCGAGTGCGACCCGAGCTTGGTCAGGACCGACTGCACGTAGTTCCTGACCGTGTTGACGCTCAGGTACAGCTCGGCGGCGATGACTTTGTTGGTCGAACCTCGGGCCAGGTGGGTGAGGATCTCGCGCTCCCGGTCCGTCAGGTCCTCGCCGATCGAGCGATGCGTCCGGTTGAGCTTCGGCAGGAGCCGAGCCAGGAGCGCCGGCGAGATGAGCGCCTCGCCGATGGCCGCCGCCCGCACCGCCTCGGCCACCTCGGCGGCGGCCCGGTCCTTGGTCAGGAAGCCGGAACAACCGGCGTCGATGGCGGCCAACATCACGCGGTCCTCATTGGAGCCGGTGAGCATGACCACCATGATCGTGGGGTTGTCCCGCTTGATGGCCAGCGTGACGGCCACGCCGTCCTGGTCGGGCAGCTGGTAGTCCATGAGGACGACGCTGGGCTTGAGCCCGCCGACCAGGTCGAGAGCGTCGGCGCCGGTGCCGGCGACGCCGAGGACCTCGATGCCCTCTTCGTCGGAGAGCAGCCGGGCGAGGCTCTCGGCGAACATCCGGTGGTCGTCGACGATCACCACGCCCACCGGGGAGCCGTCCAGGTCACGCATCGAAGACCTCCCGCACGGCGCGCAGCAGTTCCTCCTCGGAGACCGGTTTGGCCAGGAGCCGGCCGGTGAGAGGCGCGTCACCAGAGTCGTAGCCGGTCATCATGATGACCGGTGTGCCCGCCCTCCGCACCTGGAGCAGGCGGGCCAGCTCGTCACCCCGCATGCGGGGCATGGCTATGTCGGTCACGACCAAGTCGATCGTGGTCGCCTCGCGATCGAACACCTCCAGTGCCTCGGCTCCGTTGGAGGCAACAAGGACATCGTAGCCATTGCCGGTGAGAATACGGGCAGTCGCGTCCCGGAGTGCCACCTCGTCCTCGACGAGGAGGATCCGTTCCCGCCCTCCCGCCGATGCCCCTTGGTGCGCCTGGCCGGCTGGTGAGGGGTGCTCGGCCCCGCGCAAGCTCACCGTGACGATTGTCCCCTCGTCGACCGCCGAGTCGATCCGGACATCGCCGCCGTTGCGCCGGACGATCCCGTAGACGCTGGCCAGCCCGAGCCCGGTGCCCTGCCCTCGGGGTTTGGTGGTGAAGAACGGCTCGAAGGCTCGCTCGATCACGGCGTCGGTCATGCCGACGCCGGTGTCGATCACCCGCAGCACCGCGTCGCGGCCGGCACCGGGCCGGAGGGCCTCACTGGGGGCGGCGACCGACGTCGCCAGGGTGAGCGTGCCCCCGCCGGGCATGGCGTCGCGAGCGTTGATGGCCAGGTTCAGGACGATCTGCTCGAGTTGCTGGCGGTCGGCGACCACCACCAGCGGCTCGCTGGCCAGGTCGAGGCGCAGGTCGATGTCCTCTCCCAATGTGCGTTCGAGCATGCCCGACACGCCCCGGACGACGTCGCTCACGTCGACCGCCTCGGGGTTGGCGACGTCCCGTCGGGCGAAGGTGAGCAGCTGGCGGGTCAACGAGGCGCCCCGCTCAGCCGCCGCCCGGATCTCACCGAGGTCGGCCGCGGCCCGAGGCTCGGTCTCGTTCCGGGCCAGGAGGGCGGTGTAGTTGAGGATGACGCCGAGGAGGTTGTTGAAGTCGTGGGCCACTCCTCCGGCCAGCTGGCCGAGGCTCTCGAGCCGGTGCGACTGCTCGCGTTGCGCCTCCAAAGCCTGGCGTTGCCGCTCGGCCGCCAGCTCGATGCGCTCGCTCACGTCACGGATGGCGGCCAGCACCAGGAGCGAGCCCGGCTCGTCGGCCACCGCGCTCAGGCTGATCTCCGCGGGGAACGTGCTCCCGTCCTTGCGGCGGGCGGCAAGCTGCAGCCCGGCGCCCATCGGCCGCGACTGCGGATCAGCGACGTAGCTGGCCCGGTGTTCGACGTGACGGCCGAGGGCCGGTTCCGGGACCAGGACCTCCACCTTCTGGCCGAGCAGCTCGGACGCCGTCCAGCCGAACAGCCTCTCCGTCTGCTCGTTGAGCAGCTCGATCCGGCCCTCGCCGTCGACACCGACGATGGCATCGGGCGCCGATGCCAGCACGGCGCGGAAGCGGTACTCGGTCCTTCGCGACTCGGTGACGTCCCGGATCGCGGCCGCGACGAGGGAGCCGGCGCGTGTCGTGAACCCGCTCAGGCTGATCTCGGCCGGGAACTCCGACCCGTCCTGCCGGCGGGCCCACAGTTCGAGGCCGGCACCCATCGGACGGGTCGTGGGATGGGCCATGTAGCCGGCCCGCAGGAAGGGGTGGCGGCCGGCGAACCGTTCGGGGACGAGCTGTTCGACGGGGCGCCCGACCAGGTCGGCTCGGGCCCATCTGAAGATGCGTTCGGCCTGGGCGTTGACGTAGACGATCTCACCCTCAGCGTTCACGGCGACGAGCGCGTCGGGGGCGGCTGAGAGCAGGCCCCGCAGCATGTCATCTGAAGGCTCCACCCCGGGTCCCCCTTGCCGCGTCGAGTGCGGCCCGGGCCTACGGTATATCTGCTGTCGGGGAAACGAGGCCGCCGGCAATCGCCGGGCCCCGCCAGACTTTGCCCATCATCGGGCTCCGGTGGGTGCCGGCGCCTCCGACGCAGATGGCCCCGCGCATGGCACGGGACGCGTGCGGCGGCTCAGCCCGCGTAGCGGAGCCGGGCGGAGAGGGACGTCAAGAGGTCCGCCAGGATCTGGCCACCGGGGCTCTTGCGCATTGCAGTGGGGTTCGACATCGCCGTCTCCTCGGTGCTGGGTTCTTCCGTCCAGGACATGATCGCCGAACGAGCCGGGCGTGCCCAGTGATGAACAGCTCGACTCAAGGAGTGCAAATACACCATCCGCGCTCGCCATTCGGAGGATTAGGGTCGTTGCCGTGGCACTCGGCGATGACATCAGCGGAGAGGCGCACGAGATCATCCACGAGCTCCGGAACGCCCTGGGGCTGGTGATCAACTATGCCGCGCTCGTCGCCAGCGATGTCCGGGACCAGCCCGCGGTCCTCGCCGACATTGCCGAGATCGCCAGCGCGGGCCGGCGCGCCGCCGAACTGGTTGACCAGCTCGCCGCGCTGATCCCGTCCGACCCCGGCTAGCTGGCGGACCGGGGCATCCAGGCTCGCCCCGCCGTCCCGGCCCCTCATCGTCACGCCTGGCCATGCACTACCGTCAACGTGGCCGTGCCGTTCGCCACGGTCCGTAGCTGTGTCGGCTCGTCGGACAGAGAGACAGCGGATGGGATCGAGGGGATCTGGTCCCCGGGGCCGTAGCCGCCGGGCGACGGTGGCGACATCGGTGTTCCTGGTCCTTGCCGCCGCCGCCGTCGGCGCGTTCGGGGTGACCCACAACCTGGTGCGCGACAACGAGCATCGGCTCCTCGCCGAACGGGCCGGTGAAGTCTCGGCGCTGTTGCACAACACGATCGAGGCGTCGAACTCGTCGCTCAGCCTGCTTGCCCTTCTGGCCACCCTCCCTGACAAGGACGGCTTCGAGCTGGGCGCGCGCGCCCTGACTCGGTCCCCAGGGAGCTCGCTGCAAGCGCTCACCGAGCGCGACGGGGCGTTCGTGGTCACCGCCTCCGTCGGCGGTCCGGCGATCGTCCCGGGCGAGACGGCGCGTCCTGATCACGCCGCGCTGGCGGCGCGCGCCCTCGCCGCCCGCCAGGCCGCCGCCGACCTCGTATCGGAGGGTACGCAGGTCAGGTTGGCCTTCGCCGCGGCCGCCCCGGCCCCCGTCCCAGTGGTCGTGCTGTTGGTGTCGGCCATCGACCCCAGCCGACCGGTCCCCGCCACCCCGGGCTCTGCGTTCAGCGAGATGCGCGGCGCGCTGTACGCGTCGCCCTCGCCGGACCCGGCCCGCCTCGTCCTCACCAGCGAGCAGGCCGTCCCCCTTCGGGGGGCGGCGCGGTTCCCGTTCGCCGTCGGCACCATGCAGTGGACCCTGGAGCTGGAGGCCCGCGCTCCTCTGGTCGGTGAGTTCCCCGCCGCCGCTCCCTGGATCCTCTTGGCCGCCGGTCTTGTGGCCGCAGTCCTGGCCGGCGCGGTGGTCCAGACCTTCGCCCGGCGCCAGGAGTTCGGCGACTCGCTGGTCGAGCATCGCACCAGCGAGCTCGAGTCGACCCGCGAGTTCCTCGAGCGGCTTCTCGTGTCCGGCCCCGCAGTGGTCGTGAGGACCGACGTGTCAGGCGGCGAAGGCCGGATCTCCTACGTCAGCCCCAATGTCGAGCGCGTCCTCGGGTTGAGCGAGACCGAAGTCCTGTTGGCCGGCACCCTGCGCCGGTACATGCACCCCGACGACCTGGAACGGGTGGGGGCCGCCGGCGGTCGATTGCGGGAGCCCAGCCGGGAACCCGAGCACATCGAGTTCCGGGTCCGTCGGGGCAATGGGCCCTATCTCTGGGTGTCGTCGTTGTCGGTGCCGGAGCTCGACGAGTACGGGGAGACCGCCGGCGTGTTCTCCTACGTGACTGACATCTCCGAGCGCCGCGCCGCAGAGGAGGCGCTCCGGGCCGCCCAGCAGGCGGCCGAGGTCGCCAACCGGTCGAAGAGCGAGTTCCTGTCACGGATGAGCCACGAGCTCAGGACGCCACTGAATGCCGTCCTCGGGTTCAGTCAGCTCCTGAAGATGCAGGCCCTCACCGAGGACCAGGCCGAAGCGGTCGACCAGATCCTCAGAGGCGGCCGCCACCTACTCGACCTGGTCGACGAAGTGCTGGACATCACCCGGATCGAGACCGGCCGCATGCTGCTCTCTGCCGAGGCCGTACTGGTCTCGGAGCTGGTCTCGGAGTCGCTCGACCTTGTGCGGGCCATGGCTGAGCAACGCGAGATTTCCCTGCGAGCCGACGAGACGGGGATGTCAGTGTTCATCTTCGCCGACCGCCAGCGGGCCAAGCAGATCCTGCTCAACCTCTTGTCGAACGCGCTGAAGTACAACCGTCAGCGCGGGACGGTGACGGTCACGTGCACAGCGGTGAGCGAGACGAGGTTGCGGATCAGTGTGGCCGATACCGGGCCCGGGATCCGGCCGGAACAGATGGACCGCCTGTTCGCGCCGTTCGACCGCCTCGATGCGGCACAGACCGATGTCGAGGGCACTGGCATCGGGCTGATGCTCTCCAAGAACCTGGCCGAGGCCATGGACGGCGCCCTCACCGTCGAGAGCGTCGCCGGCCGGGGCAGCACGTTCTCGGTGGACCTTCCCCGGGCCGAAGGCCCGGTCGAGCGTTTCGAGCGGCTCCAGCCGGTGGCCCCGGCGGTCGCGAAGGACGAGCCCGAGCCGACGCCACGCGACGGCCCCGCCCGCAAGGTCCTTTACATCGAGGACAACCCGTCGAACCTCCGCCTGATCGAGCGCATCCTCGCCCGGCGGACCGATGTCGAAATGCTCTCCGCCATGCAGGGCCGGTTCGGCATCGAGCTTGCCCGCCAGCACCAGCCGACTCTCATCCTCCTCGACCTCCACCTGCCCGACATCAGCGGCGAAGAGATCCTCCGACGGCTGTGCGAGGACCCCCTGACGTCGATGATCCCCGTGGTGATCCTGACGGCCGACGCCACCGCCGGGCAGGTCCAACGCCTGCTCTCCGCCGGCGCCGCGGCCTACCTCACCAAGCCCCTCGACGTGTCCAAGCTGCTGAGCGTGGTGGACGAGATGTTGGCCAGCAGATGAGCGCGGGAGCGCACGGCGCAGACCCGTTCCCGTTCGCGCGGGACCGGGTCATGATCGTCGACGACAGCGAGGCCAACGTGCGGTTGCTCGAGCGCGTGCTCCGTCGGGCCGGGTTCGAAGCGGTCGAGGGTTTCACCGAGCCGGCGCTGGCGCTGGCGTCGTGCCGCTCCTCCCTCCCCGACGTGATCCTGCTCGATCTCCATATGCCCGGCACCGACGGCTTCGCGGTCATGGACGAGCTGCGGCCGCTCCGGCCCGAGGGGACGTTCCTGCCCGTGCTCGTGCTGACCGCCGATGCCGAGAGCGGGGTCAAGCAGCGAGCCCTCGCCGCCGGGGCGAAGGACTTCCTGACCAAGCCGTTCGACGAGATCGAGGTCGTCCTGCGGGTGCGCAACCTCCTGGAGACCAAGGATCTCAACACGCGGCTGCAGCGCCACAACGACGAGCTCACCGCCGAGCTGGCCACCCAGCAGGCGCGGGAGCGCGAGCAGGCTGAGCGGCTCGAACGCCGGTCGGCCCGGATCGACCGGGTCCTCGCCGATGGGCTGGTCTCGATGGTCTTTCAGCCGATCGTGAGCCTCGCCGGCGCTGGTCTTGTCGGCATCGAGGCCCTGGCCCGCTTCGACGATGAGCCCCGGCGGCCACCGAACGAGTGGTTTGCCGACGCCGCCTCGGTCGGACGAGGCGCCGAGCTCGAGCTCCATGCCGTGCGCTGCGCGCTCGAGCAGCTGGACGCGCTTCCTCCCAATATCTACCTGGCGGTCAACGCCTCGCCCGAGACCGCGGTCGAGCCGGCGATCGCCGCCCTCCTCAACGGCTTCCCGGTCCGGCGCGTCGTGCTGGAGCTCACCGAGCACACCCGGGTACCCGACTACGAGGCCCTGCTTCGCGCCTTGCGGCAGCTGCGGGAGGACGGTCTCCGTATTGCCGCCGACGACACCGGCGCCGGCTACGCCGGCCTCCAGCACCTCCTCCGGTTGCGGCCGAGCATCGTCAAGCTCGATATCGCCCTCACGCGGGACATCGACAGCGACCCGGCGCGGCGAGCCCTGGCTTCAGCCCTCGTCGCCTTCTCCGACGAGATCGGCGCGGTGACGGTGGCCGAGGGCGTCGAGTCGGTCAATGAGCTTCGGTCATTGCGCGCGCTCGGCGTCCGGACCGCGCAGGGGTACCACCTGGCGCGGCCGGGGCCGATCTCGGCGCTCCGTCGCGACTACACGGATGCCTTCGGGGACTGACCGGCTGAGCGCGGAGCGGCTGTGCCTCACGAAAACCGGTCGGCCCGCTGCTCATGAGACCGGTTCCGCCGTCAGCGGCTCGATGATGGCCCGCACCTGGTGCACGGCGTCGACCGGGAACCCGCCGCAGCGGCCGTGCTCGCGGATGATGTCCTCGTCGGTCGCCAGGTACACACAGGTGATCTTGTCGTCGGTCACGTAACTGTGGATCCACTGGATGTCGGGCCCGAGGTCCCGCAGGACCGTGTTGGAGGTGCTGGAAATGGCGGCTAGGGCGGCCGCGTCCATCTGGCCCGCGCCGGGCACTGTCCGCTCGATCACGTACTTGGGCATGTCGTCCTCTCCTCGTCTGGGAGCCGTTGTGGACCCCTTGAGGACGAACGTAGGGACCTGACGGGCGCCGGTCATGAGGCATTCACCCCCCGGCGCGTACCGGCCGCCGTGGGCGGGCGGTATGTTCCGGCGCATGTCGGGTTCCGGCGTACGGCTCACCGAGGTGATGGTCGCGCTCTCCTTGGCGACCGACCTGGGGTTCGGCCAGCCGCCCGAGCACATGCTGCGGGCGGCCCGGATCAGCATGCGCCTTGCCGGGCGGCTGGGCCTCGACGGCGACGACCTGGCCACGCTCTACGACGTCAGCCTGCTGACCTACGTCGGGTGCCCGGTCTACGGGAACGAGGCGGCGACCCTGTTCGGGGACGACATCGAGTTCCGAGCCAACGCCTTCGAGGTCGACATGGCCGGGCTCCCCGCCATGGCCTTCATGTTGCGACGGGCCGGCGCCGGGACCTCCGTGCTCAACCGTGCCCGGCAGGCGTCGTCGATCATCGCCAGCGGGGGTCGCGTCGTCGCCGAGCTGATGGCCAACCACTGCACGGCGGCCGGTGAGCTCGCCGACCGGCTGGGGCTAGGAGCCGGGGTCCGCGCCGGGGTCGAGCAGTCCTACGCCCGCTGGGACGGGAAGGGTGTCCCCACCGACCTGGCCGGCGACCAGCTTGCCTTGTCGACGCGCATCTCCCACATTGCCCAGGCCTGCGAGGTGTTCTTGCGGACCGCCGGCATCGAGGGGGCGGTGGCCATGGTGCGGTCGAGGAGCGGGACGCATTTCGACCCCGAGATCGCCGCCGCCGTCGAGCCCGACCCTGACGCCCTCTTCGAAGGTCTCGGCGACGACACCCTTGAGGCGATCCTTGACGCAGAACCCGCGGAGCGGCCACCGCTGACCGAACCCGAGCTCGACGCGGTCTTGGAGGCCGTTGGCGACTTCTGTGACATGCGCTGCGCGTACTTCGCCGGTCACAGTCGTGGCACCGCCGAGCTGGTGACGGCGGCCGCGGCGCTGCTCCAGGTGCCTCCCTCGGAGACGGCGCTCGTCCGGCGGGCCGCTCTCGTCCACGACGTCGGCCGTTTCGGCGTACCGGGGTCGGTGTGGGACAAGGCCGGCCCGCTCGGCACCCGCGACCGCGAACGCATGCGCATGCACGCTTACTACGTGGAGCGGATCTTTGACCGGCCCGAGCCGCTCCGCCGGATCGGCTTACTGGCGGCCACGCACCACGAGCGCATGGACGGCTCCGGCTATCACCGGGGCGTCGGGGGCACCATGCTGTCGACGCCCGCTCGGGCCCTGGCCGCCGCCGACGCCTACCACGCCATGACCCAGCCTCGCCCCCACCGCGGCCCGATGACCGCCGCCGACGCGGCTCGCGAGCTGCGGCGCGAAGCGCGCGAAGGTCGGCTCGACCCGGCGGCAACCGACGCCGTGCTGGCCGCGGCCGGTCACGCCGGCGGCCGGTCGCGGGCCGGGGGGCCGGCGGGTCTGACCGTCCGGGAGGTCGACGTGCTCGGGCTGCTGGCCCAGGGGCTGCCGAACAAGGGGATCGCCCGGCAGTTGGGGATCAGCCCGAAGACCGTCGGGAACCACATCGAGCGGGTGTACACCAAGCTCGGGGTGTCCAACCGGGCGGCGGCGGCCATGCGGGCCATGCAGCACGGCCTGGTCGGGGCTGCGCCGGCCGGGCCCGAGCCGTAGGCCCGCGCCTATGGCTCCTCGTGCTGAGGACGCGGCTGCAGCCGGGCCCAGAGCTCTCGCAACGTCTGCCGGTCGGCGGGCGACGTCACGGCCAGGATGCTTCGCCGGAGTACCTCGTTGTGGGTCCGCCGGGCGGCCCGCAAGACGTCGTCGCCCGCAGCGGTGAGGACGGTGAACCATTTGCGCCGGTCGGTGAGGTCGACCTCGCGCCGGACGTAGCCGTCGCGCTCCAGGCGGGTCACCAGGTGGGTCGTACCGGCCGGGCTGAGCATCACCCGATCGGCGAGCGCGGACATCCCCAACCGCCGCTCGGGCGCGTTGAACAGCGTGATGAGCACGTCGAACTCGGTGACGGCCAGCCCGTGCCCCTCACGCAGCTCGCTGTCGAGATCCTGGAGGACCAGCCGGTTCAGCATGAGCAGGGCGTTCCACGCCTCCCACTCGTCGCGCTCCAGGAACTCGTGCTCGTCGGGGGTTGACTTCCTCACGAGACGCAGTATATTTCTTTTCGTAAGAAAGTACAACTGGAGGGGAGGGCCTCATGGTCACGGTCGTCATCGAGCACGGGTTGGAGGATTGGGCAGCGTGGAAGCGGGTGTTCGACGAGCACGGCGCCTCCCGCAAGGCGCACGGGTGCGTACGCGAGGAGCTGTTCCGGGCCGACGGCCCGGAACTGACCATCATGAACGTCATGCGCTGGCCGGACCGCCCGTCGGCTGAGGCGTTCCTGGCCGACCCCTCGCTGGCCGAGGCGTTCGGCCGGGCCGGGGTCGTCGGCGTACCTCGTTTCACGTTCTGGTCCTCGGTCGAGACCACCGAGTTCTGAGGCGGCGGCCATGTTCGGGATCATTCTGCGCTTCGAGGGCGAGTCCCCGACCGACCAGCTGGCCGGCATCGAGCACGTCGAAGACGAAGTCCTCCCTGCGCTCGCGGGCGCCAACGGGTTGCACGGCTGGTGGCTCGTCGACCGGGAAGCCGGGCGACGGGTCACGGTGATGGTGTGGGAGAGCGAGGACCACTACCAGGCGGGCATGGCCCGGGTGCAAGCCGCACGGGCCAGCGACCCGGACCGGCGCCGGCCGGCGCCAACGTCGGTGGAGCGCTACGAGGTCTACGGGTCGCTTCCCGGGTAGGACGACACGGGCGGGCGCCGGAACCGCCGGTACTCCTTGCGCAGGCCGGTGAGCTCGATCACCGCCTCGCCGAGGTGTAGCACCTTTGGCCCTCCGGGACTCGATGCTACGACCGCTTGGTGGTGGTCAGCTCCATTCCCACCTCGACCGATGCGGCCGGCGACTGCACCAGCGCGGTGATCGTCCATTTCCCGTCGATCGACAGGGCGCTGCTGGCCCCGCGCCAGTGCCCGTCGGCCTCGCGGGTGAGGTCGAGGGCGCTGCCCACCTCCGGGCGGTCGGCGAGCTGGAACCGGAGCGACACCGCGTCGGCCGCCACCGGCCGGCGGGAGTCGTAGTCGACGACGGTGAGGTCGAAGCGGTTGGGGCCGGCGGCGCCCGGGCTCACGTCCAGCCGGGCCCGGACGGAGGTCCCGAAGTCGGAGCCGGTGACGGTGATGCCCGCCGGGCGCTGGAGCTTGGCCGCCGCGGCCACGGTCGCCGAAGGGGCCAGTCCGGTCAGCACGGCGGCGGCGGCGAGCACGGCGGCACCCAGGGCCACCTCGGCCCGGAGCAGGCGACGCAGGCCGCCGAAGCGCGATGCGGTGGCCGCGGCCACGTTCCGGAAACGGTTCCGGGCGCCCAAGGCGACCAGGGCGGCGAAGAGCCCGAGCTTGACCAGCAGGGTCTGGCCGAAGCTGGTGTCGAACAACCGCGACCAGGCGCCCACCTCGTCGAGCGCCCGCAGCGTCCCGGTGACGGCCACGAGGCCCAGGCCGGCGGCGGCCACCCGGGAGAACTTCCGGGCCAGCGCGGGGCGCCGGTCGGGGTCCTCGCGCCGCAGGGCGAGCAGGAGCCACACCAGCCCTCCGATCCATGCCCCCACCGAGACCAGGTGGAGCCACTGGACGGCGACGGTGAACCCGGGGGTGGTCGACGCGTCGGCGTGGCCCGACAGGGCCCGCTCCAGCATCACGCCGGCGGCGCCGAGGCCGACGGCGCCCAGGGCGGCGCGCGAGGGGCGCAGGCTGGCCCAGCACACACCCAGCCAGGTGAGGCCGATGGCCACTCCCTGGGCCTTCAGCTTCTGCCCGGTCAACGAGTCGAGCAGCTCGCCCAGGTCCGTGTGGGTGGTGGCCAGGTGGTCGGCCACGATGAGGACCAGGCCCAGGGCGCTGGCCGCCCATGCCCCGTTCAGGGCCCACACCGAGACCACGGCCGCTTTGGAGACGACGAACAGGCCGACCATGGACGCTCCCAGCAGGAGCACCAGGCCGGCGTAGAACAGCCAGCGCCCGGCGATCGACACGAGGGTCGGCGTCCGCACCCCGTTGGACGGTCCGGAGGCGCCGGCTGCGGCCACCGGTACGCCGACGCCGAAGGCCACCGACCCCACCGTCGTGTGGCCGTCGGCGGTCGAGGTGGTGCGCCACGTGATGGTGTAGGTGCCCTGGGCCAGCGGGCCGAGCGGCACCCGGGCCTTGTTGGGCAACCCCGGGATCTCGGTCCGGCCCACCTCGACGCGGTTCCCGGAGGCGTCGAGCACGTGGATCACGGTGAGTAGCGGGTCGAGCGCCTCGGTGAAGGTGAGGGTGACCTCGGTCGGGGCCTTGTCCACGGTGGCGCCGTCGGCCGGCGTCGACTCGGTCAATAGGGCATGGGCGCCGGCCGGCGGGCCGGCGCCGACCGCGAACGCGCCGAGGACGATCAGGCCGGCCACGAAGCCGGCGAGTCGGCGGGTCACAGGCCGGCGATCACCGGCTCAGCGGTTCGGGCTCGTCCGCGGCCGCCTTCCGCCCGGGCTTCACGCCGGCCCCACCGGCACCGCCGGCGGTCCGGCGGGCGGCGACCAGGGCGGCCGCGCCGACCAGCACGCCCGCGACGCCGACGGCCAGCGCGAGGAGGGCCAGGGTGCGGGCCGTGCCGGCGTCGTCCTTGGCCTGGCTGGTCGCGCTGTCGAGGCGGGGCACCTCGCGGTCGATACGGGTGGCCAACTGGCCGGTGGAAGGATCCTTGGCCGGGAACTCGATGGTAGCCACGTCCTCGATGTCGTTGAAGGTGGTCTTCGACGAGGAGAAGGTCTCGTCGATGTTCTGGCCCCGGATGGTCCCGGTGACGTGGAAGCTGTAAGCACCGGCGCGGGTGGGCGTGATCCACGCCCGGTAGTCGCCCGGCGTCCCGAAGGCGCCGACCCGGAAATTCGGGGTCAGCGGCACGGTCATCTTGTCCGAGCCCTTGACCACTTCGACCTTCAGGGTGTCGGTGATGTCGGTGACCGGCGCCCCGCCGTTGGCCTCCGAGATTGTCAGCTGCACGCTGTTCTTGAACCCGTTGTAGGCCGGTTCGTCGCCCCAGCCGACGACGAACTGCACGGCGCCGACCGTGCGCCGTTCGTGGGCCGAGGCCGGCCCGGCGAAGGCGACTGCCGCCGCAGCCAGTGTGAGCGCCGTCGCCAACGTTCGGGGCAGGAGCCTAGTCATGGAGGTCCTTTCGTAGCCGCCCGGGCAACGGTCAAATTCCCCGAGATTCTGGTTCACTATTCCAACTTCGCGGGTAATGTGCAGCCGCAAGTAGGTTGGCTGGTTTGTGCCCGTCTGGGGAATGGGGCCGTAGAGCCATGACGTCTTCGGCGGCCACCTGCGTGTTCTGAGCCAGTTCGGCGCCCTGCCCCGCATGGTGGTGTGGGACCAGGCGTCGGCCATCGGCCGGTGGCGGGGCCGGGGACATGTGCTTCACCGCGGAGTTCCCGGCCTTCGGGGCACCCTCGGCATCGGTGCCCTGCCGCTTGCTCATGTCCTGACAGGGGCGTCGCCACACGACGATACGTTCTGCGCAGCAGGGCAGGAAGAGGCATGGCGGACTAGTATCCGGGTAGAAGGGCGACGCCCACAGTCGGCTGGGCGCACGAAGACGGACGATGGAGGAGATTTTGAGCAAGCTGAAAGGCTCACCCCTGCGCACGCGTTGGCGTTGGGTGCTCGGCACCACGGCGTCGATGGCGGTCATCGCCTCAGCCGGCATCGCGTGGGCGTGCGTCGCCCCCGTTTCACTGACGGTGAACCCGGCGAGCGTCCAGCCAGGCGGCACGGTGTCGGTCATCGGTCGCAACACGGCGCCGGGCGCGCCCATCGAGATCCACCTCGATTCGCCCACGGGGCGACTGCTCGCCACCAACCCGCCCCACAACCTCTCTGTCATGTCGGGCCAGTGGACGCTGAGCGTGCCGATCCCCGCTGACGTGCCTACGGGTAAGCACCTCATCTTCTCCGTCGAGGACTACCACAACCACAACGGGGGCCAGCCGGCGCGAGCCACGATTTACGTCGGCCAGCCCGCAGAAGCGGCGCCCTCGCCGCCCGTTCGTCCCACGAAGCTCGACGTGGGATCAGGGCCCGGCGCCGCCACCCTCGGTGTCGTCGGGCTGGGCGTCGCTGGCCTCGCCCTGTTCGTCGCCGGCGTGTGGTACCTCGCTGCGTCCCGCCGTTCGCCTGGGCCACAGGCCCAGGAAGTGCGGACCTCCTAATCGTCCCGCCGCCGTCACCCAGAACCGGAGACAACTCATGAGCCCTCGCATCAAGCGCGTCCTGTTGGCGGCCGCAGCGGCGGCGTTGACCGCGGCGACAGCCGGATCGGCAGCCGCGCAGCAGACCACGTCGCCGCCGACGACGGTGGCGCCGTCGCGAGCGACGCCGGAGAACTACACCCGGCGCGAGAAGGCGACGTTCGGGGCCCAAGCCGGCAAGCCCAAGTTGCTCACCGGCAGCGTCCAGATGACTAAGGAGGACACCGCGCCCGCACGGGGCTACACCGCGCCTTCGTCGATGGCGGCTGACCCGGAGGACCCCCGCGTCATCGTCGGCGCCGTGGCCAACTTGCGGGCCCGCACGTGCCATCTGGTGCGGTCGACCGACGCCGGTCGCACATGGACCTTCAGCAAGACTCCCCCCGCCCCGCAGGGGTACCCGTTCTGCACCTCCACCATGTCTGGCGTGCCCGAAGCGTCGCTGGCGTGGGGCCGCAACCACACCATCTACTACGGGTTGATGGCGTACGACATCATCTCCGGCCAGGAAGGCCCCAACGACGGTCGCACCAGCATTGCCCTCGCCCGTTCCACCGACCTGGGCGACACGTGGAAGTTCACCATGGTAGAGGACAACCGGCCCCGCCAGCCTGAACAAGGAAACGCGATCCTGAGGGCAACGGGCGTCACCGGCCTGGCCGTCGACACATCGACGCCGCGAGACACGGTGTACGTCGCTTACAACCAGAGCTACCTCAACGCTCCGGCGGGCTCGGCCCTGGTCAACCCCCGGCCCGTGATCGCTACTTCAACCGACGCGGGCCAGACCTTCGCGCCGGCGGTGAACCTCAACGACTCCGCCACCAACCTGACCCGCACATACGACGGCAAGCAGTACAACCTGCTCCTGCGCACCGGGTTCGGGGCGCCCTACGTGACCGCCCACAACGGCGTGGTGCTGGCCGTCGCGGGCGCCGACTTCCGCCCCGGCGAAGCGCCCGTGCCGGCTCCTGGCGCCGGCCAGGGGCTGACGGCCGGCACGTTCGCCGCCATTCCGCTGCCGCAGGTCGTGGCCCGCTCGACCGACCAGGGCAAGACCTGGGAGGTGAAGGAGCTAGGGCCGCCCATCTATACCGGCAACGGCAGCATGACCGGGCTCGGCTGGACGCCCGAAGGCGGCGGGACCTTCGTGGCCATCTACGCGGGAGCGCATGAGCAGTCGGCCACCAACGGCGTGTCCGACGTCAATCTGCAGCGCTCGACCGACAATGGGGTCACCTGGACGCCACCCGTCGCCATCAACGACGACCGGCCGGACGAGTGGACCCTCAACTTCTACCCGCAGCTCCAGGTGGCGCCCGACGGGCGGATCGACGCCGTCTGGCAGGACAACCGCGACCTGGCCGACTTCCACTTCAACGTGCGCTACACGTACTCAACCGACGGCGGCAAGACGTGGGCGCCCAGCGTCGTGGTCAACGACCGACCCCTCGACTTCAACTTCGGCATCAGCTTCAACTCCGACATCCGCCTCCCGCCCGGGGTGGCCTCGACCAACCAGTACGCCGCGATCGGTTGGGCGGACAGTCGGCTCGCTGAGCAGGAAAGCCAGACCCAGGACGCCTTTGGCTCGACTGTGCAGTTCAAGGCCCTGCCGACCACCAAGAACACGACCCTCCCGATCGTGGCGGCCGCCTTCGCCGGACTGGTCGCCGCCGGCCTCATACTGCTGCTCGTAATGACGCTGAAGCGGCGCACCGCCCCCGACACGGCCAAGGCCAAGGCCAAGGCCGGCAGCGGCGAATCGGTGCGCACCACCTAGAGGGAAGTCGAGCGGGCGAACCCGCTGGCGTACCCACAACAGCCCACGCCTCGCCTCGGCCGGCGTGGGCTGTTGCGCGCCGGCCTGGCGCGAGGGGGTGACGTCGACGAAGACGGGAACCCGAACGAGCGGGCACCCGGGGTCGGCGAGACTCAGCGCCAACCGCCGGCGGACCGTCGGCGCCAAATCACGACCGGCCTCGCCCCCCGCTCGGCCCGCACCGCCCGTCGTCTGCTAGTCCGGCGAGATCGCCGCGACCTGGAGGCTCAGCGGGACCGAGACGGCGGCCTTGCCCGGCGGGGCGACGGTCAGCGACAGCTTCCAGCCGCCGTCCATGCCGAATCGGAACCGAGTCTCGTACTGGCCGCCGGACAGCTCCTTGGCCACCGCGTTGATGCCGTCGTGCCCCATGTCGGGCATGTCGGCGGACACGCACACCTTGGCGCCGGTGATGGCCTGGCCGGCCTGACGCACGCTGATGTTCAGCGTCGTCCCGTCCGGCCGGGGTGGATCCGGATTGGGCGTGACGGCGATGGTATAGCTCGGGTCCGGGTTGCCGACGCCGCACGCGCCCTGGGCCGCCGCTCCTGACAGGTTCGACCCTCCGCCGCCCACATCGCCGCTCTTGGAGTCGCCGACCCAATAGATCAGGAAGCTGAGGGATACGACGGCAGCCAGCGTTGCGGCCACGATGACGCCCGGCCGTGCCCCGCTGCGCGGGCTGCCGGCCTCCGGCTCGACGAGCTCTTCCTCCGTCTCGGCGGCCACGGACCTCAGCCTATCGACGCCGGCGGTGGTGGGCGCCCGATGGGCGGGTCACTACAGCGTCGCGCCGAAGAGGTCGCCGGTCATCGCGGCGGCAAGGACGTGGCGATCGTTCGAATGTTTGCACGCTGAATCGGGTGCCCGGGGTGGGATTCGAACCCACATGGTCACGAGGACCAGAGGGGTTTAAGCCCTCCGCGTCTGGCCGATTCCGCCACCCGGGCGGGTGCTCCTGACCCTACTGCCCCACGTCGGCGACGTACGCAAGGAGGGCGACGCCGCCGGCCAGCAGGTGGTCGTGCTCGACGTCTCGCCGGAAGCCGGCCCGCTCGTAGAGGCGGCGGGCGGCGGTCATCGACGCTGTCGTGTGAAGCAGGAGGCGGCGCTTGCCGGCGCCGGCGGCCCGGGCCAGGCACGCGACGACGAGGGCCGTACCGACGCCCCGCCCCTGGGCCCCCGGGTCGACGGCCAGCATCCGCAGCCCGGCCTCGTCCTCGCCGTGGAACCACGCCATCGGGCCGGGGCCGGGGATGTAGACGACGCCGCCTTCGACGGTGCCGGCCTCGTCCACGGAGACCAGGAGGTCGACGAGCCCGGCTCGGCCGTCGACGTCGGCCAGTTCCGCGGCATAGCCGGCGTCCATGGCCGGGCCGAGCAGGTCCCGGTAGGCGGCCAGGGTGACGGCGGCGAGGTCGGCGAACTCGTCTTGGCGCGCGTCTCGGACCGTCATCGTCGCCAAGCGTGCCAAACGCCGGCGGTCAGGCGGTGTCGGCGGCCGCCAGGGCCCGGCCGGCGAGGAGACTGGCCGGGACCGAGAGGATGATCCAAAGGGCGAGGACGGTGAGAACGGTCACGCCCCTGATATCGGCCGCCTCGCCGGGCGGCTGAAGGACATCGCCGCGGCCGCCGGACGGGGGGTGTGTGACAGCGGCGCGTCCAGCGGTCAGGCTAGGGGCATGAACGAGCCCGACGACAACCCGACCTCCAGCAGCCGGCCGGCGCCGTACGGTGACCCGCCCCAGGAGCCGCGCCCGCCGGCGGCCTCCGCCGCGCCGCCGGCCGCGCCGGTCGAGCCGTCGGCCCCGAGCGACCCCCCGCCGCCGGCCGCCCCGGCACCCGCCCCGGCCCCGACGGTCGCGGCCGCCGACGACCTGTACGAGGAGGACGAATTCGACGACGGGCCGGCGTCGCGGTGGGTGGCGCTGCTGGCCACCATCGGCACCGCGCTGATCGGGATCGTCACCGTGCAGGTGCTCACGTCGCTGGTCGAAGGCTTCGCCCTGAAGAGCGGCCAGCGGGTCGGCATCCCTGACGACCTCTTCCACCGCATCGGGTACCCCTTCGGCGGCCTGGGCGCCACCGCCCTCGTCTTCCTGGTGGTCGGCGTGGTCCTGGTGGCGATGCCGTCGGTGCTCGGCGAGCTGCTCCCGGAGTCACAGGACCGGCTGGTCGGCATCGCGCTCGTCGTGGCCGTGGCCATGGGGGTCATCATCGCCATCGGGAGCCTGCTGGCCGTGCGGGCCAACCTGCATGAGTACTCGGCCAAGAACGTGGCCGTGCCGTCCTACGTGCGGGTCCAGTTCACCAACTTCCTGCTTGGCAGCCTCGGTGCCGCGGCGCTCAGCCTGTTCGCCTCGATCGCCACCATCAACGAGCGCGGGCGGGACCGCCTCTGACGTCTCAGCCGGCCCAGACCTCGGAGATGTCGACGCCGCGCTCGGCGGCCTGACTTTCGGCCGACCTGAACCGGTCGCGGTAGCGGCCGGCGGTGGCCCGGAGGGCGGCTTCCGGGTCGACCTTGGCTCGCCGGCACTCGTCGACGAGGGCGAACAGGGCGGCGCCAAGGCGGTCCTGGTCGTCGGCCACCGGGTCGAGGCCGACCGAGGCGGCCTTGCGCTGGACCTTGTGGGCGTAGAGGAGCGACGGGAGGCCCTCGCCGATGCCGTCCATGATGCTGGCCCGGCCCTTCTCGGCCCGCTTGATCTGCTCCCAGTTGGTGACGACCTCGGCCGGCGTGTCCGCCTGCACCCCGGCGAACACGTGGGGGTGGCGGTGGACGAGCTTGTCGTGGATGCCCCGGGCCACGTCGGCCAGGGTGAAGTGGCCCTCCTCGGCGGCCAGGGTGGCGTGGAAGACGACCTGGAACAGCAGGTCGCCCAGCTCCTCCTCCAGGTGCTCGAACCCCTCGCCGGCCTCCACGTCCAAGGCCTCGATGGCCTCCAGCACCTCGTAGGTCTCTTCGAGGAGGTGGCGGGTCAGCGTGGAGTGGGTCTGCTCGCGGTCCCACGGGCAGCGGGCCCGGAGGGTGCGGACGAGCTCGCCGAACCGGGCCACCTCCCGGGCGACCGGCGGGGCGCTGGCGGGTAGCCAGATCGACGTGAGGTGGTCGGGCTCGACCTCGCGGTCGAGGTCGGCCCACGCCACGGTGGTCACCGACTGGTCGGGAAGTCCCAGGCGTTGGAGCACCGTCACGTCGCCCAGGTCGTCGTCGGTGCTGAGCTTGATGTCGGACAGCACCTGGCGGGTGTCGCACTGGGCGACGAGGAGCGGCCCCCGCTCGCCGGCGGCCTCCACGGCGAAGCGCCGCCCGTCGACCACCCGCACCCCTTCGGCCACCGGGTCGACGCCGAGGGCGGCCCAGGCCAGGTCCAGGAACGAGAGGGCCGGCACCAGCCGGACGGTGACGCGGTCGTCGGCCCGGAGGAGCTCGACGGCCCGTTCGGCCACGAGGGGCGACCCGGGGACGGCATACAGGACGGTGCCGTGCTCGGCGGCCGCTTCGGCCAGGGCGTCGACGATGCCGGCGTAGACATCCTCGATGGTGGAGGCTGTGTCGTAGATGGCGTCGAAGGAGACGGCGTCGGGGACCGCCGTCGCCGCGGAATGGCGGGTGGTGCGCAGGTAGCGCCGGGGGACTGACGCGATGGCCTCGACGGCGGCCGTGGTCAGGAGGTCCGGCCCGGCGGGACCGAGGCCGACGACCACCACGGTGGGTGTCATGCCCGGTCTACGGCGGAGTCGCCCCGCCGACCGGGCCGGGGATGATGCCGGCGATGGTCGTCGTGGAGTCGGCCGGCCGGGCGGGGGGTACCACGCCGGGCGAGGACCCTTCCTTGTTGAACGTGCCGTAGCGGGGGTTGATCTGGATCTTGGACTTGGTGACCGTCTCCTGCAGCCAGGTGAGGAGCTTCTCCTGCCCGTTGTCGGTCAACTTCTGGCGGACCTGGTCCTTGACCTTGTCGAAGGGCGGGACCTCTCGCGACGTCACCTTGATCACGTGGAACCCGAACTGGGTCTGCACCGGCGTGCCGACGGCGCCGACGGGCTGGCTGAACACGGCCAGGAGGAACTCGGGCACGAACCCGGTGTCCTGGTTGATGTCGCAGCCCAGGTCGCCACCCTTCTGGGCGCTCTGGGTGTCGGTGGAGACGGCCTTGGCCACGGCGGCGAAGTCCTCGCCCCGCCCGATCCGGGCCGTCACCGCGTCGGCCTCCTCCTTGGTGCCGACGAGGATGTGGCTCACGCAGGCGTTGGCGAACTCGTCCTTGTGACCGTCGTAGTAGGCCTTCACCGCATCGTCGGCCGACCCGGTGACGCCGTTGAGGGCCAGGGTCAGGAGGTCGAGCTGGGCCTGCCGGCGGATCAGCTCGTCCTGGTAGGACTTGGGGAAGTCCTTGAACACATCCTCGCCCTGGATCTGGGAGATCACGGTGGCCCGGGCCGCGGTGAGGTCGGCGGGGCCGGCGGCCAGCTTCCGCTTCGTCAGCTCGGTGCGGATGAGCTGGTAGTAGATCTGCCGGGTCAGGGCCAGGGCGGTGAAGGCGGCGTCGAAGGTGCCGGCACCGGTGCCCTTCACCTGCTGGCGGGATTCCACGAGCTTCAGGTAGGGCCCGTTGGCGGCGATGGAGCGCAGCTCGTTCTCGAGGGCGCCCTGGCTGATCGAGGTGTTGTCGACCTTGGCGGCGTACGCGGACACCGACCCGCAGGCGGAGGCCAGGAGGGCCAGCCCGACAACGGACGCGGTGAGGAAAGCAATAGTTCGTCTCACGGTAGGTCGATGGTACCCGGTGCTCTGGTGACTATTCGGGCGGCAGGAGCTGGCCGATCAGGGTGAGGACGGCGGTCACCGGGTCGGCACCCCGGAGCACTGGGACGACGAGCTGGCCGAGGTCCTCCTTGTAGACCCCGTCGCGCGACAGGCGTTGCAGGCGGATCTGGGCGCTGACCTTGAGGTGGACGGGTGACATGCGGATCACGTTGCGGGCCACCGTGACCTCCTTGATGCCCGTGCGGACGCACTCGGCCCGCAACCGGGCCACCATGATCAGCGCTTCCGCCGGCGCCGGCGGGGGGCCGTAGCGGTCGGTCCACTCGGCGGCGATGTCGTCGACCTCGGCCGGCGTGGTGACCGCGGCCAGCCGGCGGTACGCCTCCAGGCGCTGCTCGCCCCCGGGCACGTACTCGGGCGGCAGGTGGGCGTCCACCGGGATGTCCAGCTTGACCTCGGCCGGCACCTTCACCGGCTCGCCCTTCAGCTCGGCCACCGCCTCGCTGACCATCTGCACGTACAGGTCGTAGCCCACCGCGGCGATGTGGCCCGACTGGTTGGCGCCGAGCAGGTTGCCGGCGCCGCGGATCTCCAGGTCGCGCATGGCGATCTTGAAGCCCGAGCCCAGCTCGGTGTACTCGCCGATGGTCTTCAGCCGCTCGTAGGCCGTCTCGGACAGCTCGCGCTCGGGCGGGAAGAACAGGTAGGCGTAGGCCCGCTGGCCGGCCCGGCCCACTCGGCCCCTGAGCTGATGGAGCTGGCCCAGGCCCATGAGGTCGGCCCGGTCGACGACGAGAGTGTTGACCGTCGGCATGTCGATGCCGGACTCGATGATCGTGGTGCAGACCAGCACGTCGTACTGGCCCTCCCAGAAGTCGAGCACGACGCGTTCGAGCTGGCCCTCGTCCATCTGGCCGTGGGCGATGGCGATGCGGGCTTCGGGCACCATGTCGTGCAGGTCGGCGGCGACGCGCTCGATGGACTGCACCCGGTTGTGCACGAAGAAGACCTGGCCCTCCCGCAGCAGCTCGCGCCGGATGGCCTCGGCCACCGCCCGGTCGTCGTAGGGGCCGACATAGGTGAGGATGGGCTGGCGCTCCGCCGGCGGGGTGTTCAGGATCGTGAGGTCGCGGATACCGGTGAGGCTCATCTCCAGGGTGCGGGGGATGGGCGTGGCCGTGAGGGTGAGCACGTCGACGTCGGCCCGCAACTTCTTGATCGACTCCTTGTGGGTCACGCCGAAGCGCTGCTCCTCGTCGACCACGAGCAGGCCGAGGTTCTTGAACTTCACGTCGCCCGAGAGCAGCCGGTGGGTGCCGATGACCACGTCGACCGAGCCGTCGGTGACACCGTCGGCCACCTTTTTGGCCTGTGCGGGGGTCAGGAACCGGGACAGCACCTCCACCCGCACCGGGTAGCCGGCGAAGCGCTCGGAGAACGTGCCGAAGTGTTGCTGGGCCAGCAGGGTGGTGGGTACAAGCACGGCCGCCTGCATGCCGTCCTGGACGGCCTTGAACGTGGCCCGGAGGGCCACCTCGGTCTTGCCGAACCCCACGTCGCCGCACACCAGGCGGTCCATCGGGACGGCCGCCTCCATGTCGGCCTTCACGTCGGCGATGGCCTTGGCCTGGTCGGGGGTCTCGGTGTAGGGGAACAGCTCCTCCAGTTCGAGCTGCCAGGGGGTGTCGGCCGGGAAGGCGTGACCCGGGCTGGACACCCGAGTGCGGTAGAGGGCGACGAGCTCCTCGGCGATCTCCCGGACCGCGGCCCGCACCTTTGACCGCGTCCGCTGCCACTCGCCGCCGCCCATGCGCGAGAGGGTGGGCGAGTCGCCGCCGGTGTAGTGGCGGACGAGGTCGATCTGCTCGGAGGGGACGTAGATCTTGTCGGCGCCCCGGAACTCCAGCAGCAGGTAGTCGCGCTCGGCGCCGCCGATGGCCCGCTTCACCATGCCGGCGTAGCGGGCCACGCCGTGCTGGTGGTGCACGACGTAGTCGCCGGGGTTGAGGTCGTCGAAGAAGCCGGCCGCGTCGGTGCGGCGGGGCCGCGGCCGGCGGTGCACCCGGCGCCGGCCGGTGATGTCGCCCTCGACCAGGACCGCCAGCTTGATGTCGGGGAGGATGAAGCCCCGCTCCAGCGGCTCGACCGTGATGCCCGACCGGGTGCCGTTGGTCCCGATGGGAAGGTCGACGCCGTGCTCGCGGAACGTCTCGGCCAGCCGGGCCGCCGAGCCCTGGCCGTCGGCGGCGACGATGACCCGGTAGCCCTGGGCCAGCAGGTCGGCCACATGGGCGGCCAGGCGGGCCCCGTCGCCGAACACCGGGTCCCAGCCCCGGGCCTCGATGGTGGTCGTCTCCGGGCTCTCGGCCACGGGGATGACCGACCACGCCGACGCCGACGTGTGGGCCAGGAGCCGGTCGAACGGGAGGTGCAGCCGCGGCCACTCCCGCTCGCCGCCGGCCCCCCAGGTCTGGGCCAGGGTGGCGGCCAGGGCCGCCTCCTCGTCGAGCAGGTCCTTGGCCCGGTCCCGCATGCGGCGGGGCTCGACCAGCAGGAGCAGGGCTGAGCTGCCGACCAGGTCGAAGAGGAGGTGCTCGGCGTTGGTGAGCCAGGGGAGCCACGACTCCATGCCTTCGAAGGTGGCCCCCTCGGACAGCTTCTCCCACTGCTCGCGGCCCCAGGGTTCGGCCTTCACCAGGCTGGCGGCCCGCCGGCGGACATCGTCGGTGGGGACCAGTTCCCGGCACCCGAAGATCTCGGCCCGCTCGATGTCGCCGGTCGACCGCTGGTCGCTGACCGAGAACGTGGTCAACCGGTCGACCTCGTCGCCCCACAGGTCGATCCGCACCGGCACGTCAGCGGTGGACGGGAACACGTCGACGATCGACCCCCGCCGGGCCACCTCGCCCCGGTGCTCGACCTGGGCCTCGCGCCGGTAACCGGCGACGACCAAGCGCTCGACCAGGTCGATGGGGTCGACCTGGTCGCCCCGGCTCACGACGACCGGCTCGACGTCCTCCACGTGGGGCCCCAGCCGCTGGATGAGCGACCGGACCGGCGCCACGAGGACACGAGGCATCCGCTTCGGGTCCTGCAGCCGCCACATGGTGCGCAGGCGGCGGCCCATGGCCTCGACGCCGGGGCTGACCCGCTCGAACGGCAGGGTCTCCCACGCCGGGAACAGGTCGACGTCGTCGGGGCCGAGGTAGGCCCGCAGATCGCCGGCCAGGCGCTCGGCGTCGGTGGTGGTGGGCATGGCCACCACCACGGGGTGGTGGTCGCTGAGCAGGGCCAGGCCGGCGATGGTGAAGGCCCGGGCCGCGTCGGGCACGGCCAGGACGGCGGTGGACGCCCCGGCCAACCCGGCCAGCGCCGGGTGGTGGCGCAGGAGGGGGGGCAGGGACCGCAAGGCGGCCCCGTCGACGGGGGACATTGCGTCGAGGGTACCGGCGGCTGGCGGGGCGGCCGCCGGTACCGCTCGAACCGGGGGCCTACCCGC
The DNA here is from genome assembly GCA_023264995.1 of Acidimicrobiia bacterium. GTDB lineage: Bacteria > Actinomycetota > Acidimicrobiia > Acidimicrobiales > AC-14 > CADCTB01. The sequence goes on along the minus strand of JAHFUR010000012.1, from coordinate 40,090 downwards.
TGAGCTCGGTGAGGCGCTTGTCGACCGACTGGCGGAGGGTCAGCAGGTCGGCGATCTCCTCTTCACGGCTCTTCGGGCGGGCCTCGCCGCACCCGTCGCCGCCGCAGCCGCAGGAGGCGTTGCCGGCGATCACGTCGGTGTTGGTCGAGCAGCCGCAACTGCAAGCGTGGGTATCGGTCATGGTCATGGCTCGATGGTAAAACCCGGCCCTAAGGGCCATGTCAAGGGGTTCCTCCGCCGTTCCTGGGACAGTGCACCGCGCCCCAGGGCCGGCGACTGTCCCCGGGTTGCATCAGCCGGTGTTGACCCGGTTCATGGCCACCGACAGGCCGTCGGTGAAGATCAGTTCGACGGCTTCGGCCGCCTCGACCACGGCGACGTCGAGCTCGACCTGCTCGGCTTTGCGAGCCGGCTTGAGCACGAAGTCGGCCCCCTGCTGGCGGCCGGGTGGCTTGCCGATCCCGATGCGGACCCGGATGAACGCGCCCGAGTGCAGGTGGGCCCGGATGCTCTCCAGGCCGTTGTGGCCGGCGGTGCCCCCGCCCTCCTTGATCTTGACCCGGCCCGGCGGCAGGTCGAGCTCGTCGTGGACGACGACGACCTTGGTGATGTCGTCCTCGACGCCGTAGCGGCGCACCAGGCGGGCCGCCGACTCTCCGGACAGGTTGACGAACGTCTGGGGGAAGGCAAGGGCCAGGAGCTTGCCGTTGATCCTGGCCTCGGCGACCAGGGCCCGCTCCTTGCCCCGCCGGAGGGGCGCGTGGTGGCGCTCGGCCAGCTTGCCGATCACGTCGGCGCCCAGGTTGTGGCGCGTCCCCTCGTACTCCTCGCCGGGGTTGCCGAGCCCGATGACCAGGAGGTGGGCGGCCTCACCCGTGCGTTCGCGCTGCAGGGCCTAGCCTTCTTGTGCCCCGGCGGGCTCGGCTGCGGCTGCGCCGTCCTCGTCGTCCGCCTCGGCGCCGCCCCGGGTCGACTGCCCGGCGACGACCGTCTCCTCGGGGTCGACATCGGTCGTGGCGCCGGCCGGCAGCTTCAGGTCGGAGACCCGGATGGCGTCGCCGATCGTCAGCTCGGAGATGTCGATCTCGATGACGTTGGGGATGTCGCCCGGCTTGGCGTGGACGACCAGGCTGAACAGGCTCTGCTCGACCATGCCGTTGGCGTGCTCGACCTCCAGGGCCTCGCCGACCAGGTGGATCGGGACCTCGGCCGAGACGATCTCGTCGCGCCGCACGACCACGAAGTCGACGTGGTCGATCGTGCGGCGCACCGGGTGGCGCTGCAGCTGGCGGGCCATGGCCAGGTGGTTCTTGCCGCCGACGTCGAGGGAGATGAGGGCGTTGAGCCCCGAGTCCGACGTGAGCGCTGCCCGCAGCTCGCGGCTGCCGACGGCAACGTCGATCGGGTCGATGCCGTGCCCGTACAGCACGCCGGGCACCTTCCCGGCCGCCCGGAGGCGGCGCGCCTCGGAACTACCCTTGACCCGCCCGACGTCCGCGACCAGAGAAACCTCTTCCATGGCCGAGCAGTGTAGGGGAACGGGTCAGGTCTGGTTTGCGCCGCCGAAGATCTCCGATACTGACCGGTCCTCGAAGACGGCCCGGAGGGCGTCGGCGATGATGCTGGCCACCGAGAGGACCTCGATCTTGTCGATGCGGCGGTCGTCGGCCAGGGGCAGGGTGTCGGTGAGGACAACCTTGGTGATGACGGAGTTCTTCAGCCGGTCGAGGGCCGGGTCGGAGAGCACACCATGGGTGGCCATGGCGTAGACCTCGCTGGCCCCGTGGTAGACGAGCTGGTCGGCGGCGGCACAGATCGTGCCGGCGGTGTCGATCATGTCGTCGACCAGGACACAGATGCGGCCGCTGACGTCACCCATGACGTCGAGCGCCTCGACCTGGTTGGCCACGCCCCGGATCCGCCGCTTGGCCACCGAGCCGACGTCGGCCTCCAGGATCTGGGCGAAGCGCTCGGCCACCTTGAAGCGGCCGGCATCGGGGGAGACGATGACGATGTCGCTGCCCAGGTTCTTCGACACCCAGTCGGTGAGGACAGGCATGGCCGTGAGGTGGTCGACCGGCACGTCGAAGAAGCCCTGGATCTGGCCGGAGTGGAGGTCGACGCTCACCATGCGGTCGGCGCCGGCCACGGTGAGCATGTCGGCCAGCAGCTTGGCCGTGATCGGCTCGCGCTCGGAGGCCTTACGGTCCTGACGGGAGTAGCCGTAGTACGGGCAGACCGCGGTGATCCGCTTGGCCGAGGCCCGCTTGGCCGCGTCGACCATGATGAGCTGCTCCATGATGGCCTCGTTCACCGGGCTGCTGTGGCTCTGCACGATGAACACGTCGGCACCGCGGATCGAGTCGCCGAACCGGCAGTACATCTCGCCGTTGGCGAACTGGGAGAGGTTCGTCTCGCCCAGCCCGACACCGAGGGCGGTGGCGATATCGGCAGCGAGCTCCGGGTTGGAACGGCCGGTAAAGAGCTCGAGTCGCTTCTTGGTGACCAGCTCCATCGTCGGCTGTTACACGCTCTCCTCGTCGCCCGCCGACGCAGTGTAGAACGAGCCGGTCGTGGTGCCGGCAGCAATTGCGCTCCCAGGCTGCAGGACGGCGAACGGGCCGACGATGGCCGAGCGCCCGACAACGGCGTCGTAGCCCACCGATTGCTCCACGCTGGCGCCCTCCCCCACCGCACAGTCGACGAGCCGCACGTGGGGGCCGAGCCGAGCGCCCCCGCCGATGACGGTGCGACCCTGGAGGATGGTGCCGGGGAAGACGGTGACGTCGGGCGCCAGGCGTACCGCCGAGTCGATGTAGGTCCGCTCCGGGTCGACCATGGTCACCCCGGCCTGCATCCACCGGTGGTTGATCCGCCGGCGCAGCTCGGCCTCGGCCGCCGCCAGTTGCGCCCGGTCGTTGACCCCGACGGCCTCGGCCGGGTCCTCGCACTCGACGGCGACGACCTTGTGGCCGGCGTCGTGGAGCACCCCGACGACGTCGGTCAGGTAGTACTCGCCCTGGGCGTTCTCGGGGGAGAGGCGGCGCAGGGCCGGCGCCAGCAGGCTGCGACGGAAGCAGTAGATCGACGTGCCCACCTCGTCGATCTCCAGTTCGGCCTCGGTGGCGTCGAGCTCCTCGACGATACGGCTGACCCGGCCGTCCTTGGTCCGGACCACCCGCCCCATGCCCGACACGTCGGCCATTCGGGCGGTCAGCAGGGTGGCGGCGGCGTTGGCCTCTCGGTGGGCGGCGACGAGGGTACCCAGCGTGGACGGGCGCACGAGGGGGGTGTCGCCGGGCAGGACGACGATGTCCTCGTCGTCGCTGTCGTCGTCAGTGGGGAAGGCGGTGAGAGCCACAGAGGCGGCATCGCCCGTGCCCCGCTGGACGTGCTGGTCGACGAAGTCGATGATCAGGTCGGGCGGGCCGTACTCCTGGAGGGTCTTGGTCACCCGCTCGGCGCCGTGGCCGACGACCACGACCGCCCGGTCGACCAGCAGCTCGCTCAGGGCGTCGAGCACGTGCAGCAGCATGGGCCGGCCGCACAGGGGGTGCAGCGGCTTCGGGAGCGACGAACGCATCCGCGTGCCCTCCCCGGCAGCCATCACCACAGCCGAGAGAGGACGGAGCCGCATACCCCAGTTCTACCCTGCTCCGCCGGCGAGCGGGTGGAGGGCTGGCTCGGGAGGAAGGATTCGAACCCTCATTCTCGCAGCCAAAGTGCGATGTCCTGCCTTTGGACGACTCCCGATCTGTGGCCCACGCTATCGTCGGTGCGCCGCAGCCAGACCCTGGCACCAGCCGGCGATCTGGAGTGTCAGATCCGCGCTTCGCCGCACGTAGATAATCAGGCAGCCGTGATAGTCCTCGCCGACGTTCCGCCGCACCGTCCTGGGATTATGAGCTTTGAGCTGGGTCTTGCTGAAGGCCGCCTCAGGCGCACCGACGATCTTGGACCAATGGCGTAGCGAGCCGGCGACATCGGCGGATTCGTGGATCATGAGGCGGAACTGCACGCGCGCACGCTCGACACCCACCAGCTCGAGCCAGCGCAGGAAGAGTTGGATGAGGTCTGGGTCGGAGTTGATGAACACGGTGCCTTGGCCGGAGCGCCAGGGCTTGTTCTTCGATCCCTCCGCCCAGTAGGCCACGACGCCGGCGACGAACAGCTCGCTCTCGCTGAGCTGGGTGATCTGGGCCGCGGCCTGGGCCTGGACGTGCGCCCGCCGGCGGGCGGCATTTGCCCGAGCCGCCTCGGCGTTGGCCCGGGTGGCGGCCGGTCCGCGCTGGGCCAGCACCTCCTTCTGCTCCTCGCTCAGGGGTATGTCGCGCAGCCACAGCGACAGCGTGCTCTTGGCGACGCCCACCTCGGACTGGATCTCCCGGTAGGACCGGCCCTCGGCCCGCATGCCGACCGCTGTGGCCCGCAGGTCGTCCTTGGCATTGGGCCGGCGGGCCCACGCCGGCGGGGGGATGCCTTGGAGCCAGCGCGACAGCGGCTCTCCGCCGCGGCCCAACCCGAGGGCGTCGGCGATCTGGGAGCGGGACAGGCCGGCCTGCCGGAGCTCCACCGCCTGGTCCCGGCGAGCGTCGGCGGGCATGAGCGAACACTAGTTCGATCAAGACAGCACGTCAAGCATCAAGGCGGTGTCAGAGGGGTTGAGATCGCGGCCCATTTCACGCGGGCGTCAGCACCCGCTAGCCTGACGCCGCTCATGGGATCGTTGATCAAGAAGCGCCGCAAGCGCATGCGCAAGAAGAAGCACAAGAAGATGCTGAAGGCCACCCGCTGGCAGCGTCGCGCCGGGCGCTAGCCCCGGAGCCAGCCGTCCTGCTGGCGGGCAGGTGGTGGCTGAGGATCTCTCGCAGCTGGCGGTTCTCGTCTGACAACGCCAGGAGCTCCTTCAGCATCTCCCTGGCCGCGGGTCGGCAGGGGTAACCGGCGCGTCAGCCTGTCCGGGCCACCACCCGGCCGTCGCCGGCGAAGTCGCCCTCCACGTACCAGGTCCCCCCGCTGCCGGCGAGCTGCGGGCGCCGGCCGGTGGCCTGCGCCAGCCGGTCGCGCCAGTGCGCCAGTTCGGGCGCCACGGCCAGGGCGGCGGTCTCTAGGTCGTTGACGGAGCCGTCGGGGGCTGACGGCCCGCCCAGGTCGTCCCAAGCCCGGTAGACGGCCGGCGTGGCGACGGCCACCGGTGGGATGAGCAACGTGAATGTGCGGGCCTCGAACGGGAGCGGTTCGAGCAGCTCGCCGATGCCCCGGACCCGGGCCCGGCCCCCCGTGAGACAGAACGCCACGTCGGCCCCGAGGCCGGCGGCCGCCGAGGGGTCCGTGGCGCCCGCCCATCGCAGGATGGCAGCGGCGTCGGCCGACCCGCCGCCCAGGCCGGCGCCGGCCGGCACCTGCTTGTCCAGGCGTACGAAGGCCTGGCGGCCGACCAACGCCAGCGCCCGCCGCACCAGGTTCCCGTTGTCGGTCGGCACGCCGGCCGCGTGTGGCCCGACGACCTCCAGCCCGTCGCCGTCGGAGATCTCCAGCACGTCCCCGTAGTCGAGCGTGACCATCTCGGCGTCGATCAGGTGGTAGCCGTCGGCGCGGACGCCGGTGATGCGGAGGGAGACGGTCAGCTTGGCGGGCGCCCGCTCGACGTGCATGCGGCCAGTCTCCCCCAGTCCTCCACCGCCAGCTCCTCGGCCCGGGCTTCCGGGCGGATGCCGGCGGCGGCGAACGCCTCGGCGGGCACCAGCGCGGCCAGCGACCGGCGCAGCATCTTCCGTCGCTGCCCGAACCCGGCCCGGACCAGCTCGAACAGCCAGGCCGGGTCGACGTCGGGCACCGCCGGGGCGGGGCGGCGCTCGATGTGGACCAGCGCCGATTCCACCTTGGGAACCGGGTGGAAGACGGTGGGTGGCACCCGCCCGACGACTTTGGCCGTCGCCCAGTACGCCACCTTCACCGAGACGGCGCCGTAGGCATCGCTCCCGGGGCCGGCGGCCAGCCGTTCGCCCACCTCCCACTGCACCATCACCAGCATCCGGCTGATGGCGGGGACGCCGTCGAGGAGGTCGGCAACGAGGGGCGTGGCCACGTTGTAGGGCAGGTTGGCGACCAGCACCCAGCCCCCGGCCGAGCCCAGCAGCGCGTCCCAGTCCAGGCGGAGGGCGTCACCTTCCACCACGGTCACCCCGACCGGCTCCACCACTGACCGCAGCGCCGGCAGCAGCCGGGTGTCGACCTCGATGGCCGTCACCGCCGCCCCGGTCTCGGCCAGGGCCAGGCTGAGCGACCCCAGGCCGGCGCCGATCTCGACCACCCGGTCGGCGGGGCCGACGCCGGCCAGCCGGGCGATCCGCCGCACGGTGTTCGGGTCGACCACGAAGTTCTGTCCTCGGGCCCGGCTGGGGGCCAGCCCGTGCTGGTCGAGGAGCCGGCGCACGTCCGCGCCGCTGAGGGTCACCGGCGGGAGGTTAGGCGGGCGGCGCTACCACTCGATCTTGACGTCGATCAGGCCCGCCTCCCGGGCGGCCAGCTTCTCGAAGGTGTCCAGCGACAAGTCGATCAGCCGCCCCGACTCGACGGTGGGGCCTCGGTCGTTGACCTTGCAAGTGACTGAGGCGCCGTTCTGGGCCCGGGTGACCTTGACCACTGTCCCGAAGGGGAGGGTGCGATGGGCGCACGTGCCGTCGGGGGCGTTGAACCACGATGCCACCCCGCTGTCGGACTTGGTGAACGTCCCGGCCACCGCGACCGCCGGCGGCACCACCTTCTCAAGGAGGGTGGTCAGCGGTGTGAGCGGGGACGTTGTCGTGGGCGCGGCCACCGGTTGCGCCGCCGGCTTGGTCGTGGTGGTCGTGGTCGTGGCCGGCGACGTCGTGGTCGGCGCCGCCGGCTTGGTGGTGGTCACAGTGGTCTTCGGCCGGTTCGGCGCCGCGGTGGTGGTCGTCGTGCGGGCCCGGAGCTCGGCCACCAGCTTCGGGAGGGAAATCGTCGCCAGCGGTGCCGGCGCCGGCGCCGGCGTTTGCGGCGCGGCCAACGCCTCCGGTCCCGTCGACGAACCGGCCGCTGACCCGACCCGGACCGCCGTTGCCGCTTGCCCGGAGGGGTTCCGCAGGGCCAGGAACCCGCCGACCAGCACCATCAGGCACAGGAGGGCGACGGAGATCGACCGTGTGTTACCTGTTGTCGACGTCAGTCGTTTCCCCGCTTGTCTGCCGCCGACGTTGTTCCCGGCCCGTGGCTTGTCCCGGGGATCAGAAGACCTTAGGAAGCGGATCCGCGGGAAGCAAGCTCATCTCGCGGCAGGCAGGGCGAAGAGCGCAGCCGTGTTCGCCCACGTTGCCGCGGCGATCTCCTCGACCGGCGCCCCCTTCGCCGCCGCCACGGCCGCCCCCACGAGGGCGACGTACGCCGGCCCGTTCGGCGTCCCTCGGTGGGGTACCGGGGTCAGGTAGGGGGCGTCGGTCTCAACCAGGATCCGGTCGAGGGGGGCCAGGGCTGCGGCGGCACGGACGTCGCCGGCGGTCTTGAAGGTGATGATCCCGCTGAAGGACAGGCTGGTCCCGAGGTCGAGGCACAGCCGGGCCTCCGTAGGCCCCCCGGTGAAGCAGTGGAAGACCGTCCGGGCCGGCACGCCCTCGGCCCGGAGGATGGCGAACGTGTCGTCCCAGGCCTCCCGGGTGTGGATGACCAGGGCCAGGTCGTGCTCGGTCGCCAGGTTGACCTGGGCGGCGAACGCCTCCCGCTGGATCTCCCGGGGCGAGTGGTCGTAGTGGTAGTCCAGACCGCATTCGCCGATGCCGACGATCTCCGGGGCGCCCAGGAGGTCGACGATCCCCTGCACGCCGTTCACCGCATCGTGGGGGTGCAGGCCCACCGTCGCCCACACTGTCCCCGGGTGGGCCCGGGCCACCTCGATGGCCTTCTCGGACTGGGACGCGTCGGTGCCCACGCAGATGACCCGCTCGACGCCGGCGGCGCCGGCGGCGGCGAGCGCGTCCTCGGTGATCCCCTCGTACTGGAGGTGGCAATGGCTGTCAGCCCACATAGGCGGTCAACCGTAGGCGCCCGCCGCGCTCGTTCGGTCAATCGGGGGTGGTCTGTCGCCGCCGATTGACCAAACGGTGGCGGGTCAACGCCGGGGGAAGAGCGGGGGCCCCTTCTCGACGGGGAGCCCGCCGGGGTAGCCGCCCCACACCGCCGCCGCCGGGAGCCGTTGGTCGGCGGGCGACCCGGGCAGGCCGAGCCGGCGCCAGACCTCGGCCGTCGCAGTCGGGATGGCCGGCGATGCCAGCACGGCCACGATGCGCAGGGCCTCGATACCAGTGCCCAGGACGGCGTCCACCTCCGGGCCGGGCTCCAGCTTCCACGGCTCGTGGGCCTCCAGGTGGGCGTTGGCCTCCCGGATGAGCTGCCAGGTGGCTTCCAGGGCCTCGGAGGGCGCCAGCCGGTCCCAGGCTGCGGCCGCGGCCGCATAGACGCGCTCGGCGACGGGTGCCAGCGGGCTGTCCGTCGGCGGCGCCGGGCCGATGCCCGCGCACTTGCTGGTGACCAGCGTGGCGACTCTGGACAGGAGGTTGCCCAAGTTGTTGGCCAGGTCGGAGTTGTACCGGGCCGTCATGCCCTCGTAGGAGAAGTCGCCGTCAGGGCCGAAGGGCACGTCGCGCAGGAAGTGCCAGCGCACGGCGTCGACGCCGAAGTCGGCTACCAGCTCGCGCGGCCCGATCTGGTTCAGCTTGGTCTTCGACATCTTCTCGCCGCTCACCAGCAGGAAGCCGTGGGCGGCCACGCAGCGGGCCGGCTCGATGCCGGCGGCCATGAGCATCGCCGGCCAGTACACGGCGTGGAAGCGGATGATGTCCTTGCCGATGAAGTGGTAGTCGACCGGCCACCAGTAGTCGAAGGACGTCTCGTCCTTCCCGTAGCCGACGGCGGTCACGTAGTTGGGGAGGGCGTCGAACCAGACCCAGGCCACCTGGCTGGTGTCCCAGGGGAGCTGGACACCCCACGTGAACCCCCGGCTGATCGAGATGTCGCGCAGCCCGGAGCGGATGAAGGCCAGCACCTCGTTGCGCCGGCTGGTGGGGACGACGGCGCCGGGGTTGGCCTCGTGCCAGTCGAGCAGGCGCTGCTGGTAGTTCGAGAGCTTGAAGAACCAGTTGTCCTCCTGCACCCACTCCACCGGGCGGCCGTGGACGGGGCAGTTCCCGTCGACCAGCTCCTCGGGCGTGTAATAGGCCTCGCACGACACGCAGTAGGGGCCCTCGTAGGTGGACTTCTCGATGTCGCCGTTGTCGTAGACGGCCTGCAGGAGCTTCTGGACCGCCGTGGTGTGGCGGGGTTCGGTGGTGCGGATGAAGTCGTCGTAGGCCACGCCGAGCTCGTCCCATGCGTCGCGGAAGCGGGCGCTGTTGCGGTCGGCCAGCTCGAGCGGGGTGGTGCCCTGGGCCTCGGCGGCCTGCTGGTTCTTGAGCCCGTACTCGTCGGTGCCGGTGACGTACTTCACGTCGTCGCCGAGGAGGCGGTGCCACCGGGTGATGCCGTCGCCGAGCAGGACCTCGTACGCGTGGCCGATGTGCGGCGCGTCGTTCACATAGGCGATGGCGGTCGTGGCGTAGAAGCGGGGCACGGCGCCAGAGTACCGACCGCCTGCCGGGTGGCTCCGGGGTATCGGCCCGATCAGCCGACGAGCTGCTCCGGCGCGCTCCGGCCCTGGGGATCGATGGCGGTCAGGCCCACCACCCGGCCTTCGGTGGCGACCAGTCCCCACCCGTCGGCGCCGGTCGTCGCCGGGACCGTCCGGCCGTCGGCCAGCCGGGCGGTCAACCGGGCAACACCGGTGCCGGCCCGGAACATCACGACCGTCGCCGGCGCGCTCCCCGGTCCCCGCATCACGGGGACGGGTTGGCCGAGGGTCTCGATCATGGTGCCGGGCTGACGGGTGGCGCAGCCCCCGGCCAGGGGTTGGTAGCCGGGGAGCTCCCGCTGCGCATCCACCCACCGTAGGTAGGCACAGTCGTGCCCGGCTACCAGCACCAGTGTGGAGCCGCTGGCCGCGGCCCGGGCCACCTCAGGCAGCCCGGTCTCCGGCACGGGCAGGGTGCCGGCCGGTAGGCCGGGCCGGCTCCCGGGCGGTGGCGGCGAGGGGTGGACAGACGGGTCCCCCGTGCGCACCAGACGGAGCCCGCCGGCGATGACCTCGGCCTCCGCCAGCCGCGACGCCGGTGCCTTTGGGCCGGCGTACGAGGCGATCTTCACGATCGACTGCGGTACGTCACCCCGCCGTACCCGCACCCCGCCGGCCAGCACCCGCTCGGGGCCGAGGGCGTACGCCGGCCCGGGCGCCACCTGGGAACCGTCCGGCCCGGTCGTGTACTTGGCTTCGACGGGGTCGCCGCCCACCACCACAACCACGGCGTCGGCAGGGAACCCGCTGCTGAAGGCCGCGTCGTTGCGGGCCAGCAAGGCCAACGTCCGGTCGGCATCGGAGAGGGGGCGGGTCGACACGACCAGCCGTTCGCCGGCGGCGAAGAGCTTCGTCCAGCCCGGGGGCACGGTGACGTCGAGGCGGGTGCCGATCGGCTGGCCGGCGATGAACTCCAGGGCAAGGGTGGTCGCCGGGCCCGGCGCCGTGCTCGCCGGCTCTGTGCCCGTGGCCAGCTGGGTGGGCGCGTCGGCCGAGCGGTCGGTGAGGGCGACCACGCCCGCGCCGGCGACCAGGACGAGGAGGACGAGCCCGAAGATCCGTGCGCGCGTCGCGCCGGGCCGCCGATCGAGAGGACCGCCTGCTTCCGCCATGCCGACCACCGCCTTCGCCTCGGGAACGTTTTACCGCGACCAGAGGTCGAGTGCCATGTCGTAGACGACGCGTTTCGGCACGCTCAGGGCGGTGGTGACCGCGGCGACCGCCGTGCGCTTGTCGACGCCGGCGTCGAGATGGGCCTGCAGGGCGGCCTCGACCGCCTCCTCGCCTGCCGGCAAGGGGGGAGGGGCGCCGTTGAGGACGACCACGTACTCGCCACGCGGCTCCTTGGTGGCCAGGTGGTCGGCGGCGCCGGCGAGCGTCCCCCGCCACACCTCCTCGTGCACCTTGGTCAGCTCCCGCACGATGGCCACCCGGCGGTCCCCGCCAGCGGCGCCGGCGAGATCGGCGACGGTCTGGCGCACGCGGGGCGGGGCCTCGAAGATCACCGTCGTGCGGCTGTCCGCCGCCACCTCGGCTAGCCGGCGGGCCCGGGCCGCACCCTTGCGGGGGAGGAACCCCTCGAAGCAGAAGCGGCCGGCGGGAAGGCCGCTCACGACGAGGGCGGCGACCATGGCCGACGGGCCGGGTACCACCTCGACGGGGTGGTTGGCGGCCGCTGCCGCCGCCACCAGGCGCTCACCCGGGTCGGAGATGCCGGGCATGCCGGCGTCGGTCACGACCACCACCGACTCGCCCTTGTCCAGCCGGTCCAGCACGTCGGCCACCTTGACGGCCTCGTTGTGATCGTGGACCGCGAGCAGCCGGCGCCCGCCCGGCAGGCCCAGGTGCGACAGGAGGGCGCGGGTGCGCCGGGTGTCCTCGCAGGCGATGGTGTCGGCGGTGGTGAGGGCCTCGACGGCCCGGGGCGAAAGGTCGCCGAGGTTGCCGATCGGCGTGCCGACCAGCACCAGCCGGCCGCTCACTGCCTGATCTCGAGCCGGTCGCCGACCTGGAGGCGCCAGCGGTCGAACGACCCCTTCTCGGCCTCGATGATCGTGCCGCCTCGGAGCGACGGTCGGGTCATGCGACCGGGGCGGAGGCAGATGGTGCGGAGGACGAGGAGGTCGTTGGTGCAGAAGGCCACGTCGATGGTGAAGGCCATGCCCACCGAGTGCACCGACCGGGCCGGTCGCAACAAGATGGCGCCGTCGATCCCCTCGCGCCCGAGGAGGCCCTGCACCCGCTCTTGGCGGGTCTCGGCCACTTCCAGGGCGGCGAGGACCTCCCCGTCACGCAGCAACCAGCCGAAGTTCACTACACGTTGAAGCGGATCTCGAGGACGTCGCCGTCGGCGACCTCGTAGTCCTTTCCCTCGACCCGCAGCCGGCCGACCTCCTTGGCCTTCTGCCACGATCCCAGCTCCAGCAGCTCGTCCCAGCGAATGATCTCGGCCCGGATGAACCCACGCTGGAGGTCGGAGTGGATGACGCCGGCGCACTCGGGTGCTTTCGCCCCGGCCCGGAACGTCCAGGCCCGTGACTCCTTGTCGCCCGTCGTGAGGAACGTGCGCCGGCCCAGTAGCTGGTAAGCGGCCCGGATCACGCGGGGAAGGGCGCCCTCGCCGAGCCCCAGGCCTTCGAGCAGCTCGGCACGGTCGGCCTCGTCGAGCGACGAGGCCTCGGCCTCGAGCTGCACGCTGACGCCGAGCACCTCCGCCGCGTCGCCCAGCTCGGCGGCCACCGGCTTGGTCAGCTCGTCGGCGTCGGCCACCTGGTCCTCGCCCAGGTTGACGACGGCCAGGACCGGCTTGTTGGTGAGCAGGAAGGTGGAACGCAGGTCGCGGCGCTGGTCGGTGGTGAGCGACGAGCGGTAGACGGGCACGCCGGCGTTGAGGCACTCCAGGGCGGCCTCCATGGCCTCCACCTCGCCCTTCAGCATCGGGTCGTTGCGGGCCATCTTGCGGCGCTTGGTGATCTGGGCCTCGACCGAGTCGGCGTCGGCCAGGACCAGCTCGAGCTCGAGGGTGTGAAGGTCGTCGAGGGGGTCGTGGTCCCCGACGACGTTGTCGTCGGCGAAGGCCCGCAGGACCATGAGGATGGCATCGACCTCGCGGATGCCGCCCAGGAACCGGTTGCCCATGCCCTCGCCGGTGGACGAGCCCGCCACCAGGCCGGCGATGTCGACGAACTCCAAGGTGGCGCCCACGACCTTCTTGGACTTGCTCATCTCGGCCAGCGCCCGCAGCCGGGGGTCGGGCACCTGGGCGATGCCGACGTGGTTCTCCGTCGTCGAGAACGGGTGGGCGGCGACCGGCACCGACCCGCCGGTCATGGCGTTGAAGAGCGACGACTTCCCGGCGTTGGGGAGGCCGACGAGGCCCAGGCGTTCCATTCGAGCCAGGGTAACCGGGGCGCATGTGCTGGCCGGTCGCCCAGGGCCCCACCGGTCAGCTCGAAGTGGCTGGGGCGCTGATTTGGTTCGGCTGCACGGAGCGCACGCTCGGGAGGGCCGAAATGGTGGCCAGCCCGACGTCGTCGGCCGACACGGCGAGCTGCGCCGTCTCGGTCAGGCGCGCCGAGAGCGCCCCGTGACCGGCCAGGGCCTGCACCACCTCGTCCTGCGCCGCTTCGATGCGCCGACGCTGGTCGGCCAGCGCCGGCGGCGCCAGCTGGCTCTCGGGCCGCCAGTCGACCGCCAGGGTGACAACGGCGCCTCGGCGAGGCGCGAGTGCCGTGGTCGGCGAGGTGGCGGGCGGGGCGGGCGCGGTCGTGGCGACGGGGCCTGCTGCCGTCGACGCCGGCGCGGCCGGCGCGGCCGGCGTGCTCACGCTCGGCGGCACGGTCGTCCCCACCGGTGCGGTCGTGCTCGACGGAGCCGAGGGGGCTGTCCCGCCGGCGGGCGCGGCGGTGCCGGTCGTGGCGTCGGCCCGGCCCTCGGGGGTCTGGTCCTGTGGTCGGGCGGTCCCCGGTGTTGCGCCGTCGCCGCCGGCGCCGCACCCCAGCGCCGAGCCGGCCAGCAACCCTGCGATCGCGGTCCACACGCCGAGCCGCTTGACCATTGGTGCCTCCCGGGTTGGGTCCGGTCACCGATCATCGTGACTGGTTGCCCCACCGTTGACAAGCGGACCGAACAAGCGAACAATGGCGGCGGCAGGGGTAAGGGGTTCGTCGGTGATCGCCGTCGGCACGAACGTGACCGGACTTGGCTGAGCCGACCTCAGGCGGAGGAGCGTGCGGCGTGCGGAAGTCGATCATGTTGGTAGTCGCGGTCGTGGCGCTCCTCGCCCCACCTGCGTTGGGAGGGGCCCCGACGGCCGGGGCCGGGGTCCCCACCCCGGTCAAGGTGGAGGAGGGCCTTGCCGTCCAGGCCGACGCCCAGCCGGTGCGGCTGATCGCCGTGGTCAGCAGCCCCGAGCGAGGCCAGTCGGTGGCTGCCTCGGTGCGGGGCAAGGGGGCGACCGACGTGCAGGCGCTCGACCCGCTGCCGTACGTGCTGCTGACGGGCACGGGCACCACGGTGCGGGCCCTCGCCGCCAACCGCGATGTCGTGCAGGTGAGCGCGGACAAGGCCGACCCCGTGACGCTCAACTCGAGCCTGCCGGTGATCCACGCCGACGTCACCCGGGGCCTCGGGCTCACCGGGGCCGGGGTCACCGTCGCCGTCCTCGACACCGGCATCGACGCCGACCACCCGTTCTTCCGCGACAACAACGGTGGCAACCCCGGTACGTCGCGCATCCTGAGCATGGCCTGCTTCTCGGACCCGAACAACAGCGGGGCCGACCAGGAGTCCTCCCTGTGCCCGAACGGCACGACTACCGACCTGGCCAACTCCAATGCCGACGGTCTGCCCAACTGCCTCAACGGCGCAGCCCAGCTGTGCGACCACGGCACCCACGTCGCCGGCATCGCCGCGGGTGACGGGCAGGGGGTGCCCGGGGCCCCGACGGCCGGGGTGGCGCCCGACGCCGGCATCGTCGCCATCCAGGTCTTCACCCGGTTCGACAATGCCGGCACATGCGGAGGCGTCGCGCCGTGCGTCCTGAGCTACGCCAGCAACCAGATCCAGGGCTTGAACCGGGTGGCCGCGCTCGCCGCCGCCAACCCGGGCTGGAACATCCGGGCTGTCAACATGAGCATCGGCGGCGGCCAGTTCTCCGCCAACTGCGACGGTGATCCCCGCAAGCCGGCCATCGACGCGCTGGCTGCGGCCGGCATCGCCACCGTCATCGCCGCTGGCAACAACGCCTTCCTCAACTCGGTGAGCGCACCGGGTTGCATCTCGACGGCGGTCACCGTCGGGTCGACCACCGACGCCGATGCCGTGTCAGGCTTCAGCAACCGGGGCCCGCTGCTCGAGGTGTTCGCACCGGGCAGCAGCATCGACTCGTCGATCGTGAACGGGTGGGCCAACTTCAACGGCACCTCGATGGCCACCCCCCACGTGGTCGGTGCCTTCGCCGTGCTCAGCCAGGCCCATCCGGCGCGGTCGACGGCCCAGCTCCGGGCTGACCTGATCGCTACAGGCGTTCCCATCACCTACTCGACCGGCGGTGGCACGGCCACCACGCCCCGGATCGATCTCCTGGCCGCGGTGAACGCCGCGGGTGGCGCGGCCAACTGCGCGACCGTCCCGCCGACCCCGCCGCCGGGAGCCATCGTTGCCGTGCCGGGGGTGATCACCGTCGGTACCGCGGGCGACGACGTGATCTACGGGACCAACGGCGACGACCGGATCGCCGGCATGGGCGGCAATGACCTCATCGTCGGCCTCGCGGGCAGCGACCAGATCAGCGGTGGTGACGGCGACGACACCATCTGCGGCGGTGACGGGCGCGACTTCCTCACCGGCGGCGCCGGGAACGACACCATCTCGGGTGATGCCGGGAACGACGACATCAGCGGTGACGACGGAGATGACACCCTGATGGGTGGCACCGGCATCGACCGGATCAGCGGCGGCGCCGGCACCGATGTCTGCAACGGCGGCGGTGACCCGGGTGATGCCACCGTGGGCTGCCCCTGAGCTCCCGCACGCGTGCAAGGACGGGCCGCGACGCCCGGCAGGGCTCGACCCGCCGGGCGTAGCGGCTAACCTGCCCGCACCATGTCGAAGAAGACGAACAAGCGCAAGATCAAGGCTCGGCGCAAGAAGGCCAACCACGGCAAGAAGCCGAACGCCGGTCGTTAGCGTTCCGCCTGCGCCGGCCACGCCGGCGCGAGATGTGGTCGAAGTGCGGCACGGCACCCCGGTGCACGACCCCTACCGGTGGCTCGAGGACGGTGGCTCCCCGGAGGTGGCGGAATGGAGCGCGGCCCAGAACGAGCACACCCGCTCCGTGCTCGACGCCCTCCCCGCTCGCCCAGCACTCCACCGACGGCTCCTGTCCCTCCTCCGGGTCGGGCTGGTCGGCGCGCCGTCGGCGGTCGCCGACCTGGTGTTCACCCTCGAGCGCGACGGCGACCGTGACCAGTTCGTGCTCATGGCCCGCTCCGCGGTCGACCTCGACGCCCCGCCCAAGGTGGTGGTCGACCCGCACGGCATGGCTGCCGACCATGCCGCCTCGATCGACTGGTACTCCCCGTCCCCCGATGGTCGCCTGGTGGCCTACGGGGTGTCCGAGGGCGGGAGCGAGCACGGCACCCTGAGGATCGTCGACCTGGCTTCCGGCGAGCTGCTGGCCGACGCGATCCCTCATATCCGCCACCCCTCGCTGGCGTGGATGCCCGACGGGTCGGCCTTTGCCTACAGCCGTCTGCCCGACCCCGCCACCGTGCCCGCCGGCGAGGCCGGGTATTGGGAGACCGTGTGGTGGCACCGGGTGGGCGACGACCCGGCAGCCGACGAACTGCTGCTCGGCGGCTTGGAGAAGACGGCGCTGCCGGCATCGTCGATCTCGCCCGACGGCAGGTGGCTCGCCTTCCACGTCAGCTACATGCCGACCCGGACCGACGTGGTCCTCCTCGACCGCGAGACCGGCCAGCGCACGGTGGTGGTCGAGCACGAGGAGGCGACGACCTGGTGCCAGATCGTGGGCCAGCACCTCTTTGCAGTGACGAACTTGGGCGCGCCCCGGGGGCGGGTCGTCACCGCCGCCCTCTCGGCGCCCCAGGTCGGGCACTGGCGGACGATCGTCCCGGAGTCCAGCGCAGTCATCGACAGCGCGGTGGTCGCCGGCCACCGGCTCGTCGTGGCGTCGGCCGAGCACGCGGTGTCCAAGCTCCACCACTACGACCTTGATGGCGCCGATGGGCGGGAGATCGCCCTCCCTGAGCTCGGCTCCATCGGCGGGCTGGACGCCGACCCGGCGACCGGGCGGGCGTTCTTCACCTTCACCTCCTTCGCCCGGCCGTCCGGCCTCTGGCGTTGGGCTGCGGCCGAGGGCGACGCCGCGGGACCGTGGACCACGTTCCCCTCGCCGGTCGACGCCTCGGCGTTCGTGGTCGAGCAGGTCTTCTACCCGTCCACCGACGGCGTCTCCGTGCCCATGTTCCTGGTGCGGGCCGCCGCCACCGAGGTCTCGCCGAGCACGCCGACGCTGCTCACCGCCTACGGCGGCTTCGCCATCACCAACAGCCCGGGCTACTCGTCGGCCACCGTGGCGTTCTGCGAGGCCGGCGGGGTCTGGGCCGTCGCCGGCATCCGGGGCGGGGGCGAGTACGGCGAGGACTGGCACAAGGCCGGCATGCTGGCGGCCAAGCAGCAGTGCTTCGACGACTTCTACGCCGGCGCCGACTGGCTGGTGGCCGAGGGCCGCACCTCGCGGGAGCGGTTGGCCATCCGGGGTGGCTCGAACGGGGGGCTGCTCGTCGGCGCCGCGCTCACCCAGCGGCCCGACCTGTGCCGGGTCGCGGTGTGCAGCGTCCCGCTCCTCGACATGCTCCGCTACCACCAGTTCCTCATCGGCGCCCTGTGGATCCCCGAGTACGGGGACCCCGACGACCCCGACCAGTTCGCGGTGCTGGAGGCGTACTCCCCGTACCACCACGTCACCGACGGCGTGGCCTACCCGTCCACCCTGGTCACGACGGCCGAGTCCGACTCGCGGGTCGACCCGCTGCACGCCCGCAAGTTCGCGGCCCGGTTGCAGGCGGCCACCGCCAGCCCCCTCGACCGGCCCGTGCTGGTGCGCATCGAATCACGCGCCGGCCACGGGGTGGGCAAGCCGGCGTGGAAGCAGGCCGACGAGGGCGCCGACACCTGGGCGTTCGTCTTCTGGCAACTAGGGATCGAAGCGCCGGCTACTGGGTAGACCCGTCAGGTCGCCGAAGGAGGCCGAACGTTGCGTATTGCCGAGATCGCCCCGCCGTGGGTGAGCGTGCCCCCGCCGAGCTACGGAGGAATCGAGCTGGTGGTGAGCCTCATCGCCGACGGGCTCGTCGACCGGGGCCACGACGTCACCCTCTTCGCCAGCGGGGGTTCCCACACCACCGGCACGTTGGTGTCGCCCCTGGCGGCGACGCCGAAGCTGGCCGATATGGGCCTGAGCGTCACCGACGACACGATCCACACCCTGTCGGCGTACCTGCGCGCCGGCGAGTTCGACGTGGTCCACGACCACTCCGGCTGGGGGCCGGCCTACGGGGCCATGCTGAACGGCTCACCACCGGTCGTGCGTACCCTCCACGGGCCGTGGAGCGACGATGCTCGTCGCTTCCACGCCGCCCTGGCCGGCCGGGTCCATCTGGTGGCCATCAGCGAGTCGCAGGCCGGTCTCAACCCTGACCTGGCCTACGCCGGGGTCGTCCACAACGGCCTCGATGTCGATGCGTACACCTACCTGGAGGCCAAGGACGACTACGTCCTCTTCCTCGGCAGGTGCAGTCCCGAGAAGGGCCCCGAGATCGCCGTCGAGGTGGCCAAGCGGGCGGGCAAGCACCTCAAGATGGTGTGCAAGCGGGCTGAGCCGGCCGAGATCAGCTACTGGGAGCGCATGGTGGAGCCCCGCCTCACCGGCGACGAGGACATCCAGTTCGACGTCTCCCACGACGAGAAGGTGGACCTGTTGGCCCACGCCCAGGGCACGCTGTGCACCATCCAGTGGGCCGAGCCGTTCGGGCTGGTGATGATCGAGTCGATGGCCTGCGGGACGCCGGTGATCGTGCCGCCGATGGGGGCGGCTCCCGAACTGGTCGTCGACGGCGAGACCGGCTTCCTCCGGTCGGGGATCGACGAGATGGTGGCGTGCGTGGCCCGGCTGGGCGAGATCTCGCCGGCGGCGTGCCGGGCCAGGGTGGTCGACCACTTCTCGGCCGCGTCGATGGTGTCGGGGTACGAGAAGGTGTTCGAGCGGGTCGTGGGGGCGCGCGAAGCGGTCGAGTAGCGCGGTCCTGCCTACCATCGCCTCCGATGTCGACGATCGTGGTGGTCGGGGGCGGCATCGGGGGCCTGGCCACCGCCCTGTTCCTCGCGCCGCGGGGCCATCTCGTGACCATCCTCGACCGGGACCCCGCCGAGGTGCCGGCCGACGCCGCGGCCGCGTGGTCGGCCTGGCCCCGCAAGGGGGTGCCCCAGTTCCGGCACATCCACCTGTTCAACGCCCGCGGCCGGAACCTCCTCCGCGACGAGGCCCCCGGGGTGCTCGCCGCCCTGCGCGCCGCCGGCGCCGGCGAGATCCGCCTCGGCGAGGTCGACGACGACGACCTGGTGCGCCTCACCTGCCGGCGGACGACCTACGAGATGGTCCTGCGCCGGGCCGTGCTGTCCGACCCGACCGTCCGCTTCGTCGGCTCGACCCAGGTCGTCGGGCTGCTGGTCAAGGGCCGGCGCGTCGCCGGCGTACGCACCGCCGCCGGCGTCGACGTCCCGGCCGACGTGGTTGTCGACGCCTCCGGCCGGCGGTCGCAGGTCGCCACGTGGCTGACGGCCGCGGGGTTGCGCCCGCCGGCCTGCGACGAGCACGCCGAGGCAACCGTGTCGTACACCCGCTGGTACCGGCTGAGGTCGGAGCCGGCGGCGGCCCTGCTCCGGGCCGACCTGGGCTACGCCGTCGGCGTGGTGGCCCCGGCCGACGACGGGATGTTCTGCGTGACCTTCGGGTGCCTGGCCGCCGACCCGGTCATGGCCATGGTCCGGCGCAATACCGCCTTCGACGCGGCCGTCGCGGCCATCCCGGCGCTGGCCGAGTGGACGACGCCCGACCGGGCCACGGTCGAGAGCGACGCCCGGACGATGGCCGACCGTTCGAACCGTCTGGTGCGTCTCGTCGTCGACGGGGAGCCGGTGGCGGGCGGACTGGTCCTTCTCGGCGACAGCGCGGTGTGCACCAACCCGGGCTACGGGCGCGGCGTGGGGCTGGCCCTCGTCCACGCCCGGGCGCTGGCCGAGGTCCTGGCGACGGTGGGCGACGACCCTGCCGTGCTCACGCCGGCGTTCGAGGCGTGCACCCGGGCCGAGCTCGAGCCGTGGTACCACGCCGCCGTGGCATCGGACCGGGTGCGGTCGGCGATCTCGGCGCGGGTGGTGGCGGGGGAGGCCTGGGCGTCCATCGGCGCCGCCGGCGACGACCCCGCCGTCCGCTTCGCCCGGGGCGCCCCCCACGCCGCCGAGCGGGATCCCGTCGTGCGGCGGGCGCTCCATCGCGCCTTCCAACTGCTCGACCCGCCGTCCACGTACTGGGGCAACCCCGAGATCGGCGCCCGGGTGGAGGAGGTGTGGCGCGAGCTCGAAGGGCACGCACCCCCGCCAGCCGGGCCAGACCATGCCGCCATGGGCCGGCTGCTCGCCGCATCGGGCTAACCGTCCGCCGTCTCGTCGCTGCCCACCGCCCGGACCAGCCGGCGCCGGAGCCGCTCGATCGTGTCCACCCACGCCGGCCCGGCTGGCGAGTCGCCCCAAAGGGCGCGGAGCTCGGAGTCCTCGCTCATGACCCGGTCGAGGGCGTCGAGCGCCAGCCGGGCATCGCCACGGCTGGCCGCGTCGGGGTGGTCGTCGATCCACGCGCCGACGTCGTCGGGGATGCCCCTGAGGTCGCCGTCGAAGCTGGCCGCCACCACCGTCGCCGCGGCCACGGCCAGGGCACCCTCCGGGATCTCGAGGTAGCCGTCGGAGTCCATGGTGGCGGCCAGCGCCTCCCGGGCCGGCAGGAGGTCGGTTGCCTCGTCGAGCTCGTAGGCCCAGTCGGCGGCGTCGTCGTTGTCGAAGGTGCCCGTCCCCCACGCGCCCATGCCCGGCCATCAGAACACACCGGCGAGGCCGGGCGACGAGGTCCTCGCCAATACGACGGCCGCTCCTCCCACAAATACGGTACGGAGAGGGTGGTGGTAGAATCGGAAAAGCGTGCCACGTAGCAGGGAGATGTTCATGGAAATGGGCAAGAAGCAGTCCGACGGCGCCGTCTACGAGGTCCGAGCATTGACGAACCGGTGGATCGAGCCCATGGTGGGCACGGTCATCAGTACCCACTCCTCAGCCAAGGCGGCCATGGACGCGTTCCAGCGCCCGCCCGCTTCCTCCGAGGGAGGCCGCTCCACGGGGGGCTACGTGGCCAAGGCCGTCGTCCGGGTCGACCCTGACGGCAGCGAATCGGTCGTCCTGCCCCCGCCGGCCGGTGGCGGCCTGCAGTCGTGGCCGTATTCGAGATAAATCCCGGGATGTGGCCGGCGGCTATGAACCGCTGAGCGCCCCGGGTGAGGCCGTGTCCATTGCCGCCAATATCTCCCGGGCGCTCACCGGCTTGACCAGGTAGGCGTTGGCGCCGGCCGCCAGGGCCTGTTCCTTGGTGCCCGGGTCGGTGACGAAGGTGCTGACCACGATGGTCAGCTCGGCGAACTGCGAGCGGAGGGCAGCGACCGTGTCGATGCCGCCGGAGACGGGTGACGGGAAGTCGACCACGGCCAGCACGGCCTGGTGCTGTTCCACCAGCGCGCCGCCGTCGACGCTGCCGTCGGCTTCGCCGACCACCGAGACGGGGACGCCGGCGTGTTCGAACATCTGGCGCATCACCGACCGCCGGTCGGCTCGGGGATCGACGAGGATGACACGCGTCCCGACGTCGACGTCGGGCTCGGGTGTCGTCGGCATGAGGGTGTCGGCCTGGCCGGTCATCTCGCCGCCCTCCCGCAGGTCGGGCGACCAGATGAATGCCGGCTGGACCGGCCTCCCGGGCCGCTCATCTCGCCGCCCTCCCGCAGGTCGGGCGACCAGATGAATGCCGGCTGGACCGGCCTCCCGGGCCGCTCATCTCGCCGCCCTCCCGTCGGGCGGCGGCACGAGGGTGAGGTGGGCCGCGCGGCGGGCACGCCCCGGGAGGAGGACCGCCTCGCACGCCGAGCACAGTGCCCAGTCGCCGCCGCCGTGGCCGGCCGGGTGGTCCACGAACGGGGCCCGGCAGCGCCCGCACCGACGGGTGTCCAGCTCCTCGTCGCCTTCCAGGGCCGGCATGGGAATGGCGGAGGGCTGGGGGATGGTGACTCGGTCCATGGACACTCCTCTGGGTGGCTCAGAGAGGGCGTCGGGCCTGTGCGGCGGTTGGCCTGCGGCCATCCGGGCAAACGAGGCGTCCCCAACAAGTCGGCGGGTTCTTGTCCCCACCGTAGCACCGGAAGCCTTCCGAGCTACCAGACCTCGCGGTGGACGACCTCGTCGAACGGGCGCCGGTTGGGCCGGTTGATGGGGCGGAGCGGGCGGTCGGCCGGGTACCCGAGCGGCACGAGATAGACGAGGAAACGGTCGGGTGGGAACCCCAGTACCCGGCGGGCCAGGTCCTGGTCGGTGACGGCGGCATGCCCGGAGCCGATCCCGAGGTCGGCGGCGGCGAGCATCATGCTCATGGTGACCTGACCGAGGTCGTACTGGATCCAGTCGGCCCGCACCGGGTCCGCGGGCAGCACCGAGAGGAGGGCCACCGTGGCTGCCGACCGGGCGACATGACGGGCGCCGTGGAAGACCTTGGCCAGCTCCACCAGGCGGGCCCGCTCGGTGACGGCGACGAAGTCCCATGGTTGCCAGTTGATCGACGAGGGCGCCCGCCGGCCGGCGTCGAGGATCCGGTCGAGGTCCTCTGGCGCGATCGGCCGGTCGGCGAAGTCGCGGACGTCGCGCCGGGCGCGGATGGCGTCCCAGGTGTCGATGCCGTCAGGCTTTCACAGCCGGGCTCAGCAGGCGTAGTCGGTGTCGACGACGGCGAAGAACTGGCTGAGCACGACCGGACCTCCGGTGGTGGTACCAGTTCACCGCGGTGCTGGCCACGCCCGGGTTCGACGTGTTCATGTAGAAACCGGCGCCGCCGGGGCGGGTTTGGTGGGGTCACGCGGGCAGGACGGCCCGGCGCACGGCCCGGACCACGGTGCGCTCGTCGACCCGGCGGACCGTGAGGTCGTCGGTGAGGGCCCGCACCACGTAGATGCCGCGGCCGGTCTCCGCATCCAGGTCGGGGTCCTCGAGCCGGACGCTCAGCTCCATGCCGGCGCCGTCGTCCTCCACCTCCAGCACCAGGGCGTCGCCGTCGGCCCAGGCCCGCATGGCCAAGGCCCCCGGGGCGCCGCTGGCATGGCGGACCGCGTTGGAGCACAGCTCGGAGGCCACCAGGAGCAGGTCGTCGCGCTCGCTCTCGTCGATGGCCAGGTGCTCCAGCCAGTCCCCCAGGAGGTGCCGGGCCAGGGGGATGGTGGCCAGGCTGGGGGAGAAGCGGTACTCGAACGTGCCGAGAGGGGGCACCGCCCCGGCGCCCGGGGCCACCCGCCGGCGCAGGACGAGCGCCAGCGAGTCGTCGCGGCGCATGGCGCCGGACAACGACCGCTCCACGAGCGCCCGGGCCAGGTGGGGCGCCGGGTACTGGGCCGTCTCCGAGGCGGCGGCGGTGATGCGTTCGAGCCCGACCAGGATGTCCTTGGTGGCCTCGATCAGGCCGTCGGTGTACAGCACCAGCGTCTCGTTGCGACCGAGGACCAGCTCGACGAGCTGCGTCGTGCCCGCCCCCGGGTACCCGATGGGGACGCCCGGGGCGCTGACCTGGCGTACCACCCCGTCGCCCGAGATGACGAGCGCCGGCGGGTGGCCGCCTCCGGCCAGGCGGACGAAGCCGTCGCTCGGCCGGTAGCGCGCCACCATCACGGTGGCCACGAGGTCGGGGCTCTGGGCGGTGGTGAGCGTGTCGGCCCGGGCGACGAGGTCCTCCATCGGGCACCCGTCGAGGGTGAGCAGGCGCAGGGCGTGGCACACGCTGACCGCCTCCTTGGTGGCGCCCACGCCCTTGCCCATCACGTCGACGATGGCCAGGTGGAGGTCGCCCCCGGGGAGGACGAGCCAGTCGTAGAGGTCCCCACCCGTGGGGGAGCTCGGGTCGGCGGAGACGTAGTGGACGCCCAGCTCGGCCGCCTCGGCCTGCACCGCCGGCGGCTGGACCGCCTCCTGGAGCTGGTGGACGATCTCCCGCTGGACGGCCTGGAGCTCGGCGAACCGCTCCATGGTCTCGAGGTTGTCGAACGCCACCCCCAGGTGGTCGGCCAGGGCCGCCGCCGACTCCCCGTCGAGCTCGTCGAAGATGTCGGGCTTCGGGTGAGCCAGGAGCAGGGCCCCGTGCAGCGCCCCGTTCCCGCCCAGCACCGGCACCGCCAGGCAGCTGGCGTCGGTCGGCAGTTCGAGGCGCTGGAGGAACCGCCGGTGCCTGGGGTCGGCGGCCAGATCCTCGGAATGCAGGACGAGGCCGACGCTGGTGGCCGGGTGCACCAGCCGGGTCAGGGCCGGACGGGCGAACCGGTCGACGTCGTCGACAGCCACGCCGCACGCCGCCACCATGTCGACCCGGTCGCCGAGGCCGACGAAGGCGACGAGTGGCGCCTCGGTGAGCGCGCCCAGCTCATCGAGGACCCACTGAACCTTCTCGGCGATTTCGTCCGTGCCGTGGACGGCGCGAGCCGCTCGGGCGAGCACCTCCACGTGGGAGCGCATCCCGGCCAGGGTAGCGGGTGGCCACTCGGTAGCGTGCAGGCCATGCGATGGACGGGCGAGGCCGAAACGGCGGGTGGCGCCCGCGAACGGGGCTTCGAGGTGGACGTCGAGGACCGGCTCGTCCCCGGGGTGCTCTGGCTCCCCGAGGCCGGGCCGGGGCCGCGCCCGCTCGTGCTGCTCGGTCACGGCGCCACCCGCCACAAGCGGATCGACTACCTGGTGGCCCTGGGCCGGCGCCTGGCCCGCGACTTCGGGTTCGCGGTGGCGGCCATCGACGGTCCCGGCCACGGCGACCGGCGGGCGCCCGGCAACGACGACGACATCGCCCTGTTCAGCGCCTTCCTGGCCGAGTGGTCGAGGGAGGGGACCACCGACGACATGGTGGCGGACTGGCGGGCCACCGTCGACGCCCTTCGCCGGCTCGACGAGGTGGGCGATGGCCCGGTCGGGTACTGGGGCCTGTCCATGGGCACGATCTACGGCGTGCCGATGGTGGCCGCCGACCCCCGGGTCCGCGTCGCCGTCTTCGGCCTGATGGGCCTGGTCGGCCCGACTCGCGACCGCATGGCCGCCGACGCCGCCTCCATCACCTGCCCGGTCCACTTCGTCCTGCAGTGGGACGACTCGCTCATCCCCCGGCCGGAGTCGCTCGAGCTGTTCGACGCCTTCAGCTCAGTGGACAAGCGCCTGCATGCCCATCCCGGCGACCACACCGACGTGCCGGTGGAGGAGATCGCCTTCTCAGCCCGGTTCCTGGCCCGCCACCTCGGCGCTCACGGAGGGGACGGCGCCGACGAGCTGTGACCCGTGACCGGCCCGGACGAGGAGCCCGTCTGGGGCCGGGACCGCCGACCGTTTGGTCATTTGGTGGTGCGATCCGACCCTTGATTGACCAAACGAAGGCCGGTGCACCGGGCCACGACATGGCCGGGGAAGATCTGGACGGCAAGCGGCCGGCCGCACTCGGCGCAGAAGCGGGGCGGGTCGAGGTCGCCGGCGCAGCCGCCGGGGCATGCCGCCGCCGGCCGCCCACACCCGGTGCAGTGCCCGCTCGTCACAGGACGGCGGAGAGCGCCCCCACTGGCATCCCCAGGTCGGCCAGCAGGTCGAAGTCGTCCTGGGGGGCGCGGCCGAGGGTGGTGAGGTAGTTGCCCACGATGAGGGCGTTGATGCCCGACGTGAGGCCCATGGCCTGGAGCTGGCGGAGGGTCACCTCCCGGCCGCCGGCGTAGCGCAGGATGACCCCGGGCAGGCCCAGGCGGAAGAGGGCGATCCAGCGGATGGCGGCCAGCGGCTCGACCAGGGGGCGGTCGGCCATCGGCGTGCCCGGCCGGGGGTTGAGGAAGTTGACCGGCACCTCGGCCGGGCCGACGTCGCGGAGCTGGCCGAGGAGCTCCAGGCGCTGCTCGTCGGACTCGCCCATCCCGAGCAGGACGCCGCAGCACAGCTCCATGCCGGCGTCGCCGACGAGGCGGCAGGTCTCGACCCGCTCCTCCCACGTGTGGGTGGTGACGACGGAGCCGAAGAACGACCGGGCCGTCTCGAGGTTGTGGTTGTAGCGGTGGAGGCCGGCCGCGGCCAGCCGCCCGGCCTGCTCCTCGGTCAGGATGCCGAGGCTGGCGGCCACGTTGAGGCCGGTGCGCTCACGGATCAGGGGGACGGCCTCGATGACCCGGGCCAGGGTCCGCTCGTCGGGACCGCGCAGGGCGACGACGATGCAGAACTCCGACGCTCCCATCCGGGCCGTCTCCTCGGCCGCGCCCAGCAGGTCGGCGAGGCTCAGGAGGGGGGCGCCCCGCACCACGGTGGCGAACCGGGCCGACTGGGCGCAGAACCCGCAGTCCTCCGGGCAGCCACCGGTCTTGGCCGAGATGATGCCCTCCACCTCCACCGTCGGCCCGCACCAGGCCAGGCGGACCTGGTGGGCCAGGGCGGCCAGCGCCGGCAGCGACTCCGCCGGCAGGGCGGCCAGTTCGGCCAGCTCGGCGGCGGTGAGCTGCCGGCGGTCGTCGAGCAGAGCGGTGGCGGCGGCGTCGAGGGGCGTGGTCGTCACCCGAGCCAATCTACTGAGTACGGTCCGTCCCACAGTCGAGGCGAGGAGCGCACCATGCCGTTTCTGCAGGTCATCGAGTACCAGACGTCTCGGTGGGACGAGATGCAGGCCCTGGTCACCCAGTACCGCAAGGACACTGCGGGCACGGGTACTGCTGAGCGGACGACGATCTGCGTCGACCGCGCCGCCCCTGGCCGCTACGTGGCCATCGTGGAGTTCCCGTCCTACGAGGCGGCCATGGAGAACTCCAACCTGCCCGAGACCGAAGTGCTGGCTGAGGCGGTCATGGCCCTGTGCGACGCGCCGCCGGTCTTCCACAACCTGGACGTGAGCCAGGTCATCGAGGACTGATCTCGGCGCCCACCCCTCAAGTCGGCCGGCGCCGAGGCCGATACCACGCCGGATGACTTTGACATCCTCCCTCGTCGTGCAACGGCTCGCGCCCCTTGGTGGGCCTCTTGTCGGGAGGGTGGCGGAGATGGGTGCCTTGCGGCGGGCCTGGACCGCCGCCGGCGAGCCGGTGGCCGCCGCCGCCGGCGAGCCGGTGGCCATGAACACCACCGCCGCCGCCGGCGGCACCTGCCGCCTGGTCCTGCTGGCGGGGGAGGCCGGCGTGGGCAAGACCCGGCTGGCGGCGGAGTTGGCCGGCGAGGTGGACGCCGCCGGTGCGGCTGTGCTCGTCGGCCGGTGCCCGGTGGGTGCGGCCCAGCCCTTCCATCCCCTCGTCGAGGCCCTGGGCCAGCTCCCGACCGGTGATCGCGACCGCAGCGCGATGCTGCGGTCGGTGGCGGCGTCGTTGGCGGCGCGCGCTCGACGGGCGCCGGTGCTCCTCGTGCTCGACGACCTGCACCGGGCCGACCGGTCGACCCTGCTCGCCGTACGCCGGATCGCCGAGGTCCCCACCGACGGCCACCTTCTCGTCGTGGGCACCTACCGGGACAGCGGGCTCGACCGGTCCCATCCTCTGACCGAGCTGCTCGCCGCCGTCCTCCCCAGGGCCGACGTCACGCGGATCCACGTCGGCGGGCTGGCGCCCGAGGCCATCGCCGAGATGGTCGGCGACGCCGAGCTGGGCCGGCGGCTCTGGCGACTGTCGGCGGGGAACGCGGTGTGGGCAACCGAGCTGCTGCAACCGGGAATGCTCGACCGCGGGCCGGCGCACCGCTTCGACGAGCTGATCGCGGCCCGGGTCGCCGGGCTCCGGCGCCCGGCGCGGGAGCTCCTGGCCGCGGCCGCGGTAGCCGGCCCGGAGTTCGACGCTGATGTCGTCGCCGAAGCGGCGCGAGTCTCGGCGGGCCGGGTGGCGCCGGCGCTGCACGAACTGACCGCCGCCGGCTTCATCCTCGCCGAGCCGGCCGGCGCCGGGCACGAGCACCGCTTCGTCCACGACATGGTGCGCGAGGCCGTCGACCGGGGCCTGGACGCCATGGTGCGGGTGCAGCTCCACGAGCGGGTCGGGCAGGCCCTCGAGCGCCGGCACGCGGCGCCGGCCGCCGTCCTGTCGTGGCATTTCCGGGCCGCGGCGCCGGTCGGCCGGTCGTTGCGGGCCATGGCCCACGCCGTGCGGGCGGGCGACCGGGCCCTGGAGCTGCTGGCGTGGGACGAGGCTGCCGGCCACTACGGGAACGCCCTGGCCGCGGCCAACGGTGTCGCCCCCCAGGTCCGGGCCGACCTGCTCCTCTCCATCGGGGAGGCGCAGCGCCTGGCCGGCGAGGCGTCGCGCGCCAGGCAGGCGTTCCTGGAAGCGGCCGGGCTCGCCCGCTCCTGCGGCGACGGCGCCCGCATGGCCCGGGCCGCTCTCGCCCTCGGCCAGGTCGCGGCGGTTTGGGGCGCAGACCCCGAGCTCGAGGCGGTTGCCGCCGAGGCCCGCTCCCTCCTCGGACCGGTCAGCGCCCCGATCGAGCCCGCGGCCAGCCCTTTCACCGACTTCGCGTCCGACGCACTCTACGACGTCCTCGACGGAGTGGAGCGGCCCGCCCCGGTCGTGCCGGCGGCCGCCCCGGCCGGTCGCCCGGTCGACGTCGCCCTTCTCCGTGCCCGCCACGTGGCCATGGCCGGCCCGGAGCACGTTACCGACCGGCTGGTCGCCGCCGGCGAGCTGATCGCCGCGGCCGGCGGCGGGAGGGGTGAGCATGCTGGCGCCGGCGGCGAACTGGCCGCGTCGGCCCGGGCCTGGCACCTCGTCGACGCCCTGCAGCTCGGCCGGGTGGAGGAGGCCCTCGCCGACCAGGCGGCCCACGCCGAGATTTCCCGGGCTCTCGGGACGCCCCGCCATGGTGCCGACGTGGCGGCCTGGTCGGCCATGCGCGCCCTTCTCGAGGGCCGGCCGGAGGACGCCCGGTGGGCGTCGGCGGAGTCCTTCCGCCTGGCGGTGGAGGCCGGGGATCCCGAGGCCGACACCGCGTTCTTGACCCAACGTTGGTGGCTGGCTCTCGAATGGGGCAGTGACGACGAGCTGGCGGCGATCGCCGAGGAGTGCCGCGTCCGGGCCTCGGGCCCGGTCGACCCCAAGGCCTGGCGGGCGGCCCTGGCCCTCACGCTCACCCGGGCCGGCCGCCTCGACCTGGCCGCCGAGGAGCTGCGCCGGGTGACCGACCACGGCCTTGGTGAGCTGGTCCGAAGCCCCGGCCGGCTATCCCCTTTGGCCTCACTGGCCGAGGTGGCGTGGACCGTCGGCGACGGGCCCCGGGCGGCGGCCATCGGGGCCATGCTCGAGCCGTTCGCCGAGCAGCTCGTCGTGGTCGGCCGGGCGCGCGCCTGCCAGGGGTCAGTGGCGCGAGCCTGCGGGATGGCCGCGGCGTCGGCGCACCGGTGGGACGAGGCCGAGCGGCACTTCCGCTCCGCCCTCGCCGTCCATCGGGCCATCGGCGCCCTCCCCCTCGTGGCCCGCACCCGCCACGAGTGGTCGCTGGCCCTCCGTGACCGCGGCCGGGCCGTCGACCGCCGGAGGGCCAGGGACTCCCGGCGGAAAGCAGCCGAGCTGGCGGCCCGCCTCGGGATGTCCCGCCTGCTGGCCGAGACGGGCGGTCGCCCGAGGTAAGGCCGGCGCGTGGCGCGGGCCGTGACCTACTCTCCGGCCCGAGTGAACGAGTCACGGCGCCGATGACGACCGAGACCCCGCCGGCCATCGCCCGCGGGGCCCTCCGCCTGGCCTTGGCCATGCGGGGCGGTGTGAGCCTGTCGGTGTGGATCGGCGGCGCGGTGCGGGAGATCGAGCAGCTGCGCGTCGACGTGGGCGGGCCCGGCCCACCGAGCGCGCTGGCCGGCGCGGCCCGGGCCCTGGGGTACGGGTCGGTCGAGGTCGACGTGCTCTCAGGCGCGAGCGCCGGCGGCCTGAACGCGGTGATCCTGGCCGCGGCGATGGCGTCGGGGGCTTCCGTCGAAGGGCTCCGCGATGTCTGGATGGACGATGCCGACATCCGCCGCCTCCTCCGGAAGAGCACGCTGAAAGCCAAGCTGTCCCTACTCGACGGCGGCTACTTCTACGACCGCCTCAAGGCGCAGCTCGCGGCCATCACCACGCCGGCGCCCACACCGAACGGTGCCCCAAGGGTCCAGCGCATGGACGTGCTGCTCTCGGTGACCTCGGTCGTCTCCAACCCGTCGGAGGCCGCGCCCGACCCCTCGGCGCCGGTGATCGAGCAGCGCATCGATGGCCTTGTCCACCTGCGCCACCGCCAGGGGTTCACCGACTTCCGACCGGACAATGTGGTGAACCTGGCGCTGGCCGCCCGTTCGACCGCGTCCTTCCCGTTCGCCTTCGAGCCCATGACGATCGAGACCGACAAGCTGGTCGGCAACCTGGAGTTCCGGCCGTCCCGGCCCCGGCCACTGTTGCTCTTCGACGGCGGGGTGGTCGACAACATGCCCGTCGGGAAAGCGTCCCGGGCCATCGAGGATGCCCCGGCCGATGGCCCGACCGAGCGGGTGCTGCTGTACCTCCACCCCAGTCCCGGCGTGCCCGACGCCCGGGCGGCGGCCAGGGAAGCTCGGGCGCGGGCCTCGCTGATCCGCGACGGCGCCCGGCCGTTCGACGTCCTGGCCACCTCGGCGCGGTCGCTGCGGTCGAAGTCCCTCGTCGCCGACCTCGACGCATTGGAGGCGCACAACAAGGCGGTCGAATGCGTGCTCGACGACCGGGCCCGGCTCCTCCGCCAACTGCTGGCCGCTCCGCCCCCGCCGCCCGCCGACATGGCCGGGCTCAGGGCCGTGGCCGAGCTCGATGCCGAGCGCCTGGCCGACCTGCTGGTGTCGCCGTGGGAGCACCTCGATGCCCTCGAGCCTCCCAAGGAGGTCGAGCCCAAGCTCACCGGGCGGACCGGCGCGTACCAGGCCGCCCTCCGGGCCGACCTCACCCGTCGGCTGGGGGAGATCGAGATCCCTGGGAGCGACGGGCTCCCGTCACTGTCCCGCCACTCCCTCCGGCCATGGTCGGCGATCATCCGGGCGGCCAGCCTTCTCATCGAGTGGTGCCGCGCCCTGGAAGACGGCGGCGTCGACGTCGGGCTGGTGAAGAAGGCGCTCTACGACATCCGCGAGCGAGCGTTGCGCGACGCCTGCACGCTGAACTGGCGGACACTCGTGGCCGTCGAGGCCACAGGCGAAGCTCCCGAGGTGGCCGGCGATCTCGTCGAGGTCCGCCGGTCGTTCGCCCGGGAGGAGGCGCCGACCGTGGCCAGTGCCTGGTTGGAGCTGGGCGCGCTCGCGGTTGCCGTGCGGGGCCAGGCGGGGGATGAAGGTGGTCCTGCGTCGATCGTAGGGCAGGCGATGGCCAGGATCCCGCGGGGCGGTCAGCCCGTGGAGGCCTGCGCGGTCCTCGACGTGATCGACCGCGCCCTGCTCCCGCTCCATCGCGGGGCGCCCACGGGGAGCCTCGACCGCATCCGGTACCTCACGCTGTCAGGCACGGCCGACTGCCCGTGGGCCCGGGCGTTCCTCTGGCCCGGGCCGGTCCCGGCGCCGGCGGAGGCGCTCCGGTTCCAGTCGCTCCGGCGCATGCCTCTCGCCACGTCGGGCCCTTCCTCCTCCGAGCTGGAATACGACCCGGTGCGCCTTGACCCGGGATCGAAGCTGGCCGGGAACCAGCTCCACAACTTCGCCGCCTTCCTCGACCGGCGGTGGCGGGCCAACGACTGGATGTGGGGCCAGGCCGATGCCGCGTCGACGCTGGTGAACCTGGTCCTCGACCCGCGGCGGATCGCCAGGACCGGCGCCGGGCACCGGCAGGCGCTGGCCGACGAGATCCGGCGCATCTGCACCGCACCGCTCGCGGCCCCGCGTTGGAGCCAAGAGATCGTCGACGCGGGCGAAGCGCTCTGGACCGACGCGGTGCACGAGGCGGTGCGGGCCGAGCTCGCCGCCCTGGTCGAGACCTCGCCGGTCCCGCCCGTGACCCGGGCGCTCCTCCTCTGGCGCCGCCAGGCCGAGATCTTCGCGTCGGAGTTCGCCCGGGCCCAGGACAGCGCGGCGGGGACCAGCCCGCCGGCGACGATGGCGGAAGCCGTCGCGGCCTGGGACACCGCGTCGCGCCGCCTGGGCGATCGTTGGGGCGACAAGGCCACCACCGCCCTCGGCATGCGGGCCACCTTCGTCGGGTGGCGGTCGCTGTTCGCCCGCCTGGGGTCGGTGCTGCGGGCCTTGCGCATCGGTCTGGCCCCGGCCCTGGCACCGGCCATGGGCTTCGTGCTGGCCCGCCGGCGGACGGCGGTCGCCGTCACGCTCTTCGTGCTCGGCTGCATCCTCCCCCGGGCGCCTGAACACCGGCTCGGCCGGTGGCTGATAGCCGTCGGCACCCTGGTGTTCGTCGCCGTCTGGCTCCGGCTGACGGGGTATGACACCTCTACCGCCCCCGACGGCGCCGCCGTGCGCCGCTTCCGATGGGACGACGGCTGGGTGGTGGCGACGCTGGCGTTGGCCGCCCTCGTCGTCGCTGGTGCCGCGCTGATCGGTCAGAGCTGGTCCGGCTCCGTCGTGGCCAGCGCGGCCAAGCCCGCGCCCGGTGACGGCAAGTGGGGGGTCGGGTCGGTCTGGGCCTGCCTGGTGCCGATGGCGGCCACGGCGGCGGCCACCTGGGTCACGTGGTTCTGGTCGAAGCCGTTCTGGCGGGTGGTGGTGAGCGGGTCCGAAGGCCTGATCGTCGGCTGGTGGGTCTACCTGGCCGCCCACACCCGGCAGTTCCGGGACCTGCGCGGGGTATGGCGGTTCGTCGCCCCCTTCGGGTCCTTCTGGTGGGCGCTCATCGCTATGGCCGTCTTCTCGACCGCCCTCGGCTACGGGAGGGACCTCGCCGACCCATAGCGGCGAGCAGGCCTTAACATCGTCGCCCACATGACGATCGACGTAGTGATCCCGGCGCGCAACGAGGCGTCGACGGTGGGCGAGGTGGTCGCCGCGGCGCGGGCCTGTCGCTTCGCCCGCGAGGTCATCGTCGTCGATGACGGCTCCACCGACGGCACGGCCGACCGGGCACTGGCCGCCGGCGCCAAGGTCGTCCGCCGCGAGACGGGGAGCGGCTCGAAGGCCCAGGCCATGGAGGCCGGCGTCGCGGCCACCGACGCGGACGCCATCCTCTTCTGCGACGCCGACTGCGTCGGCCTCACCGGCGCCCACTTGGAGGACATCTGCCGGCCGTACCTCGAGGGCCGGGCCGCCATGTCAGTCGGCTGGTTCGACTACGGGATGCTGAACCCCCTCGTCCGGCGCCTCCCTCCCACCAGCGGGGAGCGCATCGTCCCCCGCTGGGTCTGGGACTCCGTCCACCCCGAGAAGCGCACCGGCTACTCGATCGAGATCATGATCAACGAGGTCATTGCCGAAGGCCGGCTACCGACGACCGTGCGGGTCATGGCCGGCGTCAGCCATCGCACCAAGCGTCACAAGCTCGGCCTGAAGCGGGGCTACCGGGAGACGTGGCGCATGTTCTGGTACCTCATCGGCCTGCCCGTCCGGGGCGTCGTCCGCTGGCGGACCTGCTGGTTCTACCTGCGGGAGCTGACGGTCGAGGACTGAAATGTCTCAGGGCACTGGTCTACTTGGCCCATGGGACCACGCCCCGTCGATCGCTACGCCCGCGGTGTGCAACTGGGCCTTCTCGCCGGCCCGGGGGTGCGCGACGCGCGCCGCTCAGCCGACCAGACTGGTGCCGTGACCGCCGGCGCCGCCATCTCCCTGTTCTCGGGCGCGGGCGGGCTCGACCTCGGCATAGAGGCCGCCGGTTTCGCGACCGTGGCGGCAGTCGAGTGGGACGGTGACGCGGCCGACACCATGGAAAAGAACGCGCCGCTCTTCTTTCCCGACCTCCGGGAGGTGGTGCGAGGCGACCTCTACCCCCTCGCCACCCGGGCCGGTCGAGGACTGACGACCCGTGACATCCTCTCAGCCGGGGGCCTTAGCCTTCGGGACCGACCGGAGCTGCTGGTGGGAGGCCCGCCCTGCGTGGCCTTCTCGAAGTCGGGGTTCTGGCTCGACTGGAAGCGGGCGGGCGTGGATCCCGCCGCCACCCTGCTCCAGGCGTACACGCGGGTCCTCAACGAAGCCCGGCCCCGCTGCTTCATTCTCGAGAATGTCTATGCGCTGACCTTCGACAATCAGGCGAGCCGGCCGGCGTTCGCACGGCTCCTGGCCGAGGTCGAGGCGGCCGGTTATGTGTCGCGCTGGAAGGTCCTGAACGCCGCCGACTACGGCGTGCCACAAGCCCGTCCCCGACTGTTCCTGGTCGGGTGCCGCAAGGGCGGCGCGCTCCCCGAACTGCCGATGCCGACCAACCAAGGACTGTGGGAGAGACGCAGGGGGGCGGAGGATGGCCTCGCCCCCTACGTCACGACAGGGCAGGCGCTGGCCGGGTTGGTCACGCAGCCCGAGGCCGAGGAGGCCGTGCGGGGCCAGTGGGGGCACCTCCTGCCCAGCATCCCGCCCGGCGAGAACTACCTGCACTTCACGGCCAAGCGTGGGCACCCGGAGCCCCTCTTCGAATGGCGGTCCCGTTACTGGTCGTTCCTGTTGAAGCTGGATCCGGACAAGCCCTCGCCCACCATCCAGGCGCATCCCGGTCCGAATGTCGGGCCGTTCCACTGGGAGAACCGCCGGCTACGGGTACCCGAGCTCCGGCGGCTCTTTACCTTCCCAGACGAGTTCGAGTTCGTTGGCCGCCGCGCGTCCGTACAAGCCCAGCTCGGCAACTCCGTCCCTCCGCGGTTGGCGGAGCACGTCGCCCGCAGCGTTGCCCACTCCATCGGCCTGGAATGACCGGGCTCGCAGGCCGCTCCTACGTCCCGAAATTGTACCGGGTGAACACCAAGCGTCAACCGGTCATTGACCTGCTCAGATGCGCCGTGGACGAAGCCGGCGGGAGGGTCGTTTCCTGTTCCTTCCCGGAGGAGAAGGTCGCCCCCATGTTCCTCGGAGCCGAGGACGGGGACGGGCACCGCTACGGGCTGCTGCTCTACCCGTTCACCACCACGAGACGGCTCATAAGGAACCGGCCCCATGCCGAGCACCGGTTCCAGTTCCGCTTCGGCGACCCAACGCACCACCGGCTGGAGGCCAACCCGCTGGGCCGTGACCCGGCCGGCGTGGACGTGACACTGGTCCTGGCCGTCGATCCTGAGCGGGAGCTGATCGTCGGGCTCGATCCCACCGTGTACGCCGAGCTCCCGATCGGGATCTCCGGCTACTACCGTGACGAGCACGAGGCTGGAGTTCTCGCCCATGGCTGGTCGGCGTGGGCCAAGGAGAAGGAGAAGCCCCGAGGGGACGTCGCCGGCGGTTGGGATGGTCTCGAGTCGATGGTCGGGATGAAGCCGGGCCGCTTCCTCGACTACGCCAGGTTCGAGGCGCTTGCCACCAGTCTCGGCCTCGACACAGCGCTCCGCATCAGCTTGGCGGAGCGGTTCGGAGCAGGGCAGGTGGACCGTCATGTCCTTGAGCGCCTCTTCGGCATCGATGCGGCAACGATCCTCGATATCGTCGAATCCAACTTCCGTCTCGGTGTCGCGGTCCGAGGAAGCGTCGCCGAGCACCACCTGGGCCGGTTGCTGGCCAGCGACCCCTCGATCGCCGCGGTGCGCCCCATTGATGCCGACGGTCAGCCCGACTTCCGCGTCACCTTGCGCGCCGGCCCCGTAGTCACGGTCGAATGCAAGAACGCCCTGCGGGAGACGTACAAGGACGGCGATGCCAAAGTCGAGACGCAGAAGACGCGGGATTCAGGGGCCGGCCGGAAGTACAGCTTCGATGCCTTCGACATCCTGGCCGCCTGCATGTTCTCAGTGACCGGCCGCTGGACCTTCCGGTTCAAATGGGCGCGTGACCTCGTGCCCTGGCCCCAGGATCCGACTCGGATCGGTCCCATCCAGCGAGTGGACTCCACCTGGCAGTCGTCGATCGACGCGCTGCTCGATGAACAGTGACGCTCAGTCGGGGCGGCGGGCCACGACGGTGACCAGTGGCGGGAGGACGACCGGGTCGTCGCCGGGGTCGACGCCGGTGAGGTGGGCCAGGTAGTCGGCGACGGGCCCGGGGCCGGCGCCGGCCGGCGCCTCGGCCCACGCGTCCACCACCTCGAGGCCGGCCTGGCGGGCGAGCGCCGGCAGGAGGGCGCCGATGTCGGGGTGGCGGGCGTCGGGCATCGACATGGGCGCGCCGTCGACCCGGCCGGCGCTGGTGATCGGTTCCTGGACGACGACCCAGCCCCGGGGCCGCACCGCGGCGCCCATCCGGGACAGCACGACCAGGGGTTCGTGCACGTGCAACAGGAGGAACCGGCAGAAGGCCAGGTCGACGGCCTCCGGGAGCAACAGGTCCTCGCCGGCCTGGGTGATGGCCACCACCTGGGCCGACGCGGCCGCCACTTCGGCGACCTGGTCGCGGGCCGCAGGGTCGATGTCGACGGCGTAGATGCGGCCGTCACGGCCGACGATCTCGGCGAGGGCCACGCTCACATCGCCCCCACCGGCGCCGATGTCGGCGCAGCGCCACCCCTCGCGCAGGCCGAGCCGGTCGAGGGCGGTCATGAGGGGGCGGCGGTACACGTCGTTGCGCAGGCCCAGCTCGATCATGGTGGCGACGTTACGCTCGCTCCGGGTGGAGGCCCTGCAGGATTCGCTCATGGCGTGGGCCGCCCGCTCCCGGCGCGACCTGCCCTGGCGGCGGACCCGTGACCCCTGGGCCGTGCTCGTGAGCGAGCTGATGCTCCAGCAGACGCAAGTGGCGCGCGTCGTCCCCCGGTACGAAGCGTTCCTCGTCGAGTTCCCCACGCCGGCCGCCACCGCCGCAGCGCCCGTGGCCAGCGTGGTCCGGGCGTGGGCCGGCCTCGGGTACAACCGCCGGGCGGTCAACCTGCACCGGGCCGCCGGCGAGATCGTCGAACGCCACGGCGGCGCGCTGCCGGTGACCCTGCCCGAGCTGGTCGCGCTCGCCGGCGTCGGGCCGTACACGGCTCGGGCCGTGCTGGCCTTCGCCTTCGAGGCCGACGTGGGGGTCGTCGAGGTCAACAGCGCCCGGGTCCTGGCCCGGGCCGCTGCCGGCCGGCCGCTCAGCCGAGGTGAGGCCCAGGCCCTGGCCGACGAGCTCGTGCCCGCCGGCGCCGGGTGGGCCTGGAACCAGGCCATGCTCGACCTCGGCGCCGCCGTGTGCACCAAGACCGCACCCCGGTGCCAGTCCTGCCCGGTGCGGGCCTGCTGCGCATGGGCCTCGTGCGGCGCCCCCGAGCCCGACCCGGCGGTCGGGTCCGCGGGTGCCGGCCGCCGGCAGTCGACCTTCGCCGGGTCCGACCGCCAGGGCCGCGGCCGCCTTGTCGACGCCCTCCGGCGCGGCCCCGTGGCTCAGACGGCATGGGCCGACGCCGCCGGCTGGCCGGCCGACCCCGACCGTGCGGCCCGGGCGGCCGCCGGCCTGGTCGCCGACGGCCTGGCCGTGCTGGCCGGCGCCGAGCTGCGCCTGCCTACATGACGTCGAACGTCTCGTACACCTCGATGGTGCCGCCGCCGGCGAGGATGGGGCACGTCTTGGCCATCTCGGTGGCCGCGGCCAGGTTCTCGGCGGCCAGCACGGTGTAGCCCGTGAGCTCGGAACCGGCGCCGTCGGTGGCCGTGCCATCGGGGCCGACGGTCATCGACCCGCCGAAGGGGTTCCCCGGGTCGATGACGGCCTCGCCCAGGGTGGCGAACCACGCGCCCCACGCGCTCATGACGGCCTGCTGCTCCTCCTCGGTCTCGGGCACGCTC
The DNA here is from genome assembly GCA_023264995.1 of Acidimicrobiia bacterium. Taxonomy (GTDB): domain Bacteria; phylum Actinomycetota; class Acidimicrobiia; order Acidimicrobiales; family AC-14; genus CADCTB01. The sequence goes on along the minus strand of JAHFUR010000012.1, from coordinate 2,244 downwards.
CCACCCTTGAACACCAGCAAACAGTTCGCCATGTGCTTCCTCCTGTTGTCGTGTCCCGCCCATCCTGCCCGACGGGAGGACCGTGGCGCGTAGCGTGTGCCGATCGACCTTCACGGCAACGCATCCGGGCCGCAGGGCATCGACGCGGCCCGGTTCCGCCAGGTGCTCGGCCACTTCGCCACCGGCGTCACCGTGGTCACGGGCACCGTGGACGGCCACGCGGTCGGGCTGGCGGTGAACTCCTTCACCTCGGTATCGCTGGCACCCGAACTGGTGGCGTTCTGCGTGGGGGTGGGGTCGTCCACCTGGCCTGGGCTGCGGACCGCCGGGTCGTTCTGCGTGAACGTGCTGGCCGAGGACCAGGAGGCGCTGTCGCGGGCCTTCGCCGCTCACGGCCCCGACCGGTTCCAGGGTGTGGGGTGGCGACCGGCGCCTTCGGGCGCCCCGGTCCTGGCCGGGGCCCTGGCCTGGGTCGACTGCACGGTTGAGGCCGAGCACCCCGCCGGCGACCACCTGATCGTCGTCGGCCGTGTCCACGCTCTCGACGTCGAGCACGAGGGTCGTCCGCTGATCTTCTATCGCGGCGGCTACGGTCGCTTCGAACTATGAGCTTCGCAACCGTCACCGAGTCCGACGTCATCAAGGGCGTCTACATCGTCGAGCCCACGGCCTTCGGCGATTCCCGCGGCCGCTTCGTCGAAACCTACCGGCGCTCGTGGTTCCCTCACGGGCGGGAGATGGTGCAGGGCAACCGGTCGGACAAGGCCCAGGGCACCGTCGTCGGCCTCCACTACCACCTCCACCAGGCCGACTACTGGTACTTCACCCGGGGTGACTCGCTGGTGGTGCTCCACGACCTGCGCGAAGGCTCGCCCACCGACGGGTCCACCCTCCACCTGGAGGTTGGCGAGGCCGACGGCCGGGGCGTGTTCATCCCGCCGGGTGTGGCCCACGGCTTCGCCGCCCTCACCGACCTGACGATCACCTACATGGTCGACCAGTACTACAACCCCGACGACGAGCTGGGCGTCGCCTGGGACGACCCGGCGCTGGCCGCCGACTGGCGGCTCACCGAGCCGATCCTCTCGGAGCGGGACAAGAAGAACCCGCTCCGGTCCGAGATCCCCGCCGGCCGCCAGCCCTACTGGGGCCTCCGGACGTAGCGCCACCGAGCGTTTGGTCAATCGGGGGTGTTATCTCACCCCCGATTGACCAAACGCTCGGGGATCAGCGGGCGGCGACGTAGGCCTCGACCGCCTCGGCGCCGACCAGGCGGGCCGTCACGTTGCCGGCGGCGTCGGCCAGCAGCACCGTGGGGGCGGAACGGACCGAGAAGGCGCCGGCCAAGTGAGGTTCGCGGGTGGCGTCGACCTTCACGACTCGGGCAGACGGGTCGGAGAGCTGGAGGCGGTCGGCGACCGGGCCGCAGGTGGCGCAGTAGGGCGACGTGAAGACCACCCACGTGCGGGCCGCGCCGGCCAGTAGCGACGCCGGCACCAGCGGGTGCGCCGGACGGTCGGCCTGCAACCCGGAGCGCCAGGCCCGGTACAGGCGGCCGGCGAAGGCGACGGCGAACAGGACGACGATGACGACGGTGCCTCGGGCCAGGAACATCGCCGGCTAGCCCACGACCGAGGTACGACGGGCCAGGAGCAGGTAGATCTCACAGCCGACGCACAGGCCGGTGGTGGCCGACAGCCCGGCCAGGGCGGCCACGACCAGGGCCAGGGCCCAGCCGACGCCGGCGTGGCCGGCGGCGAACGCCAGCGTGCCGCTACCGAGGAAGGCGACGCCGACCGAGGCCGAGAAGCGGGGCGGGCGGGGGTCTTCCATGGTCTTCGGCGGCCCGAGGCGGGGCTTGATCACCTTGGCGTACAGGGCCAGGAACGGCCCGTACTTGGGGCCCAGGGCGGCGCCGGCCAGCAGGACGAGGGCGAAGAGGGGGACCACGGGGCGCCAGTCGACCAGGAAGCCGCCGAGGAGCGCGACCGCCAGCACCCCCTGGTTGAAGCGGGGCCCCCTGGCGTCGATCGGTGCGGGAGTCGGCATGTCGCCATCTTAAACCCGACCGAGCTGGTCAGCATTCCGCCCGCCGGCGAAGCGTCACCGGTTGGAGTGGACTGGGGGGCATGGCACTGTCGGGCAAGGTCGTCGTCGTCCCGGTCGACTGGGACGGCGCCGCCGGGCTGGCGGCCCGGCTGGCCGCCGGCGGGGCCACGGTCGTGCTCGTCGAGCCGGACGCCG